>NZ_JAENIO010000016.1 GCF_016595415.1 Roseibacillus ishigakijimensis
CAGAAGCCTCAACACCAACCTTGAACTCGACGAATAAATAGCCAATCTCACGCCAACGACCACCGAGAGTTTTAACGACCTGTGGGACATCCCCCGAGCTCGACAAGTTGGGGATTTCACAGAAAAAAGCTCTGGCCGGGTTAGCCAGAGCTTTTTTAGTGGGGGGGGGATGGGTTTTTGTGAGGGGGGAGGTGTTCGGGGAAAGTTAGAAGCGGAAGCGTCCGCCCAGCTCGACGAGGACGTCGTCATTTTCATCGACATCGACGGTCGTGCCACTGTCGGTGGTCACCTCATAATCGTCGATAAACATATAGCGGGCGCCCCCGAAGAGGGAAAAGTTCTCACTCAAGCGATATTCTGCTCCGGCAAAGGCTTGCGCGTAGAAGCTGGTCTCGCTGTCGTTGCCGTCCTCGTTGATTTGGCTGGGGCTATCGTTGAAATCGCCGTCGATATCAAGGAGGGCAACGCCGGCTCCGGCTCCCGCAAAGATGCTGAAGCGGTCGTTGAACATGTAGTCGACCTTATAGTTCAGGGTAATGGGGATGAAGGTGGCTTCGATGTCAGCATCTCCGGTGAAGCTATCGCCGGGGTCGAAGTTGAAGGCGTCTTCCAGATCGAGTTCGTTACCGTCATTTTCCAAATCGGAGTAACCGACCTCAAGGTAAAGAGAGTGGGTGAAGTTGTTGCTGCGGTAGAATTCCTTACCGAGATGGGCAGAGTAGAAGCCTTCCTCCGCGTCCATGAGGAAGCCGGCGCTGCCGCCAAAGAACCAGTCGAGGTCGGAATAGCTGTCGTAGACCACGGGGGTGGCGGGTTCTTGAGGCACAACCGGAGTGACGGTTTCGCCTGCCTGGAGGGAGGCGAAAGGAAGCAAAGCGGCGGTGGTCAATAGGTGTGTTTTCATTTGGATTTTCAATTCGGGTTCAGCGATTCATTCGCTGGCCCGGTTTTGAGCAATTGCTTCGCCAGTCGGTCGTAGGAAATGAAAGACTCTGACGACGAGGGGATTTCATTTTGAGAGGTGAAATGTCAGGCTGGCCGAATCGTTCAAATTGAAAGGGAGGAAGTGCAATTTGCCCGCTGATTTTGCATGGAAAGGGAAGGCGGTAGCGGAGCTGGAGGTTGTCAGGAGGAAAGAAAACCGCTAGCTTGGCGGGGTGACGTTCCGGTTTTGCCTTCTCCTCGTGCTCGGGTTTCTCTCTACCTCTTGTGGCTTGCGTTCACGCTTCCAGTCGGAGGAGGAGAAAGACAAGTTTGGAAAAATCCCCGAGGTCCCCTCCCATTTGCGCGCCGGGGGAGGAGGCACGGTGCGGACGGGGGTGACCGAGGCGGAGCAGCGGGTCCTGGAGGCGGGCGAGGATCCGGCCTTGGCGGGAGGCATCGTGGGCCTGCCGACCGAAGAGGAAATGATTTTTACCGATCCGGATGATATCGCGGCCTCGGAAAAAGCGATCGAAGGTCTTTTCGGAGTCATCAAAAAAGATTGGCAGGAAAGCCACACCGTGGCCAAGCAGCTCTCTTTGTCGGAGGGCAAGCCTTTGCTCATTCTCTTCACCAACACCCCGGGGCCACGGAGCGGGGGGAGCCCGGCCTCGGCTGGGCTGGAGCGCGAACTCTTGGCAAGACCGGACTTTTCGGAGTGGGCAGGCGAGCACTTCGTGCGTCTGCGGCTCGACTTCAACGTCAAGGATCGGAACGCGGCCGATAGGGACAAGCAGGCCCTGGCCCTGAAGAAGGAACGGTATCTTGAGTCGTTGAAATCGCGCTACAAGGTGAAAGGCTTTCCGACCATTATGGTGATTGCCACTGATGGCTCGGTGGTGATGAATGAAAGGGGCTATCGGGCCGGGACTGATGAATATGTCTGGGGACTCTTGCGGACGGCGGCGATCAATAGTGCGGAGCGCCAGCGGGTTTTCGAGGAGCGCTTGGTCAAGGACGGTTATCGACGCTGGACAGGTAAAAATGATCTGCGCCTGCTGGCTCGCCTGGCGGCCTATGACGAGGGAGAACTCCTTCTTATCGGGGCCAATGGCGAACGCTATCGCACCAAGGAAAGCCATCTCTCGAAAAAGGATCGAGCATGGATTGCCGAGCAAAAGGCCAAACGCGCTGAGAAGCGTTGAACCGGAGGGGGAAAATCGTCTGGATTGGGGTTCTGGGGCGGAGAAACTGCCTGAGGAGGAAAAATCACCGTTTTTTTGCGTTTTTTCCAAAAAAAGACTTGATCGAAGGGTGTCACTGGTGAAGACATCTCGCCCCTCGCTTTCTTAAGATGGCAGGGAGACTGGTTTTGGCGGAGAAACTAAGAGATATTTTGAGACTTTCGAACGGATGCCGTGGGTTTTCGCAGCCCGCGGTTGTGCAGGGAATGGTCCCTAGTCGGGGCTCACGGCTGTGAGAACTGAAATGGATTGGAGGCTTCCAGTCCGCGACGACACCAACCAAAAACAAAAAAATGGCTGATATTGATAGCATTGCAGAAGAATTGGGTAAGCTGACCGTCCTCGAAGCGGCTGAGCTTGTGAAGAAATTGGAAGATGAGTGGGGCGTGAGCGCTGCTGCACCGGCTGCTGCCATGATGGCAATGCCTGCAGGCGGTGGCGAAGCTGCTGCTGAAGAAGAAAAATCTGAATTCGACGTCGTTCTCGCCGAAGCAGGTGGCAACAAAATCGCAGTCATTAAGGCTGTTCGTGGCGTTGTTTCCGGTCTCGGACTTGCAGACGCGAAGAAGATGGTCGAGAGTGCTCCCGTTGCTCTCCTCGAAGGCGTCGACAAGGAAGCTGCCGAAGCTGCCAAGAAGACTCTCGAAGAGGCTGGTGCCAAAATCGAACTCAAGTAATCAACGGATTTCTTATAATCCGAGGGGGCTTCGTGCCTCCTCGGACTTTTCGGCTTCTGGTGTCAGGGATTTTTTCGAGGATTTTCCAGACGTCAGAAGCCGCACAGTCCGAAATTTTGACATAGGGAAATTTTTGTTTCCCGCCCCTATTTAACCAGCCCGCGGTTCGCTCGCGCCACCGCCCAACAAAACTAACTACCTAAGATGGAACGCCGTTACTTCGGAACAATCAAAGAGGTCATTGAACCGCCAAACCTGATCGAGGTCCAAAGCAAGTCTTACGAGGACTTCTTGCAACAAGACATTCCACCTTCGCAGCGGGCGGAGACGGGTCTGCAAGCCGTTTTTAAAGAGGTGTTCCCGATCAAGAGTTACGACGATTCCGTCGAGCTCGATTTTGTGGCTTATGACATTGAGGCGCCGAAGATGAGTTCCCTTGAGTCCCTCCGCACCGGAGAGACCTTCAGTTCCGCACTCTATGTAACTTTCAAGCTCAAGGATGAGAGCGCGACCAAAAAGGAGCGTGTCTACATGGGTGAGTTGCCCATGATGACTCGTCGCGGCACCTTCGTTATCAACGGTGCCGAGCGCGTGATTGTGGCCCAGTTGCACCGTTCTCCCGGTATTTGCTTCGAAACTTCCGTCCACCTCAACGGCAAGATTCTCCACTCCTTCCGCATCATTCCCGACCGCGGTTCTTGGTTGGAAACCCAGTTCGACACCAACGATCTGCTCTACGTCTATCTCGACCGCCGCCGCCGCCGCCGTAAATTCTTGGCGACCACTTTCCTGCGGGCGCTGGGCTATCCCACCGATCGGGATATTGTGGAAAATTTCTACAATGTGCAGACTCTGGCTCTGAGCGAGGGGATGGACGAGGACGAACTTGCTTCCAAGGTTCCCTTCGAGGATGTGCATGATGGCGAAATCGTGGTAGCCCGGGCCTACGAGCCCATGACCATCGGGGTGGTGAACCAGTTGCTCGCGTTGGGAGTGAATTCTCTGGAAGTGATCGATTCCACCGAAGACGAAATTCTTCTCAAGTCGCTGCGCAAGGATCCCGCTCACGACGAAGAGTCCGCCCTGAAGGATATTTACAAGAAGTTGCGCCCCGGCGATCCGCCTACTGCAGCCAATGCCCGTGCGCTGCTTAAGCGTCTTTTCTTCGATCCCAAGAAATACGATCTCACTCGTGTTGGTCGCTACAAGATCAACCAGAAGCTCGGTCTCCAGGTCGATCCGAACGAGCGCATCATGGTCAACGAGGACTTCCTCGCGGCGATGAAGTATCTCCTCAAGCTCAAGCGCGGGGAAGGGGTTCTCGATGATATTGACCACCTGGGTTCCCGCCGCGTGCGTGCGGTGGGCGAACTTCTCGCCAACCAATGTCGCGTGGGCTTGGCGCGCACCGAGCGTCTGGTGAAGGAGCGCATGACCTTGTTCGATGTCAACATCGAGGGCATGACTCCCCAGAAGCTCATCAACCCGAAAGCGCTCAGCGCGGTGGTGCGGGATTTCTTCGGTCGTTCCCAGCTTTCCCAGTTCATGGACCAGACCAACCCCTTGGCAGAGTTGACGCACAAGCGTCGTCTCTCGGCACTGGGACCGGGTGGTCTGAACCGCGACCGGGCGGGCTTTGAGGTGCGCGACGTGCACCCCTCCCACTACGGTCGGATTTGCCCCATTGAAACTCCGGAAGGTCCCAACATTGGTCTCATCAACTCGATGTGCACCTACGCCCGGATCAATGAGTTCGGCTTCATCGAGACTCCTTACCGTCAGGTGAAGGATGGCAAAGTGACCAAGAACATCGAGTATTTGACCGCCGACCAGGAGGAAGGCTTCCTCATTGCGCAGGCCAACAACCCCATTGAAGAAGATGGGAGCTTCGTGCATGAGCGCATCACTGCCCGTGAGCGCGGTGAATTCCTGGAAGTCACTCCCGATACAGTGCAATATATGGACGTTTCTCCCAAGCAGCTGGTATCGGTGGCAGCGGGAATGATTCCTTTCCTGGAGCACGATGACGCCAACCGGGCCTTGATGGGCTCGAACATGCAGCGCCAGGGGGTTCCGCTTCTCGTTTCCGAGTCTCCCTTCGTGGGCACCGGTTTGGAAGGCAAGGCTGCCCGCGACTCCCGTGCCGTCATCGTGGCGGAAGGCGATGGCGTCGTGGCTGCGGCAACGGCGGAATTTATCGTCACCACCAAGGACGGCGAGCTGCCCATTTCCGACGAGAAATTCCTCAGTTCTCCCGAGGTTCTCAAGACAGTGCCGGACAAAGGCATCTTCGTCTATCCCTTGCGCAAGTTCATGCGCTCGAACTCCGGTTCTTGCATCAACCAGAAGCCGCTCGCCCGTCGTGGCGACAAGGTGAAGGTGGGGGACGTCCTGGCGGATGGACCCAACACCGAGGATGGCGAATTGGCCCTTGGTCGTAACGTGCTGGTGGCCTTCATGCCTTGGAATGGTTATAACTTCGAGGATGCCATCGTGATTTCCGAGCGCATTGTGAAGGATGATGTCTACACCTCCATTCACATCAGTGAGTTCGATGTCGCGGCCCGGGACACCAAGTTGGGACCGGAAGAAATCACGCGCGATATTCCCAATGTGGGTGAAGAAGCGCTCAGAAACCTCGATCATGATGGCATTGTGCGCGTCGGGGCGGAGGTTCATCCCGGCGACATCCTCGTGGGCAAGATAACACCCAAGAGCGAAACCGAGTTGGCTCCCGAAGAGCGTCTTTTGCGCGCCATTTTCGGTGAAAAAGCGGCCGATGTGAAGGACACTTCTTTGCGGGTTCCTTCCGGCACCATTGGTATCGTGCAGGAAATCCGCATGTCCTCCCATGGCGTGGCCCGTGCCCGCAACGAGGAGGTCAACTCCGCCGAGGCCAAGAAGCAACTCAAGAAGATCAACGACGATTACAAGAAGAAGAAGGACAAGCTGACCGACGACCTGACCGAGAAGCTTTCCGACATTCTTTTGGGCGAGAAGATTCCTCTCGACGTGGTCAATGCCCAGACTGGGGAAATCATCATCCCGGCCAACCGCAAGATCACCAAGACCCTTCTTCGCAAGCTGGCCAGTGCCCACGATCACATCGAAATCGATCCCAGCCCGATCCGGAACAAGATTCTCGAGATCATCTCTGGATTCGAGAGTCGCTTCGGTGAGCTCGATTCCGATCGTGAGCGCCGTCTCGACCAGATCGAGAGTGGTGACGAGGTCGATCCCGGCGTGATTAAGGAAGTGAAGGTCTTTGTCGCCAAGAAGCGCAAGCTCTCGGTGGGTGACAAGATGGCGGGTCGTCACGGAAACAAAGGGGTGGTGGCCATCATCGTCCCTGAGGCCGACATGCCCTTCCTTTCGGACGGAACTCCGGTCGATATCTGCCTCAACCCGCTCGGGGTGCCTTCGCGGATGAACGTGGGACAGGTTTTGGAAACCCACCTCGGAGTGGCGGCCAAGGCTCTCGGCTTCAAAGTCGCGACTCCTATTTTCGACGGTATTAAAGAGGAGAAAATCTGGGACTACCTGAGCGAAGCGAAAAAGGTGGATGGCTATCACTGGATTGGTGATGGCAAGGATGGCACCGTCGCTGGTAAGAGCACGCTCTATGATGGCCGCACCGGTGAGCCCATTCACCAGCCGGTCGTGGTGGGGCAGATTTACATGCTTAAGCTCGGCCACCTCATTGCCGACAAGATCCACGCTCGGGCGGTCGGACCTTACTCGCTCGTTACGCAGCAGCCCCTGGGTGGTAAAGCCCAATACGGTGGCCAGCGTTTCGGGGAAATGGAGGTCTGGGCTCTCGAAGCCTATGGCGCGGCCTACACCCTGCAGGAGCTTCTGACGGTGAAGTCCGACGACGTGCAGGGCCGGACCCGAATCTATGAGTCCATCGTGAAAGGGGATAACACCCTGGAAGCGGGAACTCCTGAATCTTTCAACGTATTGATCAAGGAAATGCAATCTCTCGGCCTCGATGTGAAGCCTGGTCGCGGATTGGCTGCAAAAGAAGCTGGCGAAGGGGTGGGACTCTCCGACGACTTCTCCTTGGACGATCTCACCATCTAACCCCCGAACGAAACCTAATACGAATTCCTATTTATGAGCGTTGAAACCAATTTGCGTGACCTTTACGGGGTGGATGAGAAGCCGGAGGCTTTCGATCACGTCGCCATCACCGTTGCCCATCCCGAGACCATTCGGAGCTGGAGTCATGGCGAGGTCAAGAACCCCGAGACGATCAATTACCGGACTTTCAAGCCCGAGAAGGGCGGTCTTTTCTGTGAGCGAATCTTTGGTCCCACCCGGGACTGGGAGTGTGCCTGTGGCAAATACAAGCGCATCAAGCACAAGGGTGTGATTTGCGACCGTTGTGGGGTGGAAGTGACCCTGAGCCGCGTCCGTCGCGAGCGCATGGGCCACATCGAGTTGGCCGTGCCGGTGAGCCACATCTGGTTCTACAAGTGCATGCCCAGCCGCATCGGTCTCGTCCTGGATATGGCCGCCCGTCAGCTCGAGCGCGTGATTTACTACGAGGACTACATGGTCATCGATCCGGGCAAAACCCCGCTCGAACTCGGTCAGCTTTTGACTGAGACCGAGTTGCGCGATGCTGAGGATGACTACGGTGAGGACAACTTCCGGGCCGCGATGGGAGCGGAAGCTCTCCAAGAAGCTCTCAAGCAGGTGGATTTGCCCGCTTTGATTGCGGACCTGGAAGAGCAAATGGAGGCCACGCGCTCCAAGCAGAATCGGAAGAAGCTCGCCAAGCGTCTCAAGCTGGCCCAGGGCTTCCACGAGTCCAATACGCGTCCCGAGTGGATGGTCATGAATGTCCTGCCGGTCATTCCGCCTGATCTTCGTCCTCTCGTGCCTTTGGAAGGGGGCCGCTTTGCCACTTCCGACCTCAATGACCTTTACCGTCGCGTCATCAACCGGAACAACCGTCTCCGCAACCTTCTGCAGTTGAAGACTCCCGAGGTCATCATCCGCAACGAGAAGCGCATGTTGCAGGAAGCGGTGGATGCCTTGTTCGACAATGGTCGGCATGGTCGTGCGGTGACCGGGGCGGGCAACCGTCCTCTCAAGTCGCTCTCCGATATGCTGAAGGGCAAGGGCGGTCGCTTCCGCCAGAACCTTCTCGGGAAGCGGGTGGACTACTCCGGTCGTTCCGTGATCGTGATTGGTCCCGAGCTCAAGCTGCACCAGTGCGGTCTGCCGAAGAAGATGGCTCTTACCTTGTTCGAGCCCTTCATCATTCGCCGTCTCAAGGAGTTGGGCTACTGCCACACCGTGCGTTCGGCCAAGAAGATGATCGATCGCAAGACCACCGAGGTTTGGGATATTCTCGCCGAGGTGACCAAGGGGCATCCGGTCCTCTTGAACCGGGCTCCCACTCTGCACCGTCTTTCCATCCAGGCCTTTGAGCCGGTCCTGATCGAGGGCTCGGCCATTCGTTTGCACGCATTGACTTGTTCGGCTTACAACGCCGACTTCGATGGCGACCAGATGGCGGTGCACGTGCCTCTTTCGGTGGAAGCACAGATGGAGGCCCGTCAGCTCATGCTGGCGCCCAACAACCTCTTCTCGCCCGCCAGTGGCCAACCCATTGCGACTCCTTCTCAGGACATCATTCTGGGAATTTACTACCTCACTTACGTTCGTTCGGCGGTCAAGCCGAGCAGCGAGGAGTCCCTGCCGTCCTTCTCGGACACCAACGAGGTGGAATACGCCATTTCCCAGCGCGGAGTGACTTATCACCAGTGGATCCGTCTGCGGAACCCCAACTATGGGCAGGACACCATCATGGGGGACAAAGAGTCCCGTCACATCATCACTACTCCTGGCCGCGTGCGGTTCAACGAAATCTGGCCCAAAAGCCTTGGTTTCGTGAATGAGACCGTGGGCAAGAAGCAGATTGGTAACATCATCTGGCGTTGTTTCCAGGCTGCTGGCCGCAGTGCCACCGTGGCCTCTCTCGACTTGCTCAAGGAGCTCGGCTTCAAGGAAGCTTCTCGTTCCGGTATCTCCATCGGCATCATCGACATGGTGGTTCCGGAGGAGAAGAAGGTCGAGGTCGACAAGGCTTACGCCGAAATCGAGACCGTGACCAAGCACTACCGCAATGGTATCATCACCAATGGGGAACGTTACCAGAAAGTGGTCGACATCTGGACCCGGGCGACGGACCAGATTGCGAGTGCTCTTTACCGCAAGATCGAGTTCAATGAAGGCCGCACCCTCGCCAACCCTCTCTTCATGATGGTGGATTCCGGGGCCCGGGGTAACAAGAACCAGATCAAGCAGCTGTCCGGGATGCGCGGCCTCATGGCCAAACCTTCCGGTGAGATTATCGAACGCCCCATCACCTCGAACTTCCGCGAAGGTCTTTCGGTATTGGAGTTCTTCATTTCCACGCACGGTGCGCGGAAGGGTCTCGCTGATACCGCTCTGAAGACTGCGGACTCCGGTTACATGACCCGGAAGCTTGTCGATGTTTCCCAGGACGTCATCGTCACCGAGGAAGATTGCGGCACCGTCAACGGTCTCAGCCTCCACACCATCTACAGTGGTGATGAGGAGTCGACTTCGCTGGCCACCCGCATCTATGGTCGGGTTTCTCTGGAGAAAGTGACTGATCCGGTCACCAAGGAAGTCATTCTGAAGCCCGGTCAACTCATCGACGAGAAGACCGCCAACCGCGTGGAGACCGTTGGTCTGGAGCAACTCAAGGTGCGCTCGGCTCTTACTTGCGAAGCAGACCGTGGTTGCTGTGTGAAGTGCTACGGCCTGAATCTTGCGACCAATGCCATGGCCAAAATTGGGGAAGCGGTCGGGATTATCGCCGCCCAGTCCATTGGCGAGCCGGGAACCCAGCTCACCATGCGGACTTTCCACTCCGGTGGGGTGGCCTTTGGTGCTTCCAAGCAGCCCTTCATCGCAGCCAAGAACAACGGCTTCATCGCCTACATCGACCTCCGGGTGGTGGAAGATGTCGATGGCAACTTCGTCGTTCTCAACAAGAACGGAAAAGTTTCCATTCGCGACAAGGACGGCCTCGAGCTGGAGTCCCACAAGGTGGTCATCGGCTCCATCATTCAGGCTGCCGAAGGCTCCGAGGTCAAAAAAGGTTCCCAGATTCTGACTTGGGATCCGCACTCCGTGCCGATTATTGCTGAGAAGCCCGGTAAGGTGGAGTTCCGCGACATGATCGTGGGCATCACCGTGCAGACCGAGACCGACAAGGAAACTGGCAAGAAGGGGATGACTGTCACCGAGCACAAGGAAGACCTTCACCCACAGGTGGTGATTGTGGATCCGAAGAGCAAGGAAGTGCTCGCCGCCTACTCCATTCCCGTCGGCGCCCACCTTTCGGTTAAGGAAGGCCAGAAAGTGGCTGGGGGAACGCAAGTGGCCCGGACTCCGCGGAAAGTGGCCAAGACCAAGGACATTACCGGTGGTCTTCCCCGGGTGGCCGAGCTCTTCGAGAGCCGTCGTCCGAAAGACGCCTGCGTCATCGCCAAAATCGACGGTGAAGTCTCCTTCGGCGGCACCGTGCGCGGGAAGAAGAAGGTCATCGTCACCGACGTGGAAAGCGGCGAGTCCGTCGACCACCTCGTGCCCATGGGGCGCCAGATCATCGTCACCGAGGGAGATATTCTCAAGCGCGGGGACCAAATCACGGAGGGTCCGGTGGCTCCCGAGGATCTCCTCGAAGCCTGCGGCACCCAGGCTCTGCAAGAGCACTTGGTCTCCGAGGTGCAGTCTGTTTACCGTGCCCAAGGGGTGGAGATTAATGACAAGCACATCGAGGTCGTGATTCGCCAGATGTTGCGCAAAGTCCGCATCACCGAGCCCGGTGACTCCGACTTCCTCTGGGGTGACCAGGTGGAGCGGGTGACCTTCAAGAAAGTGAACGAGCAACTCGCCGAGCAAGGTGGTAAGCCTGCTGAAGCGGAGCCCGTCCTGCTGGGGATCACCAAAGCGTCCTTGGAAACCGAGTCCTTCATTTCGGCAGCCTCCTTCCAGGACACCACCCGCGTGCTCACTGAAGCGGCGACCATGGGTAAGATTGACCGACTGACCGGATTCAAGGAAAACGTCATCATGGGTCACCTCATCCCGGCGGGCACCGGCTTCCAAAGCCACCGCTCGGTGGACATCGAGTTCACGGTGGAAGAGCCGGCTCCCCTTCCCAAGGCGAAGCCCGAGGGAGAAGGGGAAGAAGGCGAAGCTCCCGCTGGCGAACAAGCGGCTGACGAGCCGGAAGCTGATTCCACTCCCGAAGAGGTCAAGGAAAGCGCCTGAGCCTTTTCGTCATTCTTTTAGTGAAGAATCCGGTTCCTGCGAAGGGACCGGATTTTTTTTTTGAATGGGAAAGCAGCCTTGGCGGGCTTCGTCATCGACAAAAAGTGGCATCCCGCTAGCCTCAACGGCGTTTATGAGCGATTGGAAAACAGCGTTGGAAGAGGCGGTGAAAGAAGGAAAGGTTCTCGCCAGTTCACAGGACAATATCACCAGCTACTTGCGGGGCGCGGGCGATGGGGTGGCGGAAGCTGCGGTGGCCGAATTGGTCGCGCAAGGGCAATGGGAAGAGCTCAATGATCGCTTTTATCAGACCCTGGCCTTTGGGACCGGGGGCTTGCGGGGGCGCACCATCGGCAAGGTGGTGACCGCCGCCGAGCAGGGAGCGGGGGGACCTCTCGACCGTCCCGAGCATCCTTGCCAAGGGACTGCGACAATGAATTATCACAATGTCGGTCGGGCCATGCAGGGCTTCATCCGCTACGTGAAGGCCAACAGCAGTGAGGACAAGCCTCGCTTCGTGATCGGTCATGATACCCGCCACTTTTCCCGCGATTACGCGGAATATTGTGCCAAGCTCTGTGCGGATCTGGGCTGTGATGCCTACCTCTTCGAAGGTCCTCGGGCCACTCCGCAGATTTCCTATCAGATTCGCAAAATCAATGCTGCCGGGGGGGTGATTCTTACCGCCAGTCACAATCCTTCCCACGACAATGGCTTCAAGGCTTACCTCGACGACGGGGGGCAAATTGTCGAGCCCGCCGCGAGTGGAATCATTGGCGAGGTCAATGCCTTGGAAAGTGCGGCTTATGAAGCTCTGCCCGCGGATCAGCAAGGCAAGGTCACTGTTCTGGGAGCGGAGGCGGATGAGGTCTATATGCAGGAGACCCAGACTCTTCTCCTGCAACCCGAGCTTTTGGATGGCCGCTCGGCCAAAGTGGTCTTTACCAGCATTCACGGCACGGGCGGACACATCACCATTCCTTTGCTGAAGAAGCTTGGCTTCGAGGTGCTCACCGTGCCGGAGCAGGAAGTCCCCGATGGCCGTTTCCCCACCGTCAAGTCGCCCAATCCTGAGAATGCGGAAGCGCTGCAAATGGCGATCGATTTGGCCAAGAAGGAAGGGGCTGATGCCGTCATTGGCACCGATCCGGATTGCGACCGTATGGGAGTGGCCGTGCGCAATGCGGCCGGTGAGATGGAGCTGCTGACCGGAAACCAAATCGGCTCCCTGATGGCCTGGTATCGCATCAAAACGATGTTCGAGAAGGGCTGGCTCACCGAATCCAACCGGAGCCGTGCCGTCCTGATTAAGACTCTCGTCACCAGCACTCTGCAAGACACCATTGCCCACCAGAACGGTATTTCGGTGGTCAACACCCTGACCGGATTCAAGTGGATCGCGGCCAAGCTGCGCAAATATGAAGAGGCGATTCCCAAGGACAAGGTGACCGACTATCGCTCTCTCAGTGAGGAGGAGAGCCGCAAGCTGCGCTTGGAATACTCTAAGTTCTTTGTCTTTGGGGGCGAGGAAAGCTACGGCTATCTCGGCGCGGATTTCGTGCACGACAAGGACGGCAATGGGGCGGTGGTCATGTTCGCCGAACTGGTGGCCTATGCTGCGAGCAAGGGAGTCAAGGTCACCGACCTGCTGGACGAGGTCTATCAGGAATACGGCGTTCATCTCGAGATCGGGAAGTCCATCTACATGGAAGGGGCGGAGGGAGCGGCCAAGATCGCCAAATTGGCGAAGAGCTATTCCGAGAATCCGCCCACGGAAGTGGCTGGCGTGCCGGTGGTCAAGGTGCGGGATTTCAATACCGACACTATTTTTGACGAAGAAGGGGATGAGATTCCCGCGCAGGCCATGATCATCGTCGAGCTGGAGGATGGCCGGGTCTTCGCGGTGCGGCCCAGTGGCACCGAGCCCAAAATCAAGTATTACCTCTTTGGCAAGGATGCGCCCCAGCCAGCGGATTTGGCGG
This sequence comes from Roseibacillus ishigakijimensis, assembly GCF_016595415.1. GTDB lineage: Bacteria > Verrucomicrobiota > Verrucomicrobiia > Verrucomicrobiales > Akkermansiaceae > Roseibacillus > Roseibacillus ishigakijimensis. The sequence goes on from NZ_JAENIO010000016.1 coordinate 13,147, forward strand.
CTAGCAAGGTGGGCGTGCGGGAGTCGCTCGAGGCCATGTGGTCGGCTCTCGAGGCTGATATCGAGACCCGGATTTGAGCCGCGAGTGTTTTTTCTTTGAGTGCAGAGGCGGGCGATCCCCGTCTCTGCATTTTTTTTGCAACTTTTTCCGCGCCCGGCGGTTCAAGGGCCAGATATGAACAACTCTCTCATTGCAGTAGGTGTGGGTGGGCTTCTCTTAGGGGGAGTGGGCGGCTATGTGATTTCCGGGGGCGCCAGTTCGGGGGACAGCGACAATGGTGCTGCCGCCGCGACAAAGACCGAGCGGGCCCGGGTGGTGGCGGTCGAGACTTCCACCAGCCGGGATGTGATCCGGAAGATTACCGACATTCACGCTGTTCCCAGCCAATCCGAGCGAGTGCAGCTGATGCTGGATTTCTATGGTAATCTCGATCCGGCTGAATTTGCGGCCGAGGCCGAGCGTTTGGACGAATTGCCTTTTTCCGAGCGCATGTTGGCTTCTTATCTTCTCTTTTCCCAATGGGCGGAAGTGGATCCGCTGGGTGCCTTGGCCTTTTCCGAGGGAATGGGCCGGGAAGGATTTTTTGCCCGTCCCGCGATTTTGGCGGGTTGGGCTTCCAATGATCCACAGGCCGCAGCCCAATATCTGGCCGAAAATGGACAGGAGTTCCAGATGATGGGCGGACGCCGTGGTGGCGGGGCGGCGGGCACGATCGCCACCGAGTGGGCCCGTCAGGACCCGGAAGCTGCCATGGCTTGGGCCAAGACGCTGGAGGGGCGTGAGTCCAATGGCGCGGTGGAAAATATCATTCGCGAGGTGGCCTTGAAGGATCCGGCTGCGGCCCTCACCATGGCCAATGGTCTGGACGGCGAAGCCAAGGATGCTGCCTATGCCTCCCTCGCAGATGAGTGGGCGAAGCAAGACTGGGATGCGATGGAAAGCTGGGCCCGGGGCCTGCCTGCGGAGCAGATGGCCTCCGTGCTTGCCGAAGGGGTGCAGGGGCTTGCCGAGCGCGATGCCGAGATGGCGGCGGAAAAATGGAAGTTGCTGCCCGAGGGCGAGCAGCGCGACCGCATTCTTGACGATGTGATCGAGCCTTGGGCCAATGAAAACCCGGAAGAGGCGATGAGCTATCTCCTCGCCAATGGGAGTCCGGAAGCCCAGGCCGATGCCATGCGCGAGGCCATGGCTCCCTTGGCCCGCAACAATCCCGAGCAGGCCCTGGCTGTGATTGGCACCCTGCCGGACAACGAAGTGCGCGATCGTGCGGTGCAGACTTATGTCTTCTCCGCGCAAGATGCCGATCCCGAGCAAACCATCAATCTGGCGGCCAGTATCGGCGACGAGCGCGATCGGATGCGAGCTGTCGGTGGGGCCGCGATCAATTATCTGCGGGCGGATCAAGAAGCGGCGACCAGTTTTCTCCAATCCAGTGGAATTGTGGATCAAGAGTTCGTGGAGGGTCTCATTGAGCGGGCCCAAGGCGGTGGCGGCGATCGCGGCTGGGGGGGTGGCCCTCCCCGCCGGGGCCGCTAAGGGGCTCATCTTGCCAGCTGGTTTTTTCGCGACAGCTTCCCCCGGACGATGGGGGAGGCTGTTTTTTTCGAGGGGCTTGAATTTTCCCGTTTTTCCCGCCGTTGAATGGCGGTAGAGTGTGATATGAACGCAAAGATTTCTCTTCTCGTCCACTTGCTTGTTCCGTTGCTGGCTCTGGCGGAGGACCGTTCTTCCGTGCGCCGATCTCTCATCGATAGCGATCCGGAGGTCGTGTATGTGGCGGACTTGTTTCCAGAAGGGGAGGAGGTCGAATTGACCGTGGCGTCCCCCGCCCATGTCTACGCCACCAAAACTGGAGGACGCAAATTGGGGGTGCTTACCGAGGGAAAGGTCAAGCTGATTGGATTTGATAACCGGGCCTGCAAGGTGCAGGGGCAGGGGCGCATCGGCTGGGTCAAGCCCTCACTCCTGCGAGCCCGGGAGGGCAATGTGCAGGAGCTCATGAAGGAGGTCTATGCCCGCGAGATGGAAGTGCGCGCGCTTATCGACAAGGGCGAGATCGCACTCGGCATGACTCGCGACGAGGTTTGCCGGGTGATGGGCGAGCCGACGAAAAAGACCCTGCGCCGGAGCAAAGAGGGGGTCAGCGGAACTCTGGAATTTGCCGAATATGAGGAGGTGAAGCACTATCAGCCCGTTGTCGATCCGTATACCGGAGCGGTCTATCGTCGCTACACCCACACCACCCAAGAGGAAAAATCCAAAGTGGTGGTTGAATTTGAGAACGGAGTGGCCACGGTGATTGAGGAAAATGAGCAGCAAAAAGGCGGAGACGTCAAAGTCGTGCTCCGCCCTGTCGTTTGGGTCTGGTGAGGAGAGAATTCCTCAGCCCTGGTAGTCTTCGCGCACTTTTTCGAGGAGAGCCTTGGTCAGCTTGATGCCTTCGTCTTCGGAGTGCTTCCCGCCTTCGTATTCGACTCCCACATAGCCCCGGTATTTGGCATCGAGAACGATTTTCATCGCCTTTTGGAAGTCGGTCTGCACTTCGTTGCCCGCCTCATCAAACTCCCGGGATTTGGCCGAGACACCTTTGGCGAAAGGCATGAGATCGCGGATGCCCTGATAACGGTCGTAGCCGTGGAAATTGCCGAAGTCGGGCAAAGAGCCGCAGTTGGGAAGATTGACCGCACTGAGCACCCCGGAGAGCCATTCGCCATTCGAGGAATTTCCCCCGTGATTTTCCACGATCACGTTGATGTCGTGATCGGCGGCGAAGGTGGCGAGCTTGTGAAGGCCGTCCGTGACTTGTTTGGCGGCTTCCTCGGGACTTCCGTCGCCATAGGCATTCACGCGGATGGAGTGGCAGCCGAGAGTTTTGGCCGCCGTGACCCAGCGCTTGTGCTGATCCACGGTCTTGTTGCGCCCTTCTTCGGTTTTCGCTCCGATGTGGCCTTCGCCATCGATCATGATGAGGACATTGCTCATGCCCAGGTCGCTGACCCGCTTGTTGAGTTCAGCGAGGTAGCTTTCGTCTTCGGCCTTATCCTTGAAGAATTGATTGACGTATTCGAGAGCATGAATGTCGTAGGTCTTCCGGGTGTATTCCGGCCATTCCAGATTGCTGATTTTGCCTGCTTTGAGCATGCGGTGGTTGGACCACTGGGCGAGCGAGATTTTGAAGAGAGGCTCGCTCTCTTCCTGGCCGAAGAGGTGGGGGACCAAGGCAGTCGCGGTGGCGGTAGCTAGAAAATGACGTCGATTCATAAGTCTGAGCCAGACTAAACGTCCGAAGCGGGTTCTTTCGAACGAAAAAAAGTCATTTTCTGAACAAATTGCGGCGAAGTTTACTGTTAATCGCAAAGATTTCGCGAGCCTTTGCCATTTTTTCTAAACTTTACTCGTGTGGCACGTAAGTTGTGGATGATGAAACCCTCATTTCTATTGGGCAGTTTGTGCGCCCTCGTGCTTTTGCCCTGCCAGCTGGTGGCTCAGGGCCTGAGCTCCAAACCGAAAATCGATGACGAGTTCCTGCAGAAATCTGCGCTCATGGTGGACCGACATGTGGCCAATCTTTATAAGGCCAAGAAGTTGGCCGTTCCCGGGGTGGTCGACGATGCCACTTTTCTGCGGCGCAGCTTCCTCGTGGCCGCAGGGCGGATTCCCAATTTGGATGAGGCACGCGCCTTCTTGGAAATTGAGGATGAAAGCAAGCGCGATGCCTTGGTCGGCTATCTGATGAATTCCGATGGTTATCGCAGCCACATGACCAATTGGGTTCTCGATATTTTGCGGGCTCAAGAGAGTTTTGACGAGGGGCGGGTTTCCAGTTCCCCCTACTTGGAATACATTCACAAGTCGGTGGCGGAGAACAAGCCGTGGGACGAGATGGCTCAAGATTTACTGGCGTCCAAAGGCTCGCTTTGGTCGGAGGGCAATGGTGCGGTTGGCTACTTCATCCGAGACAAGGGCATGGAGCTGGACAATTTGGCCAATACTATGCGCATTTTCACTGGAACCCGGATGGAATGCGCCCAGTGCCATGATGATCCCTTCGGGGAGTATGAGCGCATGGACTTTTACCACTTGGCCGCCTTCGTGGCCGATCAGCATGAAGTCAACAGTGGTCCGTGGGACCAAGTCTGGCGCCAAGTGCGGGATGCTAAGGAAGAACGCTCGGATTTCGGGCGCCTGGTGGATTGGCTGGGCGACAACATTCACTACCCGACCCTGGGTGGGGGTGGCCGCGGGCGGATTCCGTTGCCCAGTGATTATCAATACCGGGATGGGGACCCGGGAGAAATGATTGGAGGCAAGACGCCCTTTGGTGATCGGGTGCGCACCTCGGACCGCCGGGACGAGGGCGATGCCCGCGAGACTTTCGCCGAGTGGATTTCCAGCCCCGATAATCCGCGCTTCAATGCCACTATCGTCAACCGGATGTGGCATCGGGTCATGGGTCGCGGGATTTGGGAGCCCGTGGACGAGTTCAAGGATGTGGAAGACACCGTCTCTCCCGCTCTGGTGAAGGATCTCGTGCGCCTGATGAAGGACATCCAGTATGATTTGAAGACCTTCCAGCACATTTTGTTGCTGACGAAGACTTTCCAGTTCGAGGCAAATCCAGAGGCCTTTGATGCGGGTGTGCCGCAATCCTTTAACGGGCGCCAGCTCGAGCGGATGACTGCCGAGCAGGTCTGGGATTCCCTGGTCACTCTCGTAAAGGGCAATCCCGACGACCTGCCCAAGCGCGAATTTGGCAATGTGGTGCGCTACAACGATCAGTCGGTTTTGGTGGGGGAGATGACCATGGAGAGCCTGACGGCTGACCTGCTCGCCATCCGGTCGGCGGAGGAATACCGGTCCTACGTGGAGGATCTGCTGCAGAAAATTAAATACAAGGGAGGGGGCGAAGGTAAAATGGCCTCCATGGAAATGATGCGGGGCAGCACGCGCCCTGGACCGGCCAGCGGACTGGCGCGCGCCTCCGAGTTACCCTCGCCAGCTCCCAATAATCATTTCCTGCGCCAGTTTGGGCAGTCGGATCGCATCTTGCTCGATTCCGGCACCAATGAAGCCAACATGGCTCAAGTCTTGTCCATTATGAACGGGCACGTGGAGAGCATGGTGGTGAGCAATTCCAATGCCGCCCTCTACAAAGCGCTGGAAGCCGGAAGTTCGGACCGCGACAAGGTCCGCTACCTCTACTATGCCATTCTCGGCCGGTCCCCCTCGGATGAGGAAATGAAGCTCCTTATGCGCGATGTCATCGACGGATCGCAAGAAAGTTACCGCAACTTGGCCTCGGCACTCTTGTCGACGCACGAGTTTTTGTTCGTTCAGTAAAACTAATTTGAGAAGGAAAGAAGACTATGAAGCACAATGACTTTAATAAGGCCGACGAGCTTGGCCGCCGCCAGTTTATGATCAATGCCGCCCGCTCTTATCTGGGCGTGACGGTGGCTCCCATGCTGGGGGCGACTTTGGCCACTCCGGCCTTCGCGCAAGCAGCCAAAGGACGGGCCAAACCGGCCGAGCATGTGATCTTCCTCAACATGGCAGGTGGGATGAGCCATCTTGATACCTTTGACTTGAAGCCTGGCAAAGATGTCCAAGGCCCGGTGGAAGGAATCTCGACCAAGGGCGAGTTCGCGCTCTCGCAATACCTCCCCAAAATGGCGGGGGTGGCCGACAAGATGTGCGTGATCAATTCCATGACCTCGCAACAGGGGGCCCACGAGCAGGGGCAATACATGTTGCACAGCTCCTATTCGCAACGGGGCACCATCACCCACCCTTCCATTGGTTCCTGGGTGGTGCGGCTCAAGGGGCGCAAGAATGCCACCCTGCCGGGTTTTGTTTCCGTCGGAGGAAGTCCTCGCATCGCCAGCTCCGGCTTCATGGGCGCGGAATACGCGGGGGTTCCTCTCGGCCGGGCCAACGAGGGCCTGAAAGATTCCAAGAGGGCTCACACCGTGAGCGAAGAAGACTTCGACAAGCGCTTGGCCATTGCCGATGCCCTCAATAAAAAATTCCACGAGAAATACAATGTCCCACAGGTGAAGGCTTACGAAAGCCTTTACGATGAGGCGGTCAAGCTGATGAAAAGTGCCGATTTGGAGGCTTTTGACATCAATCGCGAGTCCGGCCAGCTGCGGGAGGAATACGGATCAAACAACTTTGGACAGGGATGTTTGCTCGCCCGTCGATTGGTCGAAACGGGAGTCCGTTTCGTCGAAGTCACTCTCGGCGGCTGGGATACCCACTACGACAACTTCACTGCGGTGGAAGCGCGCGCCAATGTGCTCGACCAAGGATTTACGGCTTTGATCAAAGACCTCAGCAACAAAGGTCTTCTCGATTCCACCCTTGTAGTCATCGCGACCGAGTTCGGTCGCTCTCCCAACATCGTTACCGAGCACAACAATGGTCGGGACCACCACCCGGCTTGCTTCAGCACGGTTGTCGCGGGGGGAGGGGTCAAAGGCGGAACCACTTACGGAAAATCGGATAAAAATGGCAACCGGCCCGACGAGAATCCGGTGACCCTGCAGGATCTGAACGCCACCATCGGTTATGCCCTCGGACTTGACCACTCGCAGGTCATTTACTCGCCCAGCGGACGTCCCTTCCGCATGGGCGGTCCCGATGAAAGCCTGGGTTCCCCGGTGACCTCGATTTTTGCCTGAGATCGGATTGACTTTCCTGGACATGTGAAAAAAAGGGCGGCTCGTGAGAGTCGCCCTTTTTTTTGGAGGTCGAGGCCCCGATCGCCAAGCGGGGTGACTTCATTTTTCGTCAGGTGGAGGTTTTCTTCGGAGGGAAGTCCGCTTTTGTGACTAAATCGTCACCTGAGCGCGATTGTGACTTGCCTCGCTCTTCCCTATTTCCGCCGCTCAATGCACACCATCTTTCCATCCGGCATGGCTCTCACCCTCTTGCTGGCGGGCATTCTACCCGCCGCCGCGCAATCGGTGGCGGAGCAACATGTGGAACTGCGGGCGGTCATTTCCCAATGGATGGGGACCGTGGAGAAGACTCACGAATTGGAGTCGGATTGGACGACCCGGCAACAGGAGCTGAAGAATTCCATCGAGGGCATGGAGGTGATGCTGCAGCAGGCCGAAGCCGACATTGCCAAAATGGAAGCTCGCCTGGCACTGGCGGATGAGTCTTCCCAAGAAAAGCTGGCCCAGCAGAAAGAATTCAACGAGGCCCGCGAAGCCCTCCGCGCCGGTCTTCCCGCTGTCGAGGCCGCGGTGGCCCAGGTGGTCCCTTTGTTGCCGGAGTTTTATGTCAGTGGTGAGAGTGGCTCGCCCAAGCTGAAGGCAGCCATTGAATCGTTGGCCGAGCACCGCACCGCCGAGCCGGATGAGAAGGAGAAGCTGGGATTGAATTCCCGCATCCAGCCCTTGGTCCATATTCTCACCGAGGGCGAGCGCTTCCACAGCAAGCTGTGGGCGGTCAGCCATCCCCTGCGGGTGGGCGAGGTGGAGAAACAAATGAACGTGCTCTATTTCGGTCTCGCAGTGGCCTACGCGGTGGATGATGCGGCTGAAGTGGCTCTCGTGGGCCGGAGCTCTGACGAGGGCTGGACCTTCGCGAAACTCAGTGGGGAAGGCCTTCCCGAGCGCGTGCAGGCCCTTTACCAGGCTGCCGATCAATCTGGCGAATCCCAAATGGTGACCCTGCCTCTCACGGTCGACTGAGCAAGGCCCGCTAGTTTTCTAAATCGGCTAATTGAGAATTTCATGACCAAGTTTTCCTTCTCTCTCTTCGTTTTCACCGTCTCGGCGGGCGCTGCTCTGGGGCAGGTCTCTTCCGGGGACGCGCTCGTCAAGGCGCGGCAAAATCTGGAATCCGCTCAGCAGGGCTACCTGCGCATTGAGCAAGCCATCGCGGCGGAAGAAAGTCCCCTCGTCATCGAGGCGCAGACCTTGGAGGCGGAGCATCGTCAAAAGGAAAAAGAGCTGCGGGAGCTGACTGCGCAGGAACTACAGATTGCGGGCAAGGAAAAGCGCTTGGACGATGAGCTGGCCAGTCGGCGGGGTGAATTTGACTACACCCGCAATGTCCTCGATGGCTACACCAAAGGCTTTCTCAATCGCGTGCACCCGGCCGAAGTGCAGTTGTATCAGGATGCGATCGAAGCGGCTCGCCAAGAGGCGAGTCATGAAAAGGACCTGGCGGCGGAAATGGTAGCCCGGCTGGAAGCTCTCCAGGTGGGCGCGCAGCGGCTGCAAGAGGCTGCCGGGGGGCGTCGCTTCGTCGGTCGGGGATTGGTGGGTTCTGATTTCGTTAATGGCGACTTCGCGGTGGTGGGGCCAGTGGGCTATTTTGCGGCCAAGGGCAAGGATTTGGCCGGGTTGACAGGATTGGGTAGCAATGGGTTTCCCCAGATTTCTCTTTTTGAAGGGGAGGAGGCCGTGCAGATGCGGACTCTCGTGGAGAGCGGGTCGGGGGACCTGCCCATCGATGCCACCAATGGGAAGGCCCTGAAGGCGAAGAATGAGACCCCGAGCCTGGGTGACCGGGCTAAAGACGGAGGCGTGGTGGGCTATGCCATCTTGGCTCTCGGCGGAGTGGCCTTGCTCATCGCTCTCTTCAAGCTCATCGAGATCATCAATTTCACCATCCCTTCGCGAGCCAAGGTCAACGAGATAGTCGACGCTCTCTTGGCGAGGGAGGTGGAGAGCGCCAAAGCCCAAGCTGAGGCGATCCGGGGGCTTTCCGGCAAAATGGTGGAAGCCGGAGTGGAGAATTTTTATGGCAAGCGGAGGATTTTGGAAGATGCCCTTTTGGAGAAACTCAGTGCGGTGCAACCCCGCTTGGAGCGTTTCCTGCCTTTTCTGGCCCTCGTGGCGGCGGCGGCACCCATGATGGGGCTGCTGGGAACTGTCCTCGGCATCATGCAGACCTTCGATGCCATGGCGATTCATGGCACGGGCAATGCCCAGAACTTTTCCAAAGGGATCGGGGCCGCCCTCGTGACCACGGCGGAGGGCCTTGTGGTTGCCATTCCCATCATCATCATCCACGGCATGCTCAAGAGCTATGCCCGCTCCCGCTTTGACACCGCGCAGGGGGTGGCTTTGGCGATTTTGAACGGAACCACAGAGCTCGAAGAGAAAGAGCCCCGGGATCCGGAAAATGGTCCCGGCGGTGAGGAGGATTTCGAGGAGAAGGAAATGGCTGCGTAGGGCGAACGACGATGGGAGCGAATTTTCAGGAAGTCATCGACATTTTTCGGGAGGGCGGGCTGGTGATGGCCGCGCTCGCAGGGGTCGCGCTCTTGCTTTACATCACCTCCATCGCGGCTGTGATCTACGTGCAGAAAGGAAATCTCACCACTGCCCGGCGCGAAGAATGGGAGAGGTGGATCGCCTGTCCCGAAGAAGCGGAGGGCCGGGTGGGGGAGATCATCCGCTATGCGGTTCATGGTCCCAAGATTTCGGTGAAGCGGGTGCAGCGGCGGTTCGATGAGATGTTCGATGTTCTGGTGCGATCGATTGACCAGCGCTTGATCATCATCACCACCTTGGTGGCAGCCGCACCCATGACGGGGCTGCTGGGCACGGTGATGGGTATGCTCGCGATGTTCGACGGCCTGGGAGCCGGGGGGGGCAAGCAAGGGATGGAGATGATTTCCGAGGGCATGAAGGAGGCTCTATTCACGACCCTGACCGGGCTGGTGGTGGCCTTGCCAGGAATGTTCTTTGCCCTGGTGGTGAGGGAAAAGCGCAATCAGATCGCGACCGTGCTCAGCCAATTGCAGGCCGCCGTGGTCACCACAAAATTTAAATCTCTCTGAAATGTTACGCGATGGTCCATCCCTGGCAGGCGGCGACGAAGAGGTCAAGCCCGACCTCTCTCCCATGATCGACTGTGTTTTCATCCTGTTGATCTTCTTCATCGTCACCACTGTGTTCGTCAAAGAGCCCAAGGTGCCGGTCAATGACCCCGATGCCCAGAGTGCGGAGCGGCTGGAGAAGAACAGCATCATTTTCGCCGTCACGGCGGACAACAAGGTTTTCTATGATGGGCAGAGCATAGGCTTGGCCGGAGTGCAGCAGGTGGTCACGCCTTTGCTCCTGGAGAAGTCGGACCCAGCGGAGGCCCACGTCATCATCAAGGGCGACGCGGTCGCGCACGCCGGACTGGTGGACGACGTCGGCAAGGAGTGCCTTGAGGCCGGGGTGGTGAAGCACCGGATCACTATTTCCACTGAAAGCTGATGTTTGGAAGAGGTCGACTGGGCTCAGGCAGCGAGGAGGGTGATCCGGAACCGGATTTGTCGCCTATGATCGACTGTGTCTTTATTCTGCTCATTTTCTTCATTGTGACGGCGGTTTTCGTGGAAGAGGACGGCGTGCCCTTGCCCTTGCCGGAGGATTCGGCGGCGGTCTCTGCCGTGCAGGAAAACAGCACCGTGGTGATCACGGTGGCCCAAGACAGTTCCCTGGGCCATGATGGCAAGGCCATCGCCATGGACACGGTGGGGACGCTGGTGCGCAACGCCATTTCGCAGGACGAGGAGACGCCCATCATCATTCAGGCCCATCCGCAGGCTCCCCATGGGGTGCGCACCCGGGTCTATGATGAAGTGCGGCAGGCCGGAGGAGAGAAGGTGACCTTTACCCAAGGATAAGACGATGAGCCGACTCGCCAGCCGCCATGTTTACCAGCCGCCCAGGGGAAACCGCCCCCTGAATATCGCTGCGGCCATCGTGGGTGGCCTCGTGTTCACCTTTCTCGTCTTTTACGTGATCCCGCTGATGCAAAAATTAGAGGGGAAGAAGGAGGAAGTCACCACCACCATGGAGGCGGCCTATGTGGAAGAGGCGCCGGAAGACTTCGAGCTGGAAGAGGAGCCGCCTCCCCCGGAGGAGGAGCCCGAGCCCGAGCCTGAGCTGAACCTGGAGACCGAGCCCATGGACATCGCCGACATCCCCTTCGACCTCGGTGCCGGAGTGGGTGGTAAAATGATGCTGAACTTGAAGCCCAATTTTGAAGTGGCCGACGATCCCAATGCTCTGGGGGGAGGCGATCTGGATACCCCGCCCCGACCCACCAGCAAGCCCCCACCGCGTTACCCGGGCGAGATGCTCAAGAAGAAGCAGGGTGGCAAGGTGCTCGTGCTGGTCACCGTCGATGAGCGCGGGGTGGTCACCAATGCTTCCGTCAAAGAATCCTCCGGCTTCCAGGCCTTGGACCAGGCGGCCCTCAATGCGGCCAAGCGCTGGAAATTCAAGCCGGGAATCAAAGGCGGGCGCAAGGCGGTGATGACGGCCACCATTCCTTTCAATTTTCGGGTGAAGACATAATGAGAACGATACTTCTAGCAGCACTATTGGCGGGGCCCCTCGCCGCCGACCCCCTGCGGGTTCCCAAAGAGCAGTTTCGCAGCCCCGAGTTCCTCAAGGGCTTTGTGGGGGCGTATGGCTTTCTCTCGCCCGTGGAACCCAAGGTGGACCGGGAGGAGAACGAGTTGCTGGCCGATTTGGCGGGACTGTTTTCCGATGCCCGTTTCCGGGAGGCTGAGGCTCGCATCGTGGATTTCATCAAAAAGCGGAAAAATCCGGTGGAGGAAGGAGTCGCGCCCAAGGAGGTGAGCCCCGCGCTCATTTTCCAATTGGCCCAGCTCTATTTCATGAACGACCGCACGGAGGATGCCGAGCGGGCTTACAAGCTTGCCATCAAGGGGCATCCGGACTTCCGGCGGGCGCACAAGTATCTCGCCCTTCTCTACGCGGGACAGGATCGGGTCGCCGAGGCCCTTCCCCATCTCAAGAAGGCCATCCAGTTGGGAGAAGCGGATCAGCTGGTTTATGGCTTGCTGGGCTATGCCTACACCCAGGACAACAAACCTCTGGCGGCGGAAGCAGCTTACCGGCAGGCTTATCTCCTGAATCCCGATGAGACCCAATGGAGTTCGGGGCTGACGCTCTCGCTCTATCAGCAGGAGAAGTGGCCCGAGGCCGCCGCCATGCTGGGAGACCTTTTGGCGGTGAATCCGGAAGCGAGTGATTTCTGGAAAATGCAGGCCAATTGCTACTTGAATATGGAGCAGCCCCTGCGTGCGGCGGAGAACTTTGAGGTCATGCGCTTGAAGGACCTGGCGGACGAGAGCACCCTCAACACCTTGGGGGACATCTACACAGACCAGAAGAAGCCGGTGCTGGCCTTGGGGGCTTATCTCGCCGCGCTCGCTAAGAGCGAAAGTCTTGATGTCGAGCGAAGCCTGCGCACGGCGAACATTCTCGCTGACTACGGCGCCCCCCGGGAGGCGGCCAAATACATTACCGCCGTGCGCGAGAAAAAAGGCGGGCAGCTCACCCGCAGCCAGCAAATCAGCTTTTACCTCACCGAGGTGAAAATCGCCAAGAGTGAGGGTGACCCTCTGCAAGTGGGACGCTTGGTGCAGCAGATCCTGGAGCTGGACCCCTCCAACGGAGAAGCCTTGGTGGAAAACGGCATTTACCATGAGCAACTGGCAGAGAACGCTGCGGATGAAGAGGAAGCCATCCGCTTGATCGGTCTTGCCCGGGCCCAGTTCAAGCTGGCCATGAATAGCGCCGATGAGCAGACCCAGTATCTGGCCAACCGGAGCTTCGGGCAAATGCTGGTCCGGCAGCGCGAGTTCGTGGAAGCGATGCCCTACATCGAGCGGGCTCTGGCGCTGAAGCCCAGCGACGGGCTCTCCCGCTTTGCCAAACAGGTCTCCATCTTTGCCGAGCGCCAGAAGGAAACCCGGGCTCGGGAGGAGGCCGAGCAAGCGGCCTTGCGAGCGGAGCAGGAGAAGAAGCGGGAAGCGGAAGCAAATGACGACGAAGACTAAAATGAGAACGAATTTTCTAAGAACGGCCCGCATGGGGGTGGCTCTCGGCGGGGGACTGGCGGGCAGCCTTTCCGCTAATGAAGCCCTCGACCTGCTAGAAGGCAAAATCACGGCTGAAGAAGCGACCGTGGACGACATTCTGGCTGCGTCGCGGGCAGAGGAAGTCGGGGTGGGAGAAGCGGCCGAGAAGGAGGTCTTGCGAGACAACCGGGACTACTCTTCCCGCTGGAAAAATCGCCTCGCACCCACCGCGCTGGTTTACGATAATCCCAATGGACGGGTGGTGCAGGCTGTCGCCATCGATGGCCTGGCAGAGTGGGGGATGGCCCAGGGCAGTCTTGAGCCCAAGGCGGGAAAAAGCGAGGACCTGGATGAGAGCCAGCTGAAGCGGGTGCGCCTCGGCGGGATGATGCGGGCCTTTTACAACACCGATTTGGAAGGACGCGTGGTTGCCGACGGAGAAGGTTATCAGGGCGTCGATACCCTGAAGGCGACCGTGCAAGTGAACGAAGCTCTTCAAGTCGAGGGGGGAAAATTCCGTCCCCCCTTCAGTCAGGAATACAAGCAGGACCCGGCCGTGCGGATTGCACCCCGTCTTTCTCCGCTGGTGGAGCAGGTGGCCCCGGCCAATACCTTGGGCACCCGGGTCAGCGTGGTTGATGGCCCGTGGGAACTCGGCTTGGGCTGGTTCAGCGGGGCCCGCGACCGGAACCTGCCAGACTTCGAGGGCGGCGGCTTCGTGCTTGCCAATATGAGCTACACCTTTGACCGGGACAAAGTGGTGGCCGCCGGTGAGGAAGAAGGGGAGGCTCCTCCGGGGCATCAGCGCTGGCATTTGGACTACCTATATAACACCAGCTCCGAGCGGGACGGCAGCGTGCCCCTGGGCTATCGCCATCTTCTCTCCACCGGGATCGAGGTGAGCAGCGGGGACTTCGACTTTGCCGGGGACTTCATCCTGGCCAATGGGGATATTGCCACCGCCTGGGGGATGACCCTCACCGGGCGCTACTGGCTCTTCGAGGATGCGCTGCGCTTTGTCGGTCGCTACAGCTATGCCGATACTGATGATGATGGCGCCCTTTCCATTGGCATCGGGGTGGCCGATGCCCGGGGCGACGCCACGCAACCGCTGGAAGGCTATTCCAAGGTTCTCGCCGCCGATGAGCTTCACTCCTTCTATGCCGGTCTCGATTGGCACTTTATCCAGGACTATCTCATTCTCTCTACCGGGCTGGAGTATCAGCTCCTCAAGAATGAGAGTGACGGCGACTTCAACAATCTGCTCTGGCACACTGGGGGCCGGGTGGCCTTCTAATCCCAGCTCGTTGACAATCTATCAAATCACTTGAATACTATGAAATTTGTAGCACTTCTGGCAGCCTTGGGACTTTCCAGCCTGGGTTCTGCCTTCGGGCTCGGCATTGATGTCGAGAGTCTGGGGACCAAGCTGAATGGCTGGTCGAAAAAGCGGACGGCGACCTATACCGTCGACAATCACACCTACCGCACCCACGTGCCGACGGTGACGCGAAATCTTGATGGCGGCATTTTCGTCTCCATGCGGGTGGAGCATATCTCGGCCTTGCGGGCCGATGCGGTGGCCTATCTGGAGTTGACTTTCACCCCTGCCGGTTACGTGGGGGCTTCCCAGATTCGACTCACCATGAATGGCAATCGTTATGATACCGGTCAGGTTCTGCGCACCGAGGAGCAAGCGTTGCCGGAGGGCGAGATCGGCTCGGTGGATTGGCGATCCACCCACATGAAGATGGTTCTGGAGCTTTTCCGAAAGCTGGATGGCGAGTTCGCCAAGGCTGAAAAGGAGGAAGAAGCAGGGACGCGCGATCTCTGGGGACGCTTCCGGGGAAGCGAGCTGGAAGAAGCCGATGTCGCGGCTGCCTTGCGCCACAATCTCAACCTTCTTCTCGCTAACGTCGGTTACGGATTTTCCAGCGAGTATTCCGGTAAATAAAGGCCGGAGATTGGCTGGTCCGGATTGGGAAAGGCGGAAAGGACCGCCCCCCGGTTGTTTGTCAGGTCGCGGGATCGAATCTCCCGCGACCTTTTTTGTGAATGGATAAAGACCCACTCCAGATTCTCTTTCTGGTCAATTGAGGCCGTCTTTCCGGTTGGAAAAGGACGAGCCAAGCCTGCTTGCTTTGCTTTCAGGATTTGACCAGCAAGAACCTCGGACGGGCATTAGAAGTAGCTGCGGAAGGCGAGCCACAAGGTCAGGGCGTCGACATCACCGGCAGGGGTGCTCAGGTCGTCGTATTCCACCCCGGCCATGATCTTGGCATTGTGGTCGCAGAGGTAGTAGTTGAGACCACCATAAATGCTGTGGTGCTCGTCACCCCGGCCCCCATTGATGGCAGCGTCGGTGTCGTCATTGCGACGCAGGTAGCGGCTATTCACCCGGATTCCTTCGTCGGCGGAGGAGCCGGCATACTGGTAGCGGGCCACTGCTTGCAGGCGATCCTCCAGTAACCAGTAGTGGGGCATGATCACTACACCCCAGAAGTCGTCCTGGCGGTCGGGGTTATTCTGGCCCATGCCGGAGCTGCCATTGTCTCCGTAGATGAAGTCAGTCACCAGACCCCAGGGGCCGGATTCATAAACCGCGCTCACGGAAGTGGCCCACTGGTAGCCCCAGAGGCTGTCATCCTCGGCGTCGGAATCGTTGTAGACAAAGTCCACCAGCACGCTGAAGTCGTCGCTGACCTGATAGCCCAGCGAGGCCTGATAGACGAGGGCTTCTTCCCATCCTGCCACGAACTCGTCTTCTGGCTCGGTGGAGTAGACGCCAAGGAGCATGTCCCAGGGTCCCTGGCTGCCTGCCAGCTTCACCCCGGTGGGACGCAATGCGCCGTAGATCTTGTTGGAAATGGCGGAGCGCTCCACGGTGATGATCTTCTTGGAGGACTCGTTCGCTTCGTGGGAAATGGCGAACTTGTGGCGACCGTAGCTGAGGTGCAGGCTGTCCATGCCGAGGCCAAAGGCTTTCGCCAAATCAACCCCGAGGAGAGCTTCGTCAAAGCCCTCGTAACCCCAGTCCAAGTCGTCCCCACTGGGGCGGCCATCGGAAACCAGGTTGATGTTGCCCTTGAAGTCAAAGTAGTTGAGGAACTTGCCCTTCGCGCCCACCCGCACGCGGCGGAATTCGTTGTAGCTGTCGTTGAAATCATCGCCGTCGGCGTCTGTTCCATCGATCCAAGCGGTTTGGAACTGGAAGCGGCCGAAGACCGAGAAGTCCTGCACGAGCGGATTGAGCCAGTCGCTGGGCGTTTTTCCCACCGTCTGCAGGGCGTCGCACCAACTGGCGGGACTTTCGGCCACCGGGGTCTCCGGAAGGGGAGCCGGGGCAAGGGGGGCTTCGCCAGCCCAGGCCAACCCGCCGCAAGCGAGGGCAAGGCAATTGAGAGGAAGGATCGTGTTCTTCATGTGCATGGTTTTTAACTAGGGTGCCACAAACTTAAACTCCGTTAGTTGAAAAAGCGTGGACGTGGAATTGTGACGAAATTGTCACGCGAGCCACAGAGCTAGCGCTTCGGTTGCAAAAAGGGGAGATTTTAATGTGACAAAATCGTCACTTAAAAGAGAGCGCGCCGACTGGCATTCTGTCCATGTTTGCGCCGTCCCAACCATCACCGGGAGGGCCGAATTCCAAGTAACACTATGAAAGTAAAAACTCTAATCGCCACTCTGGCCTCGGGTCTCATCCTCGGCGGCACCGCTTTGGGTCAGTCCAAGGTGGTCATCAAAGGTTCCGATACTCTGGGTGCCAAGATGGTTCCCCAGTTGACTGCGGTCTACAAAGCCAAAGGCAATGCAGTCGATTTCGAGATTGCGGCCGAGGGTTCCTCCACTGCTTTCACTTCCTTGCTGGAAGGCACTGCTGACATCGGAATGAGCTCCCGTGACGCCAAGGAAGGAGAGAAAGACTCCTTCACTGCGAAAGGCAAAGAGCTCGTCGAGCACGTCGCCGGGATTGACATGATCGCGGTGGTGGTGAACGAAGCCAATTCCGTCAAGAACCTCACCAAAAAGCAGGTGGAAGGTATTTTTACTGGTGAAATCACCGACTGGAGTGAGCTCGGTGGCAAGAAAGGTGCCATCTCAGTCTACACCCGCAACACCTCTTCCGGAACTTACAAGAGCTTCCAGGAGTTGGCGATGAACAAGCGCGACTACGGGTCCTCCACCCAGAAAATGGCAGGCAACGAAGCCATCGCTTCCGAAGTCGGTCGCAATCCCAATGGCATCGGTTACGTCGGTTTGGCTTACGCGGAAAATGAAGGTCTCGTGCCCGTGACGGTCGATGGCAAAGGCCTGGAAAAGCCCTCCGAGTATCCTCTTTCCCGCAAGCTTTACTACTACACTGTTGGCGAGCCCAGCGGTGAAACTGCCAAGTTCCTCGAGTGGGCCATGACTGATGAGATCGCCAAGAAGGTGATCGAAAAAGTCGGTTTCGTGGCCGCTGAGTAAGCTTCCACCCAAGAAATTTTTCTCCACGCCTCTCCTCCCCGGGGGAGGCGTTTCTATTGCCAAAGAGCTGATTCTTCTCCCTTTGGCGGGTGGTCGAGGATTCCCCAGGGAGGGCGCGATCGCTAAAAAATGACCGGGTGGCCGTTCCCGGGTTGAACAAACGGCTCTGACAACCTAGCACAAGACTTCAATGTCCGAACAATCCGCGCAGGGTGAGGCGAAAGCCTTCCGCAAGAAAGCAGGCTTCCGTTTCATGGGGCTGGGTCTGCAGGATATGATCCGCTACTTTTTCGGCGGCAATGCCATGGTGGCGATTATCGTCCTCTTGTTGATTTCCGCCTTTCTGGCAAAAGAAGCCTTTTTCTTTTTTCCCCGTCATTTGGAAGAATTGCGGGCCTATCGCGAGACTGGGCAAGAGTATGTCGGCTACATGGATGCCGAGCTCAAGGCTCATCGCAAGATCACCTCCGCTGCCACCCAAGCTTACAATCTCCAACTGCGCAGTGTGGTGCGCGATGAACTCGCGCTTCTGGAAGTGGGTCGCGAGGTGAAGACCCTTCTGCGGGAAGAAGTCGAACGTGAGCGCGATGCCCTCGCGGCGGCCGAGGAGCAAGTCGGGGTGCTCGAATTTATCGGGGGTGAGGCCTATGAGGTGGCCAAGGCGGAGGTCGAGGAAAAGCGCCAGGCCTTGCAGGAAGCGGTGGCCCGGGCGGCTGGGGACCTGAGTGTGACGGACCTGACATTCAGCGAAGTCACTCCCGAGGAAAAGCAGTTCAATCGCATCAAGCAAGCCATGGTGCGCGATCTGACGGGGGAGGATTCTCCCTGGCTCGCCGAGTTGGAAGCGCGTATTGCAGAAAAGCAGGCTGCCGCTGAAGCCGAGTATGAGCAATTCGGCACTGCCGTCACCGAGCTGGTGGCTGCCCAAGCTCCGCTTGAGGAGTTGTGGAGCAAACTACGCACCATCACCTCCGAGAACCGCGACGAGGTGGAGAAAGCGCGCACCGCTCCCCGGCGCAAGAAGGCCCTCGAAGATGGGGCCAAGCTCACTGATGACCCCGAACGCAAGGCCGAGATGCTGGCGCAAGCTGCCGAGGTCGATCTTTCCACCCCCGAGCCGGAGGAGATGACCCGGCCCGTCTATGACCACCGGGACGAGCACCAGGCCCTGCGCCAGGAGCTGCTTCAGACGACCCGGCGCTTGGTCAAAGCCATTCCAGACGAGGTTGCGGCCAAACAATCCAATGCCATTCTCGAAGACTTGCCCAAGGTGCGTGAGGGGTTTGAAAAGCAGTTCAAGCGCCTGGGCAAAAAAGCGGAGGAGTGGTCCCACGACGAGAAAATTGGCATGGGTGGTTCCATTCTGACCTTTTTCCTCGGCACCGAGTGGGTGACCAATTCCAGCTGGAATGATGTCTACGGCCTCCTGCCGCTTTTCTCCGGCTCCTGCATTATCGCGATCATCGCCATTGTGATTGCCGTGCCCTTTTCCGTCGCGTCGGCGATCTACGTCAATCAGATTGCCAGCCCCCTGGAGCAGAATCTCATCAAGCCCACCATCGAATTTATCCAGGCCATTCCTTCCATCGTGCTGGGCTTCTTCGGCATTGTCGTGCTGGGTGATTTTCTCCGGGAGATGAGCCAGTGGGAGTTTCTGGCCTGGCTTCCGGGCTTTCCCATGCAGGAGCGCTTGAACGCCCTCAATGCCGGACTTCTGCTGGCCTTCATGTCCATTCCGACCATTTTCACCCTGGCGGAGGATGCTCTCAACAACGTGCCCAAGGCCTATCGGGATGCCTCTCTGGCTCTCGGCAGCACCCGCTTGCAAACCATTTTCAAGGTCGTGGTGCCCACCGCTCTCTCCGGGATCGTGGCGGCCGTTCTCCTCGGCTTCGGCCGCATCATTGGCGAGACCATGGTGGTTCTCCTCGTGGCGGGAAATAAGATTGCCATGCCTGAGTGGGGAGAGGGCCTGGGTGTCCTCACCGACCCCACCCACACCATGACCGGTATCATCGCGCAGGAGACCGGAGAGGTGGAGCAGGGTTCCCTGCACTGGCGCGCCCTCTTCATGGTCGGGATGGTGCTCTTCACCATCTCGCTAGTCTTGAACTCCCTTTCCCAGGAAATCCTCAAACGTTTCGGTAACAAATGACCACGGACGACAACAATTCGCAAAGCGACTCTGCGAACTCGAATCCCTTCGCGCATCACGAGAGTTCGCTGCAAAAGGTGGAAAAACTGCAGCGGGTCCTTCTCTGGTCCGCCACCTGGTTCGTCCTCCTCATCGCGGGCATCATCTTCGGGACCATTCTCATGCGCGGGGCTCCCGTCCTGGCCAAGTATGGCACCAGCTTTCTGACCAATAGTCCGGAAACCCTCTTTGTGCTCAAAATCAACGAGGGCACGACCTTGGAGCTTCCCCCCAAGGATTACGAGCTCGTCGAACGCTCCAATCCCCAGCTTGACTTTGCTGGGGTGACTCCTTTGGAGGTGCCGCGGGAACGGGTTTCCTTTGTCGTTCCCCCGGGCCATCACCGCCTCTCTCTGGGCAAACTGCGGGACCTGGAGATGGCGACTGGCAAGACCTTTGCTTTCGAGAAAAAACATGAAGCGGGCGAGGTGACCGTGGCGGTCGACAAAGAGGTGGTAGGCTTGATGGACAAAGGCGTCTTCGAGGAATTTACCGCTGGCTTGGAAGGAATGGCCTTGCGGGACCAGCGCCCGGTGACTGTGACCGATCAACGCATCCGCTTCACCTTACAAGAGCGGGGGCAGGTCGAGATGCCTTCCACCATCGCTTTCAAAATCAAGGAACTGAACCCGGAGGCCCTCAAGGGCGTGCAGGAGGAGACTCATTCCTACTCGGCGGGCGGGGTGCTTGGCCCTCTGGCTGGCACCGCTCTGCTGGTCATCATCTGTATGGTGGTGGCTCTCTTCGTGGGGGTTTCGGCCAGTGTTTATTTGAGCGAATATGCCAAGCAGGGCTCGATGATGAATTCCATCCGCCTCGCCATTCTCAACCTCGCCGGGGTTCCTTCCATCGTGTTCGGCCTCTTTGGCCTCATGCTCTTCGTTTTCCTCGCTCCCAAGGTGACCAATGTGGTGGCCGTGCGGGATTCCGTGCGCGTGCCTCTCTGGCCTTCCTTCTCGGAGCCTCCCGTCCGCCAGCAGGTGGAGCGCGAAATCCATATCGCAAAAGGCACCCCAATCAAGGAGGCTGTCCGGGAGGCCAACGCTACCCGTTCCAAAGCGGTCTGGAACGGCCGCTGGTATCTCAGCTTCGAGGGGTGGGGGACTTGTATGCTCGCCGGGGGCTTCACTCTCGCGGTCATGGTTTTGCCCGTCATCATCACCGCTTGTGAAGAGTCGCTGCGGGCGGTGCCCAAAGGATACCGGGAGGCCTCCCTCGCCCTGGGGGCCACCAAGTGGGAGTCCATCCGCACGGCGGTGCTCCCCTATGCCTTGCCGGGAATTCTCACCGCCTCCGTGCTCGGGATCACCCGGGTAGCGGGGGAGACCGCACCCATCATGTTCACTGCAGCCTTGGCGGAACGCTCCCTCCTTCCCTGGGAGGGCATCAATCGCTCCGGCTTGGGCTGGCTTTTCGACTTCCTTTCGCAATCGGTGCAGGCCCTGCCTTACCACATCTACACCGTTGCGGCGCGCATTCCGCAATCGGAATACACCCGCCCCATGCAGGATGGCGCGGTCCTCGTTTTCATGCTATTCGTGATGTCCTTCGCCGGTCTTTCGGTGTGGTTGCGCATCCGCATGCGGAGTAAATTGAAATGGTAATCAAGATGAATCAAGATACTGCAACTTTGGGTGAAGAGACGCCCGCCAAACCCGCGGTGGGCGAGATTGAAGGACGCCGCACCATGATCGAGTGCACGGACGTCAGCTTCAGCTACGATGGTGGCAAGACCAACACTCTCGACCACATCTCGCTCGATATCCCTGAGAAAAAGGTGACCGCCTTCATCGGGCCTTCCGGTTGTGGCAAGTCTACCTTTCTGCGCTGTTTCAACCGCATGAACGACCTCATTGATACCGCCCGCATCACCAGTGGCGCTATCAAAATCATGGGGCAGGATATCCATGCTCCTGAAGTGGACGTCATCGAGTTGCGCAAGCAAGTGGGCATGGTCTTCCAGAAATACAATCCCTTTCCCAAGTCCATCTTCGAGAACGTGTCCTATGGGCCGCGCATCCAGGGCAATAACGACAAAAAGAAGCTGGAGGAAATCGTGGAGAAAAGTCTTCGGGGAGCCGCGCTCTGGGATGAGGTCAAGGACCGGCTTCACAGCAGTGCCTTTGGCCTCTCCGGCGGGCAGCAGCAGCGCCTGTGCATCGCCCGGGCCATCGCCGTGCAACCACGGGTCATTCTGATGGACGAGCCTTGTTCGGCCCTCGATCCCATTGCCACCGCCAAGGTGGAGGAGCTCATCACCGAATTGCGGGAAAAATACACCATCGTGATCGTGACCCACAGCATGCAACAGGCTTCACGAATCTCCGACAACACCGCCTTTTTCTATCTGGGCAAATTGATCGAATACGATGCCACTTCCACTTTGTTCAGCACGCCCACCCAGAAGCAGACAGAAGATTACATCAGTGGACGCTTCGGTTAATGCTAGACAGGCGAACATTATTTTTATTAGGTTAGGGGTTTTCCCCCATGACGACAACGACTCAACGCAAATCATCCATGCCCGGTAAACACATTTTGGCCAGTTTCGACGAAGCTCTCGTGGCTTTGAAAGAAGACGTCCTCGAACTTGGCGTTCTCTGCCGCACCAATCTCAGTCACTCCGTCAATGCTCTTCTCAAGAGGGAGCTGGACCAGGTGGCCCGGGTGCTTTCCAATCAGGATGAGATGCAAAACCTGGCCCACCGGATTGATGAGGATGCCATGAATCTCATCGTGCGGTTCCATCCCGTGGCTTCCGATTTGCGCTTCGTGCTCAGCTCCATGAAGGTGGGGGCCAACCTGGAGCGCGTCTCCAATCACGTGGTCAAGATTGCCAAGCGCACGCCCAAGATTTTGGCCATCGGCGAAGTGGTGGAGGTCAATTTGCTGGAGCCTCTCTATCTCCGCTCGGACCAAGCTCTCGGGCAAGCCATTGTGGCTTATAGTGATAACAATCCCGACCTGGTGGCGGAGTTGAACGAAGATGATGACGAGATCGACAAGCTCTACAAAAAAGCGCGTCGCACCTTCACCTCGGCCATCGAGGATAATCCCGCCAATTACCGCGAACTGATTCATCTCATGTTCGTGGCCCGCTCCCTTGAACGCATCGGCGACCATGCGGTGCACATTGCCGAGAACTTGCTCGAATAGGCGCCCTGTTCCCTTTCCGGCGTCTTCCTGGGGAGGGAAGGGCCTCCGTTTTCCCCGGCGAGCTTGCCTTTTCGGGAATTTCTTGCGAGGCGGTTCTTGAAAAGTTCTTTCTCGTCGTGCACATTCCCGCCCCGCGCGAAGCGGTTTCAAGAAGATGGCGAAGACCTTGTATCAGAAAGTTTGGGATGCTCACACCGTGGGCAAGTTGGGTGACGGACGGACTCAGTTGTTCATTGGCACCCATCTCATTCACGAGGTCACTTCGCCCCAGGCCTTTGGCATGCTGCGCGATCTGGGCCTGAAAGTGAAATTTCCCCACCGCACCTTCGCGACCATCGATCACATCGTCCCGACCGAGAATCAGGACCAGCCCGCTGATCCTCTGGCGGCCAAGATGATCGATGCCATCCGCGCGAACTGTGATGACTTCGGGGTCACCTATTTCGACCTGCAGTCCGGCAAACAGGGCATTGTCCACGTGGTGGGGCCCGAGCAGGGGATCACCCAGCCGGGCACAACCATTGCCTGTGGTGATTCCCACACCGCCACCCACGGAGCTTTCGGAGCCATCGCTTTCGGCATCGGCACCACCCAGGTGCGCGACGTGCTCGCCACCCAGACTCTCGCCATGGAGTCCCTCAAGGTCCGCCGCATCGAGGTCAATGGCGAGTTGCCTCCCGGGGTTTACGCCAAGGACGTCACTCTGCACATCATCAAGCTCCTCGGGGCCAAGGGCGGTATTGGCTATGCCTACGAGTATGCCGGCAGCACCTTCGACAACTTCACCATGGAAGAGCGCATGACAGTGTGCAACATGGCCATCGAGGGCGGCGCGCGCTGCGGCTACGTTAATCCCGATGAGAAAACCTTCGAGTTCCTCAAGGGCAAGCCCTACGCCCCCAAGGAGGAAGAATGGGATGCGGCCGTGGAGCGCTGGAAGTCCTTCGCCTCCGATGCCGATGCCGAATACGACGATGTCGTGGTCATCGATGCCGCTGATATCGAGCCCACCGTGACTTGGGGCATCTCTCCGGACCACGCTCTCTTTGTTTCGGAAAATGTGCCTGAGCGCAACGAGTCCACCGCCGAAGCCCTCGACTACATGAAGCTGGAGCCCGGCGCGCCCATCAAGGGCACCAAGATTGACGTGGCCTTCATGGGATCGTGCACCAACGGGCGTCTTTCCGATTTTCGCGAAGCGGCCAAATACCTCAAGGGCCGCAAGGTGGCAGAAGGAGTGAAGGCCATCGCGGTGCCCGGCTCCCAAATCACGGCTGTTCTCTGCGAGCAGGAAGGGCTTGATAAAATCTTCGAGGAAGCGGGCTTCGAGTGGCGCGCCGCCGGTTGCTCCATGTGCCTGGCCATGAATCCCGACAAACTGGTGGGAGACCAAATCTGTGCCTCTTCCTCCAACCGCAACTTCAAGGGTCGCCAAGGCTCTCCCATTGGTCGCACCATTCTCATGTCGCCCGTGATGGTGGCTGCGGCAGCGGTGGAAGGCCATGTCGCCGATGCCCGCGAGACTTTTGCCTTCACCCAGGCGGAAGCAGTTGCGTGACGGCCCTTGCCACCCGATGCTCCCGAGATGATGGAATTCGGGGACATCGATCAAGAGGAATGGCGGCAGATCTACGAGGACCTCTGTGTTTACCGCATGCCTTTCGGTCGCTATCAGGACCGTCTCCTCGTCTCGCTGCCGGACGAATACCTGATGTGGTTTCAGCGCCAGGGCTTCCCAACGGGACGTCTTGGCGAGCTCATGGCCTTTGTCTATGAGGTTAAAATGGCGGGCGCGGAAGAGGTCTTTGTCCCCATCCTGCGACGGGAAAGGAGAGGCTCGTGAAGCGGGTGATCGAGCCGGAAATCCTGGATGATTTGCCCGCCAGCGACCCGCGCGCGCAACGCAGTCGACGCGATTTGCGCCTCATCAATGCTCTCATGGGCAATGAGCGCTGGATTTTGCGCGAGCTGCGCCGCCGGGCTCGGGGTCAAGCGGTCTGCGAGCTCGGGGCAGGGGACGGCGAACTTCTCCGTGCCCTCGCACGCCAGGGTCACCCCGGCTGCGGCTTTGATTTCCAGCCCGCCCCGGCCGACCTCGCCCCGGGGGCGGAGTGGCAGCAGGGCGATTTTCTGCAAACTCTGCCCCGGCAAGACCAGCCTGCGCGCGTGGTGGTGGGCAGTCTCATTCTTCACCACCTATCTTCACCCCAATTGGCGGAACTCGGTCGTTTGCTGTCCCGTAGCCGTCTCCTGCTTTTTGCCGAACCCCTGCGCTCGCCCTGGGCGCTGGTGGAAGGCCGCACGCTCTTTCCCTTCGTGAACGACGTCACCCGACACGACATGATGGTGAGTATTCGGGCGGGCTTCCGTCGCGGGGAACTGCGGGAGCTGCTCGCTTTGGAGGGCGATTGGCAATGGCGCGAGAGGACGACTCTGCGCGGGGGACTGCGCTCCCTTGCTTGGCGGGAAGAAGCGAATTGATTTGACCTGATAGGAAACGGGGGGAGGGTCGCAGGGAATTTGAAGGCGCGGACCATTGAGATAGCAGGCGGAGGAATCGCCGGACTGGCCTTGGCCGGGGCCTTGGCCCGTCGGGGAGTGGCGGTGTGCCTGCACGAGGCCGGCAGCTATCCTCGCCACCGGCTTTGCGGCGAGTTTCTCAATGGAGTGGGGGAGTCCACCCTGCACGCCCTCGGGCTTAGCACCTTGTTTTCCGATGCGCTCTGCCACCGCGAGATGGTTTGGTTTATCGGGGAAAAAAAGGTGGCGCAATCGGCCTTGGGCCGTCCCGTGCGCGCGCTTTCCCGCTGGGAGATGGACCGCCGTCTCGTGGCATGGGCCCGGGAGCAAGGGGCGGAGGTTCATGAGCGCTCGCGCCTGGTTGCAGAGCCTCGCGAAGGCTTGGTCTGGGCCGCTGGTCGCTTCTTGCAGAAGGACAGCTCCTGGCTGGGGCTGAAGGCTCATTACCAGGGTCTCAAGTTGTCTGCTGGGCTGGAGATGCATCTCGGGTCTGCCGGCTACCTTGGCCTGACCCCGGTGGAGGATGGGCGCGTCAATGTCTGCGGGCTTTTTCACCGTCAACGAGGGGTGCAAGGCAAGGGTTCCGCCTTGCTGGAAAATTATCTGCAGGTCAACGGACTGACGGGGCTCGGGCAGCGCTTGCAAGCGGCCGAGGCCGACGAATCTTCGCTGACCGGGGTTTCTGGTCTGCGCTTCGGCAGCCAGTCCCATCCCCCCGATTTGCTCACTCTTGGGGATAGCGAGCGCATCGTGCCGCCCTTCACTGGCAATGGCATGTCTATGGCTCTGGAGGCCGCCGAGTCCGCGCTGGGTCCTCTGTCGCGCTATGCTGGGGGGGATTGCTCGTGGGCCGAGGCCCGGCAGGCAGTCCGCAGCCTCCTCGCCAAGCGTTTTTCCCACCGTCTCACTCTGGCCCGGGGTCTTCACTCCGTGCTTTTGCATCCTCTCGGCCGTTGCTCTCTGGCTTGGGCCGCCCGGAGTCGTTGCCTTCCCATTGCCACTCTTAACCAACTCTTGACCTGATGTTTCTGCAATCCCTCGCCAGTGCCACTCCGCCCCATGTTTTTTCTCAATCCGAGGTCTGGCAACGGATTGCGGAGTCTTCCCGGGTGCGTGCGCTGGCTCCCCGCTCCCGTGCTCTTTTGGAAAAAGTGCTCACTGGCGACTCTGGGATCGCCCGGCGCGCTTTTGTCCTGCCTGACCCCCTGGACCTCTTTGCTCTCGGACCGGAAGAACTTAATCGACATTACGAGCGGGAGGCCCCCCGGCTGGCCTTGGCCAGTTTGCAAAAGGCTCTCGACGGAGCCGCGTTGGGAGCGGGGGAGCTCGACGCTCTCTTTGTCTCCTCCTGCACTGGTTATCTTTGCCCCGGATTGGCCAGCCACCTCGCCGAGCTTGCCGGAGTGCGGGGCGAAGCCTTCTTGCAAGATGTCAATGGTTTCGGCTGTGGGGCTGCGGTGCCGCTCTGGCGGGCTGCGCAGGGTTTTCTCGCCGTCCATCCGCAGGCCCGCGTGGCCACGGTGGCGGTGGAGGCTTGCTCCCTGGCTTTTTATCTCAATGACGAGCCCGGAGTGCTCATCAGTGCCGCCCTCTTCGGCGATGCTGCCGCCAGTGCCATCTGGGCTGGAGAGGAGCGGGCGAGCGCCGGGCAGTGGCAGGCTGGAGCATTCGCCACTCGTCATTTGCCTCAAGAGCGGGAGAAAATTCGCTTCGTCAATAGCGGGGGGTTTCTCAAGAACCAGCTTCATCGCAGCGTCCCCACCCTGGCCGGACAAGCGGTGGGCGAGCTATGGGCCGCGCGCAGTGGCGAGCCCGATGCCGTGCTCTCTCATTCCGGTGGACGCGAGGTGGTGCTGGCGGTGGAGGAAGCCACCGGGCGGGACTTGCCCGAAACGAGGCAAGTGATGCGCGACTTCGGCAACTGCAGCAGCCCCAGCGTGATGATGGCCTTGGAGCAACGCCTGAATGAGGGCGCTTCGGAGGGAGACCGCCACTACTGGCTCACCGCCTTTGGGGCCGGGTTCGCCGCCCATTGTTGTGAGCTGCGGCGGTGAGAGGCTTTTGCGCAAGCTCGGCCTCAGGGACGGATGCCCTTGCGCTCGGCGGAAAACACGGCCCCGCTGGGTGCGGTGGGGAGGGTCTTTTTCCATTCCTCGAGCAGCCTCAGGAGGCGCTGGGCTTCCCCGGGGTGTTTGCTCCGCAAGTCCTCCCTTTCGTAGGGATCGCTACCGAGACGGTAGAGTTCGTAATGGCTGCTGTTTTTGTTGCTTAGGAGCTTCCACTCATCCTGAACGACCGCATGGGAGGCCCACTTGGCTTGGGGCGGGGAACCCCGGCCCTCCATTTTCCAAAACAAAGGCTTCTCGCGCCGGGGGGCCTTCCCTCCCTTCAGCACCGACAGCTGGCTCACCCCGTCGGGACGGTAGTTCTCGGGCAGATTGACCCCGGCCACCTCACAAAAGGTGGGTAGCAAGTCGACCGCCGAGAGCAGGGATTCCTTGTCGACCCGCCCCTTCGGCACCACCCCGGGCCAGCGGACGAGGAAGGGAACCCCGATGCCGCCTTCGAGGAGGGAGCCTTTGCGCCCTTGCCGACCACCCGTCGTGCCCACCGCCGCCCCGAGTCCCCATCCCGCCCCCGTCGCGGTGTCATATTGCAGCTCCAGCTCTCCACCGGCTCCACTGCCGGCCGGGCCATTGTCGGAGCTGAAAACAACCAGGGTATTGTCTGCAACTTGGAGGCGATCGAGGGCCGCGAGCACTTCGCCAATGCGGTCATCGGCATGGGAAATCACGGAGGCATAGATGCGCTCCGCTTCGTTCTCCCACTCACGGAAACGCCACTCATACTTTGGCACGGTGTGAAAGGGGGTGTGGGGCTCGTGGACCCAGAGATTGATGAAGAATGGGGTCTCTTTTGACACCGCTTTTTCCATGAAGGTCACCGCTCGCCGGGAGTCCTCGTGCACGGGCATTTGTTCTCCCGCACAGTTGAAGGCGCCGTAATCGTCGTAGCCATACGCACTGGGCAGAGGTGAGTCCGGAATCATATTGTTGGAAAGGTGCCACTTGCCATAGTGGGCCGTCGCGTAGCCCGCCTCCTGGAGAAGACGGGGCAGAAGGGTGACCTCGGGATCCAGCCAATCCGGCATGCCCCGCTTGGCATTGCTCGGCACCCAAGCAAAGTGCCCGTCGATGTGATAGCGTGCGGGAAAATGTCCGGTCAGGACGGCCGCTCGACTGGGTGAACACACTCCGCTGGCCACCGTGAAACGATGGAAATCGGAACCCTCCGCCGCCAGGCGATCGAGATGGGGAGTGCGGAGGAAGGGATGGCCATGGCAGCCGAGATCTCCCCAACCCCAATCATCGGCAAAGATAAAAACGATATTGGGACGAGCCTCCACAGAATGGATGGTGCCGAGGAGGCAAGCGAGGAACGCGAGGATGGATTTCATCACAACAGGAAAGATGGGAGAAGAGAGGGCCTGATTGCCTTCTCAGAACGAGGATACGCTTGCCCCCTGTCCAATCTTGGCTTCTTTGCGCGATTTTTGAGAAAAGAAAGGAAGGAGACTGGACCGCAGCTGCAAAAGATTGCAGACCGGAAGGAACCGGTGACAAGCACCGGGGAGGGCAATGAGCAAAGTAGCGATTTATACCGATGGCGCCTGCCGGGGCAATCCCGGGCGGGGAGGATATGGCACCATTCTAACAAGCGGATCCTTCCGCAAGGAACTGAGCCAAGGCTACCGTCTCACCACCAATAATCGCATGGAAATTCGGGCTGCCATGGCTGGTCTCGCCGCCCTCACCCGGCCCTGCGAAGTGGAAATTTACTCCGACTCCAAATACCTCGTTGATGCTAACAATAAAAAGTGGATCGAGGGTTGGAAGAAAAGGGGCTGGAAGCGGGGCAAAGGCGAGAAACTGGCCAATGTCGATCTCTGGCAGGAATTGGACCGGCTTCGTAGCAAACACCAGGTCATCTGGCATTGGGTCAAAGGCCATGCCGGGCACGCCGAGAATGAACGTTGTGACGAACTCGCCACCACCGCCGCCGATGGTGGCGAACTCATCGAGGACTTTGGATTCGAAGGTTAACGGTCGGAGGTAGCGGGGGAGCTGGCCAAGGACAACCATGGTGCGGATATCCGTCGGGCTTTCCCGTCAATTGCGATGGAGACTTGCTGGCCAGTAATTGTCATTAGTCATATCTAATCATATGTCTTTTCCGTTCTGTCCTATCCCAGCACCGCTGCGTCAATCCTGCCAAATTCTGCTCATCCTGTCAGAAACCAACAGAGGCCACGTCTTCCCCAAGGAGCGTCAAAACCTCCCCTAAAAAGAATTCTGTCCCATTCTGTTAATTCTGTCCCATCCAAGCACAGCTGCGTCAATCCTGCTAAATCCTATTCATCCTGTCAGAAACCAACAGATGCCACGTCTTCCCCTAGGAGCGTCAAAACCGCCAAAGTTCCAGTCTTTCCTTGAAATTCCCTGCCGAATTCCCCGGCTGTGCTATCCTGTCCGCCCGCTGAAACCATGGCCGTCGATCTGAAAGCCCAATTGCGCGAAGTGCCCCACAAGCCCGGAGTCTACCTCATGAAGGACCGCCTCGGTTCCATCATCTACGTGGGCAAGGCCCGCGATTTGCGCAAGCGTCTTTCCAGCTATTTCATGCCTTCCAAGAAAATGCGCGCCGACCTCAAGACCCGGGCGCTCATCGACTCCATCTGTGACTTCGAGATTCACGTCGTGCGCAACGAGCCCGAATCCCTGCTGCTGGAGGGCAAGCTCATCAAGCAGTATCGGCCGCGCTACAACGTCGCCTTTCGCGATGACAAGCGCTTCCTCCTCGTTCGCATTAATCCCGACGAGCCCTGGCCCAAGTTCACCACCACGCGGCTGAAGAAAGACGATGGCGCGCGCTACTTCGGCCCCTTTGCCCATTCCGGAGCTCTGCGGGGCACGCTAGCCTGGCTGCATCGCGAGTTTGGCTTGCGCACCTGTGCTCCCCGCGTGCCGGGCGAGACCGATTACCGTCATTGCAACGCTGACGTCATCCGCAACTGCACCGCCCCTTGTGTGGGCAAAATTGAGCGAGCCGATTACCTCGCCCGAGTCGAAGAGGCCTGCACTCTGCTGGAAGGTAAGGGACGTCGCGAGCGGCTCAAGGGACTGAAGGAGGAGATGGAAAAAGCGGCGGCCCGCATGGACTTCGAGCGCGCGGCCAAGCTGCGCGACATTATGCAGAATCTCGAGAAAACCCTCAGCCCCACCCGGCAATTCACCCGCGGGCGTGGGGTGCCCACCACGGTGAAGCCCACCGAAGACCTCGCCGAGCTCGGCGAACTCATGGGGCTGCCGGGCCCGCCGGAAATCATGGAGTGCTTCGATATTTCCAACATCTCCGACACCCACATCGTGGCCAGTATGGTTCGCTTTCGCGGGGGAGCACCCGACAACCAGAACTATCGCCGCTATCGCATCAAGGGCGTCACGGGGCAGGACGATTTTGCCAGTATGGCCGAGGTCGTGCGTCGCCGCTATGCCCGCATCCTGGCGGAGAATAGCGAGGCCAATCCCGAGGTCGCCGAGAGTCAGGAGCGCCCGTTGGAAGCCTTGCGGCGCTTGGCCCGCGAGGGAAAAAGCCCTATCACCATTCCCGACCTGGTCATTGTCGATGGCGGCAAGGGCCAGCTTTCGGCGGCGGTGGAGGAGCTCAATCGGCTGGGCTTGGGGGAGTTGACCGTGGTCGGGCTGGCCAAGCAACGGGAGGAGATTTTCTTTCCCGGGGAGAGCGAGCCCCTTTTGCTGTCGCACGAGACCGGGGCTCTCAAGCTCATGCAGCGCATCCGGGACGAAGCCCACCGCTTTGCCAACGGCTACAACGAGTTGCTCTTGCGCAAACGGATGAAGGAGAGTCTGCTCGACGATTGTCCGGGGGTCTCGCCCCGGCGCAAGGCGGCTTTGCTCAAGAAGTTTGGCAGCGTGGCGCGGGTGCGGGAGGCGACGGTGGAAGAGATCGCCGCGCTACCGGGATTCTCCGAGAAGACCGCGGAAAGCATTCTCGAGTGGCTGGTGAATTTGTGAGAAAAATCACATTGTCGGCAGGAGGCCTTCTCGTTATCTCGGAGTGATGCCCGTTTTGTGCTTGTTGGTATTCTTTGGCCTGCTCTCCGTTGGGGGCGGGCAGGGTGAGGTTTTCCGGATTTCCCGGGTGGTCGCGGTTGCGGGGGAGGGCGTGGAGCGTCACTCTCTGATCGTCGACGAGCGAGAAGAAGTGCTTTTGGTGGCAGCGGAGGCCATCGTGACCGAGAAGGATGTTCGGCAGGTCACACCTGATTATGCGCGCCCCGGTGTTCTCATGTTTGACCTCTATGAGGAGGGAGGGGAGCGTCTGCGCAAAGCAACAGCTGCCCTGGAGCCGGGTCGGGAGCGTTTGGCTTATTTTTACCAGGGTCGGTTGCTAGCCGCGCCTTGGCTGCAAGGAAAAACTGGGGCTCAATTCATGGTGACCGGTCTCGCGGAGATGACCTTATCCGAACTCATGGCGATGGCTGATACCATTTGCCAACGCGAAGTTTCGTCTGCTGCCGAGGGAGCTACAGACGGGCCAGGTGTCGAACGGCCTGTCGACGACGATGAACTGCGGGCCGGGGAAGAGGAGACGCGTTTGGAAATCATTTTTCCGGAGGGAGAGCTGGCTGCCTTCACGACGGTGGAAGAAGTCGTTGCCTTCTTCGAGGCGGCAAAGATTGTGGACTCTGGTCAAGGCTTGAGCCCTGCCGATTTGCGGCTTCTGACGGCTATGGCTTTGAATTTGGCAAATCTGGCAGAGGGCAAGGGGCGGGGGGAAATCCGGATAGATTGTGATTTGCTGCGTTGCCTGGCTCATCAGCTTCCCGACATGGGGCTGCTTTGCCGCAAAGCGATGGGGGAACGTGTTAGTTTGTTGCAGGTAAGGACGGTGCTGTGGCCCTATGGATTCGAGGGAAAGGCCTTACCCGCTCCCAGTGAAACTCTGTTCCCACGGCTCGGGCCGGGGGCCGGAGAGCAGTAAGAGTGGGGAGGAGGCAAATGGAGGCCGCTGGGGGGAGAAGGACTGCTCTTCGGACCGGGGTAGTCGGGCGGATTTGTCCTAAACGCCTTGGAGCTTGTCCAGACGTGCCTGCAGGCCTTGCGCGGCTTGATGGTAGGGCGTATCCGTGCTCTGCAAGGCTACGGGTTGGCCGGCGTCGGCTCCTTGGCAGGTTTCCGGTTGCAAGGGGATTTGGGCGAGGAGAGGGACCTTCAGACGGGCCGCTTCGCGTTCGCCGCCGCCGGAGCCGAAGAGGGGATAGCGCTTGCCGTGGTCGCATTCAAACCAGGACATGTTCTCGATCAGGCCCAGGATGGGGACATTGACCTTGGCAAACATGGTCACGGCCTTGCGGGCATCGATGAGGGCGATCTCCTGCGGAGTGGTCACGATGACGGAACCGGTGAGCGCGACCGATTGCACGATGGTGAGCTGGATATCGCCCGTGCCGGGAGGGAGATCGAGGACGAGGACGTCGAGTTCGCCCCAGGCTACTTGCTTGAGGAATTGCTGGGTGTAGCGGTTGGCGAGCGGGCCGCGCACAATCACCGGCGAGCTGTCGGAGAGGAGAAAGCCCATGGACATGAGCTTGATGCCGTGGGCTTCGATGGGAATGATGTTCTCGTTCTCGTCCGAGGTCAGGTCGTGGTGGGAGACGCCGAACATGTGGGCGATGGAGGGTCCGTAGAGGTCGCAGTCACAGAGCCCGACCTTGAGCCCCTGGCTGGCGAGGGAGACCGCGAGATTGGCCGAGACAGTGGACTTGCCCACGCCGCCCTTGCCGGAGGCGACCGCGATGATGTGCTTCACCCCGGGAAGGCTCTGCTTGACTGCGCCGGAGTCGCCTTGGGCGGGGGGATCCTTGATGTCGATGCCGACCTTGACCTTTTCCGGCCCACCGAGCTGGGAGTCGAGCAGGGCGTGGATGTCGTTGAAAATCTTGCGGGGGATCTCGGCGTCGCGGGTTTGGATTTGGAGGTGGATATCAGCCACGTCGTCAACCATTTCGGCCAGTTTGACGAGGCCGAAGGAGACGATGTCGCGGGAGAATCCGGGGTATTTGATGGTGGCGAGCTGGGCCCGCAGGTCGTCGGTGGTCATGGGATGCGTGTGGGGGAGAGAGTATCGCGGGATGGCGACAGGTAAACCACGAGTGCGCACTTTCTGAGTCCTCTCCGGCGGGGGCGCGATCCGTGGCATGATGGGCTTGCCATTCGGGCCAGAACTCGCACACTGGCGATCAATTTCATGAATGATTCCGACGAATTGGTATGCAAGCCCACCCAGTGGTTCATTTGGCGAGCGGCAGCGATGGCGGTGATGTTTGCGGTGGGGGCCTTCATGTTCTTCAAAGACTGGAAGTGGGGCTACCCGGAGAAGAATGTGCAGCGCTTTTACTACCTGGCCTTCGAGCAAGCCAAGGAGGACTTTGCGGAGCATGAGCAGCTCGGAAAAAGTGCTGCCGAATGGGAGGCCTATGCCAGCGCGCAAAAGGTCTTTCAACCCATCGACAAGAATGGGGAAAAGGTGGAAAAAGTGGCTCCCGTGGTGCCGGCCGAGACGGACCTAGCGACCACTTGGCCGGAAATCTTGGCCGACTACGAAACCTATCAGCCACTCTACGAAGCGGGCAAAAACATCGCCGCTCCTCCCGGTTGGAAGAAATTTACGAACTCCGGGGGACGGGCCTGGGAAGACAAGGCCCCCGATGAACTGAAGAGTGAACGAAAAATCAAGGAACAGCTCTACATCGGCATTCTTTGCACCATTCTCCTCCTGGTGGCCATTTTCTTCCTCCTGCGCACCCTGGGGCGCACCATGCGGGTGACCGGTGAAGGCTATATTCCCCCAGGAGGGAAGCTGATTCCCTTTTCCGCCATCAAGCGCATCGATGCTCGCAAATGGGACACCAAGGGTCTGGCCACCCTGTATTACGAGCGGGATGGTAAAGAGCAGAAGAGCAAGGTCGACGGGATGGTCTACGGGCAGTTCAAGAAGGAGGAAGGCGAGCCTGCCCAGCGTCTGTATGAACGCATTTTGGAGAATTTCGACGGCGAGTTGATCGAATTGGCTCCCGATGAGGAG
The DNA here is from genome assembly GCF_016595415.1 of Roseibacillus ishigakijimensis. Lineage (GTDB taxonomy): Bacteria > Verrucomicrobiota > Verrucomicrobiia > Verrucomicrobiales > Akkermansiaceae > Roseibacillus > Roseibacillus ishigakijimensis. Next base: position 47,505 of record NZ_JAENIO010000016.1, read on the forward strand.
GACGAGGAGACAAGGCCGGAAGGAAAGCAGGAGGCGACAAATGACAGCGAGGATTGATTTTCGCCATTGCCAAGCTTCTCCCCGCCAAGTAATCCTCTCTCTCCACACCATTAACCACTAAAGAGACCCCATGTCCGACAAAACGAACGAAGCACGAATCAAGGATATCATCGTCGAGCAACTCGGCGTGAACGAAGATCAGGTGACTAAGGATGCCAAATTGATGGAAGACCTCGGTGCAGACTCTCTCGACGCCGTTGAGTTGGTCATGGCCATTGAGGAAGAATTCGGTATCGAAGTGCCCGACGACGAAGCGGAAAAACTCACGAGCATGGGTGAGATTCTCGCGTATGTTGAAGGCGCGACCGAGTAAGATTCACACAACCTGAAACCCAGTTTTCAAGAGGTGGATCCCAACCGGGTCCGCCTTTTCTGTTCTTGAGAAGAAGGGCGTCCTTCTTCGCGGGAGACGGATTGATACCCAACAAGCAACGAACTCTTGAGCTCTCATTCCCCTGACAGTGTGCAGTATGCCTTGGAGACGACCAAGGTGCTCTACGAACCGGATCGGCGAATCGATACCTTTGGTTCTACTCGCTTCGAGTTCCAGCTCATCTCCGAGCTGATGGATTCGGTGGGGCAGGTGAGGGTGCGCACGGGGGAGTTCGAGGCCTCACAGCCCCAGATTATCCGACCCGAGGGCTATCAAGAGATTGCCACCGAGGGATTTGGCGAGAATGCCAAGAAGTTTTTCGACTGGATGGAGCAAGAGGGGCAGATGCCCAAGATTCTTCAATACGGCTTCCACTTCAAGCGCAGTGACGTGCGGTCCGACCTGGTGCACGAACCCTTGGAGTCGGTGCGCGGCCGTCTCTTGGACAGTGCCCGGGAAGAGGGGCGGCCCATGCTGGCGGTCCTGGAAGGGGTGGATGACGCTTGGGAGATTTGCCTTTTGCGCTTTGCCATGGAGATGATTACGAAGTCGCAGGGGATCAACCTTTTCGATTTCAAAAGAAAAGGTCTCCTTTGAGAGTAGAAGAAGAAGCGCGTTATGAGAATCTCCGTTATTTTCAAAAGTCTGGCGGCCCTCCTGGTGCTCAGCGTTTTCGCTCTTCTTTTTTTTGGATTGGACTGGGCCCGGAGTCATTATTACGAACCCGAGCTGAACCGGCAGGAGACTTTGCTGGGCTTGCAGGCAGCCGAGCTCCCCGATGTCGAGCCCGGGGATCGTGCCTTTCAGCGGGCGGCGGAGCTGCTGGCTACTGGGCAGCTCGAGGACGCCAAGGAGAAGCTTCACTTCATCATCAATTTCAGTCCCGGTTCGGCCGCCGCCTCGGAAGCGCGGCGCATTCTGGGGGAAATTTACCTCGATGAGATTTTTGCTCCCGGGGAAAATGCTTGGAAGGTGAAGCACACTGTGACGCGGGGCGAGTTTCCCCTCAATATCGCCAAAAAATACGAGACCACGCTCGATTGTATGATGGTGATCAACAATTTGCATCGCCTCCAGCTCCATCCCGGAGACGAACTCTATCTGGTGGCGCTCAATTTCAATCTCCGCATCGACCTCAAGCGCCAGGCGCTGACCGTTCGACGCCAGATTTCCGAGGATCCTCGCCGTGATGAGTTTGTGAAGGAGTATGCCATCGAGCGCTTTCGATTGCCCTCACAGGAAAAAGCGGTCATCAAAACCTCGGTCAAGGACAAGAAGGGGATGGTGGGAACGCAAAGTGTGACCACCAGCGCCGACTCCTACCGTGAGTCTCAAAAAATCATTTGGCTCAATCACAAGGGGTGGCAGATTCGGGCCGTGCCGGAGATGGCGGATGAATTGCCGGAGGGAAACGGCTTTTTTCTCAAGCGAGCGGATATCGAAGAGCTGGCCCTCCTTTTGCGGGTAGGGAACGAAGTTGAGATCTTGATGGATAAAAACGAGCAGTAACAGAAACTTTTGGGGATGGAAAAACCACTGGAATTCGAAAAACCGATCGTCGAGCTCGAAGCTGAGCTGGCGGCACTGAGAGTGAAGGCCGAAGAGCAAAATTTGGACCTTGGGGATGAAATGCAGGCCCTGCAAGAGAAGCTGGCAGGGACGCGGAAACGGATTTACGAGAATCTGAGCCCTTGGCAGCGGGTGCAGATTGCCCGGCACATCAACCGGCCTTTCTTCCTCGATTACTTGGGGAAAGCCTTTGACGAGTTTTGCGAGCTTCATGGCGATCGTCTGGTGGGAGACGATCGGGCCATGCCGGCGGGTTTGGCCCGGATCGGCGATTATCGTTGCGTGGTGGTGGGTCATCAGAAGGGGCGCAACACCAAGGAGAATCTCGAACACAACTTCGGCAGCGCCCATCCTGAAGGTTACCGCAAAGCGATGCGCCTGATGAGAATGGCGGAGCGCTTCAAGCTTCCCATCGTAGCCATGATTGATACCCCGGGAGCCTTCCCTGGCATCGGGGCCGAGGAGCGCAATATTGCGGAAGCGATCGCCGCCAATCTGCGCGATATGATGGCCTTGACGGTTCCCATCATTGCCGTGGTCCTGGGAGAAGGGGGCTCAGGAGGAGCCCTGGGCATCGGCATCGCCAACCGGGTGCTGATGATGGAAAACTCCTATTACTCCGTGATTAGCCCGGAAGGCTGTGCAGCCATTCTCTGGAAGCACCGCAAGCATGCCCCCGAGGCGGCGGAGGCCATGAAATTGGCCGCTCCCGACCTGAACGAGCTGGGCCTCATCGATGGGGTCATCGAAGAGCCGGAAGGCGGAGCGCATCATGATCACGCCGCCACTGCCGAAAGCCTGCGGCGTGTGCTTTTGCAACACCTTAAGGAGCTGAGCGCGATGAGCAAGGAAGAGCTGCGCGAAGAACGCTACCGCAAATTCCGTAATTTCGGCGTTTGGCAAGGCGAGGAGCTGGCCTAGAAACGCTTATCGGGCATCACTCATGGCACTCATCGAAGCTCACGATCTTCACCGCTCCTACCTGCTGGGAAAAAAATCCCTCGAAGTTCTGCGGGGGGTCAATCTCCAGGTGGAGGCTGGCGAAAAGGTTTTTCTCTGCGGTCCTTCCGGGGCGGGCAAGACGACCCTGATGTATACCCTGGCTGGTCTGGAACGCCCGGAACAAGGCGCGGTGACCATTGCCGGGCAAAATATCTACACGTTGCCCGGCAAGGAACAGGCGCGCTTCCGCAACGAGACCCTGGGCTACATTTTCCAGAGCTTCTTTCTCTTGCCCGAACTGAGCGCCCTCGAAAACGTCATGATCCCCGCCCTTATCGGTGGGGCCGATGCGCGCGAGCGCGCCACTGAACTCCTCACCCAAGTGGGGCTGGGCGAGCGCCTCGACCACCTGCCGGCCGAGTTGAGTGGCGGTGAGCAACAGCGGGTGGCCATCGCCCGCGCGTTGGCCAACGAGCCAAAAATCATCTTCGCCGATGAGCCTACCGGAAATCTCGATTCTCGCAATGGGGCGGAGGTGATGAAGCATCTCTTCGGCCTCTCCGATCGGATCGGAGCCACTTTGGTAGTGGTCACCCATGATCGGGAGTTGGCGAAAACCGGTGACCGCACCCTCGTGGTGGCCGATGGCCGGATCGAAGTTTGAGAATGTGTTGACCCAGTTGAGACAAATTGTGTTTTTTGTCTAATTTTTGTTAAAAGCGCCTAAAGAGTGGCATGGCTCGTGCAATCCTGTCTGGTGTGAAACCAGTCGGATTTCTTTTGGATATGGATGGGGTTGTCTATCGTGGCAACCGACTCATTGAGGGCACGAAGGACTTTTTGGCCAAGCTGGATCGTCTTTCCATCCCTTATCTATTTCTCACCAATAACAGTCAGCGGACCCGGCGTGATGTCGTGATGAAGCTGCATCGGCTCGGCATCGAGGTTACGGTGGAACAGATCTTCACCTGTGCGGTGGCTACGGCCCGCTTTCTGGCCCAGCAAAAGCCCCGGGGCACCGCGTTCGTCATCGGCGAAAATGGCTTGGCCAATGCCCTGCATCACAATGGGTATTCCATTGTCGACGATGATCCCGATTACGTGGTCATCGGGGAGGGACGGAACTTGAACTTTGAACTCGTGGAGCAGGCGGTGCGCCTCGTTGAAAAAGGAGCCAAGCTGGTCGCGACCAATATGGACTACACTTGTCCCACCGAGAAGGGGATTCGGCCCGGTTGCGGGGCCATGGTGGCTATGATCGAGAAAGCGACCGGGCGTGAAGCCTTCAGCGTGGGCAAGCCCAGCCCGATTATGATGCGCATGGCCCGGAAAGAATTGGGCTTGCGCACGGACGAAACCATCATGGTGGGCGACACCATGTATACTGATGTCCTGGGAGGCGTGCAGATGGGCTATCGCACCGCTCTGGTCCTCAGCGGTCACACTACACGGGAAGAACTGGCGAACTACGCCTATCAACCCGACTGCGTGGTGGATCGGCTTTCCCTGCTGCCGGACAGCTGGATTTTTGAAAATTCCACGATGGAAGTGGCCGCCTAGCGGCCCAAGGGTTGGCCTCCGTGAGCGGTTCGGAGGTCAGCCTTTGATTTCCATGAGCATCTGGGCATTGTTGGGGAATTTTTTCAGGAAGAAGAGCAAACGTTCCATGGCCTCGATGGGACGATGACCGGCCAAGCCCCGGCGGATGAGGTTGATTTTGTGCAAGGTGTGCTCGGGTAAGAGCAGTTCCTCGCGTCGCGTGCCCGACTTGAACAGGTCAACCGCGGGGTAGACAAAGTGCTCGGCGATGCGGCGGTCGAGGACCAGTTCCATATTGCCGGTGCCTTTGAATTCCATGAAAATCGCTTCATCAGCCTTGGAATTGGTCTGCACCAGGGCGGTGCCGAGAATGGTCAGCGAGCCGGCTTCCCGGGTGTTGCGGGCGGCGGCGAAAAGGCGGCGCGGTTGCTCGAGGGCCCCGGCCATGATGCCTCCGGACTGGATGCCCCGGCCGCCCCGTTTCTTTTTATTTCCCCCCATGGTGTTGTTGTAGGCTCGGGCGAGACGGGTGATGGAATCCATCACGAGGAAGACGTGCTGTCCGGCCTCGACCAAGCGCTTGGCTCGCTCAATGCAGAGTTCCGCCAAGCGGCAGTGATTGCGGGCGGGCTCGTCATTGGAGGAGGCGTAGATCTCGGCATCGGGTAGCTGGCGGCGAAATTCGGTCACCTCTTCCGGTCGCTCGTCCACCAGGCAAACCATCAGGTGGAGCGTCTCGGAGTGGAGTTCTTGCACCGCCTCCGCGATGTGCAGCAGGAGGGTGGTCTTGCCTGCCCGTGGGGGGGAAACGATAAGGCCCCGCTGACCCCGTCCCACGGGAGCGAGGATATCGAGGACCCGGGTGGTGAAGCGTTCGGGCGTGGTTTCCAAGCCGATCCGCTTTTCGGGAAAAATCGCTTTCAATTCATCAAAGTGGGGAAAGGCTTTGGCCGCTTCGGGATCATGGCCATTGATCGTGCGGATGCTGACCAGTTGGGGGCCGCGCGCGCCCTGCTGGGCTTCACCGGTGATCACTTGGCCCGCGCGCAAGGCGTGAGTCTGCACCAGGTCCGGGGGCACGAAGACATCGGATTTCGATTGCTCGTAATTGCCGCCGGGTTCCCGCAAGAAGCCAAAACCTTTGGGGGTCGTTTCGAGCAAACCGGAAACGGAAAAAGTGTCTTTAGCGGCGGGTTTTTCTTTCTTTTCTCCAGCGGACTTCTCCGGCTCAGCGGAGGCCTTGGCTTCTTCGCGCACTTTCTCGGCGGCCTTGCCCACCGGACCGCCCTTTACCCGACCCATCGGGCGGCCATCGCGGCGCGGGATTTCCTCTTTCTTTTCTTCCGGAACCGGAGGGGTTTCAGCGGCGGCGGGTTCCTTTTCCTTCCGCGCTTTCATGTCCTCTGGAACGGCGAGGATTTTACGGGCGGCTGCCTTCTTGGCCGCTTTTTTGGCGGGAGGAGAAGATTGTTCGCTCGCTTTCTCCGCGCGCGCGGGGGTGGCAATGGCCTTGCGGGCTGGGGAGGCTTTCTTTTTTGGAGGGGCCGCCTCCACCGCTTTTTCGGTCGCTTTGGGAGCGGTCGCTTTTTCCTCGGGAACTTCCGCTGGATTTTTTTCGCTAGCCTTCTTGGTCGCTTTTTTGCGGGCTCCTTTCTTAGCCGCAGCTTTCTTGGCCGCTGTCTTCTTCGTTGCTTTTTTGGCCGTTTTCTTCGTTGCCTTCTTGGTCACCTTGCGGGCGGTGGTCGCTTTTTTCTTGCCCGTCGCAGTCTTCTTGGCAGGGGAGGCTTCGTTGTCAAAAGCTTCCGTGCTGCTGTCGCTCGGAAAAAGTTCGCGGATTTCGTCGGCCATAAGTTTGAGAAATAGAAAGTGGGGAGGTCGTTTGAGGGGGGCGGGGCGCTCAATGGGCTCCACGCCAAGAGGGTAGATTCCGAAATTGTGAGTTGGGGAGGTGCAGGCCGGAGCCGCAGGGTGCGTTCATAGAAACGGAGGAGTGAGGTCCAGAGGAGTTCAGGAAAGTGGACCAAAATCGTCAAACGGACGGGTCGAACAGAGCTGAACGAGGTGGAAGAAGCCGGTAAGCGATGGACTTTCTCCCTCGGACGAAAGAAAGATGCCTGAGAATGCCCCTGCTGTCGAACCCTTTTTCGTGCCTCGCTTTTGAGCTGAAAAAAGAGGGGGGCGGTGTAAGCTTGCGGCCATGAAGTGCATTTCTTGCTTCGCATTCGTCCTTTTTGCCCTCCTCATGACCGCATGGTCACAGGGGAAAAACAATGCCTTGGGCCGCTCCTCGGAAGAGAGCTATCAGGGTAAGGTCGTGGTCATCAAAATTGGGGAGAAGGATTTGGTTAACACGCAGGCTTTCAAATTCTTCCGTCGCACTTTGGAGCGGGTCAACCAAGAGAAAGCCCGGGCGGTGGTTTTCGAACTCAATACCCCCGGGGGGCTCGCCCATCAGACTACCGAACTGATGATGCGTGACCTGGGCCGGCTCAAGGTGCCCTCCTATGCTTTCGTCAATATCGAGGCCAGTTCGGCGGGTGCCTTCATCGCTGTTTCTACTGACACAATTTACATGGCACCCTTGTCCACGATTGGCTCGGCAGCGGTTGTCGCCGGGGGCGGAATGGAAATTGAGGAGACCATGCGGGCCAAGATCGAAGGCAAACTCATCTCGGTGGTGCGCACTCTGGCTGAGAAAAAGGGGCACAACTTCGCGGTGGTGGAGGCCATGATGATCGTGAAAAAAGAGGCCCGCTTCGGCGACGTGGTGGTGGGTGAGGGCGAATTGCTGAACCTCACGGCCCAACAGGCGACGAGCGATTTCAATGGCAAGCCGCTACTGGCCAAAGGAATCGCGGAGTCGGTCGATGATCTCTTGCGCCAGGAAGGGTTGACGGGAGCTACCGTGGTGGAGGCTCGGATGACTGGCTTCGAGCGCTTTGCCTACTGGATCGGGGCTTTTGGCGGTGTGCTCATTCTCATTGGGCTCGGAGCGGGCTACCTGGAGATGAAAACTCCTGGTTTCGGTCTCGGGGCCGTCATTGCCATCATTGCCTTTGGGGTCTTCTTTTTCGGCAACTATGTGGCCGGGAACCTTTCGGGCTACGAGACGGCTGCGGTCTTTGCAGTGGGAGTGCTGCTCATCATCGTCGATATTTTTCTTCTCCCGGGGACCTTTGTGCTCGGGTTCACCGGTCTTTTGATGGCTCTTGGAGCTCTCTTTTTCTCCATGGTGGATCGCTTCCAATGGAAGGATTGGCAGGGTGGCAGAGGGGTGGTAGACGGTTGGGATCTCTTTGCCGGACCCGCGCTTTCCCTTTCCCTCGGAGTGCTTGGCTCCATCGTTCTCTTTGCCATCCTGATGCGCTTTCTTCCCAATATCCCTTGGTTGGAGAAGCATTTCCTTCCCGCTACGGTGGGTGGGGAAAAGGGCCCGGAGGAATCTCACCTCGCCGAGTCGCGCGTTGGCTGGACCGGGGAGACGAGCACCGACCTTCGTCCGGCCGGGAAGGCTGTCTTTCAGGGGGAGACTCTGGATGTCACTGCCGAAAGTCACTTTCTGCCAGTGGGCACTCCCGTCCGCATCGTGAGCGAGGACGGCATGCGGGTGGTGGTGAAAAAAATCGGCTGATCCTCCGGAAGGGCGAGTCAGCCGATGGTGAAAAATCCTTTGCGCCCCGTGGCGTGGGGACTAATCCCGAGCCCATTCGGAGGAGGGAGTTCTGAGGGAGGGGGGGGTGGAACCAGCTAGCGGGTCGCTTCTTGCGCGCTTTCCTTCGGGGTTCTTTCGGCGAGGCCTTCGCGGATGGCTTTGGTGACCTGGCGGGCCAGCTTCCGCGAGCCTGCGGGGGTGTAATGGACGTCGCCCGGGCCCGCGAAAAGATCGGGGGTGAAGCTGCGGGTGAGGGCGTTGAGCTCATTGATGGCAATGCCTTTTTCTTCCATCACCTCGCGGGCGACGGCATTGTAACGGAGCTCGTCGCCGAGTTTGCGGCCGGCTTCGCCGGGAGGCACATAGGTGGTCTCCGCCCAGATGAGGGTGGCTCCAGTGTCCTTGAGCCGTTCAACGAGCTGGCTGAGGTTTTCGCGATAGCGGTCCAAGGGGGTGGTCAGGGTGCCGGACTCCTTGTCCCGTCGACCCTGTTCTTTGGACTCGGGATGGCGGTAGCACAGGTCCCAGAGGCCCCAGTTGAAGTGGATGACTGCCCAGTCGGTGTCACCCAGCCAGTCGTCGAGCTTGCGCAGACCGGTGCCGGTGTGCTGGGCATTGCCCGGATGATGGCGCACCGCTGCTTCCTTAGCCATGAGCTCCTGAACGAAGGGAGTGTAGCCGAGCGAGATGGAATCGCCGATGAGGAGCACGGGCGGGAGCGCCTCGCGGGCTGCCGGGGTGGGCTCGTCTTGGGCGGGGAGGGGCAACACGAAGGCGAGGCTAAGGAGGAGAGCCAAGGCCTGGCGGCCTTGCCGGAGGCGGTGGGAGGGGCGGAAAACGTGGTTCATCGGTGGCATCCATTACGTTGCGGAGGACGTGGCCTTTCGCATACTTCCGTAGGGGATCCGGGGCCACGGCTCGCCCTCTTCCCCGCCGAGGCACGCTTTCAGGGTTGGGGCAAGTTGAGATACTTGGCGCAATTGGTGTAGCTGAGTCCCTGGATGAGGGGCTCCAGCAGTGAGAGATCGCTCGGAATCTCGCCGGCCTCAGCTTCACTGCCGATGAGGTTGCACAAAATGCGGCGGAAGTATTCGTGGCGGGGATAGGACAGAAAGCTCCGGCTGTCGGTGAGGAAGCCGACGAAGTGGGAGAGGAGGCCCAGGGAGGAGAGGGCGTCGAGGTGGGCGAGGATTCCCTGCTTGGTATCGTTGAACCACCAAGCGGCCCCAAATTGGATTTTTCCGGGAGTGGGCGCTTCGCAAAAGGAGCCGGTGGCGGCGGCAAAGAAGGGGTTCTCGCGCGGGTTGAGCGTATAGAGGATGGTTTTGGGCAGCTCTTCCCGCTGATCCAGGAGGTCGAGAAACTCCAAAATGCCTCCCTGGGAAACATCGCCGATGGTGTCGAAGCCACTGTCCGGCCCCAATTCGGCAAAACGCCGCGAGTTCGGGTTTCGATGGGGATTGAGGTGCAGCTGCATGGTCCAGTTGCGTTTTGCATTCCAGCGGCCCGCATTTTGCATGATGAGGGCGGCGAAGGCCGCTTGCTCCTCCGGGCTGGCGGCGACCCCGGCGAGAGAATTTTGAAAAATTCGCTCGGCCTCATTCAGGCTGCAAGGCTGGCCGTGGAGGGCACTGAGACCGTGGTCAGAGAGTCGGCAGTTGGCTTCGTGAAATTCCCCGTGACGCTGTTCCAAGAGGGGCAAGAGGTCCTGGACGTGAGCGACTTCCTTGCCCATGAGCTCTCCGAAGGATTGCACCCAGGCGCTGAAAAAGTCGGGTCGATCCACCGCCAGCGCCTTGTCGGGCCGGAAAGTGGGGTAAATTTTTGTCCGGTGGTCGCTGGCGTTGTGGGCTCCATGGTGGTCCAAACCGTCAGTGGGATCATCCGTGGTGCCCACAGCGGCGACGTCGAATTTTTCCAAGAGGCCCTGGGCGGAGAAGTCCGCCGCAGCCAGGCGCTCATTGGCCTGCTCCCAGACCTCGTCAGCGGTCTCGGGGGAGAGCAGGAGGTCGATACCGAAAGCGCGTTTCAACTCCAAATGAGTCCAGTCATACAGGGGGTTGCGAAGGGTGTGGGGGACGGTTGCCGCCCAGGCATCAAATTTCTCGCGGTCACTTGCCGAGCCGGTGATGTGGCTCTCCGGAATACCATTGGCCCGCATGGCCCGCCATTTGTAGTGGTCGTGTTTTAACCAGATTTCGGTCAGGTTGCTCCAGCGGTGATTGTGGTGAATTTCCGCCGGGGGAAGGTGGGTGTGGTAGTCCAGAATGGGCTCCTTGGCGGCCACCTCATGGTAGAGGTGGCGGGCTGTTTCGTTGCTGAGCAAAAAGTCGTCGTCGAGGTAGTTCGCCATGGCCTTCAGGAGAGAGATTCCTGCCCTTAGTGACAAGCTTTTGCTGCCCGAAAGAGACATTTTGCCGAGTCAAAATCGCCCACAGCGGGACAAAGTGTCCCGGCCCCCGTTCGTCGCCATCAAGCGATTTTTTAGAATTTTAGCCCGCAATCACTGATAGTTTCGTTCTTTTCGTTGATAATTGGAATCATTCCAATTCTAATCTTGAGTTTGGAACAGAACCTGCGAAAATGGCGTCAACCTGAAAAATGAGAAAAATCGTGATTGAGGGGAATAAGGACGGGGAAGCGACGTCCAACCTGAAATGAACGAGTTTTCTCGCCGAAAGAACAATCACATGTCCAACTACGATTCAGATAGCAGTCTGCGCGTTTACATGCGCGAGATTTCCAAGACTCCCTTGCTGACGCCCGAAGAGGAGGTGGAGCTGGCGGAACGCATCAAGAAAGGGGACAAGGCCGCCCGCACCCAGATGATCAAGGCCAACCTTCGCCTGGTGGTGAAGATTGCGCAGGATTACTCCGGTTACGGTCTTCCTTTGTCCGACCTCATTTCGGAGGGAAACATCGGTCTCATGAAAGCGGTCGAGCGTTTTGACCCGAACAAGGGTGGCAAGCTGAGCACCTACGGCTCTTGGTGGATCAAGCAGTCCATCAAGCGCGCCCTCGCCAACCAGTCCAAAACCATTCGCCTTCCGGTCCATATGGTGGACAAGATTGCCCGCATGCGTCGCATCTCGGCCATGTTGGCGGAGGCCCTCGGTCGCGAACCGACTGATGAGGAATTGGCTGAAGAGTTGGGCTTGCCCCGTCGCAAACTGGCCATGCTGAAGCGGGCCGCGCAACGTCCCACCTCTCTCGACGAGCCCTTTGGCGAAGAGGATCGCGGTAGCTACGGCGACGTCATCGGCGACGAGCGGGCGGTGAATCCCTTCGATGCTCTGGCCGACAAAAACATGCACGGTCACCTCGATGATTTGCTGGAAGTGCTCGACGAGCGCGAGTCCAAGATCATCGACGCTCGCTTCGGACTCAACGGTCGCAAGCCAATGACTTTGGAAGAAGTGGGCCGCGAATTCGGAGTGACCCGCGAGCGTATCCGCCAGCTGCAGAATGTGGCGCTGCAGAAGATGCGCCGGGCCCTCAGCAAGAAGGAGGAGCCCATCCCCAAGGCGGTGGTGTGAGGACAGTCTTCCCAGCCTTCTTAAAAGTCTGATTTTCCCAACAGGGCGGTCTGCGGGCCGCCCTGTTTACTTGGGTGCGCACACTTGCGACTCGTTCTCGTCCCGGTGACCTGCTAGATCGGAGGGGTGAAGTCCGCTGCTCTCTTTCTTCTTTTTTTCTCCCTCTCTTGTTTGGCAAAGCCGCCCCTGCCCACCCCGCTGGAAACTCCCGTCATTGGGGAATGGGATCAGTATTTCCTGGATCGACTCTATCCCGCGCAAGAAAAGGATTTGGCGCTCGCCGCGATTGTCGAGGAAGAGCGTTTCCGCCACTTGGTCGCCAAGCACGAACTCAAGCTTCTGGGAGGTCCCCTCGTGGGCTGCCTGAGTGCGACCGGGGCCTCGATCTGGGTGCGCACGCCGGGCCCGGCCAAGGTGCAGGTCATCGCTGGTGATCATCGCAGCGAGATCCGCGAAACTGGGCCCGCCGGGGATTTCGCGACCATTCTCAGCTTGGAGGGGCTGCAGCCCTTTCAACGGTATTCCTACGATGTGCTGGTCGAGGGCGAGAGCGTTTTCGGCTCCGATTTGCCGAGTTTCCGCACCTATCCGGAGGCTGGCAGCAGGGAGCGATATGCTCTCGGTTTCGGGGGCTGTGCCCGCTACAATCCCCCCAAAGAGAAGATGTGGAGCCTGATTGCGGACCATGAGTTGGCCGCTTTTTTACTCCTGGGGGACAATGTTTACATCGACCAGCCCCACTCGCGCACCAAGCAGCGGGTGCATTATTACCGGCGGCAGTTGAGCCCGGATTTCAGCCGCTTCACCCGCTCGACAGGAGTTTATGCCATCTACGATGACCATGATTTGGGAAAAGACGATTCCGTGGGTGGCCCGGAAAAGTTCACGCCGGCCTGGAAGTGGAAAGCATGGCAGGTTTTTCGGGAGAATTGGAACAATCCGGCTTACGGTGGAGGCGAGAAATTACCGGGATGCTGGTTCAACTTTTCTCTCGGGAAGGTCGAGGTCTTCATGCTCGACAACCGCTATTACCGCGACTTCGAGAACGGGACCATGCTGGGGCCCGAGCAGAAGCAGTGGCTTTTGCGGGAGCTGAAGGAATCGACCGCAACCTTCAAGATTCTCGCCTCCGGCACGCTCTGGACCGAGCATGCGGACAAGGGCGGGCGCGATTCCTGGTGGGGGGTGCCAGAGGAACGGGAGGAGATTTTCCGTTTCTTGGAAGACGAAAAAATCGGAGGCGTGATCTTGCTCTCCTCAGACCGCCATCGTTCGGATGTTTACCGCATCGAGCGCCCGGAGAGCTACGATCTCTATGAGTTTGAAAGTGGAAAAATCACCAACGAGCACACCCACGATCGCAACGAAAAGGCGCTGTTCTCTTACAATGAGGGCAATTTCTTCGGGAAGCTGAACTTTGACTTTGAGAAGGAGGATCCCGAAGTCACCTTCCAGATCGTGACCTTGGAGGACAAGGTCGCCTACGAGATGACCCTGCGGGCGAGCGAACTGCAGGCTGGGCGGCAACGGTGAGTCACCATTGTTCGGCGATTCGCACCGGAGGCGTTTCGGGCGAAGGGCAGATCTCCAGCAAAATGGAGACGGGATTGGCGTGGGTGGGAGGCACTAGGGCGGGCGCCAGGTCGCGGAGGGGGGCGAGGACAAAGCGCCGTTCGTGCAAGCGGGGATGGGGTAGGGTGAGCTCCGCGCTGTCCTGCACCTGATCGCCGCAAACCAGCAGATCGAGGTCCACTGGACGCGGGGCATTGACCGCACGCGCTTCCCGGGCGGCCCGGCCCAGGTCGCTTTCGATTTGCTGTGTCTCCCGTAGCAACGCGAGCGGGGCAAGCCCGGTCTCGAAGGCCACCACGGTATTGAGGAAGGGCGGCGACCCGGCGGGACAGTCCACCGGATCGGTTTCGTAAAGGGCCGCCGAGGCGATCTCCGACTGGGCGAGTCTCTGCAACCGACGGCGTGCCTCCCGCAGGTTCTCCAGACGATCTCCCAGATTCGAGCCAAGGGCGAGATAGGTTGTCATGGGAGAGATAGATTGCGAATTGGTGTAGGGAGGCTTCACTTCAGCCCCAGCACATCCTGCATGTCGTAGAGGCCGGCGGGCTTGTCGGCGAGCCAAAGGGCGGCGCGGACCGCTCCGGTGGCGAAGGTCATGCGGGAGGAGGCCTTGTGAGTGAGCTCCACGCGCTCGCCTTCGGCGGCGAACATGACGGTGTGGTCGCCGACGACGTCGCCACCGCGCAGGGTGTGCATGCCGATGCGTCCCTGGGGGCGAGGGCCGGTTTCGCCCAGGCGGCCGTGGTCGATGTCGTCCTGGTAGGAGGTGCCGGTTTCTTCATTAAGAATTTCCAGCAGGGTGCGGGCGGTGCCGGAGGGGGCGTCGACCTTGTGGCGGTGGTGCATCTCGGTGACCTCGATGTCGAAGGTCTCGTTGCCGAGGATGCGGGCGGCGTGGCGGGTGAGCCAGAAGAGGGTATTGACCCCAACCGAGAAGTTGGAGGCGTAGACGATGGGCAGGCTTTCGGCGGCCTTGGCAATGGCGGCTCGTTGGGTGTCGCTATGACCGGTGGTGCCGATGACGAGGGGAACCTTCGCGACGAGGGCTTTTTCCAAGAGGTCGTCAGTGAGCGAGGGCAGGGTGAAGTCGATGATGCCCTGTGAGCCGGCGAGAGCGGCGGCGAGGTCTTCGCCCTTGTCGTGGGAGGAGTGGAACTCGGCCTTGGCTTCCGCTTCGATGGCGTTGACAACAGCTTGGCCCATGCGGCCGGAACGTCCGGTGACAGTCAGTTTCATGGCGATCTGTTTGGCCCAACTTGGCCTCCTTGGCAATGCGCAATCTCACTCCACCGGCGGGTCGTGGTCGTGGCGGTAGAGGCGGGTGACGCGGGGGGTGATGCGGGTGAGGACTTCCCAGGAAATGGTGTCGGCCCACTGTGCCACTTGGGTCACGGGTAGATTGGGCCCAAAGAGTTCCACCTGATCGCCGGGTTGGGCGCCGTCGATTTCGCTCACGTCGACCATGATCTGGTCCATGGTCACGCGGCCGAGGAGGGGGGCCCGTTGCCCGCGGATGAGGACGTAGGCGTCTTTGCCCGAGAGATTGCGGGGCAGGCCATCGCCGTAACCGGCTCCGATGGTGCCGACGAGGGTGTCTTTGGGCAAAATATGGGTGCGGCCGTAGCTCACCCCGTGGCCGGCCGGGAGGGGGCGAATGAGGGAGAGGCGTGACTTGAGGGTCATGACCGGGCGCACTTTTTCCTGCCAGGCCGGGAGGGGAGCAATGCCGTAGAGAAGCAAGCCGGGGCGGACGAGATTGGTGGTCGCGGATTGGTAGGCGAGGAGGCCCGCGCTATTGGCGAGGTGGAGGCGGAAGCCCTTCTCCCCTCGGGAAAAATGGGTCTGGGCGAGATCATCAAAAGTCGCGAACTGGTCCCGGGTAAAGGCCTCGTCTTCGTCGGCGGAAGGCAGGTGGGAGCCCGCGCCGGTGAGGTGGAGGCGGCGGCAGGCGGGGCGCGCGAGGTAGGCGAGGGCTTCGCCCACTTGGTCGGGGAGAAAGCCGCCGCGCCCCATGCCGGTATCGATGACGAGGTGGGCGGTGAGGTCGCGATCGAGTTTTTCGCAGAGGGCGACATAGTGGTCGATCTCGGCCAAGGTGGAAAAGCAGGGGATCCAGCCGCGGGCGACGACTTCCTCCCGTTCGGCGGGGAAGGTTGCTCCGAGAAGGTAGATGGGGGTGCGGATGCCGGCCTCGTGCAGCTTGCGGGCCTCGTAGACATTGGCCACTCCGAAGAAGGGTAGTTCCCGATGGTCGAGGTGGCGGGCGAGGTCGACCAAGCCGTGTCCGTAGGCTCCCGCCTTTAGGATGGCCATGACTTCCTGACCCGAATGCTGGCGGATGAAGGAGAGGTTCTCGTCGAGAGCGGTGAGATTGATTTCGGCCCAGGCGCGGGGAGGAGAGGTCGTCATCGGTGAATCCGCCTCAGGCGGGGCTGGTGAAGTAGAGGAGAATTGTGGAGGGGTCACGGCGGAATGTCGCGGGTGACGGGATTTCTTTGCTTGGGAAAATCGATTTTTTTGAAAATCGGGGGGCAGAAGCTGCGGTGGCTCTCTCGTTGTTTTGTTATGAAAGCCAATTCTTTGTTCTCAATCCCCCTTGGTGCTGCCGCTGTTTTTGCCAGCTTCTTTCCTCTTTCTTCTGCCCGGGCCGATTTCGAGCCTGATGATGTCCACTGGTATTATGATGTCGGTGGACCTTCCCCCGAGCCCTTCGACTTTGCCTTGTCCGGTCGCTATCTCTACACCGGAGGGCTTTTCTTGAGCACTTCCGGGGTGGGATTTGGGGAGGTTGGCAAGAATCTGGTGCGTTACGACACCGTTCTTGAGCAATGGGAGGCGCTTCCGGGCTTGAATGCCGAATTCAATGGCGGGGTGTTCGCGCTCCATGCGGCGGGAGGGAAGATCTACATTGGAGGGAATTTTTCCAACATGGGCGGGGCGGTCAACACGCGGGTGGCGGTCTATGATCCTGCCACCGCGACTTTCAGCGGACTCTTGGGCGGAGGACTGGTGTCCGAGGGCCAGGAAAATGGTCCCACCAACGGGGACGTGCGCGCGATTTTGAAGAAGGACCACTTGGTCTATGTGGGGGGCTTCTACACGGGACCCTCGGGTTCGCCGGAGAACGAGAAATACATTCGCGTCTACAATCTCAACACCCAGACTTGGTCGCGCCTGGGCAATGGTCTCGACGGCCGGGTGGAGGCTCTCGCGCTCTTGCCCGATGGCACCCTTCTGGCCGGGGGAGGGTTTAGCGAGGGCTTGGCCCGCTGGAATGGCACGGCCTGGTCGGCCTACGGAGGGGGCATAGGGGGGGAAGGATTGGTCAACGACATCGTGGTGGCGCCCGATGGCACGGTTTATGTCGGCGGCAGCTTTACGGAAGTGGGAGCTGGCGCTAACCGGCTCACCGACGTCCGGCTGGTGGCGGCCTACGATCCAGGCTCGAACACTTGGGACAACCTCGCGGGAGGATTTCATGAATCCTACGTGCAGAGTAATGGCTCGACCTTTGCTGCCGATGGCGTGGAGGAGTTGCTCTGGGCCCATGACCGGCTCTATGCGGTGGGGGATTTCCAGGCCAATCGGGATCGGAGCAATCAGGACCTCGACCATATCGCCTACTGGGATGGCAGTGGGGAATGGAAGGCGATGGGCTCGGGAGTGGGGAATACCGGCTCGCAGATTGTCAATTGCATCGCGCCGGGTCCGGGCCGCTCGCTCTTCGTGGGAGGCACCTTTTCCGAGGGGTATCGCAATGCCTCTTCGGCCAATGCCCAGATCGCGCTCTGGGATGACAGCTATGATTTCCGGGGCGGGGCTTCAGAGCGCAACTATGATTATGTGCCTGGTGCGCGCTACAACACCACGGTGGCGCTCGATGCCGCCACGGGACAGGTCACCTTCGAAAGTCGGGACAACACCGACTACAAGCTCCTCAGCACCCCGGATTTGTCGGCGGGCACTTGGAACGTCGGGAGCACGACGGTCTTTGGAGATGGTGAGGAGAAGTCCTTTTCCGTCCCATTGGAGGCACCCCGCCAGTTTTTCCGCTTGCAGGCGGAGTGAGGGGGGCTCCCGGTTGCCACGATCCTTTGCAAATCCTTCTTGAGGAAAAGGCAGGACTTGCCGACACTCCGCGTCCAGATGGTTGATTGGACGGAACGATTTTTGAACCGCGCGAAGCCGGTTCGGGTGCATTTGATTGGGGTGGCGGGCTCGGGGATGAGTGGTCTGGCCGGGCTTCTCCTCCAGATGGGCCATCGGGTGAGCGGGTCCGATCGGGTGACCAGTGGCGAGGTCGAGCGGCTCAAGAGCCTCGGTCTGCAATTCTCCAGTCCCCACACTGCCGAAGCGGTCGAGGGCGTTGACCTCGTCGTCTATTCCTCCGCCATCCGACCGGACAACCCGGCTCGCGCGGCGGCCGCGCAGGCCGGGATTCCGTGCCTCCTGCGAGCCGAGTGCCTGGCCGGGATTCTGGGCGGGAAGGATGGGGTGGTTGTTTCCGGCACCCATGGCAAGACCACGACCTCCGCGATGTGTGCCCATGTCTTGCGCAAAGCGGGGCAATACCCCAGTCACTATGTGGGGGCGGAGATTCCCGTCCTCGGCAGCAATGCCCATTGGGAGGAAAAAGGCGAACTGATGGTGGCGGAGGGTGACGAGAGCGATGGCACCCTGCGCCTTTACCGACCGAAGTTTTCCATCGTGCTCAATGTCGAGGCCGAGCATCTCGATTTTTACAAGAATCTTGCTGAAATCGACGCGGTGTTCACCACTTTGCTCAATCAGACGAGCGAGACGGTGATCTATTGCGGCGATGACGAGGGTGCTCGCCGGGTCTGTGGTCATAACGAAAAGGCCCGGTCCTATGGCTTCGGGGAAGAGAATGATTTCGTGGCCCGGGACATTTTGGAAGGACGGGGGACCACGGCTTTCACCGTCGTGCGGCAGGGCAAAGAGCTGGGGCGCGTCGAGTTGGGGATCCCGGGACGGCACAATGTTCTCAATGCCCTCGCCGCCATTGTGCTCGCCTGCGAGGTCGAGGCCGATTTCGAGCTTGTGGCACGGGCTTTGTCGACTTTTGCAGGGGCCAAGCGCCGGTTCGAGACCAAGTGGCGGACGCGCGAGCTGCGGGTCATCGATGATTACGGGCATCATCCCACCGAGATCGAGGCCACTCTCAAGACGGCGCGCAGCCTGGGGCGGGAGCGCCTGGTGGTGGTCTTTCAGCCCCACCGCTACAGCCGCACCCAGCGCCTGGCGGAGGAGTTTGGGCGTGCCCTGCAGCTCGCCGAGGTGGTCTATGTCTTGCCCGTCTATGCTGCCAGCGAGGACCCCATTCCGGGGGTGAGCGGGGCGACCATCGTCGAGGCCATGGAGCGCCAGGGACCCGCCGAGGGCTGGTATCTGGAGGACTTCGAGACCGCCCATCACGTGGTGGGCAATGCCTTGAAAAATCGCGATTTACTCCTCACCCTGGGGGCCGGCAATGTCCATGAAATCGGGCGCAAGATCATCCGCGACCAAGCGGTGGTGGAAGAGCTCCGCCGCGAAACGGGGGAGGACGATCTAAAGGTGAAACTCTACGAACCCATGAAGCGCCACACCACCATGCTGGTGGGGGGACCGGCCCAGTTCTGGGTCGAGCCCGAGACCTTTGCCGGCTTTGTGGATGCGGTGACTTTTTTCAAGGAAGAAGGCCTGCCCGTGCGCGTCATTGGCCGGGGCTCCAATCTCCTCGTGCGCGACGGGGGCATCCGGGGGGCGGTGGTTCATCCTTCCAACAAGGGTGAGTTCGGGGCTTTGCGCGTGGTGGGCGACGGCCGCATCGAGGCGGGCGCGGGCGTACGTTTCAAGAAGCTGGCTTCGTTTGCCCAAAAGGAAGGCATCGGCGGCTTCGAGTGGATGGAAGGGATTCCGGGCAATGTGGGGGGTGGGCTGCGCATGAATGCCGGAGCCATGGGCACGGAGACTTTTGAACAGGTGGTGGAGGTGGAATTCCTCGATGAGGATGGCGAGCGCCGCGTGCGCCAGCGCGCCGAGATCGAGGCCCACTACCGCAATGTGCCCGAGCTGCGGCGCAACTATGCTCTCCGCGCGGTCTTCCAAGGTGAGCCTCAGGCTCCGGCGGAAGAGATTGCCCGCAAGCTGGAGGAGTCGCGGCACAAGCGCAAGACCTCCCAACCCCGGGGGGCGAGCGCGGGCTGCATTTTCAAAAATCCCAAGGACGCCGGAATGGGGGCCGGTCAGCTGGTGGATGAGCTGGGCCTGAAGGGGCAGGGTGAAGGCAAGGCCGTGGTTTCCCACGAACACGGCAACTTCATCGTCAATCGCGGCAAAGGGCGCGCTCGCGAGGTGCTAGACCTCATCGAGCGCATCCAGGGCGTGGCCCAACAGGAGCGCGCGGTCGAGCTCGAGACCGAAGTGCAGATCCTCGGGGAGGATGAGGTGAGTTTTTAAGGCACTTTGCACTCGCCCTTTGTCCCAGTCCGAAGAAAATCGCCCGCCCATGTCGCAGGAAGGTCTCATTCTCAAGATTGATTGTCCCGATCAGCCGGGATTGGTTGCCCGGATTGCCGGTTACGTTGCCGAATACGGAGGCAATCTCGTCGAGTTCAGTCAATTCACCGCGCGCGAAGGGGAGCGCTTCTTTGCCCGCCTCGAAATCGAGACCTCGGGCATGTCCCTCTCGGTGGAGGATTTCATGACCGGCTTTGCCGTGATGGGGAAGGCCCTTGGGGGGAAGTGGCATTTCCGGCGCCTGCCCTACAAGATGCGCACTGCGGTGCTGGTGACCAAGACCGACCATTGTCTCAATGAGATTCTCTGGCGCACGCGGCTGGGAGAAATGCCGGTTGAAATCACTTCCGTGATCGGCAACCGGGAGGACTGTCGCGAGATTGCCGAGCGAGAGGGGCTGCCCTTTCACCATGTGGAAATGACCGGCGACAAGGAAGGGGGCTTCCGCCAAATCGACGCTCTTCTCCAGGAGCAGCAGGTTGAGTTGGTTGTCTTGGCCCGCTTTATGCAAATCGTCCCGACTTGGATGTGTGAGCAATGGCAGGGCAGGATGATCAATATTCACCATAGCTTCTTGCCCGCCTTCATCGGGGCCAACCCCTACCGCAAGGCCTTCGAGCGTGGGGTCAAGCTGATCGGGGCGACCTGTCATTACGTGACCGGCGATCTTGATGCCGGGCCCATCATCGAGCAAGAAGTGGCCCGGGTGCAGCACACCCACTCCGCGCAGGATATGGTGCGGCTGGGGCGCGATTGCGAACGCTCGGCCTTGGCCAAGGGCATCCGCTATCACGTGCAGGACCGCACGATTATTGACGGGAGCCGGGCCATCGTCTTTGCGGATTAGGCAACTTGCGGGGAGCAAAGCTGGAACCAAGAAGAGCTTCTAGCTGGTGAAATGAGGCGAGGCGTCGTCCTTTTAATTTGCTTGTAATGAGTGGGTTGTTATGACGGCTGTAAGGTGGTCAGCTTCGGCGTGCCGCATCCTTTTCTGGTCGAAAAGACAGCCTCATCGGGCCAGGGAGAATCAGGAGTTGCTCGAACCTCTCTGCAAGCGCGCTCGGGGGTTGTGGCCCGGGTTGAATGCGTTATCATGACAGCGTGGCAGCGGTCAAATACACGGTCGGAAACGAGAAGCTGGTCAAGGTCCTCGACGGGGCCTCCAGCCACCTGCGGGCATTGTTGGAAAAGCAAGGACGAGCCGAGGGCGCGCTCAAAATCGCGGTGGTGGGCGGCGGTTGCAGTGGTTTGCAATATCAGATGGATCTCGTGGATGGCCCCCGCGATCGGGATGTGCTGGTCGAGAGCAACGGCGTCAAAGTGGTCATCGATCCGAAGAGCGCCCTCTTTGTCAGCGGGAGTGAGTTGGATTATTCCGACGATCTTCAGCAAGGGGGCTTTAAGGTGCAGAATCCGAACGCGCTCGTTACTTGCTCTTGTGGTGAAAGTTTCGCAGCCTGAGGGCATAGCATGAACGTTTGGGAAGCATTGGGCCTGCCGGTCACTCTGGATTTGACTGCGGAACGCATCGAGGATGCCTTTCGGGAGGCGAGTCACGGGGTTCATCCCGACGCGGGAGGGCAGGCGGGAGATTTTGAACGTTTGCGGGAGGCTCGCAATGATTTGCTGGATGAGTGCCGCCGTCTTGAGCTTTGGCTATTGCTGAATGAGCAGAAGCTGGGGCATGTCGGTCGGGTGCCGGAGCGGGTGGGGGAGATGTTTCTGAAGGTCAACCAGCTGGTGGAAGCAGTGGACCAATGGATGGAGGAAGGCAGCTTGAAGAGCTCCACGCTGGGAAGAGCCCTTTGGCAAAAAGAAGGCTTTCGCTGGAAAGAGAATGTGGAAGCGCTCATTGCGGAGGTGGATGCCTGGCACCAGGAAGCGGTGGCAGATTTTGGCCGCATCGAAGAGGAGGCCGGAAAGCAGGAGTTCACCCGAGCCATCGAACGAAGGGTGGATTTGGGGTTTTTACGCCGTTGGCGGACCCAGCTGCAGACCCGTTATGCCCGCATGTGGGAACAATTGATTTAGGGAAAAATTCGGACCATGGAACAGGAAACAATTATTGGCATCGACTTGGGCACCACCAATTCTACGGTAGGGGTAGTGGAGTCGGGTTTTCCCATTCTGCTGGCGGATGAGGATGGTAACCGGCTGACTCCCAGCGCGGTTTGGCGGGGAGCGGATGGAAGGGTTTCGGTGGGGTGGCCGGCCCGGCGCCGCCGCGGATTGGGAGGGGTGATCACCAGTATCAAGCGGGCCATGGGCACGAGCGGGCTCGTCGAGGGCTTCTCTCCCGAGGAAATTAGTGCGGAAATTCTGCGTCGCCTCAAGGGCATTGCCGAAGCTCGTCTCGAGCGACCGGTTCACAAAGCGGTGATCACTGTCCCGGCCTATTTCAACGAAAGTCAGCGGGGGGCGACCCAGCGGGCGGGGGAGCTGGCGGGTCTGGAAGTGGTCCGGCTTTTGAGCGAACCCACGGCCGCCGCGCTGGCCTACGGCTTGGACAAGCTGGGGGAAGAAAAGCGGGTGGCGGTCTATGACTTGGGAGGGGGCACCTTCGATGTTTCCCTGCTTGAGCTACGGGAGGGGCAATTTGAAGTTCTGGCCACCGCCGGGGACACGCGGCTGGGCGGCGACGATTTCGATCATCTCCTCGCTAAAGCAACCGGCTTGGAACTATCGGAGCTTTCTGGCAATGACTTGGCGCGTGTGCTGGCCGAGGCCGAGCGCGTCAAGCTCGCTTTGAGTGAGGAGGAGGAGGCTGCTTTCCTTCTGCCCTTTCTGGGGCAAGAGAGTGTGGAGCATGAGGTGAGCCGGAAGGAGTTTGCCCGGCTCATCGAGCCTTTGCTCAAGCGGACGGAAGCCTGTTGTCGGCGGGCGCTCAGTGATGCCGGTCTTTTTTCCTCGCAGATCGATGCGGTCGTCTTAGCCGGGGGCAGCACTCGGGTCCCCGCCGTGCGCGAAAACGTCGAAGCTATTTTCGGCCGTCCCGTTGAAGAGGGGGTGGATCCTGATGAGTCAGTGGGCTTGGGTGCGGCCATCCAGGCGGGCATCATCAGCGGCGCGGTGCGGGAGGTGGTTCTCCTTGATGTCACTCCGTTGAGTCTGGGTCTCGAGACCATGGGAGGGCTGATGAATGTGCTCATCCCCCGCAATACCACCATTCCCTGCAAAGCGGGGGAAATGTTCACCAATGCCGCTGACGGCCAACGATCCATGCGCATCCGGATCTTGCAGGGTGAGCGGGAGCTGGCCAAGGACAACTGGGAGCTGGGGCAGATCGAGGTTCCCTTCGAGCCCGTGGCCAAGGGGCAGGCGCGTGTTGGGGTCCAATTTTCTCTCAATGCCAGTGGCTTGCTGGAGGTCCTGGCTCGCGACACGACAACGGGCAAGGACACCATTCTCCAGATCGAAAGCTCGGCCATTGACGTGGCCGACGCGCGGGTGGAGAAGATGGTTTCCGAGAGTGTGGA
This sequence comes from Roseibacillus ishigakijimensis, assembly GCF_016595415.1. Classification (GTDB taxonomy): domain Bacteria; phylum Verrucomicrobiota; class Verrucomicrobiia; order Verrucomicrobiales; family Akkermansiaceae; genus Roseibacillus; species Roseibacillus ishigakijimensis. The sequence goes on from NZ_JAENIO010000016.1 coordinate 70,746, forward strand.
CCATGCCTTTGCTGACATGGACGCCCGCGTTTTCGTGGAAGCCAAGTTGAAGGCGGAAGAACTCTTGGGAGCTCTGGAACCCGCTTTGCAGGAGATTGGGGAGGCCTTGCCAGCGGAGGATTTGTCGGCGGTCTTGGCGGCCGAGAAAGAGGTGCGCTCGTGTCTGGCCGAAGAGGGGCAAGGCGCGCGACTGAAAGCCGCCGTTGAAAAGCTGGATCAAGCGACCGAACAGCTGGCGGCTCTCGTGGTCGAACGGGCCATGGCGGGGAGATAGTGAGTTCGAGACTTGCGAGCAGCGCTCGAGTAGGGAACACTGGCAAAAATGAGTAGTCAGGCACCGGGAATTTTTCTTTGTCCGAAATGTGGAGGAGCTTCCAATCCGACCAAGGACGGCGATTTGCAGTGCCCGGAATGTGAGACCCGCTTCCCCCTGCCGGAGCAAGCCCTCAAGCACGTGCGTCCCCGGGACATCGGCCCCCGGCAAAGCTCTTCCCGCGCGGTGCAGCGAAATATCACGGTCAATGCCCGGGGCGGCCTGGACAAGTTCCGTTCTCTTTCCGACGCCGCCGAAGGGGAAGAGAGCCGCCCGCTCGTGCCGAAGAAAGATGTCGCCGAGGCCCAGCAGGAGCGCCGGGCCAAGGGGGAGCGTCGCAAGCGCCTCAAGAAGCGCAAGAGTCCTCCTTTGCTGGCTATTTTGGGCTGGGGCACCGCGTGGTTGGTGGCCGTGGCCGCCGTCCTCTTCGTCGTCTCTCTGATGCAGAAAAATATGCAAGGAACCAAGAAACGAGGCACGTCTTTTGAGGATCGACTGAGTGCGGAGGAGCATGCCTTTTACAAAAAGGAGTATCCCGAAATCTCCAAGCGGCTGCGTCTTTTCCTGGCGAGTGATACAGTCAATCTCAAGGGCGATCAGGTTCTCTCCGTGCCCCGCCTCAATCGGAAAATGGCCCGCTATTACCAAGAACGTTCTGTGGCCGGCACGCTGCCCACTCTCAAAAATTCCCCCGCCTTCTGGAATGTAGCCTTTGAGGAAAGCCCTGGATTTGTCGAAGTAGTCTGGGATCCCAGCGAGAGCGGGGAGGAGGGATTTGAGGGTGTTTTCGTCAAGGTGAGGGACAAGTGGTTGCTCGATTGGGAGCAGCATGTGCGCTATTCGTCGGTCAATTGGACCTTGTTTCTCAACCAGCAGGCGGACGCCACCCAAGGAAACTTCCGCTTGTATGTCGAGAAGGTCTCGGAAGGGCAGAACTCGGATTTCCAGCCCTGGGTCAAGGTCCGCTTTCACCCCCCTTACCATGATGAAGGGCGTCGGAAGGCCGAGGTCAGTCCGGTCGTCATTCTGGAGGGCGATGATCCACTCTACAGCGACTTCATGGACCTCTTTTTGGACCGGGCCGGGCAGGGCACTGGTTATTCCGAGCTTTGGCGGCGGGATGACCGCGAGTTGCGGCGGGCCCATCTCTCGCTGGCTTGGAGCGAAGAAGAGGGTGCGGACGAGCCCGTCCTGGTGACAAAGGAGTTTTTTGCCGATCACTGGCGGGCTTTGGATCTGGGGGCTGAAGTTGCTGGACGCGGCCCACTTCCCTGAGCAAGAATTCCATCAAGATATGAGCGACGAAGAATCATCCCGGGAAAAGAGAAAAAAGCGCGTGCGCAAGTCGGACTCCGGTTCGCGCGGCGGCTCCCTTTATGAAAAGCGCGAGAAGCTCCTCAAAGAGATGCAGTCGAATGCCGATCTGCGGTCCATTGATGTCCGTGAGCAAGTGGAGTTGCTCAAAGAGGCCTCCGATGAATCCAGCGAAGAGAGCTGGGGCAGCAAGAGGAAGCGGCGCAAAGGAAGCCCCTGGATGCTGTGGGCCATTGTTGGATTGGTGATTCCCATCGTGCTCGTTGGTCTCATGATCATGACGGCGAAGCAGCGCCATCAGGCCGACCCGAATAACGCGGATTTGGGTATCGATTTTGATGTCTTGAGTGGAGGTGGCCAGGAGGAACCCGAAGATTGGTTCGTCGAAAATTCCGGTCCCTCCTTCACCCGGGCGGTGGAAGTGCTCGAAAGTCTCAGCGAAGACTCCCTGCGGCTTGAGGACATCGAGACTCTTGTTCGCAGCCGGTCTCAAGCCGGCCGTCTCATCGCTTGGCAGCAAGCGGGCGAGTGGGCGGGCTTCAATGTCAGTCAGCCCACCAATCTGACTTGGGAATATGGTTCGGTCGCGGAGGTGGGCTACATGACCGTGCATGGAGTGCGCAGCGATTTCCGCAACTTCCGGGCCTACTTCGTTAAGGCTGAGGACGGGCTCGTGCTCGATGCCGATGCCACTGAAGGGTATTCTGAAATACCCATCGCCGAGTTGCCCGGGCAAGACCTCTCCGAGCCGGTTCTCGTGCGAGCCTGGGTCGCCAAAGAGCCTCACTTCGATACCGAGAGAGCTCCCCGGCTTTCGCGTTACCAGATTCTCGCTCCCAACCAAGTCGATTTCGTCTGGGCCACTTGCGAGAAGGGTAGTGACCTGGATGAGGCCCTACGGGAGGAACTCAACTACGGTCGTCTGATTGGTGAACGCAAGAAGGAGTTCCGGGCCGCCGTGCGCTTGAGCAATGGCGAAGGCTTGCGGCCGGATGAATTTGTTCTTACCGAACTTGTTTCGCCGGAATGGGTCCTTGTTGAAAGCGAGTGAGAGAGCCTGGGGCTGACTCGGAGAAGTCGCCCAAATCGCGGGTCGGTATTTACAAACCGGCCCGTTTGAGGCATTCCCCTCACAAATGTCTGCTGAAACGGAATTGCCGAAAGCCTACGAGCCCCAGGATGTCGAGAAACGCTGGTATCAGGCGTGGCTCGACGAGGGCTGTTTCACCGCTGATCCCGAGTCCGATAAGGAGGGATACTCTCTTGTTATCCCGCCGCCCAATGTGACCGGGATCCTGCATCTCGGACACGTTCTCAACAACACCATCCAGGATGTTCTCGCCCGTCGCGCCCGCCAGGAGGGCAAGGAAGTCCTCTGGCTCCCCGGCACCGATCACGCCGGCATCGCGACTCAGACCAAGGTGGAGCGCCAGCTGCGCGAGGAGGAAGGCAAGACCCGCCGCGAGGTGGGGCGGGAGGCTTTTCTGGACCGCGTTTGGGAATGGAAGGACAAACACGGCGGCATCATCATCAAGCAGCTCAAGCGCCTCGGCTGCTCCTGCGACTGGAGCCGCGAGCGTTTCACCATGGACGAGGACTACTCCCAGTGGGTGAGCCATGTTTTCAGCGAGCTTTTCAAACAAGGCCTCATCTACCGGGGCAAGCGCATGGTCAACTGGTGCCCGGTCTCCCTGACCGCGCTCTCCGACGAGGAGGTCATCATGAAGCCCCAGCGCTCCAAGCTCTACTACATGAAGTATGAGGTCGTGGACGCGTCGGGCGAATTCCTCGAAATCGCCACCACCCGGCCCGAGACCCTGATGGGTGACGTCGCGGTGGCGGTCAATCCCAAGGACGAGCGCTGGGGCCAATACGTGGGCCGCAAGGTGCGCCGTCCCTTCCCGGAGGGCTTAATCCCCGTCATCGCCGATGACCACGTGGACCCCGAGTTCGGCACTGGCGCCTTGAAAATCACCCCGGCTCACGACAAGGCCGACTTCGAAATCGGCTTGCGCCACAATCTTGAGATTCTCGACGTGCTCCATCCCGACGGCACCATCAATTTGCCCGACATGCCGGAGTTCGATGGTCTGGATCGCTTTGTGGCCCGCAAGAAGGCCGCCGCCAAGCTGGAGGAGATGGACCTCCTGCTCAAGGTGGAGGAATACGAGAACAACGTGGGTTACTCCGAGCGCGCCGACGTGCCCATCGAGCCCCGCATCTCCATGCAGTGGTTCCTCAAGTATCCCGCCGTGGAAGAGGCCCGTCACGCGGTGGCCAGTGGGGACATCTCCTACCGCCCCGAGCGCTGGGCCAAGACCTATGCCCATTGGCTGGAGAATATTCAGGACTGGTGCATCAGCCGCCAGCTCTGGTGGGGGCACCGCATCCCGGTTTGGTATCGCGCCGATCGCGTGAACGAACTGAAGGAGGCAGAATCCCTCACTCTCGACGACATGCAGGCGGGGGCCATCCACGTGGGGGAAGAAGCGCCCGCCGAGGGCGAATGGGTGCGCGACGACGATGTCCTCGACACCTGGTTCAGCTCCTGGCTCTGGCCCTTTGCCACCATGACCAAGTTGGGCGAAGAAAGCGCCGAGGTGAAGAAATTCTACCCCACCACCGACCTCGTCACGGGCCCTGATATCATTTTCTTCTGGGTCGCGCGCATGGTGATGGCCGGTTTCCATTTCCGCGGGGAGTTGCCCTTCAGGAACGTCTTCTTCACGTCCATCATTCGTGACTTGAAAGGTCGCAAGATGAGCAAGTCACTCGGCAATTCCCCCGATCCCATCGACCTGATGGACAAATACGGAGCCGATGGCCTGCGCTTCGGGCTCATGCGTATCGCGCCTGTGGGCGCCGATGTTCGCTTCGACGAGGCCCAGATCGAAGAAGGACGCAACTTCGCCAACAAGCTCTACAATGCCTGCCGTCTCCGCCGCATGGCCGGGGGCGAAGTGGGGGAACTGCCGCCTGTCAGCGCGCTGCGGCCCTACCACCTCGATATTTTGCAGAAAAGCGATCGCCTCGCCGCCAACCTCACGGCCGCTTACGCCGATTATCGTTTCAACGAGCTCGGTTCGCTGCTCTACGAGTTCCTCTGGAGCGAGTTCTGCGACAAGTTCCTCGAAGCGGTCAAGAAGGACCTCCGCGCGGAAGACGGTTCGCCGGCCAAGGTCGCGACTCTCGCGGTCTTCGACCACATCATGCAGCGCTACTTCCAAGCTCTCCATCCCTTCATGCCCCACCTCACCGAGGAACTCGCGTCCCGCATGGGCTACCTCGCGGAGGGCGAGTTTCTCATGAACCAGCCCCTCGCCAGCGAGCCCTTGCTGGGGGAGGTGCCCGCGACCGCCGAACGGGCCGAGAAGGTTTACGAAGTGGCCGGACGCCTGCGCAATCTCAAGGCCGAATACAATCTTGCGACCCGCAAAGACGTGCGCTTTGTGGTCAAGAACGCCCTCCCCTGGCTGGCGGAAGAGGCCGACATCCTCGCCCTGCTGGTGGGGGCGGAAGCCATCAAGATCGAGGAAACCTTCGAGGTGGCCAAAGGCACGCCTACTGCCGTCACCGACGCGGGCGAATTCTTCCTGCCACTCGATGGCCTCATCGACGTGGAAGCAGAAAAGAAGCGGATTGCCAAAGAGATCGACAAGGTCGAGAAGGAGGTCAAGAAATCACGCAACAAGCTGCAGAACCCCAAGTTTGTCGAAAATGCCAAACCGGAAGTGGTGCAAACCGAGAAAGATCGCCTCGACAACTGGGTGGAAAAGCTCAAGCAACTGCGCGAGCTTGAGGAAGCCCTTCAGTAAGGGTAGAGTCTTTCCGTGAGCGATACTTCTCCCCAAAAAGAGCTTCCGGCAGCCATCCCGGTCGAGCGCGAAACCTTGCGCAAGGCCCGGGTCGAGCTGCAGGATCTCCCCGCCGCCATCCCTACTCCTCAAACCCGGGACTTTGCGAACGATGATTTGGGGGAATTGGAGGATTGAGGCGGCAGGAGAGGTCTTTGGGGATGTCCCACAGGTCGTTAAAACTCTCGGTGGTCGTTGGCGTGAGATTGGCTATTTATTCGTCGAGTTCAAGGTTGGTGTTGAGGCTTCTGT
>NZ_JAENIO010000170.1 GCF_016595415.1 Roseibacillus ishigakijimensis
ATCTTCGTAGCCGCGCACTTTGCGAAAGCCTGCTTCGGCCCACATCAGACCGCTGGCCATCCAACGGGACACCATATCGTCCTTCTCCTGCCAACGTTTGACGTTCCCGGTCGCTTCCCGCCAGTTGCGCAGCATGTTTTCGATAAGGTTCGTGTTCAGAAAAGTCGTGTTCAGCGTCGAGGGCACCTCCAGGCGATGAAAGGAGAGCAGGGCTTCTTTTCGTTCTCCCAACGCTTGACCGGCTGCCGCGTTGCGCTCGCTCACGAAGTCTAAGAGCTCCTCGAAGGCTTCTTCTCCCGCTTTCTTTCCTTGGCTGTCTCGCAGCGTTTTAAAGAGGCCGTCCACTTCCGCTCGCTCTCGGCGG
>NZ_JAENIO010000171.1 GCF_016595415.1 Roseibacillus ishigakijimensis
ACCAGCTCGCCCAAGACCACCGCCTTCGCCAAGAAAGTGCGTTGTGAACTCCACGAGCAGGGCTACGAGGAAGAGCTTGCCTTGATTACGCCCGTCCTAGTGGTGATTGAAAGCGTGAATGAGCAGATTAAGGAACTGGAAAAAGATATCGAAAAAATGGCTGCGGAGAAGTATCCGGAGTGTGAATTTCTCCGCCAGGTCTCCGGGGTGGGGCTATTGACCAGCATAAGCTTTATATTGACTATCGGCGACCCGAACCGCTTCTCCAAGGTGCGCGATGTGGGTGCCTATCTTGGCCTCGTGCCCCGGCGCGATCAGTCGGGAGATTGTGATAAACAACTCCGAATCACCAAGGCCGG
>NZ_JAENIO010000172.1 GCF_016595415.1 Roseibacillus ishigakijimensis
ATATGGCTATCAAACTCATTGCTAACTATTCCAAGCGCCTCGGTCTCCCGGGATATTCGTCGCATCAATTCTCGGTCTCGGTCGAGACGGAGTTGATGGCGACTGATGACCTCGAAGCTGAATCCGAGCGTCTCTATCATTTGCTGCAGTCCAATGTGGACCAGCAAATTCTGGAAACCGGCTTCGTCCCTCCTTCCACCTATGGCATGGACGAATCCGGTGCTCCCACCGGAGGCCAATCGGAAAACCGTTCCGATTCCGGCCCCAACAACATCACCCGATGGCCCAACGGAACGGCCTGGAAATGTTCCGACAAACAACGCGACCTCGTCCTGAAAATCGTTGCTGAGAACCAGC
>NZ_JAENIO010000173.1 GCF_016595415.1 Roseibacillus ishigakijimensis
GCTGGTTCTCAGCAACGATTTTCAGGACGAGGTCGCGTTGTTTGTCGGAACATTTCCAGGCCGTTCCGTTGGGCCATCGGGTGATGTTGTTGGGGGAGGAATCGGAACGGTTTTCCGATTGGCCTCCGGTGGGAGCACCGGATTCGTCCATGCCATAGGTGGAAGGAGGGACGAAGCCGGTCTCCAGAATTTGTTGGTCCACATTGGACTGCAGCAAATGATAGAGACGCTCGGATTCTGCTTCGAGGTCATCGGTCGCCAGCAACTCCGTCTCGACCGAGACCGAGAATTGATGCGACGAATATCCCGGGAGACCGAGGCGCTTGGAATAGTTAGCAATGAGTTTGATAGCCATAT
>NZ_JAENIO010000174.1 GCF_016595415.1 Roseibacillus ishigakijimensis
GCCCGCACAGAGCCCGATGAGGGTGGCGTGTTCGTGGAGGTAAATTTCCTCATACTTCACACTGCGCCAGAGTCGCTCGATGAAGACGTTGTCCATCCAGCGGCCCTTGCCATCCATGCTGACTCGGACTCCCTTCTCTTCCAAGCGACCAATCCATTCCCCGGAGGTGAACTGGCAGCCTTGGTCGGTGTTGAAAATCCCGGGAACAGCCCCGGTGTTGGCAAAGGCCTTTTCCAGCGCTTCCAGGCAAAGGCCGGTCTCCATGGTGTTGGAGAGCGACCAGCCCAGAACCCGGCGCGAATACCAGTCCATGACCGCGCACAAATAGGCGTTGCCGCGCGGCATGGGGATATACG
>NZ_JAENIO010000175.1 GCF_016595415.1 Roseibacillus ishigakijimensis
CCCCAACAACATCACCCGATGGCCCAACGGAACGGCCTGGAAATGTTCCGACAAACAACGCGACCTCGTCCTGAAAATCGTTGCTGAGAACCAGCTCGATAAGAAAGGCGTCGAAGCTCTGGCAGTAGAGCGCTTCGGTAAAGGGGTGCGGCTGCTCAATAAGATGGAGGCATCTGGTCTCATCGACGAGCTACTGGACCGATATGGCGGAAAGCAGAAAGGCGGTGGCAATAGTCGCAACCGCTCTGCCTACTCCGGGGGCAACCGAAGGAGGGCGGCGTGATGCTGGCCTTCCCGGAACACATCAGCCCCTCGGCGGCGAAGTCGTATCTGAGCTGCTCGCTTCGCTT
>NZ_JAENIO010000176.1 GCF_016595415.1 Roseibacillus ishigakijimensis
GCGCGATCAGTCGGGAGATTGTGATAAACAACTCCGAATCACCAAGGCCGGGGACAGTTATTTGCGGCGACTCTTGGTCGGGTCGGCCCAATATATCCTGGGGCCTTTTGGCAAGGAAAGTGACCTGCGCCAGCATGGACTGGAGCTGGCGGCCCGGGGTGGTCCTCGTGCCAAGAAGAAGGCCGTCATCGCGATTGCCCGCAAGCTCTCCGTGCTCTTGTTAGGTCTTTGGAAGAATGAATCCCTCTATGAACCTGTGCGCAAAGCGGCTTGATAGAAATATCCTTGATAATCTAACAAATAGTTTTTAGGGAAAGGAAGAAAGCTCATCATGGAGCAAGAACGAAA
>NZ_JAENIO010000177.1 GCF_016595415.1 Roseibacillus ishigakijimensis
TCCATCGCGATGAGGGCGGTGGGATATTGGCTGGAAAGAAGCGCGAGAGCCTCCCGCTCGTTGCGGATAGAGGATTCGCGAATGACGTCACCGGACTCGTCGAGGACACAGATGTGATGATTGCGATCACCGAGGTCGATACCGATAGTGTGAAGATGTGGAGTATTCATAGGGCAGCTATTTTACCAAAGGGCGCAAGAGCCCCTGCTGCCTTCTCATCTACTCTTTATAGGACAACCGGACTTATTCAGCAAGCGGGGAGATGAGGCCCGGAACGATGGCCTCCACTTCTCCTCCCCGATTGTGAACAAGTCCGTCCGCGCCCACTCCACTTGTTCACAATTCC
>NZ_JAENIO010000178.1 GCF_016595415.1 Roseibacillus ishigakijimensis
CCTATAAAGAGTAGATGAGAAGGCAGCCGGGGCTCTTGAGCCCTTTGGTAAAATAGCTGCCCTATGAATACTCCACATCTTCACACTATCGGTATCGACCTCGGCGATCGCAATCATCACATCTGTGTCCTCGATGAGTCCGGTGACGTCATTCGCGAATTCTCCATCCGCAACGAGCGGGAGGCTCTCGCGCTTCTTTCCAGCCAATATCCCACCGCCCTCATCGCGATGGAAGTGGGAGCCCACAGCCCGTGGCTGAGTCGCTATCTGGAAGGCCGCGGGCACCGGGTGATTGTCGCCAATGCCCGCAAGCTCAGATTGATATCACAAAATGAGCGCAAGTG
>NZ_JAENIO010000179.1 GCF_016595415.1 Roseibacillus ishigakijimensis
TTTCGCGCAGACGGGGTATGCTGATATGCGTGGACTGGTTACCACAGGTTTTTGTCTTCACCAATGGCCTGAAAACCTCTCTCGAATCGAGTGCTTATCCCGCCAGGCGGAACTAACTCATAACGTCATCGGGGGCTGGCCTTGCGCCTGTTTTTATTCTCTGCTTCTTGCTTCAGTGCAATCCTCCCAGTTGGTTGCGTGCTATGGGTCTGTTCTTTGTTAGGGGGATATCTTCCTGATAGGGGAAAGGGGGGCGGGAACGGTCAAGCTGGTTTCAGCTTGCGCGGGTTTGGGGCGCGCAGCACCAAGTTGAGCCCCGGCTCCTCTGGCTCGTCTTTTC
>NZ_JAENIO010000017.1 GCF_016595415.1 Roseibacillus ishigakijimensis
CAGAAGCCTCAACACCAACCTTGAAATCGACGAATAAATAGCCAATCTCACGCCAACGACCACCGAGAGTTTTAACGACCTGTGGGACATCCCCTAAGAAAACCTGGCTTCAATCAAGAATGCATTTTCTCGATATGGAGAGAGGTTTTTCGAGATTTATTGTGAAGAAATCTCCCCCAATTCCTACATGGCATCATTTGATGATTCACCCAGATGAGGAACGAGGAAACCATACGGCGGAAAGGAATATTCACGCATTTTGTGACTCTGTCGAAGAACTGCAGGGTGTGGTGAGTGATCTCTGGGCCCGTGCAACGAAGAGAATTATCGATCTTGGGTATCGGGCTCTTCGGCGGAGAATCTGTCTCGGATTCGCCGTATTTTCAGGGATTTGCCCGTGGGGGAAGTGGTTTCCGGCGCCCCCTGATTCGGCCCTAGTGACGAGGGTCTGCCCGTGAGAAGAAATACCCACGCTCGCCTCTTCCGCAACAACCCGGGGTCGCACGCGGCGAGTCCCCAGGACAATTTTCTCACGAAGAGCGAGGAGGGGCAGGATGGCACGCAGTCAAACTCCGCTGAGCTTTCGCGTTGAAACTTGGCAAAAAGCTCGCTAAGAGGTGATCAGCTGAAAAGTTATGGATGCCGTTCTCAACCGACCCGTCCTGGTGCTCAACCGCCTTTGGCAGCCGGTGCAGACCTGCTCTGTCCGGCGAGCACTCAAGCTTCTCTGCCTCGGCCATGCCCAAGTGGTGCAGACCGAAGGGGAAGCGAAATATCAGACCCACACCCTGACGTCGTGGGTCGAACACTCCCTCTCGTCCGTTTCCCACTTGGCCGATGAGGTGATTCACTCCGTGAAAGTTGCCTTGGTCGTGCCGAAAATCATCGTGTTGGGGGCTTATGATCGAATGCCTCGCAATGAGGTCAAATTCACCCGCCACAATGTTTTTCTGCGCGACCAGTTCACTTGTCAGTATTGTCACCAGCGATTTAGTGAGAAGGACCTCAATCTCGACCACGTCTTCCCCCGCGATAAGGGCGGGCAGACCACTTGGGAGAATATCGTGACTTCTTGTATCCGGTGCAACACTCGGAAAGCGAACAAGCTGCCCCATGAGACCAATATGCGGCCGCTGCGCGAGCCCAAGCGGCCCCGCTGGCGTCCGCTCTTTGGCTCCAAGGCCGATGGCAAAGCTCACCAGAGTTGGGAGCAATTCATCCAACCGGACAAGGAGCGCGTGCAGATGGTCAATTAGCTCCGCCCTGTAGCGCTTCGGCAGGGGTTAGGGCCGTCAAGCCGTGGGCTTTGGCCACCGGCTCGGAGGTGAGCTGTCCGCGGTGGACGTTGATGCCTTTTTGCAAATTGGGCAGGCTGCGCAGGGCCTCTTCGACGCCCCGGTCGGCGAGCTGGGTGAGATAGCTTTGAGTGACGTTGTTCAGCGCCTGGGTGGCGGTGCGGGCGTAGGCCCCCGGCATATTGGCGACGCAGTAGTGGAGGACGTCCTCCTCGAAATAGGTGGGATCGGCATGGGTGGTCGGGCGGGTGGTTTCCGCGCAGCCCCCTTGGTCGACCGCGATATCCACCAGCACCGATCCCGGCTGGAGAAGCTTGAGCATGTCGCGCGTGATGAGCTTGGGGGCGGCAGCTCCCGGCACGAGGACGGCCCCGATGACGAGGTCGATGCGAGGGAGGATCTCCGCCAGATTCGCTTCCGAGGAGTAGAGGGTGTGCGCTCCATGCATGGTGATGTCGAGGAAGCGCATGCGCTCGAAGTCGACCTCCAGAATCGTCACATCCGCGCCCACTCCGGCGGCGACCCGGGCCGCGTTCAATCCCGCGGTGCCGCCACCGATGACCACTACGCGGCCGGGGGCCACTCCCGGGATGCCGCCGAGGAGAATGCCCCGGCCTCCCCGGTGATTGGCGAGGTGGTAGGACCCCACGATACTCGACATCCGGCCCGCGATTTCCGACATGGGCTCCAGCAAGGGCAGTCGACCGTTCACTTCCACCGTTTCATAGGCGATGGCGGTGCAGCCACTGGCGAGCAATCCCTCGGTGAGTGCTTTGTCGGCGGCCAGGTGCAAGTAGGTGAAGAGCGTTTGCCCTTGGCGGAGCATGGCAATCTCCTCGGGCTGCGGTTCCTTCACTTTCACGATCAAATCGCCTTCGGCGAAAACATCGGCGGCGGTGGGCAGGAGACGGGCTCCAGCCGCGCGATAATGGTCGTCAAGGTAGGAAGAGCCGACTCCAGCTCCTTCTTGCACAAAGACTTCATGCCCGCGGGCGACGAGACCTTTGACGACGGAGGGAATGACGGAGACTCGGTTTTCTTGGGATTTGATTTCTGTCGGAACACCAATTTTCATAGTTTTGAGGGTGCCCGCCCTAGCAGTTGGAGTGCCTCCGGCGGGACTACTTCATCACTATTGTCGAAAAATGAGAAATTTGCGCGCAAAAAAGTTCCCCAAGGCGGCCACGGCGGGAAAACCGATGTTGGCGATGTGGGTATTGAGAGAGAGGGTGCGGATGATGAGGTCCAGGGAGTAGAGGGCGGGGAAGAAGCCTAGGGCCGAGGCGAGGAAGAAAAGACCGACTTCGGTGCTCTTGCGGTGGCGTCCCCCTTCAAAGACGAAGCGAAGGTTCAGATAATAGGCCACAGCATTGGAGAGGAAAAAGGCGATGGTGTTGTTCTGGGCCGAGCGCCAGAAACGGAGCTCGTCGCCCAGGGATTGGTCAAAGGCGGGATTGATGGTCAAACCCAAGGCATTCACGATGCTCCAATGGACGAGAAAGGCGGTCACTCCACAGCAGAGATATTTGACGAATTGGGGAGCGATTTGGTGGGTGGCAGCGAGGACTTTCGGGAGCATGGTGAGTTGCGGCGAGGGAGCCTAAGGCTCAGCAGGGGGGATGAAAAGGTCAATTGACGAGCGCAGGAGGCCTTTGAACATGCCTTGCCCGGGGATTGCCAGCGGGCCTTCGGGGTGAAATAGTCGCGCCCGTTCATCACTTATGCTCGCCGTTATTCGCATTCAGAATCTCGCCCTTGTCGATCAGCTGGTCTGGGAGGTTGGCCGTGGCCTGGTGGGCGTGACGGGGGAAACCGGGGCGGGAAAATCGGTCATTGTGGGAGCCCTCAAGCTCGTCCTCGGCGAACGGGCGGACAAGGGACTGATTCGAACCGGGGAATCGGCCTGCACGGTGGAAGCCGTCTTTGACCTCGCTGAGTCCTCCGCGGTTGATGCTGTGCTGGAGGAAGCCGGGCTCGCGCCCTGTGAGGATGGGCAGCTCATCATCCGGCGAGTGGTGGGGGAGCGGGGCAACCGGCAATTTGTGAACGATTCGCCCGCCACTCTCACCTTGCTGAAGTCTCTCGCCGAGCGCCTCGTCGACCTGCATGGGCCTGGCGAGCAGCAGAGCTTGCATTCCATCGAGCGTCAATTGGGCATGCTGGATGCCTATGCCGATGGCGAGGCCCCGCTGCGGGCCTATCGGCAGGCGTGGCGGGAGTTCGTGCAAGCGCGCGACGCCTACCAGGAACTGCGTAGCTCGGAGGAGGCCGGGGATGCCGAATTGGAGCTTCTGCGGCACAAACAGCAGGAAATCGAAGCGGCCGACATCCGGCTGGAAGAGATCGCGGGCCTGGAAGAGCGCTATCAGCAGGTCAGCAATGGAGCCCGGCTGGGCGAACTGGCAGGTGAAGTCGTGGAGCTCCTCTCGGGCGAGAGTGGTGTGGTCAATCGATTAGGAGATCTACAGCGGTTGGCTCATGAATTGGAGCGCCTCGACGGTGGCAATGAAGACCGTTTTTCCGGCTTGGAATCCGCTTTGCTGGAGCTGGAGGAAATTGAAAGCAGCGTGCGCGATTACCTCGAAGAACTCGAGATGGATCCGGCGGAAGCGCGCGAATTGGAAGAACGAGTCGATCTGCTGGAATCTCTCAAGCGGAAATATGGTCCCACCCTTGAGGATGTCGTGGCGACCGGGGAGGCTGCTGCCGCGCGCTTGGATAGTCTTGAGAACCGGGGAGAGCGGCTTGCTGAACTGCAACAAGCTCTGGAGCGGGCCCGCGAAAAGGTGCAGGACTCCGGAAAGGCTCTCAGCCGTTTGCGCAAGCGGGCGGCCCCCCGTTTGTCCAAGGAAGTGAAAGGGCATTTGCGGGATTTGGGCTTCAAACAGGCCGAATTCGAAGCTGTTTTGCAGAAGCGAAAGGAAGCCGGGCCGAATGGCTTGGAAGATGTTGAATTCCAATTTGGTCCTAATCCCGGGGAACCGCTCAAGCCCCTGCGCAAGGTGGGCTCCAGCGGCGAGCTGGCCCGGGTGATGTTGGCGGTGAAGAGTGCTTTGGCGGAGAAGGACGCTACTCCCTTGATGGTATTCGATGAAATCGACGCCAATGTGGGAGGTGAAGTGGCCGCCGCCGTGGGACGCAAAATGGCCGCTCTCGGCGAGGCTCACCAAGTTGTCAGCATCACTCACTTTCCCCAAGTGGCCGCCGTTGCCGCCCACCATTACCTCGTGGAGAAAGTGGTGGAAAAGGGGCGGACCTTCTCCCGGCTGCGGGAGGTGCAGGCTGCCGATCGCATCGCCGAGCTGGTGCGCATGTTGGGAGGAGGCGGACAGGAAGCCGAATCCATGGCTCGCAAGTTATTGGAAACGAATTAAAAACTCTCTGAAGCAATGAAAGACTATCGAGTGGCCCGAATCTCACAACAAGCCGAGCCCGTGTGGGGCAAAGACCGTTCCGCCGGAGAAAAACTGGTCATCGGCCGGCGCGAATGGATCGCCTTGCCCCAGCTCGGGGTGCCGGTTCTCCACGGAAAAATTGATACCGGGGCCTATCGCTCCAGCTTGCATGCGGAACAGATCGAGCGTTTTCAGCGCGACGGGGAAGAGTGGGTGCGCTTCGTGACCCACTCGCAGGATGGCCGGGCCATTTCGTGTGAGAGTGTGGTGGCCTTTTGCAAGCGGGTGAAAAGCTCCACCGGGGAAGCTCGTGAACGTTGCTTCCTGCGCACCAAATTCCGCACCCCGGGAGGGCTGGAGTGGGTGGTCCGCATCAGTCTGGCGGATCGCTCGGAGATGACTTTTCCTCTCCTGATCGGGCGCCGTGCGCTCAGTCGCCGATTCGTGGTGGATACCGCCCAGAGCCACCTTCTGGGCTCCCAGAGCGACCTCACCGGCAAGCATTGGCGGCGGAAAAAGTCGTAAGAGAAGAGGGCCGTCAGTTCAGCCCCAGCTCCGCTTTCCGTTCTTCCAGCTCTTCCCAGCGGGCGTAGTGCTGGGCGACGACCTTTTGCGCCTCTTCCAGCTTGGCGGTCTCGGCGGGGAGCTCGTCGTAGTGCTCGACCTGGAAGGCGGGATCGTTGAGTTTTTCCTCGATGGCGGCGACCGCTTCTTCAGCGGCCAGGATTTTATCCTCGATGGTTTCGAGGTCTTCCCGCTCGCGATTGGAAAGGGGCTTGGCCCGGCGCTGGTCCTTGGGGGGGGCGGCAGGCTTGGTGGTCTCGCTTTTGCTTTTGTCGTAGGCCGCCATTTGCAGGCGCTCGGCTTTCTCGCGGGCTTCCCGCTTTTCGAGATAGTAGGAGTAGTTGCCCGGCTGGACGACCACGCCGCTGTCTTCGAAGGCTACGATTTGGTCACAAATACGGTCGAGGAAGTAGCGGTCGTGGGAGACGGTGATGACGGTGCCGGGAAAGGCGGCGAGGGCTTCTTCCAGCAGGCGCAGCGAGGGGAGGTCGAGGTCATTGGTGGGCTCGTCCAGCACGATGAGGTTGCCGCCGTTTTTGAGGACTTTGGCCAGCATGAGGCGGGCGCGTTCCCCGCCGGAAAGGAGGTCCACGCGCTCGTTGATGCGCTCGTCGCTAAAGCCGAAGCGGCGCAGGTAGGAGCGGGCGGAGATGGTTTCTTCTCCGAAGAGAATTTTGTCGTTGCCGTTGGAAATCTCGTCCAGCAGGGAGCCGGTGCCTTCCAGCTGCATGCGCCCTTGGTCGATGTAGTTGACCTTGACCCGCCTGCCGAGGGTGGCGTGTCCGGCGGAGGGCTTGATTTGGTCGAGGCAGAGCTTGAGGAGGGTGGTTTTGCCAGTGCCATTGCGGCCGACGATGCCCGTCGTTTCGCCCGGGCGGAACTGCAGATCGAGATTGCGGAAGAGCCAGCGGGGGTCACTTTCGGTGCCGACATTGACGCCCGCTTTTTCCAGTTCGATAACCACGTTGCCCAGACCGGGCGGCGGGGGGATGAGGAGGTCCATCTCGAGATCCTGAGCGGGGGCCTCCTGGTCCTTGACCTCGTAGAAGGCGTCGAGACGGCTGCGCGATTTGGTGGTGCGGGCCTTGACCCCGGCGCGCACCCACTCCAATTCGTCTTTGAGGAATTTCTGCCGTTTGCGTTCGGCGTTGCTGACGATCTCCTGGCGGATGGCCTTGCTCTCGAGAAAGGCGGTGTAGTTGCCGGGGTGAGAGTAGGCCTTACCGTGGTCGATCTCGATGATGCGGGTGGCGATGACGTCGAGAAAGTAGCGGTCGTGGGTCACGAAGATGACCGCGCCGGTGAAGTTCTGCAGGGTCTCCTCCAGCCAGCGGATGGACTCGGCGTCAAGGTGGTTGGTGGGCTCGTCGAGGAGGAGGAGGTCGGGGCGGGCGACGAGGGCGCGGCAGAGGGCGACGCGGCGTTTTTCTCCGCCGGACAGGGAGGTGATGGGGGAAGAGAGGTCGGGCGTGCCCAGGGCCTCGGCGGTGGTCTTGATGCGCAGTTCCAGATTCCAACCATCGGCGTGGTCGATGAATTGGAGGAGTTCGGCGAGCTCGCTCTCGCTGCCTTCGCCCGCTTCATACTTGCGCAGGGCCTCGGCGAGGTCGGCCACGCCGGCGAGAATGTTCTCGCGCACCGTGAGGGTGCCATCGAGCTCGAATTCCTGGGGCAGGTAGCCCACGCGGAGGCCACGGCGCAGGGCGATCTCGCCGCTATCGGGTTCGTTATCGCGGGCGAGAATTTTCAGGAGGGAGGTCTTGCCGCAGCCATTGCGACCCACCATGCCGACTTTTTCACCGGCCTCCACCGCGAGGGTGACGCCATCGAGGAGATTCTGGGGGCCGTAAGCGAGGGTGAGGTCAGTGGCAGAGAGAAGCACGTGGGCAGACTTGGAGAAAGCCGGGCCCGCTGGCCAGTTTTTTCGTCATTGGAGCGAGGGCTTCTTTGGGTGAGGAGTGGTTCGGCGGACGGCTGCGGCGAGCCGTCCCTACCGATTGGTCCAAAAATGGCCGTGGTTGTGCCCGCTTCGCCAAGAATTAGGGCTGCTGGTCATACTCGCCGAGGGGACGGACCCAGATGTTGCGGTACTCGATGGGGTCGTTGTGCCACTGGAGGGAAATGGGCGCCTTTTCGGGATGATTTTCGGGGTAGCTGGCGAGCTTCTGGTGCTGGGTGGGACCGAGGGCTTTGAAACCCGCCTGCACCACCACGCCGTTGAAGAGGACGGTGATCTCGGCAGGTTTGCTCACTTTGCCATCCTTGTAGACGGGGGCCTTGAAGATGATGTCGTAGCTCTGCCATTCGCCTTGCGGGGTGGCCGGATTCACGAGCGGAGGAGTCTGTCCGTAAACGGCACCCGCTTGACCATCGGGGTAGGTTTGGTTGCTGTGGCTTTCGCCGACTTGCACCTCGTAGCGGCCCATGAGAAAGATGCCGGAGTTGCCTCCCTGTTGCCCTTTGACCTCGCGATCAGCAGGAACGCGGAACTCCAAGTGGACTTGGCAATCGCCAAAGGATTCCTTGGTCACCAAGGAGCCTGGAGAGGCGATGAGAATACCGTCTTCTACCCGCCAGTTGCCGTTCCAAGCCTCGGTGTTGCTGCCGTCGAAAAGGACTTTGGCATCGCTGGGCGCAGAGATTGCTACCGCTCCCGCCGATTCGACTTTGCGGGGTTGCGGGCGGGTGGTGTCGTGGACGGAGTAGGGAGTGCCCGTGATGGTGGGGGCGTCGGGATACTGCTTTTTGCTGGTGTCGATTTTGTGCTCGGCAGGGAGAAATCCAGCAGGCAGGAGGGAGAGAAGGGCAATGGTCTTTTTCATCGTATCGTTACTGAAAAAGACTGGCGGCAGGCGGTCAATCTTTCAGCGCAAAATGTGTAAGATGATGGCCAAGGCGTGGCAGGTGGAGCCCGCCAGAACGAAAAGGTGCCAGATGGCGTGATTGTAAGGGAGTTTACGCCAGGAGAAGAAAACGACCCCGCCGGTGTAGGAGAGACCGCCGGCGACGAGGAGCCAGAGTCCGGCGGGAGGGAGCTCCCGGATGACCGAGGGCAGGATGGCGACAACCAGCCAACCCATGGCCACGTAGAGGGCGGTGGAGGCCCAGTGCTCGCGGTTGTGCCGCATGAGGGCTTTGGTCAAAATACCTCCCAAGGCGAGAAACCAGATAACGCCGAAAATGCTCCAGCCGAGAGGACCCCGGATGGCCACGAGGGTGAGGGGGGTGTAGGAACCCGCGATGAGGAGATAAATGGCAGAGTGGTCGAATATCTGGAAAAGCTCCTTCACCCGGGGGCTGGAGAAGCAGTGGTAAAGGGTGGAGGAGAGGTAGAGCAGGATGAGCGTCGAGCCGAAGACAATGCCCGAGACCAGTGCCCAGGCGTCCTTGGCCACCAGAATCATGATGACGAGCCCGAATATGGAGGCTGCCACTCCAAGACCATGGGTGATGGCGGAGGCGAGTTCTTCCCGGGGACTGTCGCAAAGCGGGGAGCGGTTGTTGGCTTGGCTCACGTCGGAAATGATAGCTCCACCGCACCTCTTGGCAAGCGGCGAGCTGTCACCAAGCCTTGCCCGATGACGAATTGCCGTTAGGGTGCCCGCGATCTCGAAACCCAAATCCGGACCTGCTTCATGAAACCTCCCCTTTTTTACGCTCTCCTCTTCTTGTTCTCGTCCCTGCTGCCCATGGCGGGACAGGAGTCCGTTCCCGCGCCCTCTGCCGATTCCCAGGCAACCGAAAAAGTCAAAGCTCCCAATGGATTCGATAGCCTTTTGTCTGTGCTCTCGTCCTACCGCACCTTGCGCGAGCAGCAGGTGACCCTGCGTGAGCAGGTGCGAGAGCTGACTGCGGCAGGCGCGACTGCGGAGGGTGAACCCGGCGCGGAAGCCCTCGCCAAGGCCCAGGCCGAACTGACCCGCAACACGGAGAGCATTGCCCGCCTCAAGGAGCGCATCGAAGAGTTGGCGCTGGGTTCCCGCTACCAGGAATCCGGGGAAGGGGAGGAGGCCAGCTATGATTTCAATGAAGAAATCCAGATGCTGCTGCAGCCGAGTCTCGAGGAACTCCGCGAGGTTACCGAGCCCACGCGCAAGCTGGCCCGTCTGCGCACCGAGGTGCTCGATCTGCAGAATAAGGAGGAGGACTTGGAGCTGGCCTTGGGCAAATTGCAAAAAGCCATCGAGGCCACCGACTCCAGCGAGTTGAAGAATGATTCCGAAATCAAGGATCTCTTCGAAAGCCTGCAAATCGAGCTGGAGTCCCAGTTGTCTCTCTGCCGGGCGGACCTCGCCACCGCGAAGACGCGCTTGGATGAGATGCAGGCGGAGCGAAAGCCCATTCCCCAGCAGGTGCAGGATTCCCTATCCTCCTTTTTCGCGGGACGCGGGCGGAGTTTGTTACTCGCGGCCCTGGCTAGCTTGGCGGTCTTTTACTTACTGACCTACCTACACCGGCTTCTTTTCAAGCGACTGGGCCGGAGCCACGAAGCGGGCACCAGCTTTGCCTTCCGTCTCGCGGAGCTGGGCTTCACCGCCTTACGTTTTCTCGCTGCCATCGCGGCGGTGTTCTTTGTTTTCCTGGCTTTCAATGACTGGTTATTGGTCACCCTCACCATTCTGGTCTTCCTCGCGGTTCTCTGGGGCACGAAGGAGGCAATTCTGAAGGGATACCATAAAATGCAACTTCTCCTCAATCTAGGTCCGGTGCGCCAGGGGGAGCGCGTGCTCTACAACGGCTTGCCCTACCGCGTCCGTTCCTTAAGCGTTTATCCTCTCATTGAGAATCCGGCTCTCTCGAACAGCACCGTGCGCTTGACCATCGAGGAATTGGGTGAAATGCGCATGCGCCATGATGATGATGAGGAACCGTGGTTCATTACCGAGGTAGGGGACTACGTCCTCCTTTCCGACGGCACCTACGGCCAAGTCGCTTTCCAGAGCCCGGACCGGGTCAAGATCCAAGAAGCCGGTGGGCAGTCCAAGGTGATTCCCACCTCCGACTTTCTGTCGATGGCGCCCACTAATCTTTCCAAAGGCTACGCGGTCGCCATCACTTTCGGGATCGATTACGCCCATCAGCAGCTTGATTACAATGCGGTGGCGGAGATCTTCGCGGCCAATGCCCGGCGCAAGGTGGAGGAATTTCTCCCCGCCGAGCAGATCCTCGCCACTTTCTCCGCCTTCAAGGAGGCGGGCGCTTCCTCGCTGGACTACCTCGTGGTGGTCAAGGTCACCGGGGAGGCCCAGGACAAGCGCCCCAATCTCCTCCGCGCGCTGAGCCAAGGCTGCCTCGATGCCTGCAATGAGTATGGTTGGGGAATCCCTTTCCCACAAATGACCATTCACCGGGCGGGCGACTGAGCTAAAAGCTTGGCCGGGAAAAGGCGTTGTCTGCGCGGGAGGAATCGTGGTATTTGATTTTGTGAATTATGAGTGAAGTTGTTTACAAAAATACCCGATTCGATCCCGACCTCACGCCTTTTCATGGTCTGGCCAAAGAGATGGCGCAAGCCTTTGGCTACACTGCGGATTTGGCGGTGGACAAGGAATTGGCCCAGCTCCTCCGCCTGCGGGTGGCGCAGCGGAATGAGTGCAGCTACTGCATCATCCTTCATGCGAAGACCGCGCGCGAAATCGGCATTCCGGCTCCCAAGGTCGACAACATTTCCTCATGGTGGGAAAGCGAACTTTTCAGCGAAAAAGAGCAGGTGGCGCTGCAATATGCCGACTTTCTCACCGAAGGACAGGGGCCGGGCTTCCAGGAGGCTCACGAAGTTCTCGCCGACCTTTTCAGCGAGCGGGAAATCGCGGAAATCGCTGCTATCGTGATCAATATGAACGTCTGGACCCGCCTCAAACTGGCGCAAGGTCAAGTTCCGGGGTGGCAAGAATGAATAGCAACTGGCCACGCTACGGGATTTTCGCTGGGGTGGGCGGGCTGCTCCTGGGTGGTTTTCTTCTCCTGCGCGGGGCGACCATCACCCAAAAACAGGGCCACACCATCATTCAAGTTCGCTCCTGGTCTTTGGATATCGACCCTTCCGGCTTTCCGGGAGGAGATCGGGATTTCCGGATTTTCCGCAGCCCTTCCGCGCTACACGCGGGCCATGGCCAGTATTCGGTCTCCTTTTCCTGGTGAAAGTCTTTCCGGAATTCTCTTCATTTGAAGGGTTCCCGGCTCTTTCACTCTTTCACTCCGTCGGCAGATCTTTTACGCAACGGAACCCGGTGTGGTTGGTGGGGGAGAGGGATTCGGCATAGTGGCGGGCTGCCGGGCGATAGCGCAGGCAGTAGGTGTGGTGGCAGAGGTAGGACCCCCCTTTGACCACCCAGAGGCGGGCGAGGGGATGAAAGACCTCCACCTCCTCGGGAATGGTCATTCCGCGGGCGAAGAGGGTCGTTTCCGGCTGGGTGATGGCTTGGGCCGCCGTCGGGCCCGTCGGGTTGGGCTCCGGATTTTTCACAAACATCTGGTAGTAATCAGGACGATAGAGGTCAGCGCAGAATTCCCACACATTGCCTGCCATGTCGTAAAGACCGAAGTCATTGGGCGGAAAACTCTTCACGGGAGCGGTGCCGGCATAGCCGTCCAGGGCCCTGTTGTTGTTGGGGAAGTCACCCTGGTAGGAGTTGGCGGGCCATTGTCCGGCGTCCGGTTTGGGGCTTTTTCCCCAGGTGAAAAGCGCGTGATCGTGGTTGCCCCGCGCGGCCCGTTCCCACTCCGCCTCGGTGGGTAGCCGCTTGCCTGCCCATTCGGCATAGGCTTCCGCATCTTCTTTGGTGAGGCAGACCACGGGGTGATCCATTTTCGCGGTGATGGAGCTATCGGGACCAGTCGGGTGCTGCCAATTCGCCCCCGGCACAAATTGCCACCACTGCCATTCGGCCCCCGGCTGCCACTTGTCCACTTCTTCTTCCGGGGCCTGGAAGACCAGTGCGCCAGCCTGCAATTGCTCGGCCGGAGCCTGGGGAAAATCCTCTCGCGAAAGGCCTCGCTCCGCCTGGGTGCGATAGCCCGTCGCCTTCACAAAGGCCATGAACTGCCCATTGGTAACCTCGGTCTGGTCAATGAAGAAGGCCGAGACTGTCACCTCGTGCACGGGGGCTTCCTCCGGGTAGCGCGCCGTGCCCCCAAGGTCGCGATCCTCGCCCCGGGTGTAGGTGCCCCCGGGAATGTAGCTCATCCCTGCTGGAGCAGCGGGGAGGGCTTCCTGTTCCTCCCCTGGAGCATGGGTGGAAAAGAGGCAGGCGAGGACGAGAGGGAGGGCAGTCTTGAATGTCATGCGAGGCAGAATGAAAGTCCTAGGCTTCCGGTTTGTCAAAAACCTGATTACTTTTACGGCGATGGCGACAACAAAATTTCGACCCTGCATTGATTTGCATGAGGGTCAGGTCAAACAAATCGTGGGCGGCACCCTGACCGATCAGGGCGCGGTGGAGAATTTTGTCGCGTCCGAAGGAGCGGGCCACTTCGCGGAGCTCTTCCGGCGCGATGACCTGCGCGGGGGACACGTCATCCAGCTGGGACCGGGCAACCGCGAGGCTGCCCGGGAGGCCCTCGCTACCTGGCCCGGCGGTCTGCAGCTGGGCGGCGGCGTCACCTTGGAGAACGCCAGCGAATGGCTGGAAGCGGGAGCCAGTGCCGTGATCGTGACCTCTTATCTTTTTGACCAGGAAGGCACCTTTCAGCGTCAGCGTTTGCAAGAGCTGGCCCGCGAGATCGGCCCCGAGCGCCTCGTCATCGACCTGAGCTGCCGCCGCCGGGAGAACGGATGGCAGGTGGCCATGAACCGCTGGCAAACCCTGACCAATCTGCCCGTGACCCCTGCCGTGCTCGATGACCTGGCCGAGTGGGGTGGCGAATTTCTCATTCATGCCGCCGATGTGGAAGGCAAGTGTGGCGGCGTGGACGGGGATTTACTCGCCCTCCTGGGGGCCTGGGACGGTCGTCCCCTGACCTATGCCGGGGGAGTGGGCACGATGGCGGATATGGAGCTGGTGCAGGAGCGCAGCGGCGGGCACGTCGACGTCACCGTGGGCAGCGCGCTCGATATCTTTGGCGGCCAAGGCGTGCGCTACGCCGATTTGGTGGCGTGGAATCAGCGGGAGGAAAACGGGGAATGAAGACCCATCGCCTCGTCCTGCCCGAGGACCTCAACCAGTTCGGCTTCCTCTTCGGGGGCCGCCTCCTGAGCTGGATCGACGAGGCCTCTTGGATCGCCGCCAGTCTGGACTACCCCGCCTGCCAATTTGTCACCATCGGCATGGAGGCCGTCAGCTTCCGCCACTCCGTGCGCGAGGGCACCATCCTGGCTATCGAGAGCGAGCGCGTGCGCGAGGGTCGCACCTCGGTGACCTATGCCGTGCGCGTCATGCGGGGGCGGGAGGACAGTGGCGAAGCCATTTTCTCCACTGAAGTGAGTTTTGTGAATGTGAACAAGGCGGGCGAAAAACGCCCCCTGCGAGAAGAATGATTACGACCGTTGATATCGTGGTGTCGGTGGAAAACCGACGCGAAGAAGAGACCTGGCGCAAAGCCGCAGCCCGCAAGCTGAAGTGTCATCCTAAAAAGATCCGGGGCCTACGCGTGCTCAAGGAATCCATTGATGCCCGGCGCGCCCCCGTGAAGTTCCAGCTCCGGCTCCAGGTGGCAGTGGATGAAGACCTACCTGCCGAGGACGAGCCGCGTTACCAAGCCCCGGCCGTCGCTCCCGGAGCCCGCAAGGTGCTCATCGTCGGCTGCGGCCCGGCCGGCATGTTCGCGGCCCTCCGTTGTCTCGAACTCGGCCTCCAACCCATCGTGCTGGAACGCGGTAAAGACGCCTCCACCCGCCGCTTTGACTTGGCCCCCATTTTACGCAAAGGCACCGTCATCGAGGATTCCAATTACTGTTTCGGGGAAGGAGGAGCCGGCACCTATTCCGACGGCAAACTCTACACCCGGGCGACCAAACGCGGACCCGTCAAGCGAGTCTACGAAACCCTCGTAGCTCATGGCGCGCCTCCCGAAATCCTCGTCGATGCCCACCCGCACATCGGCTCCAATCTCCTTCCCAAGGTGGTCATGGCCATGCGCGAGAGCATTCGCGAGCGCGGGGGAGAAGTCCGCTTCGGCTGGAAGGTCACCGCCCTCCTGCGCGCTGCCGATGGCTCCCTGGAGGGCGTGCGCAATGCAGAGGGCGAAGAGCTGCGGGGCGAAGCCGTCATCCTCGCAACCGGGCATTCCGCCCGCGATGTCCTGACCATGTTGCGGCAGGAAAAAATTGCTCTCGAAGCCAAACCCTTCGCCGTCGGCGTGCGCATTGAGCACCCTCAGCCCCTCATCGACAGCATCCAATATCACTACCCCCGGGGTCAGGAGCGTCCCTACGAGCTCCCGGCCGCCCGTTATGCCTTGGCTTGCGAAATCGAGGGCCGGGGAGTGCACTCCTTCTGCATGTGCCCCGGTGGCTTCATCGTGCCCGCCGCGACCGAGAATGATGAGGTCGTGGTCAATGGCATGAGCCTGGCTCGCCGCGACTCGCCCTTCGCCAATACCGGCATGGTGGTCGGCGTCGATCCCTCCGACCTTCCTGGCGACGACGTGTTGCGGGGCATTCATTTTCAAAAAGACCTGGAGCGCACCGCCAAGCGGGCAGGCAACGGAGAGAATCGGCTGGGGCAAATCGCTCCCGCCCAACGGCTCATGGACTTCCTGGCCGGGCAGGAATCCCGCGATTTACCCGAAACCAGCTACTTTCCCGGCTTGCAAAGCTCCCGGCTCGACGAACTCATGCCCCAGTTCATCACCCGACGCATGCAGATCGGACTCAAGAAATTTGGTCGCCGCATGAAGGGCTATCTCAGTGAGGAAGCCCTCATGATTGGCTTCGAGACTCGCACCAGTTGTCCGGTGAGGGTGCCGAGAGAAGACGAGAGCTTGCAACATCCCGACGTGCCCCGACTCTACCCCTGTGGGGAAGGGGCCGGCTACGCGGGAGGAATCGTCTCCGCCGCCCTCGATGGCATGCGCGTGGCCGAAGCCATCGGCGCCCACCGTCGCTGACCCTTCCAGCGGCATCTAGCCGTCGGACAAACCGTCTCTCCAAAGCCATCGCCAAAGGAAATCTCGGCGAACGTAACTCCACTGCTACGTAGCGCCGACGCCCCGTCGGCCCCAGAGCCCACGTCGTCCAACAAATCACCGAACCCACCGGCCCCGTCCCACCGCAGTCCCGGCGTCCCAAGCTCCTCCCACAGCCCCAAGGGGGCATCCCATACCAGCCCAGGGCAACGCCCTGGGATTGTCTTTCCTGATGACGTTTTCCATCCGCCCGCCAATGCGCCACACCGCCTCCTTCAGCCGTTCGGCAAGGGTCAGCCCCGTGCCCCCCGCGTCGCTGGCTCAACCCTCTGGAAGCTTCCAGATCCGCTCTCCAATTGTCTTTCGGGTTTATCTTTGAAGAGCAAGTCATAAGAACACTTGGCCTGACCCCAGAGTTTGGACAGTTCTAAACTGTAGATTCAGTAAAGGGCTTCTTGTCTCTGCTTGTGTTGTTCTGTCAAGGTTCTGCGGAAAGATGGAGTGGAGGGCGGAGCCCGCAACGGAGTCTTTCCGCAGTTCGCGAGAATCTTGCTGTGGGAAAGCCACTCACTCTTTGTCGGGATCGAAAATATTCACGGGGCGGAAGTCCTCGTCGGCGAGATTGGGAAGTTCGTTTTTGAGGCGGGTTGAGAATTGGAAAAGGTCGGGCCGGCGGTCGCGCAGTTGACGCACGCTGCCACAGTTGCGCGAGCGATAGAGGTCGTTGATATCCAGATCGCTCACCAGCATCATTTCCACATTGGGATCGGCTTCCGCCAAGATGCCATCGCGGGCGAATTCGGCATCGCTGGGGGTGAAGATACCAGCCCGACCGTAGTGGATGTCCATTGCCGGCACGCTGGGAAGGTTGCCCACTACTCCGGCCGTAACCACGTAGATCTGGTTCTCGATGGCGCGCGCCTGCGAACAAATGCGCACCCGCTGGTAGCCGGGGCGGTCGTCGGTGCAGTAGGGGACGAAGATGATTTCCGCTCCTTGGTCGGTGAGATGGCGGGCCGCTTCCGGAAACTCGGAGTCGTAGCAAATGAGCACCCCGATACGGGCCTTGGGGGTATCGATGACACGCAATTCACTGCCTCCGGTGATGCCCCAGTATTTGACCTCCGAAGGGGTGATGTGGAGCTTGGGCTGCGACGTGTGGGAGCCGTCAGGGAAGAACACTGGGCAGGCATTGTAAATGGTGTTTTCCCGACGCATGGGATGGCTGCCGGCCACGATATGAAGCCCATATTCGCGGGCCAGGCGGGACATCAGGGCGATGAATTTGTCCTCCAGGTCAGCGAGCCGGGCGATGCCTTCGGCAGAAGGGAGGTTCTTGAGGGTGTCTTGGGAGAGAAGCTGCACCGAGAAGAACTCGGGGAAGAGAACGAAGTCCGCCCGGTAGTCGTGGGCCGTTTCCACGAAGTATTCCACTTGGTCGGCGAACTCTTGGAAGGAGTTGATCTTGCGGACCTGGTATTGCACGGCGGCCACACGCACTTTGCGCTCGTCTTTGTCTTCACTGGGAACGTAGTCGGGATTGAGCCATTCGATGAGAGTGGCGTTGTTTTTGCTGTTAGGGTCGGTGATGTAGTGCTTGAGGATGCCACGCACCACGAAGCCTTCCCGCAGTTGGAAGGAGAGCACGAGGTCTTTGATTTCGCCGGTCTCCACTCCGTGGACGTATTCTTCCGGCGACATCTTGTCGGCCACCTCGGCATAACCGTGGATGCGGCCGCCGGCGAGAATGCGACGGAGATTGAGGCTGCGGCAAAGTCGACGGCGGGCCTCGTAGAGAAGATGGCCGATACCGGCTCCGCGAATCTCCGGATCGACGAAGACATCCGCGCCATAGAGCGTGTCGCCCTGAGGATCGTGATTGTGGAAAAAACCGCCATCGGTAATGCCGGCGTAGGTGTGCGGGCGATAAGGATCGTCTCCCAGATGGACGATGAGGGAGCAGACCGCACCCACGAGACGACCGTCCAGCTCGGCGACGATTTGCCCGGCCGGAAAGAGCTGTTGATGGGTCTTGAGGTGACCGCGGGTCCAGACCACATTTTCCTCCGCCATGGCCGGAAAGCAGCTTTTATTGAGCTCGACGAGGGTGTCGATGTCGGAGGTCTCGGCGAGGCGGAGGGTGACGCTCCCGCGGGGTGTTTGATGGGTGGTCGCTTGCATGGAATCGCTAGCAAGCTAAGTCTCTTCTTCAGAGAGAAAAGCGCGAATTGAGGCAGGGGGCCTTTTTTACGCCGACAAGGCGCCGGGGATTTCCTAGGGTCTCCGGCGTGAGCCGAGATCAAATTTACGCCCGTAACGAACCTGAAGGTCGCTTCGAATTTTCGGAGAAAGTGGTCACCGTTTTCGAGGATATGATCCGGCGCTCGGTGCCGGGTTATGGGCTGACCTTGACCGCTATCGAAGCTATCGCCGGGAGAGAGGTGCCGCCTGGAACGCGCATCTACGACCTGGGCTGTTCCCTGGGAGCGGGGGTGGAAGCCGCCTGGCAGGGCGCGCGGGACCGGGCGGGGGAGATTCACGGCGTGGACAGCTCACCTGCGATGGTGAAACGGGCGCGCGAGCTGCTTGATTTGCCGGGGGTGGCTTTTCACCAGGGGGATGCCACTACCTGGCCCTTGGAGAAGGCGGGGCTCATCATCCTCAACTTCACTCTGCAATTTATTCCCCTCGACGAGCGGGCTGGGCTCTTGCAGCGCTGTCATGAGGCCCTGGTGCCGGGCGGGGTGCTCTTTTTGTCGGAAAAATTCGTCAGCTCCGATCCGGCGGCTGAGGACTGGTTGCGGGAGTTGCACTGGCAATTCAAGCGCCAACAGGGCTACTCCGAGCTGGAGATTGCACGCAAGCGGGATTCGCTGGAAGACGTTCTCCTTCCCGAAACGCCGGAAGTGCATCTGGCCCGGCTGCGGGCGGCGGGTTTCCAGCCAGTGACCCAGGTTTTGCAATGCCTCAATTTCGCCAGCTGGGTGGGGCGGAAGCAGTAGCAAAAAAGCCGACCCTCCCATGCGGGGAAAGTCGGCTTTTTACCAAATATGGAAAATGGCTCAGGCTTCGCTGAGAGCGGCCACGCCGGGCAGTTCCTTGCCTTCGAGGAGCTCGAGGCTGGCGCCACCGCCGGTGGAGATGAAGGTCATCTTGTCGGCCACGTCAAATTTCACGGCCGCAGTCACGGAGTCACCTCCACCCACGATGCTGATGGCATCGCTAGCGGCCACCGCTTCCGCGATTTCCTTGGTGCCTCGGGCAAAGCTGTCGATTTCGAAGACGCCCATAGGTCCATTCCAAACAATGGTTTTGGCCTCGGCGACCACTTCTTTGAACTCGGCAATGGCTTTTTCGCCGATATCGATGCCTTCCCAATCGGCGGGAATGCTGCCGCCTTCGTTGTAGGGAGCAATGTTCTTGGTCTCGGCGCCGTTCTTGAATTCCTGGGTGATGAGGGTATCGGCTGGAAGGAGGAACTTGACGCCTTTTTCCTCGGCTTTCTTGAGAATGTCGAGGGCGAGGTCGAGCTTATCATTTTCCACCAGACTCATGCCCACTTCGTGGCCTTGGGCCTTGCGGAAGGTGTAGGCCATGGCGCCCCCGATGAGGATGGTGTCGGCCTTCTCGAGTAAGGCGGTGATGACCTCGATTTTGTCGCTCACCTTAGCGCCGCCCATGATGACGAGGAAGGGGCGCGCGGGCTCGGAAATCTTGCCCACGAGGTATTCCAGCTCGCGTTCCATGAGGAAGCCCATGGCGCTCTGGGAAACATGGTGGGTCACGCCTTCGGTGGAGGCGTGAGCGCGGTGGGCGGTGCCAAAGGCATCGTTGACGAAGATTTCGGCTCCTCCGGCGAGGGCCTTGGCGAAGTCGCCTTCATTTTTAGTCTCAGCCTCGTGAAAGCGGGTGTTTTCCAAAATCAGCACGCCGCCATCGGTCAGTGCGGCCCGGGCACTGTCGGCGCTTTCGCCCACGCAATCGCTGGCAAAAGCGACCTCGCTACCAAGCAATTCGCCCAAGCGGGTCGCGGCGGGCTGGAGAGAATACTTGCTGTCGGGCTTGCCGCCGGGGCGGCCGAGGTGGGAGCAGAGCACGAGCTTGGCTCCGGCTTTTTGCAAATGTTCGATGGAGGGGAGAGCGGCGCGGATACGGGTGTCGTCGGTGATTTCACCAGCGTCATTGAGCGGGACATTGAAGTCCACCCGCATCAATACTTCTTTACCTGCCGCATCCAGATCGCGAATAGAGAGTTTGTTCATCGGGAGGCCATATCGCCCGCAGCTCCCCTGACTGTCAAGAGCCGTTCCTGCCGGGCAAGGAGCGAGAAGGGGCGGGAGAGTGACAGTTTCGTCAAGTTCTCACTGCGGGGAGGGAAAAAGTTGCGCCAGACGCTCCCGCCGACCGGCAAAGAGCCGCTCCAGACGTGGGCGGATGAAGAGGGGATTGAGAGGCTTGCTGAGGGGCTCCAGTGGGAGACGCCAATGCACGAGGTCGCGCACCAAAGTGCCCCCGGGGGCGTCGTGCAAGCTGTGGCGGTGATGCCAAAAGGCAAAGGGGCCAAAGCGCTGCTGGTCCACAAAGGCGCGCTCCTCTTCCACGACCGTGATTTCGGTGACCCAGCTGAGGGGAAGGCCCGGGGGGAGACGGAGGCGATGAACGAGTATGGCGCCCGCATAGACCTCGCTGGGACCGGTGAGCGTTTCGAGGCGAAATTCTTCGGGGGTGATTTTGTCCAGATTTGCTGGGCGGCGGAAAAACTCCCAGGCCTCGCGGCGGGAGAGGGGGAGGAATTGTTCTTGGGCGAGTTGTTCCATATCGGCAAGGTCGCCCATTTGGCTGGCCCGGGCAATGAGGAAGGAGGGCGGACTTCGGGGTTTTGTTTCCGGGCCGCCCGGTGTTGGATGGCGGGGTGTCCAGCGTGGGTCAGGATTTGGAAAAGTGGGGAGCCGATGTCATTTTCGGCCGTGAGAAGGGCTTTTGGGCCACCGTGGCCCGCTTGGTTTTCCGCGTCTTTTCTTGGCTCTTCGCCCTGTTGGTGCGTCTCCGGCTGTTGCTCTTTCGCTCTGGCCTCAGGGACCAGGCGCGTCTGGGGGTGCAGGTCATCAGCATCGGCAACTTGACCATGGGAGGCACGGGCAAGACTCCGGTTGTGGAGTTTTTTTCCAAAGCCCTCCTCGCTCGCGGTCGTCGCCCGGTCATTCTCAGTCGTGGCTACAAGAGCCGCAAACTGGAAGAGCGGCAGGTCTGGCGAGGAGAGCGCGAGGAGGAACCCGGCGATTTTCCCAAGGTCGTGAGCGACGGCGAGAACCTGCGCCTTTTGGTGGAATACGCGGGTGACGAGCCTTTCATGTTGGCCAAAAATCTTCTTCCGGGCGTGGCGGTGGTGGTGGACCGCGATCGCATCAAGGGGGGACGCTTCGCGGTGCGCGAGCTGGGGGCCGACATTCTCCTGCTCGACGATGGCCTGCAATATCTCAAGTTGGCCCATGCCGTGGATGTGGTGCTGGTCGATGCCGAAAAACCCTTTGGCACCGAGGCCCTCATCCCCCGGGGCACCCTGCGTGAGCCTCCCTGCAACCTTGCCCGGGCCAACTATATCTTCGTCACCCGCTGTCACCAACCTCTGCGCGAGGATCAGATTGCCCGTTTGCAGCGTTACAATAAGACCGCGCCCATCATCCAGACCAATCATGTGCCCCAGCACCTGGAAAAAGTCTTTGCGGAGGGCGAGCGCTTGCCCCTGGAGGCCTTGCAGGGCAAATTTGTCGCTGCCATCAGCGGAATCGCGGTCCCGGAGAGTTTCGAGAGATTGCTCCGGGAACTGGGCGCGGAGGTCCTTTTTCACCGCACCTTTGGTGACCACCAGGTCTTCCCCCTGAAGGATGTCGACGCCCTTTGCCAACGGGCCCTGAGGCGGGACGCGGACTTGATTGTGACCACTGAAAAAGATGCGGTTCGTTTTCCCCGGCCCACGGAAATGATCGTGCCCATTTACTTCCTGCGAATCGAAGTGGAAATCATCGAAGGGGAGGAAGAATGGCAGGCCTGCCTGGAACGCATCTGCCACCCTCCTGAGCTCACCGCCCTCGAGTGGTGGCAACAGCGGCTTTTGTCGGGAAAATGACCCGCCCCCGTGGAGGGTGATTAACGCCGCAGGATCTGGGTCTGGGGAGCGAGCTGCCAACTCGGCTCCGGTAATTCCCGGGCGAGGATGACGTCGCTCACCTCCTCGCCCGCTCGCAGGGTGAGGTCCATGCCGGGGGGAAGGGTGATCACGGTGCGCACGTTGAGTTCCGAGAAAAAACCTGTCTTCTCGAAGTCAACGCGCAGCACTTTGCTTCCAGGATCGAAGGTTCCCCGCGCCCGCAGCTTGCTCTTGGGAGCGCGGTGCCCGTCGGTGAAGGAGGTGATGGCGAAGACCTCCCCGGACTCCAACTCGATGATACCTTCTCCGTAAAAATCAATCACAAGGCTCTCCAGTGGAGGAATTGGCGACATTTTCACCCGAATCTTTTTATCATAGGGCCAGATAGTGGTGGTGAGGACAACGAGGGCGATCACGAGGGGGGTAGTGACCCATGGCAACCAGCGGGGCGGCCTCTTGGCACCCGGCGCGGCCTGCCACCAGAGAGAGCGGTCGAGACGGAGACCTTTGTAAAAAAGGAGCGTCGTCAACCACATCACTGCCGCCGCCCACACCACATCGGAAGCAAAATGACCTCCTTGTGCCATCCGGGCGATACCGATCAGGCTGCCGAAGACCAGGGCAAAGGTGAGCGCCAACCAACGCCGCCATCCGGTGAGGAGGGGGACCAGGGCCAGGAAGAAAAAGCCTACGGTGGCGTGGCCGCAGGGAAAGGACTTCCCTTCCGAGGTCGGATCGTAGTGAAGAAGGCGTTCGAATTCCTCCGTGCCCTCGAATTCAACAATTTGCGCGGGACGGGGACGCCCCCACTGGTCCTTGAGCAAGGTGTTGGTGATGAGACCAGCGCCTACGGCAAGAACGGCGAAAAAGTAAGCGGAGAGCTTGCGATAACGGCTCAAACGGGGATTTCCCACCCCCAGCAAAAGAACGAGGAGGGAAACAACCCCGATGGCGATGGCCGGAATCGGAGCCAGCGTGTAGAAGAAGCGCCAGAAGGGCCGGTCTCCTGTGGGCCACTCGCCTTCGCCGCCATAAAAGGGACGGTGCAAAACGAGATCCAAGTCGCTGACAACAAAGGGAATCGAAAGAACAACGAGCAAAAGAAGGGGACAAAGAACGGCAAGACGCACGCGGGGGTCCTACCCAATCCAAGCCCGCTTGTCAGTCGCCACCTTTGCGAAAGGCGCGAATCGGAATCTTGTCACGGCCTGGCGCTTTAGTATAATGACGCAATGGATGATTACGACCGCCGCCATTTTTTGCGGACTTCGCTCCCTGGTTTTCTTGGGCTTGGCTTGGTTTTGCCGCAATTGACGGCGCTGGCGACGCGGGCCAATGCCTGCCAAGGGCGCGTGGGGGAGGAACAAACCATCAACTGGGAGGCGTTTCTGGAAGCAGTGGAAAAGGAAGCCGCCCAACAACATCTGGACCGGTGGAACGAGGAGGCCTACGTGAAAGCAGCCGCCCGCCTGGCGAAACGGTTGAACCTCAAGGATGCCCAGCTGACTGCTGCCTTTGCAAAGGCCCAGCGCGGATTGGGCAATGGCCGGGTCGACTTCGAACCCTTGGAAAAACAACGCGATTTTCACGTCACCTTGCTTCAGTTTGAGAAGGAAGAGCGCATTCCCCATCACGATCACCCGGAGATGACCGGGGTGATTCTCTGCGCCTCGGGCGAGATCGAAGTCTGGAACTACGACTTGCTCGCCCAAGAAAGCGAGCGCGCGGTCTTGTTGAGGGAGAGCGAACATGGCCATCTGCGGAAGGGTCAGGTCTCGACGCTCACCTCCAAAGCCCGCAACATCCATAGCCTGCAGGCGAAGGAACGCACCCAGCTCATCGACATTTTCGCGCCGCCTTATAATCGCGATCGCATTGAGAAGAGCAATTGGTTCGAGCTCGATCCTGATCCGGTGGAAGGCTCGGAAACCCATTACCGGGCCACTTTGCGATAAATGTTAAAAAAACAGCAAAAAGAGAAACAAAAAAGTCCTCGGTCCCCGTTTTTTGTCTTGGACCCAGGACTATGAAACTCACTTTTTACCCACTCATCGTCGGCCTCAGTTTACTGGGGGGAGTTGGAGCCAGCGCAGACCCCGAGGGAAGCGTTCCTGCCGAAAGTAACCAGAACCACATCACGGAAGTCACCCTCTATCAGGGAACGGCCTTGGTGACCCGGCAAGTGACCCTTCCGGCGGAGAGAGCGGGGGCCTTCGAGGTCATCGTGAAAGGCCTACCGACAGCGACCGATGCCGAATCGGTTTTCGCCGATGAGGGGAGGGGACTGGAGATTCGCTCGGTCACCTGCCGCCAGCGCTCCAGCGAGGAAACCAAGCGGGTGGAGAGCGAGGTAGCCCGGCTGGATGAACGGATCAAAGAGCTGGAGCGGGCCATTTCCACTGCCCGCAACGAGATTGCCCTGCGTCGCATTCGGCAGGAATTTTTACGCGATTTGGGGTCTTTCGTGGCTCCGGCTGCCCGGCAGGAGATGACTCATGGGGTCTTGCAGGCCGGAGAATTGGAAAAGGTCACCCAGATGCACTTCCGGGAATATGAAACCGCTTCGCAGGAAATCATGGAGCTGGACAACGCCATAGCGGACGACAGCGATGAACTCACCGGATTGCGGGAAGAACGGCACCGCTTAGCGGAAGGGCCGACAGAAATCTATGACGCGGTTATCTTTGTCGAGAAAGAGGCCGGGGCCGAGGCAGTCTTTGATTTGAACTATCTCGTCCGCGATTGTGGCTGGTCCCCGGTTTACAACGTGGCCGGCGTTTCCGGGGGAGAAGAGGTGCGCCTCGAGTTCAACGCCCTCATTCACCAGGTCAGTGGCGAGGATTGGCGCGATGCCGGGCTCATTCTCTCCACAGCCTCGCCCACCGTCAGCGCGCAGAATCCCGAGTTGACCGCTTTGCATGTGGAAGTGCAGCAGAGTGGCGTCTTGCCCTCCGGCAACGACTCCGCCATGGCGCAGGCGGCCCATTATCAAGATGTCTTGCGGGCGAAGAATGCAGCCAATCGCAAGGTCCTGGCGGGCAAGACGGTGAAGGACTTTGCCGATGCCAACTTTGCCGCCAACGAACTGGCAGCCAGCGCCCAGCTGGTAGAGCTCTCCATGCGTTCGGGGCAGTTCAAGCAATTGAATCAAACGCAGGACGGTGGCGAAGATCTGGCCATTCAATACGAACTGGATCGGGCAGTCACTCTCGTCAGCCGCCGCGAAGCTCAAATGGTGCGGGTCCTGGCGGTGAACTGTCCGGCCAGCTTCTACCATGTCGCTACCCCTGTCTTGACCAGCGCCGTCTTTCGCGAAGCGGAGCTGGTCAACACCGGCAGCCACGATCTTTTGGGCGGAAAAGTGCACGTCTATCTAGATGACAAATTCATTGGCCGCACCGAGATGCCCACCATCGCCCGGGGCCGCAGCTACACCCTCGGCTTCGGGGTGGACGGGCAACTGCGGGCCCGCCGGACGCTGGTGGATCGCACGGAAACGGTGCAGGGAGGCAACCGCCTGGTGGAAATCGAGGTGGAGGTGGTGCTCGACAACTTCAAGGAAGAACCTGTCACTTTGAGCGTGCGCGAGCGCACTCCCCACATGGAGGACACCGCCAGTTTGCGAGTCTCGCTTAGTGAAAGCTCCCACCCCTTGTCCACAGATCGCGACTATCTGCGCTTCGAGCGTCCCAAGGGAATCCTGCGCTGGGACTTGGCGGTGGCACCCGGGACTGGCGAGCAGGCCACCGCGATCAACTACACCTATCGCCTGGAGTATGACAAAAGTGTTTCCCTGCAGGAAGTCAGTGGCGAGCGGAAATCGGTCCTCCGCAACGAATTCATCCAACGGGCCGGCCGCTCCCAAAAGCCTTGAAAACACTCCCTTTGCGGGCTGAAGAAGAGAGAAAAAGCTCTCTTGGAGAGGTTTTTCGCCTAGGAAAGGCGATCTGCCCCGAAAGAGACTTGTTCTTTCGGCCAGAAAACCACGAAATAGCCGCGTTGAGAGATTTCACTACCGAGCCCGCCTGGGAAAGCGGGGACCTTGGTTTGCCTTTGCCAGATTCCCCCCATGCTTGTTCGGTCTGTTTACCGACTTGGGACAGTGTGGTTGGGTATGAAGAGGAGCGCGACAAGGTGTTGCGAAAGATGCAGGCCGGCTACCCGCGCTTTTTCCTGAGTGATCAGGTCAAGGCTCTCAATGAGGCCGCCCAAGCCAGCATCGGACAGGCCGGAGAGCGGGTGGTGGTCTTCCCGAGCAAGGAAGTGGCCCAGCGGGCTCAGCGCTACGTGGAGAAGAATTTTTCCTGCGCGACCCGCATCGCTAGCTTCGACGGCTTGCAAGCCCTGGTCGTCAATGAGGACGCGCTGCGGGGCGCCCTGCAGTATTGGCGCTTCAGCGGGGAAGTGGTCACCAGTCGCCAGGCGGAAGACGTTCTGGCCCACCGGGAAGCGGGAGCGGACGGAGGCCTGCAACCTTTTCTAGCCCAGAAGTTCGACTGCCATCCAGACCAGCTTTTCCTCTACGAAACGGGCATGGCCGCCTTTTACTCCCTTCATCGTGCGGTTACGAGCCTCACTCCCGCGAAGAAAACCCTGCAACTGGACTTCCCCTATGTGGACGCCCTCAAGGTGCAGGAAAACTTCGGCAGCGGAGTCGTCTTCCTGCCCGATGCCAGCGGCGAGCACTTCGACGAGGCTCTCTCCCGCATCCGCCAGGGGGAATTCGCGGCGGTCTTCTGCGAACTCCCCAGCAATCCTCTCCTCAGCACGGTCGATCTGCGCCGTCTCTCCCTGGCCGCCCGCGCGGGGCGGGTGCCCTTGATCGCCGACGACACCGTGGCCTCCATCCACAATGTGGAAGTGCTGCCGCATGTCGATGCCGTCACCACCAGCTTGACCAAGTGGGTCTCGGGGAAAGGAGACGTCAGCGGAGGAGCGGTCCTCATCAATCCGGATTCCGCCTGCAATGCCAACCTGATGGCAGCCCTGCTGGAGTGCAACCCCAACCGCAACCGCCTCTATGCCGCCGATTCCCGCGTCTTGCGCGAGAATGCGGAGGGCTTCCCCGAGCGCATGGAAACCATCAATCGCAATGGCGAAATACTCGCCGACTACCTGCGCGAACATCCCTTGGTGGACCGGATTTGGTATCCCAAATTCCATCACCGGGAGAGCTACGAAGCCATCAAAAGGAAAGCGGGAGGCTATGGCGGACTCATGAGCTTCACCCTGCGCAATGAGAAGCGTGCCCCCCGGGTTTACGATGCCCTCGCGTGGAACAAAGGCCCCAGCTTGGGCACGGAGTTTTCCCTGGCTTGCCCTTACACCCTGCTGGCCCACTACCATGAGCTGGACTGGGCCGCAGGCTGCGGAGTGCCGCCTCACCTCATTCGCCTGTCAGCCGGAATCGAAAATCCAGAAAAATTACTGGGAACCCTCGAAGCAGCCTTGAATCAGGCATAAATCCTCCCTGAATTTTTAAAAAGTTAAGAATTTTTGAGACAATTTTACGTTGTCCAATGACACCATTAAGGAGTGCAATTAGCTTGCCTTATGAAACGCAAAACTGTTCTAGCCGTTCGAGTCAACGAAGATAACCCCAATCATCATTTGTGGAAC
This sequence comes from Roseibacillus ishigakijimensis, assembly GCF_016595415.1. GTDB lineage: Bacteria > Verrucomicrobiota > Verrucomicrobiia > Verrucomicrobiales > Akkermansiaceae > Roseibacillus > Roseibacillus ishigakijimensis. The sequence goes on from NZ_JAENIO010000017.1 coordinate 27,087, forward strand.
AACCGGGGCATCTGGTGGTGCCACCTGACCGTTCACAAACCCGACGCCACCGCCGAGCGCCTTCGCTTTTCGCTCAAGACCCGCGAGGTGGAAAAGGCACGCGAGCGTCGTGACCGCATCTTCCGGGAAATCGCCAAGCACTACGACATCGCCGCTTGAGGGCGGGGATGGAAAAGAAGGAAGGGTGTAAACCCTGCTTGTCAGGGATGGGCCTTTTAGGCTAGGAAAAGGCCTCTTCCGTCAGTTTTTTCGGGGCCTGTAGCTCAGTGGTTAGAGCAGGGGACTCATAATCCCTTGGTCGTCGGTTCAAGTCCGACCGGGCCTACTTCATTTTTTGCCAACCTCGGGCAGGACGATTATTCTTGGGCAGAACGGGTTGCGAGCTTCAACTCCGCCCGAAAGCCAGCGACGAGAACAGTGGAGCGAGACTCGCCATGCGGCAGGCCAGATGAAGGCGCGCTCAATATTTTCCCGCAAATTTACAATTTTTACTCCAATTGGGTGGAGTCGGTCGGTGGCAATGAACTCCAGCATCCGAATTTTTCGCCGAGGGAGATGGATGCGATTGACCTCAATTTCGGCGGCGGAAGTGAAACCGAGAACGGCCCTTTGGACATTGGCCAGCCCAAAGAAAAAGACTCGGCAGTCGACTAACCAAGCACTTCAGACACGCTGAAGTCTGGAGCGTTTTTTCTTGGCTCGGTTTGGGCTAAGGCAAAAAAATTATCGAAAGGACTCGCTGCAGGGCGGGGCCGAGAGAAAGCATGCGGGGATCCGTGCCACTGACTCCAGGGCTACTGGTAGAAGCAGCTTCGAAGTCGCATGATGAACTCGTTTCTAGATTCCGCATTACATTTATTATGCGAAGTTATGAGAGCTAGGCAAAAGGAGCCGTTCTTATTTCCAAGGAACTGTTGGCGAGCGTCTTCTCATTCCTGAGGAACGCATCGGCACCTGTGCTTCCACGGTCTTTTCGGTCGCGAACCGAACTAGGACTTGTCTTCCCGCGACCTTTGCCTTCAGGTGTCTCGCACACGCATGAAAGTTGTCGCAATCGCGAATCAGAAAGGCGGCGTTGGAAAAACGACGACTTCGATCAATCTCTCCACCGCCTTGGCCCGGGAAGGTCAGCGCGTCCTACTCATCGATCTGGATCCCCAGGCCAACGCGACAAGCGGCCTGGGTTTTCCCGCCGACGAGCACGAAAGCATTTACGAATCGTTGGTCAGCGATGATTTGCTGGAATCGAAAATTCTGACCACGCCGCAGGAAAATTTGCACCTCATCCCAGCCGAGATGGATTTGGCCGGGGTCGAAGTCGAGCTGGTGCGCTATGACAACCATCTCACCCGGCTCAGCGAGGTGCTGCGCGAATCTGTCCGCGTGCAGGCTTCCTACGATTATTGTCTCATCGATACGCCGCCCTCGTTGGGTATTTTGATGACCTCGGCTCTAGCGGCTTCCGACGAGATTCTCATTCCGTTGCAGTGCGAATGGTTTGGCTTGGAAGGCCTGGCAAAAATCACCCGCGTCGTCAGCCAGATCCGCGAGGCGGGAGTCAATGAAGAAGTCGTCATCGAAGGCATTCTGATGACCATGTTCGACGGGCGCACCAATCTCTCGCGCAGCGTGGTGGAAGAAGTGCGCAACTACTTTCCCGGTGAGCTGTATGAGACGGTTATTCCGCGAACGATTCGTCTCGGTGAGGCTCCCAGCCATGGGGTCACGATCTTTGACCATGATCCGGAGGGCCTGGGTGCGAAGGCTTATCGGGAGCTGGCGCAGGAATTCCTTCGCCGTCATCAGGAAAAAGCGAGTGCCGCGTGACAGCTTTCCCGCTTGCCGGATGGCGTCCCAGTTTCGATAGTGCGCGCGAGCGGCACTCTGTCCGGCAACACCCAGCGATCCCCCACCCGGTAATCGACTTGTCGTCAGTCTGCTGGATGATTTTTGCCAGTTAAATGCAATTTTTCCAACTTTAAGAACCAGAACGCCGGATGATGATGTTTTCGAAATTTTTTGGCCTGTTATCCAACGATATCGGGATTGATTTGGGCACCGCCAACACCTTGGTCAACGTCAAGGACCATGGCATTGTGTTGCGCGAGCCCTCGGTGGTGGCGGTCAAGGCCGGAACCAATGAAGTGCTGGCGGTTGGCGATGATGCCAAGCGCATGTTGGGCCGCACGCCCGGCAATATCGTGGCCATCCGACCCCTGAAAGACGGGGTCATTGCTGATTTCGAGGTTACGGAAGCCATGCTTCGTCACTTCATCCGTAAGGTGAACAACAAGCGCCGGGCCCGTCCCCGCGTCGTGATTGCCATTCCTTCTGGCATCACCGAGGTGGAGCGCCGTGCGGTGAAGGAGTCTGCCGAGCAAGCGGGCGCGCGCGAGGTCTACCTCATCGAGGAGCCCATGGCGGCGGCCATTGGGGTGGGACTGCCCGTGCAGGATGCCTCGGGCAATATGATTGTCGACATCGGCGGGGGCACCACTGAGGTTGCGCTCATTTCCTTGTCCGGAATCGTTTACGCCCGCAGCGTGCGCACCGCCGGGGATGAACTCGATGAGTCCATCATCCAATACATGAAGCGGGGCTACAATCTCATGATTGGTGAGCGCACCGCAGAGGAAATCAAGATTCGCGTGGGCTCGGCCTCGGAGATGCCGAAGGAGACGAGCATGGAGGTGAAGGGGCGCGATTTGGTTTCCGGACTTCCCAAGACGGTGACCATCACCTCGCAGGAGATTCGGGACTCGATGGCCGATCCTCTGGCCACCATCGTCGATGCAGTGCGCACCACCTTGGAGCGCTGCCCGCCGGAATTGGCTGCCGACCTGGTGGACCGGGGTCTCGTGCTGGCTGGTGGAGGTGCTCTGCTGCGGGGGCTGGACAAGTTGCTCCGCGAGGAAACCGGCCTCCCCGTTCACATCGCGGAGGACCCTCTCAGCGCGGTGGCGGAAGGCACGGGCAAGGCGCTCAGCGAACTGGCCTTCCTCAAGCGGGTGACCAATACCGATTATCACTCCTCCCGCTAAAGATTTCTTCTCCGCCGACCGTAGTTTGCTTGTTGCATGAAGCCTCTCACTCTCATCACCCTCCTTGTGTTTCTGGCGGCGGGAACCTGGGTGCTGACGTGGAGTCCGGTCACGGTGCGCAAAGTGCAGGAGACTTACTACCGTGCCATTGGCCCTTTCCTGAAGAGCGGCTCCAACATTGAAAAATTCAGTCGCGATTTCGTCCGTGAAGTGGAGCATTCGGAAAACTTGCAGCGCAAGCTGGAAGCGATTCAGGCCGACTATGGTGAACTGAAGATCATTGAAGGCCGTTTTCGTGAGCTGGAGCGCGAGAATCAACAGCTCAATCAAGCGCTGGGGTTCCAGAAGCGCACGAACTTCGATGTCAAGGCTGCGAAGGTGATCAAGCGGCAACCTTCAACCTGGTGGGACACACTGACCATCAATCAGGGAGAGAAAGCGGACATTGGCACCCAGCTGACGGTTCTGGCTGAAGGCGGCTTGGTGGGTCGCGTGGATCAATCTTTTGAGGATATCTCCAATGTCATCTTGATCACGGACGAGAGTTGCCAAGTCTCGGTCTACGTGGAGGGCTCACCCGAGAAGGGCATTCTCAGTGGAGAGCGGGGCGAATATGGCCTCTCTCCCCTCCTCCGTCTGCGCTATCTCAGCCGGAATGCTCCCATTCAGGCGGGCATGAAGGTCTTTACCACCGGACGCGGAGGCATTTTCCCTCCTGATATTCAGGTAGGCACCATCACCGAGGTGATTGCCGGCAGCTACGAGAGCGAAGCCCTCGTCAAGCCCAGTGTTGATTTGCAGAATTTGGCGGTTGTTTTTGTTCTCCAAGGAGATCAGGGCGTCGCCGGAGAGGAAGTGACCACGCCATGATTCGCTACCTCTTTTCGGTTCTCGGGCTTTTGCTGACGGCCTTTGTCCTGCGGCAATTTATTCCGGTATTGCCGGATTTTTACCATGCCCGCCTCTTCCTCGTGCCTCTCGTTTTCATTTGTGCGGCAGTGACTCTCGATGTCACCGGCATGCTCTTGCTCTCTTTTGTCTGCGGGCTTTTGTGGGATGCCCAGCATATCATCCTTCCGGTGGAAGGCGACCCGGAGGTCTACCCGGAAGTGGTCACCACGCTCAAATTCGGTTATTCCATTTTTCTCTTTGCCCTCGGAGGGTTCATCATGCAGGGGGTGCAGCCGGTCTTTCGGGAGGGCAAGTGGCAGATCTCCGTGCCGGTTACCGGGGTCGCGCTGTTCTTCTACCTCTTCACCGAGCTCATGCTCCTTTCCTTCGTGCGCGGGCATCTTTTGTTCAGCGAGGACAACCTCCGTTTCATTTTTTATAGTTCGGTGCTGACAATGTTGTTTTCACCGCTCGTTTTTCTTGTTTTGTTTCAATTGGCCAAGACCTTTCGCTACCAGATTCGCTACAAAGGTTTGCGCAAAACCCGACTTTAGCCATGGAATCCCGCTACCGCTTCCGCCTTTACCTCCTCACTGCCCTCATTCTCCTGGGGACCGTCTCCCTCCTCCATCGTCTCCATCAGTTCCAGATCCAGGACCAGCATTACTACATCCGCCAGAAGCCGGGCTTTAGTGTGGTGGCTATTCGCGAGCCAGGGGTGCGCGGCGAGATCATGGACCGCAATGGAGTGGCATTGGCGGAAAATTACCGGGTTTACGAGCTCGCCATCAACCTGGGCGAGGTCAAGGACGCTTGGAATCGCCAATGGCAGATTGCCAAGACGGAAGGAGAGGAGGGAGAAGACGATCTCACCATCGATCAAATGGTGGAGCGCATGATTCTCCCGCGCTTGAAGGAACTCGGCGTAGAAGCGCCCCTGCACCGCTCGGCCATCCGCACCCACTACATCTCGCACGGCGATCTGGTTCCCTATGTTTTGCCCGTGAAACTCGATTTCGACCAGTTTTCCCGCTTGGCGGAGCACAAGCTCGGTCTGCAGGGAGTCTACGTCAATTCCCGCCCGCAGCGGCGCTACCCCTTGGGCACCCTCGCGGGACACGTCCTCGGCTATGTCCGGCAATGGGAAAAAGGGACCCACACGCCGGCCGAAAAAGCGGAGTTTCAGCATTATTTCGGCGATAGCCGGGGCATGGAAGGCGTCGAGCGGGCTTACAACGACATCCTCACCGGGCTCCATGGCAAGCGCAGTCTCTACAAAAATGAAAAGGGAGAAATCATCGGGCGCACCGTGGACTCCCGTCCTCCCGAACAGGGTGCGACGCTGAAGTTGACTCTTGATGGCGGCATTCAATGCCTCGTCGAGAACGTTCTCCGCCGGGCGGGCCGGGCTGCAGGCGTGGTGATGGACGTGAAGACAGGGGAAGTCCTCGCCTTGGCTTCCTTGCCCAACTACGACCCCAACGACTACATCCCCGCCTTGTCTCAAAAGAACGCGGACTATTACCTGCAGAACAAAGCTAGCCCCTTCACCAATCGGGCCGTCAATTCCTACATGACGGGGTCCACCACCAAGTTGCCCGTGGCCTTGACCGGCCTGATGAATGGGGACGCCAATTACCGCGATTATTGCCGGGGCTACGTGGCCTACGGGAGCAGTGTGCGCATCAAATGCTGGAAGACCGCCGGGCACGGGGCCCTCGGGCTCGAAGAGGCCCTGCAGCGTTCGTGCAATCCCTACTTCATGAACTGGGCCAACAAGCTGGGTCGGGACAAGATCGTGGAGGGCTTTGCCACCCTCAATCTCGGCAAACGCACGGGGGTGGGTTTGCCCGACGAAGCCCCCGGCATCCTGCCCGGTAGCGAGGCCTGGGTGCAGTTGCAGGAGCCCGGAACGATCGTCACTCCGGCCCAATTGGCTCAAACCGCCATCGGGCAATGGCACATGCAAGCCACCCCCTTGCAAATTTGCGCGATCACTGCCTGCATCGCCAATGGAGGAAAATACTTCCGTCCGCGCTTGGTCAAAAATGCCGTTTTGCAGGGCGACACCATTATTCCCGACGAACCCGATTTGCTCGTCGACCTCGTCGCCGACCAAGGGGTGTCGGCCGCCGCCATGGCTCGCGTCAAAAAAGGAATGTGGATGGCTGCCAATCAGCTGGGAGGCACCGCCCGCCGGGTCACGGTAGAGGATTTCCCCGCCGGGGCCAAAACTGGCACCGTGCAGAAGGGCACCGAAGCCAATCGCACCAATAACGCCTGGGTGACCGCGTTTGCGCCCTATGACGATCCCCGCTACGCCGTGACCATCTTTGTGGAAGGCGGCAAGAGCGGCGGTGCCGTGGCCGGTCCCCTCGCCCACATCATCCTGCGCGGCATTGCCGCCACCGAGAAAGGACTTCGCTTGCCAGTGAAACGAATGGGAAAATTCGCTGGCCATTTCGATGCGATTGAAGAGATTGAGCTGCCGGAAGATTCCCTTCTTTCCATCCCGCTGGAGGACCTCGGTGAAACCGGCGACGAAGTCAGCGAGATTGCCGATGAAGACGAGCCCGTCAAAATCGAACCCCGCTTCATTCCTCTGCCCGGTGGAGGGGGCGAACCGTCAGGGGCGGATGAGGAGTAAGCTCTTCAGTTTTTCAATTTTCTAACGACCAACATGTTGAAACAAATCAAGAAAGCCTTTGGCTTTGGGGAAATCGACCCCCGCCAAGGCAATACCATTGTCATAAATGCCGAAACCCTCGAACGCCGGGTGGCGCTGCTCGAGAACGGCCGCCTGGAAGAATACAACATTGAGCGCGAGGGCGAAGTGAACCTCGTGGGCAGTATTTTCAAAGGCCGGGTCAAGAACATCGAGCAAGGGCTCAAGGCCATGTTTGTGGACATCGGCATGGATAAGAATGCCTTCCTCCACTTTTGGGATGCCATCCCCGCCGCGCTGGACAACTCCATGGAGGAAATCCAACGCAGTGACCGTCCCCGCAAAAAGCAGAAAAAGATCAGCTCCAAAGACATCCCGAGCATTTACCCCATCGGCTCGGAAATCATGATTCAGGTCTCCAAAGGGCCCATTGGCACCAAAGGGCCCCGCGTCACGACCAATATTTCTCTCGCCGGTCGCTACCTGGTCCTCATGCCCTTCTCCGAGCAATTCGGCATTTCCCGCAAGATCGACGACCCCAAGGAACGAGATCGCTTGCGCAGCATCATGCAAAAACTCGATGTCCCGGAAGGAATGGGCATCATCATGCGCACCGTCGCCCAGGGGCAACGTGCCCGGCATTTCATGCGCGACCTCAACATGCTCCTCGACCAATGGGAAGCGGTGGAAGATGCCCGCGATGCCAAGCCGGCTCCGGTTTGCGTCTTTCAAGAACCCGGCATCGTGGAACGCACTGCCCGCGACTTTCTCACCGAAGACGTTGACTACGTCATCTGCGATGACTTGGAAACGACTGAAAAGATGCAAGCGATCGCGGAGAAAATCTCCCGCCGGGCCAAACGCCGCATTCATCACTTCCCCACCCGTTCGCCGATTTTCGACAAGTTGGGGGTGCAAAAACAAATCGACGAAGCCTTCCTGCGGCAGGTCTGGCTTCCCTGCGGGGGGTATATCGTCATCGACGAAACGGAAGCCCTCATTGCGGTGGACGTGAACTCCGGGCGCAACCGGGGCGGCAAGGATGTCGACAAAACCCTGCTGCAAACCAATGTGGAAGCCGCCGAAGAAGTGGCCCGGCAGCTGCGCCTGCGCAATATCGGGGGCCTGGTCGTCGTCGACTTCATCGACATGCGCCACCGTCGCGACCAGATGACCGTCTATCGCACCATGAAGGAGCGTCTTGCCAAGGATAAAGCCAAGACCCAGGTTTTGCAGATTTCTTCCGTGGGATTGATGGAGATGACTCGCCAGCGGCTCAATGAGAGTCTGCGCGAAACCCTTTCCGAGCCCTGCGAGTATTGCGAAGGACGGGGTCGCGTGAAAACTGCTTTCACCCTTTCGGTCGAAATCCAGCGCGCGCTCAATACTGTTATTGCAAGACATCACGAAGAGGCGGGAGACCTCGTGGTCATCGTGCACCCCGTGGTTCTGGAACGCTTTAAGAAAGAAGATTCCCACATTCTCGTCGAATTGGAGCGCAAACACACCGGACGATTGATTTTCCGCACCGACTCCACCCGTCACCGCGAGCGCTACGACATCATCGACGCAAATACCGAGAAAAAATACGTCTCGGTCTAGACCCTCGCCTGCGCGAGCGAACGACCGCTTTCAGCCCCCCAAGCCCTCACCCGGCTGGGGGGTTTTGCTTAAAAGGCATTTCGCAAGTAGTGAATCTCCGGCTTCTCGCCTTCGAGGAGAAGGACCTCAATGATGTCATAGCGACAGGGGACCTCTTTTTTATTGAGCAGGCGCAGCCACTCCCGCGCCCCCCGCTCAATGAGTTCCTGTTTGGTTTTGTCCACCGCTTCCGCCGGACGTCCCTCCCCTTTTCGGGTGCGGGTTTTGACCTCCACAAAGCACAGGAATTTGCCCTCTCTGGCCACGAGGTCCACTTCTCCACCCTGAGGAGCGCGAAAGTTGCGGTAAAGGACCTTGCAGCCCTGCGCCCAGAGAAACTCACGGGCGATGCGCTCGCCCCAAGCCCCGATTTCCTGTCCGGTAAGCCTGCGGTCACCGCGCGTCAAAGCGACGCGCTGCCTCAGCAACGGGTGCAAACGAGCGACGATGGATCGGACAGGGGCCATGTTCTTGCAAGGCAAGGAGATGGCTCTTTGTGCCATATCCCTTGTGCCGGGCAAAGCCATATTCGGGATAAACGTGATCCCATTCGAGCATTTTACGGTCCCGCATCACTTTGGCGATGATGCTGGCGGCCGCGATGGAGAGACTGCGCCCGTCCCCCTTCACAATTCCTTCCGAGGCGAGTGGAAAATCCTTGATGGGTCGACCATCGATCAACGCGTAATCGGCGGCAGGAATTTTGGCGGCCGCACGTTTCATGGCCACCATGGTCGCTTGCAAAATATTGATTTCGTCAATCTCTTCCCTTTCGACAAAAGCATGCCCCCAAGAGATTTCCGACGATTCTGTTATTTGCGTAAAAATAGCCTCTCGCTTTCTCTCACTAAGCTTTTTAGAATCGTTAAGGTGGGTGAGGACAAAGTTTTCCGGAAGAAGCACGGCGGCTGCGGACACCGGGCCAGCGAGCGGCCCTCGGCCCGCTTCATCAATTCCGATCACGGCCCGGTAACCCCGGTTGCGGGCGGCGAGTTCAAAGGAGTCATCTGGCATGGCAGGGTCTCTGGAAGAAAAAGGGGTTTTACCGCGAGAACAAAGGGTCAACTGAGCAGAAAGAGGGAAAAAAGCGTCATCAAAGGAACCAGCAGGCTTCCGACCCGACGAGGAGTGACAGATTTTTCTCAAAAAAGGACCTTCTAACGATGGAAATGAAGGTCGCGAGCACGTAGATTCACCCAACCAATGCGCATCCTGCTTCGATTTCTCCTTCCTCTGCCCATTCTTGCTCTCGGTATCTACGTGGGCTGGCTGGCTACCCACAAGTGGAAAGCACCGGAAGAAGACCTCACCCCCGACCGGGGCGAGCGCCCGACCCAGAAGGCGGAAGTCATTCCATTGGAAAGGCAGAACTACCAAATCACCATTAATACCCGGGGGGTGGTGCAGCCACGCGTCGAGACCAGTCTCACGCCGCGAATCGCGGGGCGCATCGAGAGCATTCATCCCCACTTCGAGGTGGGGGCCTTTTTCAAGCGGGGGGACGTCCTGGTGACCTTGGATCCGACGGACAGCGAGTCGCAGATCGTCTCGGCAGAAGCCGAGGTGGCACGTGCTGAAGCCGCTCTCGCGCAGGAGGAAGCCCGGGCCAAGCAAGCCGATCTGAACTGGAAGGACTTGGGCTATACGGAGAAGGCGAATGACCTTGTCTTGCGCATTCCCCAGCTGAAGGAAGCGCGGGCGAATCTGAAAACCGCACAGTCCCGGCTTGCGGAAGCCCGTCGCAACCGTTCCTATACCCAGATCGTCGCGCCCTACGACGGTTGTGTCCGCGAGCGTGCGGTGGGCCCCGGCCAATCGGTGGGAACGGGCACCACTCTGGGCAGCATTTTCGCCACCGACTACGCGGAAGTCCGCCTTCCGGTGGCACCCAAGGATCTCCCCTTCACCCCTTTTCAAAACAGCAGCTCCCTGGCGGCAACGCCTGCCCTCATCAAGGATGGCTTGACCGAACACCCCACCGGAGAGGACCCGACTTGGGAAGCGCAACTGGTGCGCAGCGAAGGCGTCATTGACGAAACGTCCCGGGAGCTCTTTCTCATTGCCCGCATCCCCGATCCTTATGGCTTGACCACGGAGCGCCCTCCCCTCCGCATTGGGCAACCGGTGGTGGCGGAGATTCAAGGCAATCTTCTGGAGGATGTTTTCGTCATTCCCCGCCAAACGTTGCGCAGCGCCTTCGAAACGCTCCTCGTCGACCTCGCCACTCACAAAATCCGCCGTTACGACATTGCCCCCTTCTGGACGGATGCGGTCAATATGGTGGTCGATCACGACCTGCCGGAAAACCACGCCATCGTCAGCACCCGCATTCCCCATGCCGGCAATGGCGCGGTCATTGAGATTGTGGATTCGCTCAGCGAAGAACCGGCGGTAGAAGCGGCTCAAGCCGTGCCCGCTCCGATCGTTCCCGAAGCCTAGCCGCGTTTGTCAGAAGAGCACCGAGGGTTCTCGTCTTTGCCCTTTGTGCTCGCCGCCCAGTATCCGGGGGCGCGGATCTGCGCGCTCGCCTGGTGGTGGCTCGAGCACTTTCTCCCAGCGGAGGATGATTTCCGGCAACCCGGGACGACAGTAGTAGATTTCCTCCACCCCTTCCGCGAAAAGGTCCAGAGGCCGATTCTGGACTTCGCAAAACTGGTTCCCCTCCGCATCCGCCGGGTCCTGGCTAAAGAGAGCGGCGACCTCTCCGCCCTCCCGCCATTCGAAGAAGGGTCGACGAGGAGCAATCTCTTCAGCAAAAACGGCTTGCAAAGCCCGATTCCAATCGAAAAAGCAGGCATCGGAGGGCAAACTCAGACGAACCCAAGAGGCGGTCTCGCGGGAATGCCGGGCTTGGCCGACCAGACGGAGCGAGGCCTGCGGCGGACGATAGTCGGGAGGCCAAGTCGGGGAATCCGGCAAAGACGCCGTCAGTTGGGCGAGAAGCTCGCCACCCCCTTGGTTCATTTGTTCGGCTAGGGAGCGGAGCAACCGCTCGCCCCCCGGCAAGGCCCGGATCTTAGCCAACTGCGCTTCGATTTCAGCGTCGCTGGCCTCCTCCGCAGGTCCCTTGGCAAGAATCTCATTGAGGTGGCTGAGGGTTTCCGCGCTGATCTCTTCGTCGAAGTTCATGAGCGGTGTGAGAGACGGTTGCGGCGCTGGCAGGCCTCCTCCAGCCACAGGGAGAGCTTTTCCTTTTCCCCGCTTGCCAAAAGGGATTCCACTTGGGCGAGTTCTTCGCGCGCCCGGGCCAATTCGTGGAGAATGGCCGCCCGGTTTTCGAGCAAAATTCCGGTCCACATGGGGGGATTGCCCGCTGCCACTCGCGTGGTGTCGGCCAAACCGCCTCCGCCGAACTCCTCTTCGCCAGGATTCCGAAGCGAAACCTGAGCCCCCACCGCAGCGAGGACGTGGGGCAAGTGGCTGATGCGGGCGACAATCTCGTCATGCTCGCGGGCCGTGCGCTGGACGGTGGTGCAGCCGAGAGCTTGCCAAAAAGCGGCGAGTTTGGGGAAATGAGAGCTGCTTGGATCGCCACAGAGAAAGCAGCAGGCCCCCACGAAAAGATCGGCCCGGGCCACCTCGAAGCCTCCCTGCTCGGACCCGGCCATGGGATGGCTGCCGATGAAGGGAATACCTGCTGCGGCCAAGACTTCCCCTGCTCCCTCGGCCACCGCAGCTTTCACGCTTCCCACGTCGGTGACGAGAAAGTCCCCGCCGAGAGCGACCAGTTGTTCGGCCAATTGGCGGTAGAACTCCACCGGGGTGGCCAGGATGACCATGTCGACACCCGCCACGACCCGGGCCAAATCCCTTTCGGCCATGAATCCCTCCTCGCGCACCCGGGCCAGTTTTTCTTCCGAGCGTCCCCAAAAGCGCACTGTGCCAAGCTCACGCTCACGCACTGCCAATCCCACCGACCCACCCAAGAGACCGGGTCCCAAAACCGCTATTTTTCCGAACGCCATCGCAGCCGATAGAACTCAGCTCCTTGCCCTTTGGCAAGTCCCGACCACGTTGCCTTCGGGCCCGACCTCCCAGGGCGGGATATCTCAAGGGCTTTCCAAGGATTGCCAGCCCCCGGCCAGCACGTAAACTTTCTCCGGAGGCAGAATCTCCAGCTCTTTGATTTTTTCGGCCACCGCCTCACTCGACCCACAGCCACTAGTCGCGCAGTAGATAACCACTGCTTCCGCGTTGGCGAGACTCTCGAAGGCTTCTCCCATCAGGAGGGCGAAGTCCTCCGAGGAATCATCGGTGAGAAGGATGGAGCCAGGAAAACCGTTTTTCTCCCATAGGGCCCGTGGACGGGCATCGACCCAAAGCACATGGGGCAGCCGTGCCGCCTCGGCGAAACAGATTTGCCCCGGCTCGAGAGTAGCGGGGTCGCAGGCCTCCCCCCGCTCGGGGCCTCCCCAGGCAAACCAAGTGGCGACACTGGCTAAGCCAGCGAGCAAGATGAGGGCAAGACTCTCGCGGGCGATGCGGGCAATCATTGCGTCACGGCAGCTTTATCGGTCCCAGTGAAGGACTTGGTCACCACCACGTAGGCCTGATAGTTCTGATGTTTTTTGAACTTGCTGTCGGTTCTGAGCCGCAGCAGTCCGAAACCTCGTTTTTCCAAATCGCTGGGGGTGACCGTGATGCGGTAGCGGCGCCCTTCTTCGAGGGTCTCCAATTCGTAGGGAAATTTAGTGGGATTCGTGGCGCTCACCTCAGTGAGAGCCATTTTTTGTCCTTCCGCGACCGTGATCTCGAAGGATTGTGACTCAGCTTCTCCACCCTGTTCCCACTTGAGGGTCTTGGGTTCGATGACGAGAAACTCCGGTAGAGTCATGCGCACGGTGAGGTCGTGCCGTTGACCATCCTTCATCATGAGCGTGATTTGCTTGTCGATGGTGCCACGCAGCGAGCCCACTTGGAAAAGCCCCCGCACGGTGCCGCTCTCGCCGGGCTCCCAGACCATTTGACCATTGTTACTAATTTGGGCCTCAAGACAGGAGCAGGGCGCGTCGTGGCGGAGAATCACGGCCGCATCGTCCCCCGTGCTGGTGAAGGCAAAATCCACCGTCACCTGCTCCTGATCGGGCTGCGCGGTCACCTCCAGAAGCGTCTTTTCAAAAGTCAATTCACCCGCATGAACTCCGGTGAGGAGAGCGGCGGCCAGTAGGGTGGAGCGGGACAGAACTGTCTTCATTTCTCCGCAGAAGGTAGCAGCTCGATGCCAACAATCAACCTCCCACCTCGCCACTGGGGGCCCGCGATGTAGAGCCATTTGTTGATTTCCAACAAGCGGGTGGTTTTCATGACCTTGCGTTTTCCTTGCCAGAGCTCCAAATCCAACCGCATTCCCCCGTCTTCCACTTGTCCATTGGGCTCGAAGCTGAGCAGGATCTCGCTGGAACCCTTCATGGGGGACGACCAATTGGTGTAGCTGCGCCAGACGGGCTGTTCTTCGGTGCCCAGCAAGCCGTAGCTACTGAAATTCAGGTCCGCCAAAAGCTCCATGCGGGTGCCATGGGCCTTGTCGGCAAGGGGAACCTGGGGTGCGAGTTCCTGCAGATCGCCATTGGTGCCAAAGAGCAAAACGGTGCGCAGGCGGGCGACGACCTCTTTCCCCGGGTCCTGAGCCCCCGCTGGGAGGGCCAGCATCCAGAGAAAGAGCAGGGAGCAGAAAGCTTTCATAATTTTTTAGTAAAGCTGACGGGTCTGCGTCTGCCGATGGGACACCAGCCGGACCGGGTCCCCGGACTCGTGGACAGTCTGCTCGCCAGCAAGCAGGTCGATGGAGTCCGGAATGGGCTGAAGGCCATCGAGCACGATAACACTGGTTCCGGCGGCGTCGGATTTCACCACATTGGCGGTTACTCCCCCTTCGGGAATGTAAATCACGGGCTCGGGGCGAATTTCAGTGGTTACGATCTCGCGCGCGGTCGGTTGATGCCCGACCCGGATACCTGCGAGAAAGGCCACCGCCATCGCGCCCAAGGCCACCGGGGCCAACCACCAGCGCAGCGATTCGCGCCAGGAGGCCCGGAGACTTTTTTCCACCGGGCGGCGGTCCGCCTCACTGTCGCGAATGGCTTGCTCCAGTTTGGTTTGGAAGAAGTCTCCATAAGGCACGTCTTGCGAGGGCGTGAAGGCCGCTTGCAATTCCGTGCGCAGCCGGGCGTGCCCTTCTTTCATGCCAGCCAGCTCGGGCTCGGCGGTGAGGAGCTGGTCCACTTCCCGCTGTTCTGCGGCAGAAAAGGTCTCCCCATCCATCCAACGCACTATCAACTCTTCTTTACGCTCCTGTTTCATCACTTAAAAATCCTTGTAGTTTCTTACGGGCATAGAACAGGCGACTCATCACTGTTCCCAAAGAAATCTCCATCACTTCGGCAATTTCCTTGTAGTCAAGCCCCTGCACTTCTCTGAGCAAAATCACCTCCTGATGCTCGGGCGACAATTTGGCGAGGGCTTCCTCAATACGGCCCCGCAATTCCTCATTGCGGAGAGCCTGGTCAGGCGCGGCCTCCTGGGTCGGCGTGGTGCGGGCTCCGGCGGCGATTTGGCTCTCTTTCATGAGCTGATCGTCGAATTCTCCCGCGCTTTCCAGCTTTCGCTTCCGCATCCAATCGTAAACGACATTGTGGACGATGCGGTAGAGCCAGGTGGTGAACTTGGCACGGGCTTCAAAGCGCGGAAGAGCTTTCCACACTTTGACAAAGACCTCTTGGGAGAGATCCCAAGCATCAGCCTCGTTTTTGACCATATTTTGAATCATTGCATACACCCTTCCACGATGGCGGGCGACCAGGTCCGCGAAGGCCCGGGAGTCTCCTCCCTGGCAGCGGGCCACCAAGTCGAGGTCGCTGATAGCGTCCTCCGCCTCTTCGCCTCCGGCCCCAGCCGGCAAGCCGGAGTCCTTTGCCATCACTCCCTTCGACGCTGACCTGGTGAAAAAATTCATCAATATTGAACGAATGCGAAGAATGCCCAAGGTCGTTGGAAAATGCAAGGCAGGCGGCATTCAGCGCCGTCTTTCCTGGCGCCCGTCCACCACTCCCTGGCGCTCGTTGCGGTGCACCCACACGCTTTGGACCACCCCGAGCAAAAACATGCAAATGAGGAGAAAGGATCCGGAATAGCTGATGAGAGGAAGCGGAATACCCGTGATGGGCATGAGGAGGACACACATGCCCACACTTTCGAAAATGTGTGCGAAGAAAAGAGCCACCACCCCGGCGGAGACCACCTGTCCCAGAAAGTCGCGGCTGTAGAAGGCCACGAAAAGCATTTGCACCAGCAAGAGGGCAAAGGAGCTGAGAAGCAAGAGCGCGCCCCGGAAGCCTTGTTCCTCGGCAATAACGGCGAAGATGTAGTCGTTGTGAGCGGTGTTGTAGGGGATGAAGCGCTTGGCATGGATCGAGCCCCTCTCCTCGGGAGCTTTGTAGCCCAGGCCTTTCCAGCCTGCCTGCCCCACGGCCATGGTCACGTTGTAGGGAGCGTAATTTTCGCCTTTGTCATCGGGCACGCGGCCTTCCTGAACGTAGAGAAGCCACTGCTGGATACGCACCATTCCCCGGTCGGGCGAAGCGATGGGCAGAACAAAATAGTAAAGCAAGGGTAGCAACGCCACCCCCAGCAGCATCATGGCGGAGAGATAGCGGAATGGCACCCCTCCAACCAAGAGGGTGACCAGGGCCACAGGGAGAAAGACGAGAGCCGAACCCATATCGCCATTTTTCACCACGAGCAAAAAAGGCACTCCACAGATGAGACCCACGAGGAGGACCTTGACCGCAGGCTCCCCAAAAAACCGGTGGAGCCGGGGCAATTGGTCAAAAGCGGTGCCCAAAAGAATGATACCCGAAGCCAGGACAAAGGAGGTGGGCTGGAAGCTATAAGGGACACCCGGAATCTGCAACTGGTGGACGGCGGGCGGAGGAGCCTCCCAAATGCCGAGCATAAGCATGATTTGGAGCGCGACCCCGCCGAAATACATGGGAATGGCCAGCCACTTGACCCAGCGGTAGTCAATGAGAGCAGTGAAAAAGTAGACCACCGCACCCAGGAGAATAAACATCTTCTGGTTGTCGGCAAAGCGCTCGCCCCCTCCGGGCAGGTGCCGGGCCGCGCTTTCAATGGAAAAGACCCCAAAGATGAGGAGACCGAACATCACGGTCACCATCACGAGATTGAGGCCTAGAATTTTTCGAAGAAGCGGGGTCACGGGCGGGAAAATGACAGCGTGGGCAATGCCATCGCCCGACACAAGCCCGGGCCGTGTTTTGCCAAAAAAATTAGTCGCCGGGCAGCCGCTCCCTCAGCGAGATCCGCTAGGTGAACCACTTGGCCCAGACCTCGGAATTGCGGCCGCTTTCCTCCAGCTGTTTGCGCCGCACCTCAGGGAGGAGGTCCATCTCGTGCCGGGAATACCCCCGGGCCGCAAAGAACTTGGCCGCGCGGTTGGTGAGGGCAAAAAGCCCCTTGAGACCGGCGGCCCGGCCCTGCCCCTCCGCTACCTTGACCAGATCGCCCCCATAATTGCGCCCTTCGTGGCTCTCCTTGACGTAGAGGCAGGCCAGTTCTCCCAATTCATGCCCGGGATAGGAGTGGACCGCCACGCAACCGACCACGTTGTCATCGACCGTCAGGAGAGAAAAATCATGAAGCCGACTGGCCACCTGCTCGTAGGTCCGTGGAACGAGGTGGGAGGCTCGCACCGAGCGGCCCATCATGGCCAGGAGCTCCGGGATATCCTCCTCGCGCAGAGGCCGCACCGCCCGATAGGCATCGGCGTGCACCATCGTCCCGACCCCTTCGTTGGAGAAAATCTCCGCAGTGAGCACTCCTTGCAGGTGCCCGTTCAAGAGATGAACCCGGGGCACCCCCAGGCGGCAAATCTCCGCCGCCATCACCAGTAATTCGTGCTCTTCCCCGGCGACAATACTTCCCTCCGCGATGCTGGGCCGATCGCCGAAACCCGGGTATTCATTGAGAAGAACCATGAGCTTGGCCGCCGCCAAATCCTTGGCCAGCTGACCGACCCGGGTGGCGAGGACCCGGCTCCCACGGCCATCGACCATGGCCGCTTGCCCCCGCTGGAGGAGAGACCGACATTCTTGCCAACAGCCTTCCTCGCCGAGAATCCTGGAAACGGGCTCGGCTTTGAACTCGGACTCCACCGCCCAATCGACCAGGTCGCCGAGGTCTCCCCCCACCACCACCACGACTAGATGGACACCGATCCGTTGCAGGGCAATGAGGTCCAGCAGGGTCTCCGCCACTGCAGACTCAGGCAGCAGCCCTTCATCAAAGACAATGACGAAGGTGCGCCCCGCAAAGAGGGGCACATACTGCAGCACTTCCCGGATATCACCCGTCATGATCGGCTCTTTTCCCGGAAGATCACAATCCCATTCCGCTCTCTCCTTCGAGGGCCTTGCGCAATTCGCCTTGGAAAGAAACCAAGTCTTCATGAGTCGGTTGGTAGCCCATCGTTTCCGGATCGAGGGACGGCCGACCCATCTGGTCAATCATCCAGCGCCCCCGCTCTCCGTCGCTGAAGGTCACCTGCCCGGAAACCATGGCCCCCGGGGTGGCAATCTGGTCGACAGAAACCGAAACCGTGCCCCCCATCGCCTGGGGATCCATCTTGGGAGGCCCCCCGGCTTCGTTCTCGACGGCCCCTTCCGCTTCTTCCGGCTGCTCTTCTTCCTGACTTTGAATCTCCAAGCCCAAGTCGAGCACCACAAACCGCATGTCCATGTAGGTGACATTGAGGCTATAGTCCTCCTTCAATTTGCGTTGAAGGTCCGCCAGTTGGTCCCCTTCTGCCGTCCAGCGGCGCAAAGCTTCGACTTGTTCTTCGGTGAGGTCTTTCGATTGAAACATCTCGCTCTGTCTAAGCTGGAGCAGCCTTTTAACTCAACAACCGATTAGTGCGAGGGCGCGATTTTTCATTTCCCCGGAAGCCGAATCCGCCCAAGAAGCGACCGCTGGTCTCGACCTTGGTAGCAAGTCCGCCCCCTTTGCGGCAAAAAGAATGCGAGGACGACAGAGCTTTTTCTGTTCTCCCCTCCGCCAGCGCGGTGTAATCGCCCCCGACGGCATGATTCCGAAATTTGTAGCTCTTCCCCTATTAATACTGGTGCCACTACTGACGTGGTTCTGGGGCGTGCGCAAATACGACTTTATGACGCCGCGAACGATTCCGGTCAGAGAACTGCGTCCCGACTTCGCCTCGCCGGTCAATCGCGAAATCGTGGAAGCCGTCACTCCCTATTCCCTCCACCCCCAAGAGGGGAAAACGCCTGAAATCCCCGAGATTCCTCTGGGTGATCTGAATGCCTCTCCCCAATTGGACGAGTATCGCGAACAAGCTTCCCTGGGGGCCCCTTCGCTCCTCCAACTGGCTGACCGCCTGCAATACGAAGGCCGTATCCAGCGGGCGGTGCTGGCCTATGAGCGCGTGATCGACTCAACGCCCTCCGGCGGGTCGGCCCAGGAGGAAGCTACCGAAGCACTCGCCAACCTTAAGGAGTCGCTCCCTCCTTGGAACGGGGATCTCTCCGCCAGCGAACCCCTGCAGATCAATCTCGCCACGGCGCGACCGCCGGAGTCGCTGCAGCATGGGATCACCACCCTTTCCAGCCTGGTCAGTGTCGCCAGCGGAAATCTGGCTTCCGCACGCTTCGAGATCACCCAGCTGCCGCCTCCTCCCGCCTCCCTGCCCTCCCTCCCGGTGGCCATGTGGCTGACCGTGCCGGGAGAAGAGGCTGCCAAGCCCTCCCTCTCCGTCATCACCATTATTCCCGCCGAAGACGAGGATCTCGCTTCCGAGCTCACCCACGGCCTTTACCGTCTCATCGGACGGCGGCTGGAAACCATCGCACAATTGACCCTTCCTCCGCCCTTGCTAAAGGGAGATGAACCGGAGAATGCCATCGTGAACAAGCTGACCCGACTGGCTTGGCAGCAGATTCTGGAAACCCCTTTCCAATCCTTGGAAGCGGGCCCGCCAACGGAAAAACCTTCGGAAGATTCTCCCCTGCCGGACGAGGCCAGCGAGGGAGAGGGAGCCGCTGAAGCGGAAATTGAAACCACGCCTGAGACCCTGGTCGAGAATCCCTGATTTTTCTCCAAGACAGGCCCCTCCGGGCGCGTTAGTTTACCGCGAACATGAGATTCCGCACCCACTCTTCCCTTTCTGCCCTGCTGCTAGCTCTTGCCTTTCCTTTTTCTCCCCCGGCTGCTCTCGCGGAAGAGGCCGAGGTAGTCCCGGCTTCGGATGAAAAGCCTGCAGTGAAGGAATTGGGTGACGGTCGCTACTCTCTGGGGTTGGTCGAATTCGACGAGAAAACCCGACGTATCACTTTCCCCGCCGAAGTCAATCAGGTGGAAGGCATTTTGGAATTCGCCATCGTGCATGAGAAAGGGAAAATCCACGAATCCCTTCTTATGACCAAGGCCTCGGCCTTCCATTTGAATGTCGCCCTCAAGCTGCTCGGGTACCAAAGCTCGCCCGAGCTCTTTCCCATCCTGAACGAGAACTACGAGAACACCGGCAAATACCCGGAGGTCCCCGAGGCTCAGAAAACAGCCGCCCGCCTGCAACTGCTGGTGAGCTGGCAGCAAGAGGGAGAACAGAAGGAAGTTCCCCTCAACGACCTGATTTACCACCTCACCACCGAAAAGGCCATGAAACCAGCCCCGTGGATTTACCAAGGCTCTTATATTCATGAAAACGCCTTCAAGGCTGAAGTCTCTGGTGACTTGGTCGCCATTTACATCACGCGCTCCTCCCTTCTCAATTTCTCCGGCAAAGACAACGACACCGACGAACCTTGGATCCCCTACCAGGAGCGCATGCCTCCCATCGGCACTGCGGTCACCGTTACATTCGCTCCTCTGTTGGAGAAAAAATAAGCCCGCCAACCCGAAGAAACCGAACAATTATGATTAAAATCACTGCTCTCTCATTTCTCCTGGCGACTGCCGCGACCGCTCCGGCCCAGACCGCGACCGAGTCCCAGGAAGTCGTTAGCCCCTACCTCTCCGTCAAGCTGGAGGCGGAAAGCACCATCCGCAATGGCGTGGCCTACCTGAAAAGCCAACAGGAGCCCGAAGGGCACTGGGGTGATCCCAAAACCCCGGCCTTCACCGCGCTAGCGCTCACTGCCATCGTCCGCGATCCCAGCTACGACCACGCGACCGAAACTCCGGAATGGGTTCAGCGGGGCTACGAGTTCCTGCGCAACCACCAGCACGCCGACGGAGGCATCTACGGAAAAGGGCTCGCTACCTACAACACCTCCACCTCCATCATGGCGCTGCTCGCGCTGGGCAAGGAAGAGGACGAACCCATCATTCTGAGAGCCCGCGCCTTCCTCATTAATCAACAAACCGACTGGGGCAACAAGGGCGAGACCGATAACGTCTATGATGGCGGCGTCGGCTATGGCGGCAGCTACCCGCACTCCGACATGTCGAACACCTACCTCTCCCTGGAAGCACTTCATCATTCCAAAGCTCTCGCCACCGACTCCAAGCACGGCCCCCAGCCCAAGCTCGATTGGGAGGCTGCCATCCAGTTCGTCTCCCGTTGTCAGAATTTGCCCGAGAGCAATGATCAGGACTTCGCCTCCGGCGATCCCGACAACCGGGGCGGCTTTGTCTACTTCCCCAATGACAGCAAGGCCGGGGAGCAAGAACTGCCCGATGGCACGGTGGCCCTTCGGTCCTACGGCTCCATTTCTTACGCCGGTCTCCTCTCCTTCATCTATGCGGAGATGGAGCAGGACGATCCCCGCGTCGTCGCCGCCCTCGAGTGGTTGGGCAAGAATTACACCCTGGAAGAGAACCCCGGCCTCGGTCTGCAAGGGCTCTATTACTACTACCAGACCATTGCCAAAGCCCTCTCCGCCGCTGGCTTGGAAAAACTCCCCCTCGCCGATGGCAAAGAAGCTGACTGGCGCCTGGACCTGACCCGCAAACTGCTCGCCACCCAGCGGGAGGACGGCTCCTGGGTCAATGAGAACTCCCGTTGGATGGAGAACAATCCCCTCCTGGTCACCTCCTACAACCTCATTTCCCTTGCCCAGCTTCACGCCGTGATGTGAAGTCGCCTTTGCACCAGCCCGTCCTCTCCCGGCGGGCTGGTTTTCCTATCCCTGCGCAATGACCATCCGCGAGTTCGCCGAAAGAATCCTCCTTTCCGATCGGCTCGCGGACAAGCTGGCCCCTCCTCCCCCCGGCCTCCTGCTCGATCCCCCGAAAAAGGGCAGCTACCCCACCCCGGACCTACCCGGACGGCCCCTGACCCTGCGCCCGCGGAAGAATCACGAAGCCCGCACCAAAATCCCCTCGCCCGAGCAATTGGGGGACGAAGAACAGCGCTCGATTCTGCTGCACTTTTTCTGCAATCATGAACTCCTCGCCGTCGAGTTGATGGCCTTGGCTCTGCTCAAGTTCCCCGATGCCCCCGACGCCTTTCGCCGGGGACTTCTCCATACCCTGCGCGACGAGCAGGAGCACACCCGCCTTTACCTCGCTCGCATGGCGGCCACCGGGACCGAATTTGGCGCGCACAGCTTGTCCCGCATGATTTGGGACCACATCGCACCCATGACCTCTCCGCTGGAGTATGTCTCGCGCCTTTCCCTCACCTTCGAGCAAAGCAATCTCGACTACGCCCGCTACTACGCCGCCGCCTTTGAACGCGTGGACGACCGGGAAACCGCCTCCCTCTTGGGAACCATCTACAAGGACGAGATTGCCCACGTAGGCTATGGGCTCAAGTGGCTTCGGCGCTTCAAGCAGCAAAAGGAAAGCGATTGGGACGCCTGGCACCGCTCCCTCGCCCATCCTCTGACCCCCGTGCGGGCGAAGGCACCGGGAGGGGTGCCCTTCAATGAAGAAGGCCGCCGCCGGGCCGGGCTCGATACGGAGTTTATCCAACAGCTGCAGCTCTACCAACGCTCCCGCGGCCGCACTCCCCACCTGCACCTCTTCAACCCCAACTGTGAGGCTCACGCCGCCGCTGCCAACCAAGGGAAATCCTATCAGGCCGACAAAGCCGCGCGCACTCTGGAGGAAGATTTGGAGGCTCTCATGCTGGCCATGGCCCATCCCGATGATGTGGTCCTGATGCGCCGCCCGCCGGGCTCCGCCCATCTCACCCGTCTCCACGAGGCCGGGCTCCCATTGCCCGAAATCCTACCCTTGGCCCAGGTTGGTGACCTTAAAACCCGGAAAATTGGCGGTTTCCGCCCCTGGGCCTGGTCTCCTGAGGCAAGTGAACTCTTCCGCCCTTTGTCCGATATCCCCACCGGGCAGAGCCTCTTCCCCTGGCGGGAGGCCCTGCCCGCCGAACAATTCTCCAAAATCCTCACCGGCCGTGCTGCCCGCCAGCTAGGGTTGACGGACAACGAGTCCCTCGTTTTTGAAGATTTCGCCTCCGCCCGGGCTCACCTCCACTCCCGCCTCCCAGAGGAGCCCTTGCTTCTCAAAAGCCCCCTCGCCTGCGCCGGGCGCGGCCAGTTTCCGGTGACAACCACCACCGCTCTGGCCCAGCAGGAGGACTGGCTCCACCACATCCTGAACACCCAGGGAGCAGTCGTCATCGAACCATTCTGCCCACGCCTCCTCGACTTCTCCGCTCTTTACGATATTTCCCGCAGTGGCCAAGTGCGCTTTCTCAGCTTCACCCGCCTTTTGACCGATGCGCGGGGGCATTATCTGGGCACGAGAGTGGCCCCCAAAATCGGGCAGATTTTTCCCAAGGCATGCACCGTCGCTTTTCATCAGCCGCTGATCGCCACTGGAGAGGGCCACCTTTCGGGACCGGATTTCTATAAGAAATTCCTTCTGCGAGAGCTTCCCCGCCTTCTCCCCGGCTATCAGGGCCCGGTCGCCATCGATGCCTTTTTTTACCAAAAAGAAGCGGAACGTATTCGCCTCCGTCCCATCGTCGAGATCAACGCGCGCTGCTCCATGGGCCGCATCGCACACCAATTGCGCCGCCTTCTTGCTCCCGATGAGGTCGGCGAGCTGACCATCGCCCGCCGCCGGGAGTTCTCAAAAACTCTCCCGGATGGTCTTCCCCTGAACGATCCTGAGCAGGCAAAGGGTTTTCTCGCCCTTTGGAAGCACCATCAATAAGCGCGATCCCAACGCTGGATCCCGGCCAGAATCGCCTGGGCGGCGGCGTCTTGAAAGGCCGAGGTCTGGCAGCGAGCCCGCTCGCGAGCGTTGCTGATGAACCCACATTCGATCAACACGGCTGGACAACGGGTCTCACTCAAAACAGAAAAGCGCCCGTAACGAGCGCCTCGATTGCGAACCTTGCAACGGCTCACCAGCTGTCCCTGCAGGGACGAAGCCAGATACCGGCTGCTGGCCGACCCTCCATGAAAAGTCTCGCCCCCATGCACCCCGGTGAGACGGCTGGCATTGTAATGAATGCTGATGAAGATAGCCTGGCGATAGCGATTGGCGGTAGCCGCGCGCCGGGCGAGCGAGACATAGGAATCACTTCGCCGGGTCAGAACCACCTGGTAGCCAGCCTTCTTGAGATAGGATTCCAACTTCAGCGCGGTCTTCAGATTCAGGTCGCACTCCCGCACGCCACCCCAAACGGCCCCGCGGTCTCTGCCCCCGTGCCCGGGATCGATCACCACCGTCAACTTGCGGGCCGAGGGGGCCGGGCGCGAAGCTCGCAGACTGACCTGAGCCGTTTTCGTCGCTCCCGGCATCACCAGCTTGCGCCCGATTTGCAGGCTCCCGGCATCCTTGATCCCGTTGACCGACATCAGGGCATTCACCGAAACGCCATTGGCCCGGGCAATGGAGTAAAGAGTGTCTCCTCTCTTCACCACGTGGGCGAAGGAGGTCTGCGTCAGCAACAACAGGAGACAAATCCCCTGAAGAAATTTTGCTTGGATGACACTGAAAACACTCACTGAGAGACTAACATGACAAACTTTCTAGGCTTTGTAAATAGTTTAGGTCACCAATTTTTTAAATTTGCTAGAATGTCGCCTTCGCTCCAGTTCATTCCTGGCTTTGCAAGCACCTACTGGCCCCCTTACCCTCCCGGCGGCTCCATGTCCTCCCAGCATCTCATCCACACCCTACGCCTCGTTGCTCTAATCGAGGGTCTCTCTTGGCTCGCTCTCATCGGCACCATGATATTCGAAGGCTTCACGGGTCAGCATGAGCCGGTTTCCTGGGCCGGTCGCGTCCACGGTGGACTCTTCACTGTCTTTGCCCTCGTTCTTTTTTGGGCTTGGCGCCAGCTGGCTTGGTCTCGCAAGTTCGCTCTCCTCATCGGCTTTTCCTCCATCGCTCCCTTCGGCTTTCTCTTTGCCGACCCTTTTCTCCGTCGCAAGCTGGCGGAACTCGAGCAATGACGACAGGAATTCCACTCGTCGTTTGACAATCCCGCTCCCACTTCCCATAACCCGCCCTTCTCATGAGTTTCTCGGTCCCACCCAAACCCCGCATCATGTCCGGCGGGCGCAACAAAATCGCCATCGTCGCTTCCCAGTTCAACGAAGAATACGTGGAAGGCCTCGTGGAATCCTGCCTCGCCGAGCTGGGTGAACTCATTCCCAACGCCCGGGTCGATTTGATTCGGGTGCCGGGTGCTTTCGAGATTCCCCTTGCCTGCAAACTCGTCTTGGAAAACGAGGAATGCGAGGCGATCGTCTGTCTGGGGGTCATCATCGAGGGAGCCACCGCCCATGCGGATTTGGTGGCCGAGTCGGTAACCGATTCTTTGCTCAATCTCTCCGTGGCCTATGGCAAGCCGGTCATTCATGAAGTCCTGCTGGTAAAGACCCATGAGCAGGCCAAAGAACGCTGCCTTGAGGATAATGACTTGAACCGGGGCCGCGATGCCGCGCGAGCCGCGGCTGGCATGATCGAGGTCTGCAAAGAATTGACCCGCAACGCCAAGTGAGCTCGCCCGCGTTACTTCTTGCCCTGCGATGAAAAACACTTCTCCTTCTCCCTCCACGGCCCGCCGGCAAATTCGCGAGGCCGTCGTTCAGCTTCTTCATGCCGATCGTCCGTCCCCTGATGGTGAGGAGGCGGCCCTCGCCGGTGATCCTTGGCCCCTCATTCTGGCCCCCTTTGAGGGCAAAGTGATCCGCGCCCGGGCCCGGGTGGTGCTCCATCTGCAACAGAACCGCGCGGGACGTTTGCAGCCGGTCTGGAAGCAGCGTGTGCAGGCTCCTCCTCTCTTGGAAAGCTTTCTCGACGATCGCTCGGCAAACCGGGGCTTTCGGCAATTGTTGGCCGCCGAGCAGAAATTGCCCGATTGCTTCGACCTCCTCCGACGCCAGCTCAAATCAGAAAAAGAGCCCGAAACCATTGCGGAGAATCTGGAAGACATCCGAGCCACCAATGAGGAGTCGCGCCACAACGGTCAGGCGCTCATCACTGCTCTCGGCCCTGTCGATGCCTGCCCCGAACTCCTCAGACCTCTGGCCAAAGCTCTCCCTCCGCTCGTTAAATCCGCTTCTCTCCTGCACACGCTTTTTACGGAAAATCTCCCCGATATTCCTGAGACCAAGACTCTTCGTGAGTGCATCAAGACCCGGGAAGAGATCAAGGGTGCTGCCCAAGCCCGTCACCAGTTGGTGCTCGCGAATCTCGCGGAAACGGACAAACTCATCACCGCCCAATTGGAGAATTTCTCTTTCCAACGGCTGGCCCAAGTTGACCGTGCGGTCCTCCGGCTCGCCGTTACCGAGATCCAACACTGCCCGGAGATCCCGGCGGCGGTGAGTATCAATGAAGCGGTGGAATTGGCCCGGCGCTACAGCGGCACGGACTCCGCCAGCTTTGTCAATGGCGTCCTTGGCAAACTGCAGTAGGGCACAATTACAAGATGCGCCTATTTTCGGACTTCCGTTTTTCGCCCGGTAAGCTTGTCTAACGGGAGTCGCCATGCCGTATCCCAACGATTTCCAACAGCGGACCCTCTGGTCAGGTCTCACTGGACTCGCCATCGTGCTCCTCGGGGCTATTCTCGTTGGATTGATTTGGCTCACCGGGCAAGTTCTCGGCTACTTGCAGCCCGTGCTCGTGCCCTTGGCGGTGGCGGGCATTGTGGCCTATCTCCTTGATCCGGTCGTGGAGTGGTTGCAGCACCGCCGCAAATTGTCCCGCTTCAAGGCTGTGCTGGCCGTTTTCGGAGCTTTCACCCTCGTGGTGGTTATTTTCTTTTCCTTGCTCATTCCCAAACTCATTGAGCAAGGAGGCAAGCTGTTGGGCGACGAGGAAAACCTCGGCCCCTCCGTGGTGAATAAAATCAAAGATTTGCAGGAAGTCATCCCCGGAGCCACCCCCCTGTTCGATTGGATCACTGGTTACGTGGATCCCGAAAGCGGGGAAATCATTGCCAAACCTTACCCCTTCCCGGAATACAACAAAGACAACTCCATCCGGGGCTACCGCTACCGCAACGGGGACTTCTTTCCGGTGGAAAACCTGCGCTTCGAAGTCCCCCCTACCAAGCCCGCGCCGGGTGACGCTCCTCCGGAAGAGCCGGTTTCCACCTTGGAGGCCGCCCTCATGCCCGACCGCAATGTGGCCCTCCCCGAAGATCATGATCCGGATCCTTCGCTGGAGAAGTCCGAAACCCGCTTAGTGAGCAGAGAGGAGCAGCAGGCCGTGCGGGACTATCATGCCCAAACCAAGGAATTGAAGTTTTCCGACACCAAACTGGGCCAGCTCCTCACCGACAACTGGCAAACTCTCACCGCCACTGGCCTGGACTGGCTGCGGGCTTCCACCAAAGTCTTTGGCTTCCTCGGCTACCTCCTCGGCTTCCTCCTTGTTCCCGTCTACCTCTTCTACTTCTTGAACGAATCCTCGAAGATTAAGGCCACCTGGCACCAGTATATTCCCTTGAAGGCCTCCCGCTTCAAGGACGAGGTCGTCGATACCCTGTCGGAAATCAATTCCTACCTCATTTCCTTCTTCCGGGGTCAGGTTCTGGTTTCCCTCATCGACGGGATTCTCGTCGGGGTCGCGCTTTCCGTCTTTCAACTTCCCTACGGCTTCCTCATCGGACTGGCCCTCGCCATCCTCGGCATCCTCCCTTTCATCGGCAACATTCTCTGCATGATTCCGGCCTCCATCATCGCCCTCATCCATTTCGGCGGAAGCGATGCCCATCATCAGTGGCTGGGAGACAGCACCTGGGCTTATGTCGTGGCCGTGATCGCGATTTTTCTCGTGGTGCAGCAAATCAATTCTCTCGTCACCGCGCCGAAAATCGTCGGCGACTCGGTGGGCCTTCACCCCATGACGGTCATCTTCTCCATCTTTTTCTGGTCCCTCTTGCTGGGCGGCTTTTTGGGAGCCTTGTTGGCGGTTCCCTTGACGGCTGCCATTAAGGTGCTTTTTTCCCGCTACATCTGGCAGCGCAAGGTCTCCCCCCAGTTGGAGCAACCGGCCGTGGATGAAGACAAATTGTTGCCAGCGAACTGAACTATCCGCCCTCTCAACCTTATGATTAAATTCCTACACACTCGTATTCGCGTCTCCGATCCGGAAGCCTCCATCGCTTTCTACAACAAGCTGGGCTTTGAAACGGGGGAGAAAAAGAAGTCTCCCCAGGGCAATGAACTGGCGTTCATGAATCTGCCCGGCAATGACCACTTCCTCGAGTTGACTTACTCGCCGGACTACAAGGTGGAGTTCCCCGAGGACCTCATGCACACCGCGGTGGGAGTGCCCGACATCATCGCCTACTGCGATCAGCTGGAAAAAGAGGGTCTCGAAATCTGGCCCGACGGCTGGCGCGAAAAATTCTCCGGTGGAGAGCGCAAAATGGCTTTCGTGACCGACCCCGATGGCTACGAAGTCGAAATTCTCGAGCGTCCCTGAATCCAGTCCGTCGACTGCTTTGTTCAACAACCGCACCCTGTCACACAGGCTGCGGTTTTTTTAGGCCTTCAGCGTTCCAAGAGAAGCTCTTCTCCCGCCAAGACGTGGGTGATTTTTCCCTGCAAGGTCTGGTTGTAGAAGGGAGTGTTCACACTTTTGGACTTGAGGAAGGCCCGGTCAAAGGTGGTTTCCGCTTTGGGATCGAAAACGAGCAATTCCGCCCGCCCCCCCTCCTGAATGGGCACCGGATCAAGCTTCATGAGGCGCCGCGGCTCGGCCGAATAGCGCTTGACGAGAACCGCCCAGTCCAATTCTCCCCGGGCGATGAAACGATCATGGAGAGAGACCAACGCCGTCTCCAGACCACTGAGCCCATTGGGCGCGCTGACGAAATCCTGCGATTTTTCGAACTCGGTATGCGGAGCGTGGTCGGTGGCGATAAGGTCGAAGACTCCCTCCTTGAGCCCTTGGAGAAGAGCGGCATTGTCCTCTGCCAGGCGCAAGGGCGGGTTCATCTTGTAGTTGGTGTCATAATCGCCGATGTCCTCCTCATTGAAAAGGAGATGGTGGGGGGCAACTTCGCAGGTCACCCGCGCTCCCATCTCCTTCCACCAGCGGATGGTTTCCATGCCCAGGCGAGAGGACACGTGTTGGATGTGCACGTGCGCCCCTGCGGCATGGGCCAGGCGGATGTCCCGGTCGATGAAGAGTTCTTCCGCACAGGCAGGAGTGCCATCGATGCCGAGTTCATAACTCTTTTTGCCTTCGTTCATGGCCCGGGGTCCAGCCAAGGCGGGATCCTCGCAATGGCTGGCGAAAAACATGCCAAACTCTTTGGCGTAGCGCATGGCCTGCAAGAGCAGGTTGGAATCGGGCACCGCATCACCGTCATCGGTAAGCATGAGCACACCCAGCTCCCGCATGCCGTCAATCGCCGCCAACTCCTTGCCTTCACGGCCTTTGGTGATGCAGCCGGATGTGTAGACCGGAATGCGAGAGACGGCTTTGGCCTTGTCCAAAACCATCTTCACCACGGCGGCGGAGTCGATGGCGGGACTGGTGTTGGGCATCATGACCACGCCAGTGATGCCCCCATTGATAGCCGCTTCGGTCCCAGTCGCGATGTCCTCCTTCTGCGTCTGGCCCGGGTCGCGGAAGTGAACGTGGGCATCGAAGAGCGCCGGAAGCAGAATCTTGCCCTCGCAATCAATCACCCGCGCTCCCTCCGGGGTCGGTAGCCCTTGGCCCACTGCCCGGATGACCCCATTCTCGACCCACACGTCCGCCGCGACGAGAGGGCCTTCCTCTGCCGCGATTTGGCCTCCTTGGAAAAACAATGCTTCGCTCATGGGCCCTATTGAAGAGCAGAAGGACGGCGGAGGGAAAAGTTTTCCCAAAAAACTCCTGTCACCTCACTAGCTCCCGGCCCCTCCTGGGGAAGAGGAACGCGCAGCCCGCCTCCACAACAGGGTGGTGAGCCAGAGGGTAAAAATGGCCACTGGGGCCTCGCGGTAGCTCCCCCGCCCCTCCCCCTGCCGGGTGAAAGCGTGCAGGGGGGCGAACCTCATTTCGTGCCCCGGACCAGTCAGTCGCATGGGCCGTCCGAATCCGTCGGGAACCAGCAGCAAGGTCTCGCGCGGAGTGTGAATCTCCAGTTTTCGTCCGAAGAAGCCCGCCTTGCGCGCCTTGGCCACCACCTGTTCACCCCGGTAAAGGAACCACTCCTTCTCGAAGAAGCCTTTGCAAGTAACGGTGTAGTCCTGACCGTTGATGTGGAGCGAGCCCGATTCTCCCCAAACGGAATGAGCGACGATTCCCTCCAGCCCGGGACCCTGATAGGAAAAATTCCAAGAGAAGAGACTGCGCGGGCGAAAGGTCATCATGACCTCATCCCACCACGCCCCTGTCAGGACGGCGAGGGGAATTTTTCTCTGAAAAAATAACCGTGTGCCCTTCCCAAGAAACACGAAGTGCCCCTATGCTACCGCCGTGAGTGAACCCGCCGTCATCATTCGAGATTTGGTGAAAGAATTCCCTTCCGCCATCCGCCGCCAGAAACATCGCGCGGTCGACGGCGTGTCCCTGACCATTCCGGCCGGAGAAGTCTATGGCCTCATCGGACCCAATGGCTCGGGAAAGTCCACCACCATGAAGGCACTGCTCGGGCTCCTCTCCCCCACCAGCGGTCATTGCGAAATCTTTGGTAAAAATTCGCTCAAAGTCGATTCCCGCCAAGACGTGGGGTATCTCCCGGAGAACCCCTACTTCTACAAGCACCTGAGCGGTCGCGAGACCCTGCGCTTTTACGGTAAACTCTGTGGCATGAAGGGGGTCGAGCTGGCCGAACGCAGTGAAGAGTTGCTAACCCTCACCGGGCTTGCCGAGGCCGCCGATCGTCGCTTGGGCGGCTATTCCAAAGGCATGTTGCAACGAATCGGACTCGCCCAAGCCCTCATCCAATCGCCCCGCCTGCTCATCCTCGACGAGCCCACTGCCGGGGTCGATCCCCTCGGCTCGCGGCAAATCCGGGACCTCATTCTCGACCTCAAGTCCCGGGGCATCACCGTGTTTCTCTGCTCCCACCTCCTCGAACAAGTGCAGGAAATTTGCGACACCATAGGCATTATCCATCAAGGGAAAATGCTCAAGCAAGGGCCTCTCGACGAGCTGGTCGCCCTGCAAGACCAGACCGAGATCCTTCTGCAAAATGCCTCCCCGGAATTGCTCGCTCAAATCCGGACCCTCGTCGGTCAGGATGAGCAGAGTCGCCTGCTCTCAGCCAGTCACCCGCGCACTTCCCTCGAGAAACTCTTCCTCGAGTCGACTCGCCACTAGCCTGCCACGGCACGCTTTTTGATTCCCCCCTTCGCAAAAGTCGGTAAACTACGGCATGGCGACAAAAAGTGTCCAATCCATCACCGTGGCGGATTTTTACCAGCGGCACCGCAAAGAGCTGGAACTCACCCTGCTGGGGGAGAAAAGTGGATTCGACAAACCCATTGGCGAGCCCGCGCCCAATCGCCCCGGCCTCGCTCTGGCTGGTTTTTTCACCTATTTTGCCAAAAAGCGGGTGCAAGTGCTCGGGAATTCCGAGCTCTCCTACCTCAAGAAACTGGACGACAAGACCCGGGAAAAACGCTTCGAAGCCTTTTGCCAACAATCCCCTCCTTGTTTGGTCCTGGCCCGGGGTCATCCTTTTCCTCCGGAATTGGTGGAAGTGGCCCAAAAATACCAGATTTCCCTTTTCACTTCGCCCCTGGTGACGATGAAGTTTCTCAATCTGGCCACCCGTTGCCTGGAGGCCGATTTTGCGGCCACCACCACCATGCACGGGGTGATGGTCGACTACCGCGGCATCGGCATTCTCCTCACCGGCAAGTCCGGAGCGGGCAAAAGTGAAACCGCGATCGGCTTGCTGGAGAAAGGCGCGGCCCTCGTGGCCGACGACATGGTCCACATTCAAAGCATTGGCGGAGAACTCATTGCCAGCTCTCCAGAACTTTCCCGAGGTTACATCGAGATGCGGGGCATTGGCATCATCAACGTCGCCAACCTCTACGGACTCTCTGCCATCCGCCCCCAGAAGCGCCTCGACATCATCATCACCCTCAAGAGCCAGGCCGACCTCAACGAAGTGGATCGACTGGGTATCAAGCGCAAGCGCCGGGAAATTTTCGGAATCAAAATTCCCACCGTCGAGATTCCGGTCGCCCCGGGACGGGACACGGCCCGCCTGGTGTCGGTGGCCGCCCTCGACCTGCAATTGCGCAAACTGGGCTACGACATGGCCGATGAGTTCAATCAAAGATTGTTGGCAAAAATGAATCCCGACCTTAAGCAGGGCCGATGACCAACTGCTACGGATTGAAAAACCTGACCCACCTGCGGCTGCGTGGCCCCGATGCGGAACGCTACCTCACGGGCCAGATCACCCAACGAGTCGATGATCTGCCCGTCGGCCAATCGCGCTACACCTTCGTCTGCGATGCCAAAGGACGCATCCTCTTCGATGCCTTTGTGCGTCGCGATGCGGAAGGCTTTCTCCTGAGCATCGAGGGCGGTGAGCGCGAGGAGCAGTTGGCCCGGCTGGACCGCTACCTCATTGCCGATGACTGCGCGTGGAGCGATGAGAGTGAGCGCTGGGCCATCCGCCACGAAATCGAGCCCAGTCCCACGGGCGAGGAAATCATTCGCTTCGGGCTCGCCGGACGGGACGAGTATGTGGAAGGGGCCGCCAAGGAGGCCTTGGCCGAGACCCCTCCTGCCGATTGCGAGCAACTGCGCATTGCCAACGGTCGCCCCCGGCTCACCGACCTGGTAGGTGCCTTTCCGGCCGAGACCGGCTTGGAAAACGAGGCGGTCTCTTTTCACAAGGGCTGCTACCTCGGGCAAGAGGTCATCTCGCGCATGAAGCGGGCGGGCCGCGTCAATCGCAAGCTGGTCGCGCTCTTTCTCAACCAGGCTCCGCAATCCCTCCCCGCCGAACTCTTTGCCGCCGATAGCGACAAAGCCCAGCTGGTGGTGACCTCGGTCGCCCACGAGACCATCGAGGTCGACGAGACTCCCGTTTACCCCGCCTTGGGCTCTCTCAGTTCCCGCTACCAGGCAGGCACCCCTCTCAGCGGCCCGGAAGGTCTTGCGCTGACCGGCTTCCCCATCGAGGAAGAAGCTGCGGTCTGAAGCGAGAGCGTGCCCGCTCTACTTGAAGTCTTCCTCTCCCCAGACCATGGCATTGCGCAGGGCATAGGCGAGATGAGTGTGCACGCGGGTGAGGCGGGACTGCTCACGGCCAAAGTCCCCCGAGCTCATCGCCGACAGCTGATCGCTAAGACTCCGGCACTGGCGCAGCAACCCGGTGGCCGTGTGGGTCACTCCGGGTCGCTTGACCATGAAGCCGCCCCGAATCGTCAGGGCCGCCTTTTGCAAGGCCACCAAGTCAGACTTCAGCCCATCATCCAGCGTGCCGCCACTCGCACGTAGGCGGGGCTCCAAAGCGAGATAATCATCCCGCAGCTGTAGCAGCCCCCTCACTTCCTCAGGATAGCGAGCGAGCACTTTCGCTCCTTTGACCCGCATCATGGTCGCCACACTGGGAGTCTTGATGACCCGGCCGACTGAAATCCCGGTGGCGGAAACTCCATTCCAATGTTCGAGCAGAGGGAAATATTGGAAGCTGCCATAGCGCTCTGCAGCGATGGCGCCCAGGCTCCCTCCAGACTCAATGAGGTATTGCTGGCGGCCGGAATCCTGCCCGGCAAGGTCCAGCTCCTCCACCGCGACGAGCGGATCCCGCCGGGCCGCCTCCCGAGCGGCGAGCCGGCGCTCTTCTTCCAAACGCTTGGCCTCTTCTTCCTGCCGCCGCTGCTCCAGACGAGCCTGCTCCGCGAGCCGCTCCTCTTCGGCTTGCTCACGCATGCGATCAAAGTCCGGCTTGACGAGGTCGTGAATCCCCTCCGCCTTCAGGCCGGTAGAGAAGTTCACAGAGATAACCACAAAAAATACAAGTTGTTGGGGATTCATATGGGGGTCAGCTCTTTGAGCACTCTTTTTCTGACTGAACAAGGCTCTTTTTGTTTCGAATCTGCAAAACTTGTGCAGAGTGGCCGTAGCCTTGCGAGCGATCTTTTCGCTCACAGAGTGACCAGCTATTGGAACGTATTAATGAAAAAGTCTATCACCTCAGTTGTCGGTTTTTCCCTTCTTAGCCTAACGGCACAGTCAGAATCTCTTCTAGAGGGAGATTTAAGCTCCTGGCAGATGGCGGGCCCCGGCAAGTTCGAAGTCAACGATGGCATCGCCACCGCCCAAGGAGGAATGGGCCTGTGGTGGTATTCGAAGGAATCCTACCGCAATGCCACTATTTCCCTGGAGTTCAAACTGGAGAAGCCCACCTACAACTCGGGAGTCTTTGTGCGATTCCCCGACCCCGGCAACGACCCTTGGGTGGCCGTGCGCCAAGGCTACGAAATCCAAGTCTCCGGACGCGACGTTAACAAGCATTCCACGGGGGCGGTCTACGATATCCAGGCCCCGGTGGCCAATACCCTGAAAGAGGATGGGGAATGGAACAAAATGGAAATCCACACCGTGGGAGACCTCATCGCAGTCGTCGTCAATGGCACCTTGACCAATCTCTTCCATGCCGAAAAGGGCCGTGGCGACGAGGAAGGCTATTTTGGGATTCAGAACCACGACGATGGTTCCCCGGCTCAGTTCCGCAACATTGAGATCCGCGAGCTCGATGACCATGTGCGCCTCCACACCTTGCTGCCGGATGACGCGGAATTGGCCTACGAACTAGCTAAGAATCCGGACAAAAAGGAGGCTTGGCACGACAAGGCCGACTTTGGCCCCGCCTTCATTCAAACTTACGGGGATTATTTCCAAGGAGAATACCGGAGCGATGCCGCCCTTAAAGGAATGCTCATCCAGCCGGATCCCGAGCAGGACAATCTGGTTGCTCTCTTCAATCTCGAAACCCTGCAACTGGTCACCGCTACTCATCGTGGAGTTTCTCTGGACAACACCCCCTTCGGCGGGGCTCACGGCACCCAAAACAAGATTCAGAACCAGGGCAATCCTTACTTCAATAACGCCACCGGAGCCGGTTGGGCCGACCCCGCAGGCTCCTTCGCGGACAGTCGCAAGCACCCCGGCCACGGCAACTTTGCCCATCTCCAGTTCAATGGCTATCATCGCCACGGACACGACATCATCCTCGACTACACGGTCAATGGCACCCCCATCAAGGAGCAAGTAGTGGTCACCGGGCAGGGCGACATCCGCCGCATCCTCGAGATTGCTGGCCATGAGGCTCCCCTCTCCCTCCGCGTCTCCACCACCGCCGCTCCCGAGGCCGCCAGCGAGAATGGTCCCCTCAAGATGACTGCCGGAGAAGAGGGCGTCGTCTGGGAGATCGCCAACCGGGAACCCCTGGTCCTCGGGATCGATTATCTCGCCGACGGAAGCATCGTTCCCGTCTTTGACCTCGCAAGTCCGGCTGAAAAGGCCACGGCGGGAGAGGGACTCTATCCCGAGACCTTCGAGGTCACCCCGCAAATCGACGAGAGCGACGACGCCCTTCTCGTGGACCAAATTCCCCTGCCCCCCATGTTGGAGGATTCTCCCTACAAGAACAAAGTCCGCCTGAGCGATCTCGACTTCTTCTCCGATGGCGATCGGGCCGCGCTCTGCACCTGGGATGGCGATGTCTGGCTGCTCTCCGGCCTCAAGGAGTTCCAAACCCTCACCTGGAAGCGCTTCGCCAGCGGTCTCTTCGAACCCCTGGGCTTGAAAATCATCGACGACGTCATCCACCTCAATGCCCGCGATGGCATCTGGCAGGTCAAGGACCTCAATGGTGACAACGAGGCCGACCGCTTCGAAGTCTTCAACAATGACGTGCTCATCACCGACAACTTCCACGAGTTCACCTTTGGGCTGGAGACCGATGCCGAAGGCAATTTCTACTTTGCCAAAGCCGCGACGGTCCGCCCCGGAGGACGAAACTTCGAGAAGATCCTCGATCACAATGGCTCCTTCATGAAGCTCAGTCCCGATGGGGAAGAATTGACTGTGGTGGCGACCGGACTGCGGGCGCCCGGCGGCATCGGTGTCGGTCCCAATGGCGAACTCACCACTGGAGAAAACGAAGGCACTTGGCAGCCCTGCTGTAAGCTCAACTACTTCACCCCGGAGCAGCAGCCAGTTTTCCTGGGTGTCGAGCAGGCCCGCCATGGGGTCACCAAGGACTTCCACGAACCACTTTGCTACTTCCCGATGAATGTGGACAATTCCGGCGGGGCGCAAATCTGGGTGCCCGACTTTGCCAAAATCGGACTCGCGCAAGGAGAGCTGCTCCACCTCAGCTACGGCCAATCCACCATCTATCGCGTCCTGCCTCAGGAGGTTGAGGGCCAGATGCAGGGAGGCGTCATTGCTCTCCCCGCCAAGCTGTCCTCCTCGGCCCA
Source organism: Roseibacillus ishigakijimensis (assembly GCF_016595415.1). GTDB lineage: Bacteria > Verrucomicrobiota > Verrucomicrobiia > Verrucomicrobiales > Akkermansiaceae > Roseibacillus > Roseibacillus ishigakijimensis. Next base: position 63,182 of record NZ_JAENIO010000017.1, read on the forward strand.
ACGGGCGGTCTTCCACCCCGATGGCTCCCTCTTCGTCTGCGGAATGCGGGGTTGGCAGACCAATGCCGCCAATGAGGCGGGCGTGCAGCGCATCCGTCACAACGAAGAAGTGGCGCTCAAATTGCCCGAGGCGATGTCGGTGGAAGGCGACAAGCTGACCATCCGCTTCGACGTGGAACTGGATGAAGAGTTGGCCACCGACCCGGAGTCCTTTGCCATCCAGCGCTGGAAGTATATCCGCGGCCCCCAATACGGTTCCGGAGAATTCTCCATCGACAATCCCGATAAAGAAGCGGAGGAGAACGCGCTCAAGCAAGAGAGCAAGGGACACAAGGAGCATGATGAGGTGGAAGTGAGCGAAGTCGCGCTTGGCGATGATGGCCGCACCCTCATCCTGACCATTCCGAGCCTGAAGCCCGCCCAGCAAATGGAGATCGCTTATGACCTTGAGTCCACCGAAGGCGATATCCTCATCGGCACCATTTACTCCACGATCCACAAACACTGATTGCGGGAAAAAGGACCCTGCTGGCGTAGAATTCGTTCTCTCTTCGCGCAAGAGGAGCCTATTCTCCCGCCATCAAGGTCTTTCTCCAGCTATTCGCCCTCACCCTCTTCGGCCTCAGCTTGTCCTCTTGTTTGGAAAGTGAGGAAGAAATCTGGGTGAACGCCGATTCCTCGGGTCGGGCGCGGTTGCATCTGACCGCCCCGACCCTTCTTTTTGACGAACTTGGAGGGGCCGAGACCTTTGCGGCCAAGATTCGCCAGGTTTGTCAGGAGAGCGACAATCTCACCCTCGCCTCCCTGCACAGCGCGCGGAAGAACGGCAGCCAGGAGCTCCAGCTGGAAGTCTCCTTTCGAGATGTCCTCGCCCTTGGGGACGATCTGCAGGGCTTCCGGGAGCCGGATTCCTCCTCCCGGGAGAGCGCCGTCGAGCATTACTTTGGCTCTCCCCGCCTGCAGGCCGGCTTTCCCCATCTCCAATACCGGCGGGCCATCGATTGGCAAACCCTCGTCCCAGACGCCGGTCCCCAGGCCTGGTGGAAGCCTCTGTTGGGCAATGCGCAGGTCCACTATCAGCTCCACCTCCCCAGCGTGGCCAAGAACCACAACGCCCATCAGGTTTCTCCCGATGGCCGGACCCTGCAGTGGACTTTTGCGACCCGTGATCTACTGTCCGGAGAGGCCGAAATGACCGTGCAGACTCCCATTCCTGGCTTGGGCCGGCACTTCTTCCTGCTCGGCACCCTCCTCCTCGCCCTAGTCGTCGCCCTTTTGGCCCTGCGAAAACGGCTCCGTCCCCGCGCCTCATGAAGACCTTCCAAATGCCCACCCAATCCGGGGTGATTCTCCTTCCCCGCGCCGTTCTCTTTCCCCAGGGAGTCTTGCCCCTCCGCATTTTCGAGCCCCGTTATCGCCAGATGCTGGCGGAAGCCTTGGAGGGCGAGCGCGTCTTTTGCGTGGGAAATCTCCACTCCGCGGAAGAAGAACCCTTCGCCCAGTGCGTTCATCCGGTGGGCACAATTGCTCTCATTCAGACTTCCCGGGAACAGGCCGATGGTTCCTCGCAAGTTCTCCTCCGGGGACTGTCCCGAGTCCGCTTCGATCACTGGCTGAACCACTCCCCCTACCCCTTGGCCCGCTTCACGGAAGGCCCGTCCGCTTCCCTGCCCGACGAGGAGGATGCCGAGATCCTGATGGATGAACTCGAGGCCTTGGTCGAGCAAACCCTCCTTGACGGCCCTGATGAAATCCGCTTCGCGGTCAAAGCGATTCTCGATCCAGTGCGCCATCACCCCGAGCTCTTCGGCGACCTCATCGCCCAACACCTCATCACCCACCCGGACCTCCGCCAAACCCTCTTGGCCGAGCCCGACCTCGCCAAACGCTTCGAGCTGATGGCGAACCAGTTGGCCCACGATTTGCCCTGAAAAGAATGCTCTCCGTTCGCGCTCAGGCTTCTTCTTCCCCTTGCTTCAGCAGGTAAAGCACGGCCATGCGAACCGCGATTCCATTCTCGACCTGTTGATTGATCAGGCAGCGTTCGTAGTCCATCACCGCATCGACCAGCTCGACCCCGCGATTGACCGGCCCCGGGTGCATGACCCAGAGGCCTTCCCCGGAAATGCGGCGGAAGCGTTCTTCGGTGATGCCATAAAGCTTGGAATACTCCCCCACGCTGGGAAAAAACTGGCAACCCTGGCGCTCCTTTTGCACCCGCAGCATGTAAAAGACATCCGGCTTCCACTGCCAGGCTTCCTCAAAATTGGTGAAACGCGGAATGCCGGGCACCTCCGGCACCAGCGAACCCGGGCCCAGGTAGGCCACCTCGAAACCCAGCTTGCGCAAGGCCGTGCTGGTCGAGCGTGCCACCCGACTGTGGCGGATGTCTCCCGCGATGAGCACCCGCTTGCCACTCTCGTTGGGATAGACCTCGCGCAAGGTAAAGGCATCGAGCAGCCCCTGGGTGGGATGGGCATGGGCCCCATCCCCGGCACTGATCACACTGGCTTTGGTCATCCCCGCGATACGGCCCGGGAGCCCCGGCATCTGATGCCGCACCACGATGTAGTCCGCCTGCATGGCCTGCAGCGTATCCACGGTATCCCGCACGCTCTCGCCCTTGACCACCGAACTGCTGGGGACATCGAAAACCGTGACATCGGCCCCCATGCGCTTGGCGGCCACCTCGAAGGAGCTCAGGGTGCGCGTGCTGGGCTCGTAAAAGAGCATCAGCACCGTCTTGCCCTTCAGTGCCGGATACTTTTTCACCGAACGCTGGAAGACCTCCTTGAGCGGTTTGGCCTGCTCCAGAATCTCCTCCACTTCCTCCCGGGAAAGAGAGGCCAAATCGAGCAAATCTTTTCTCACCATCACGTCAATTGTTCTCTTGCAGTTCCACCAGATCTTCCCCGTCGGTGCTGTGGAGCTTCACCACCACCCGATCCATTCTCTTGGTTTCCAATTTCTTGCCGACATAGTTGGGTTCAATGGGAAGCTCGCGCCAGCCCCGGTCGATAAGCACTGCCAGTTCCACCTTCTGCGGACGGCCATAATCCGTCAAGGCATCCAGGGCCGCCCGGATGGTGCGCCCGGTGAAGAGCACGTCGTCGACCAAAATGACGTGGGCCCCATCCATGGGGAAAGAAATTTCGCTGCTTTGCAGCTTGGGGTTCTTGTTGAGGTGCTCCAAATCATCGCGATAAAGAGAGATATCGAGCACGCCGTAGTTCAATTCACGCTCGGTCTCGGCAAGCCGGTTGCACACCCGTTCGGCAACCTCGTCCCCCCGGCTGCGAATGCCGACGATACAGAGCGGGCCCTCCGTATTCTCCAAAATCTGTTCAGCCAAGCGATCCACCGCCGCCGCCATCTCCTCCTCATTGAGCAAAACTGCCATCGTGCTCTTGTCTTACTCCGCCCTCCCGGCCCGGGCAAGCGGAAGCACCACCGACTGCCAAAATGCCCTCCAACCCGCCGTTGGGGCAAAGAGAATGCATGGCATTTACATGGCAGGGATGTCGGAAAAATACTTTTCTGGGAGCGTGAAAAGAACTCGACGAATGAACTTCGATTCGCTGGTTTCTGGCCAATGAGCGAGAAGACTCCCACTCCCGATATCCCGAAACCGAACATTCCCAAACCGAACATCCCGAAACCCAATATCCCGGCTCCAAATATTGATCGGCAGTCGGCCGCCCCCCCGATCTCGGCCGTGGAAATGGGAGCGATGGAACAATCCGCCCCTCCCAAACCTGTGGAGGAGGAGGCAGCCCCTGCCATCGAATACACCGAGAGCGTCCTCGCCCAGCGCCTCGTGGCCGGAGTGATCGACTTCGGGGTCGCCGGCAGTCTTTCCTGGATCGCTAATTTGGTGCTGCCCGATTTCCTCGGTTCCACCGCGACCGGCCTGGCCATTGCCTACCTTTTGCTCAAGGATAGCCTCCCCTTCCTTGACGGCCAGAGTATTGGTAAAAAAGTGATGAAACTGCGGGCGGTCACCGCAGACGGAAATTCGCTGAGCGGAAACTTTGCCAAAAGTGCCCTCCGCAACATTTTCTTCGCTGTCCCCATCCTCGCGCTGGTGGAAATCTTCATCCTGCACAATCGGGAAAAAGAGGCCAATGCCGGGCTGCGGCTGGGAGATGATTTTGCGAAGACCAAAGTGATTGCGGAATCCTCGCAGAACGCTGCCGATGCGACCGGGGATGAGAGCACCGAGGCCTGAGACCGGGCAAAGAGGGAGAGGGCGGACAGGGAAAACCCTCGCCCCCCGCCTCTTCGGACAGTAGCCTTGCGCCCAACCAACCCTCTTTGTCGTCTTGTCCTACTCCATCATCATCCCTTTTTACAACGAGGAAGAAACCGCCAAAAATGTTCTCGCTGAAGTGATTGAGACCAATCCGGAAGCCGAGATCATCGCCATCAACGATGGTTCCGCGGACAAGACCTGGGAAATTATGCAGGAGTTCCTCCCCCGCGTCCGGGCCCTGCAATTGCCGGTCAACAAAGGACAATCGGCCGCCATGTATGCCGGCTTGCGAAAGGCCACTCGCCCGGTGGTGGCCCTGATGGATGGGGATGGCCAGAATGACCCGGCGGAAATCCCCAAGCTGGTGGCCGAGCTGGAGAAATCAGGCAAAGACTTCGTCTGCGGCTACCGGGCCAATCGCCAGGACACCGCTTCGCGGCGCTACGCCTCCAAATTTGCCAACAAAATTCGCCGCGCCTTTCTACACGACGGAGTGCGCGACACCGGTTGCTCTCTGAAGGCCATGAAGCGGGAGTGCATCGATGCCCTCGTGCCCTTCAATGGCATGCATCGCTACATTCCGGCTCTGCTCCTGCAAGCCAACCACGATTTCTCGGAAATTCCGGTCAACCACCGTTCCCGTTTCGCCGGGGAATCCAAATACACCAATTGGGACCGGGCTCTGCGAGGGATTCACGACCTCATCGGCGTGAGCTGGCTCATTAAGCGCAAAGTGCCCTTCGCCACCGAAGAGGCCGCCCCCCCGCAGAATCCAGTCTAGCCCCCGCCTGTCCCCGCACGAGGACAGGGCCGGAGCCGCCGTTTTTTCTTCAGTCAGCGGTCATTCTTCCAGCCCCAGCATTTCGAAGAAGAGGGGCCAGATTTTGCGAAAGAGGGAATTTTTTCCCCCTCGCGAGAGTTGCTCCGCGACGAGGTCCACCTTGTCGTCCGGATCCGCAGGAGCGGCTTGGCGCACGATGTGGCCAGGGGCATTGAGCTCCAGTTCCAAATGAGGATCTCCCGCTTTGCGGCGCACTTCCACCGTCGCCGTGCCATCGGTGAGCAATACTTGGGAAAGAGGCGCCCCCTGGTCGGCGAACTCCAACTCAATGGTAACCTTTTCGCCATTTGAGCGCAGAAAAACAAAGCGCTCCTCGCTCTGGCTCTCCAGCACCCACTTGGCTTGCGTTCCCAGCCAGGCAATCATCATCCAAGCACTGGCCCAGTGCGCGCGCTGAGCGGCGATGCGCACGGTATGAATGCCATCCAGAAGCTCAAGCGCCCTAGGATCATCGAAGAGCCCCGCCAGGCCCAGGCGGAAATGATAAGTGCGGGTCCAGGCCAAATCCTGCACGGCCATCTGACAGCGGGAGTCTTCCACCGCCTGATGCAACTTGCGAAAACCGGCGGCCACATCGGACCACTCCGAGGTGTCCACGATCAGACGGGAAACCAGCCGGTAGAGGCGCTCTTCGAAGAGATCAGACAGCTCTCCCTGCCACCAGAAAACGAGCGGCAAATCACTATTAAGATTGGAAAAAAGCGTGTTGCGCATGCGGCCGACGGCTTTGCCCTTGAGGCGAAAGGCCAATTGTTCGCAGCACACCGTCTTGCGTCCGTGGGCGAGATGGCAATGGGCTGTTACCCAGGATTCGATCTCGGGCTCGGGTGCTTCCCGTTCCATCTCCACCAGAATGGCCCGGCAGGCATGCTCCCGGGTCAGGGAAACGATGGCCTCGGAGTTCTTCTCCAAGGCTCCCGCTTCTTCAGAGTAAACGGCGAGATTCATCAAGGACGCATTAGTCGCGGCCTCATCCTGCTCCCAAAGCTTTTTCAGCTCCTTGCTGATGGCTCCCACTTCGACGGGTTGTCCCAGTATCGCGCTCATCGCTTACAGTCTCCTCCACTCTCTACCTTCTTTTGACAACATCTCATCGGACTCCTTCGGTCCCCAGCTCCCCGCCGCGAACTCGGCCATCGGCGGCTTGTTGTCGCTCTCGTGCCAAGCCCGCTCGATGTGGTCCACGAAGCGCCAGGCTTCCTCCACCTCGTCGCGCCGGGCAAAGAGAGTGGCGTCTCCGGCCATGGCGTCGAGCAAAAGCCGCTCATAGGCCTCGGGGCTGCTTTTCCCAAAGCTGGAAGAATAATGGAAATCCATCTTCACTGGCTCCATGCGCACCGAGGTGCCGGGCAACTTGGAGTTCATCCGCAGGGAGATGCCCTCGTCGGGCTGGATACGGATGACGAGCACGTTGGCCCCGGGCACTCCACCGGGAACCGCATTGAAAAGCACATTGGGCACGTCTTTGAAGTGAATGGAAATCTCGGTCGATTTCTTGGGCAGACGCTTGCCCACCCGCACGTAGAAGGGAACCCCACTCCAACGCCAGGTATCAATGAGAATGCGCAAGGCGACATAGGCCTCGGTTTCACTCTCGGGATTGACGCGGTCCTCCTCCCGGTAGCCGGGCACTTCCTCGCCATTGATGTAGCCTTTCACGTATTGGGCCCGCACCACGTTCTCGGCCACTTTTTCCGGAGTGTCCCACTGGCGCAAGGAGCGGAAAACTTTCACCTTCTCGTCGCGCACCCCATCGGCGCTCAAGTCGGTAGGCGGCTCCATGGCCACGAGGCTGAGGAGCTGCAGGAGGTGATTCTGCACCATGTCGCGCAACGCTCCAGACTTGTCGTAATACCCCCCGCGTCCCCCTTCCATACCCAGATGCTCGGCGGTCGTGATCTGGATGTGATCCACGTAGCGGGAATTCCACAGAGGCTCGAAGATGGCATTGGCGAAGCGCAGCACCATGATGTTCTGCGCCGTCTCCTTGCCCAGATAGTGGTCGATGCGGTAGGTGTCTTTCTCTTGGAAAGTAGCATTCACCACCTCATTGAGATGCTGGGCCGTGGCGAGGTCGGTTCCAAAGGGCTTTTCCACGATGACCCGGGCCCAGCCATCCTTGGCCTGATTGAGACCGGCGTCGCGCAGATTCTCGAGAATATCGTCGAAGAAGCTGGGTGCACTGGCGATGTAGAAGAGGCGGTTGCCCTTCCCCCCGCGCTCCTCATCAATGGCGTCGAGGCGCTCGGCCAAGCCTTGGTAACCCTCCTCATCGGTGAATTCACTGCAATGATACTCGATGGATTCCGCGAATTTGCTCCAGACCTCATCATCGTGACCATTGCGGGAGACCTCCTTGTTAATTTTCTCCAGGTTTTCCCGGAAAAACTCGTTCGACCAGTCCCGCCGGGCAAAGCCGACAATGCGCACCCCGGGAGGCAGCTCGCCATCGACAGCAAGATTGTAGAGCGCCGGAACCAGCTTGCGATGGGTCAAATCACCCGTCGCCCCAAAAATCACGACAGTGCAGGCATCCGCCCTCAGGCGCGCCACCAGATCTTCTCGAAAAGGATTACTCACGAGCCCTTTCTTTTCATAAATTCTCCTCTGAGCAAAACCCAAAAAAGAAAATCCGAGACACCCTAACGACAAATTTCATTCATTGACCATCAAGCGGCCCATGAATCGAAAATGACAAGTCTCTTACAGTTTACCCACCCCCCACAGCTTGGAATACTTTTCGCAGTGGATGAGGACGGTTTTGTAGCGGGATAAATCGACATCCTTGGGCAAGACGTAGCTCTGATCTCCGATGGAGGATTTCAGCTTGGCCACATACAGGGCCCCATTGGTGGCATTGCGCGAGGTCAACTGGTCGGCCGGCTTGGTCGAGAGAAAGATTTTCAAATCCGGAGCCGTGGCAGTCTTGAAATCCTTCAAGGCAATCACTCTCTGCCCTCCTTGCAGACCAATGCTCCAGGTGCCACTGATCGAATTGGCCTTCTTGATCCACGTGCCCGATTGAGCCGCCGCAGTGATGGCTCCGAAAAAGAGAACCAGCAGGGTCACGATCAGGGATTGAGGCAGGGCGAGCAGAGGCTTCTTCATTGTTGGACGATTCTAAGACGGGACTACGGGAAAATCTATTCTCATTTTTCACCGCACCGCTCGCAGGGTCGCCCGCAGAGGGCCGGGGTAACCTTCCCGGGTTCGCCGGGAATCCTCGGGATCCAAAAAATCCGGCAAGGATTGGAAGCGCATCCATTCGGTCGACCGTTGTTCCTCCACGGTCGTGGCAGTGAGGTCCACCACCTCAATCTCCCGCAAGCCCACGCGTGCCATCATCCGCGCAAGCAGGGGCGCACTGGGCAGAAACCAGACATTGCGCATCTGGGCATAGCGCCCCTGGGGCAGAAGAACGGTGCTCTCATCGCCCTCGACGACCAAAGTTTCCAGAACCAGCTCTCCCTCTGGACGCAGGGTGTCGCGCAAAGCCTCCAGATGCTCGACGGGGGACTTGCGGTGATAGAGAACTCCCATGGAAAAAGTGGTGTCGAAGCAGGCCAGTCGTGCAGGCACCTCCTCGATGCCCAGAGGAAGCACTGCCGCAGGCACTTTCGCCCCGGCAAAGTGACGACCGGCCAGAAACTGGCAGCCAAACAAGATCGAGGGATCGATCCCCAGGGCCAACCGCGCTCCCTCCCCCAACATCCGCCAGAGGTGATAGCCATTGCCACAGCCGACATCGAGAATGCGCCGTCCCGCCAAGGGCGCGATCCCTTCCCGCACCCGCTGCCATTTCCAATCCGATCGCCACTCCGTATCGACAAATTGTTCCCCGAACCAGAAGGGCCCTTTCCGCCAAGGAGAAAGTTTCATTAATACCTCCTTCAGCTCCTCGGCACGCCCCCCGGTGAGAAAATGCAGTTCTTCCCCCCGGACCTCGTAACCGGAACCAGTAAAGGCTGCCAACTCGGCCAGAGCCGCCTGCCAGCGGGGCAAATCACCATGCCCTTCCCCACTGTATTGCCGCCGCACCCTGGCCCGCAGCTCCTTGCCCCACTCACCCTGCCCCATCGCTTCCAATTCCCGCCACACGCCGGCAAAATCAGGCCCCCCGTTCATCATCACTTTCCATTAAGCGGATTTCCCGCCCCCCACAAGAGCCTTTCCTCCCCAATCTTTCCCAAGAAAAATCGGTCATATCGGGATGATTTTCCTTTCGTTTGCGGCTGGCTGTCGTTTCTTGCCATCGTCATGGATGTCGCCCTTCTCGTTGTCTATCTCCTCATCGCTCTCCTCTTTTCCTTTCTTTGCTCAATCTTTGAGGCCGTCCTGCTCAGCATCCGACGTCCCTACATCGAGACCCAACGCGTCGATCGCCCCCGTAATGCCGCCCTCTGGACCGAGCACCTCACCGACATCAACCGCCCCCTCTCCGCCATCCTCATTCTAAACACCGTAGCCCACACCGTGGGCGCTGCCGGAGTCGGAGCCCAAGCCATCAAGGTCTTTGGCGAAGCCCCGCTCACCACCGGACTCATCTCCGCCATCCTCACCATTCTCATCCTCGTCCTCTCCGAGATCATTCCCAAAACCCTGGGCGCGGTTTACTGGAAACAACTGGCGGGCACGGTGGGCATCCTCCTGCGCTGGCTCACCCTCACCATGACCCCTATCATCTGGGTGACCGAAAAGATCACCAGCGGGATGTCCCATGGCGAGAAAAAGGGTGCCTACAGCCGGGCAGAGTTCATCGCCATGGCCAATATCGGGGAGCAAGAAGGCGCTATCGAGAAAACGGAAGGCCGCATCGTCAAAAACCTTTTTGGCCTGCGCAACACCGCCGTCAGCCACGCCGCCACCCCCAGCACGGTCGTTTTCGCTCTCCCCGGGAACTGCACCGTGGCAGAATTTGCGGAAAAACACGCCGACCGGCCTTTCTCGCGCATTCCCATCTATGGAGAAAGCATCGACGACCTGGAAGGCTTCGTCTTGCAGGTGGAAATCCTCCAAGCCCACGGACAAGGGGAAAGTGAAGCACCCCTGCGCCAGTTTGCCCGCCCCCTTCACACGGTCTCCAATGAGCAATCTCTGGCCGAGCTCTTCGATACCATGATTGCCGAGCGCATCCACATCGCGGCTACCATCGATCCCTTTGGCGCCCTTTCCGGCATCATCACCCTCGAAGACGTCATCGAGACTCTCCTCGGAATGGAAATCGTCGACGAAGTGGACGACATCGAAGACATGCAACAAATGGCACGCGATCTGTGGAAAAAACGTGCGGCCAAGATGGGATTGAAAGTGGAAGAGGCCACCTCCCCCGCCCCATCCGAACCCCTCCCCGCCCCTCCCTCCTCTGTCTGAAACCGTTCGCGAAAAGCCCCCCCATGCTCCGTTTCCACCAAAGAGCGGTGAGCTTTCAGTGCACGCCGAACCCACTGAAGTAGAAATCGGCAAGGGCAGTATCCTCATAGGCATCCCCCGGATACACCTCAACAATCTCGAAGGCCACCTCATGAATGCGTCCTGGTGACAAGACCATCTTCGGAAGGTCTATCCAGCGCGGTTCTGGCGTATCCTCAATCTCAATTGTTCCAAAATCCTTGCCATCAAATAGAATTCTGAGGGCCTTGACTCGCCCGTTGGCTCTCCAGAGCTGCTCAGATTGCGCGAAACCGTTGATTAGGGATACGCTGTCGATTCCGAACTCATAGTCGTCAACTTGAGGAACCTCTTCTCGTTCCGTCAAATCGAATGCAAAGATCAGCTTCTCTCCAATACCAGCTCCTTCGGCCCCTTCGACCCAAACGGTTCCCTTTCTCGAATCGTGGGCATTATCTGGAGAATATGAGTCGTTGCCATCGTGAAAGGTTGACGTCGCAGAGACCCTAATGGGCGGTGCTCCACAATACCAGCTACACCCGAGCGGATTGCCATGATCATCCTGATAAGCCGAAAACCGCGATCCGTGCGGGTCGGCCCTCGCTGACTTGGGTTCTGTGTGGCTACAAGCGCAAGAGAAGAACAGCGAGAAGCCTTGAGTGATGCGGACAAGAGGCATATTTCTTTCAGGAGCACATATCTTGGATCTTCGCTCTGACCAAGCTTCCTTGGTCGCAGAGCGGCATGTGCCGGATTTACGAGACCTTTCCAGCCTTAAGAGATCCGTTGACTCCGTCACCAAGCAACCAGACTCACTGCAACCAACGGGGCGTTGACGCTACTCCCAAGAGCTGATTGTCGGTAGGGAGACCTCGCCGAGGCCCCCGCAGATCGCCCTCCATCCGTTCGGGCAACCCTAAGCGTCAGCCACCCTTCCAACCCCTCCGCCTTCTCATCCCTCCGTCATCAAACTTTTCCGCTGGAGTCTCTCCGCCACCCACGCCAGGGACGACCTCCACGAAGTTCTGCATGTTCTGAATCAAAGGCTCTCCGCCAAAATTGCATGACGGATTGGTGGCGGCGCCTGCCTTCAAGGTTAGCGAGGTCCTGTCGCCCGAACCCCCGATGGCCCCGTCCTCAATCACCGCTCTGGAACATCTCTCCAAGGGGGACACCCACGCTCCCTTCCCGAGTCCCCAAGGAGGCCACACCCTGAAGTAGCGCCGACGCCCCGCCCCCCCAGGACCTCGCCCGCAGCCGCCAATTCTCAAACCAGCTCCCCACCACCAGGAATTGCTCCTTCTGCCTCTGGCTCAACCCTCTGGAAGCTTCCAGATCCGCTCTCCAATTGTCTTTCGGGTTCATCTTTGAATAGCAAGTCATAAGAACACTGTGCGCGCAAGAAAAATGAACTTCGGATAATCGTAAGATATCCCCGATCCAAAATTTATGGATCGCTCAAGCAATCGAT
>NZ_JAENIO010000180.1 GCF_016595415.1 Roseibacillus ishigakijimensis
TTTGGCATAGAAAGCTCCCGCAAATAACGCATATGTGCTGCGGTCCAGTTAGTTGTTCCTTTGTAGTGGAATCCGGTCCGCAGGAGAAAAGAGTTTAATCGTTGTTTGCTCCGAGCGAGGTCGTCAGAAGCATCGGTTCGCGCGCGGCAAAGGTCACGCACGGCTTCATCTAACACCGGTGGGATGTGAACGGGAGTGATGTCCCCATTGCGGAAAAGTTTGGCAATGAGCTTGGCATCGCGTTTGTCGGTTTTGATGGGCTCGGTGGCCTTGCGCTCGGTTTTGGAGGGTGCCATCAGGGAGCAATCGACGCCGAGCTGGAGCAAGCGACGAGC
>NZ_JAENIO010000181.1 GCF_016595415.1 Roseibacillus ishigakijimensis
CCCGGTTGGGGATGGAACCGTTCGTTGGCGATGCCAGTCACTGCGATTTCCAGCAGGGCCGTCACCCGGCGCTTGCGGTGTTCGTCTGCGGGCGGTGACGAGATCCGAATCACTTGCGGAGTCTTCGTCTTCACCAGGAAGATGAGGTCCAGCTTGGAGGGAGTCTCGCCAATGGCCTCCAAGAGGAGCTGATAGCTCACGAGCTGAATCTCATGGTCCAGCATCGCCGAGTCCGCGTTGGGTTTGGATGCGGCTGACTTAAAGTCGATGGGAGTGAAGTCTTGCTCCACCAGATCCATCGCTCCCGTCAACGGAACCGAAAGCCCCGGGAT
>NZ_JAENIO010000182.1 GCF_016595415.1 Roseibacillus ishigakijimensis
CCCGGTTGGGGATGGAACCGTTCGTTGGCGATGCCAGTCACTGCGATTTCCAGCAGGGCCGTCACCCGGCGCTTGCGGTGTTCGTCTGCGGGCGGCGACGAGATCCGAATCACTTGCGGAGTCTTCGTCTTCACCAGGAAGATGAGGTCCAGCTTGGAGGGAGTCTCGCCAATGGCTTCCAAGAGGAGCTGATAGCTCACGAGCTGAATCTCATGGTCCAGCATCGCCGACTCAGGATTGGGTTTGGATGCGGCTGACTTAAAGTCGATGGGAGTGAAGTCTTGCTCCACCAGATCCATCGCTCCCGTCAACGGAACCGAAAGCCCCGGGAT
>NZ_JAENIO010000183.1 GCF_016595415.1 Roseibacillus ishigakijimensis
TTTCGCGCAGACGGGGTATGCTGATATGCGTGGACTGGTTACCACAGGTTTTTGTCTTCACCAATGGCCTGAAAACCTCTCTCGAATCGAGTGCTCATCCCGCCAGGCGGAACTAACTCATAACGTCATCGGGGGCTGGCCTTGCGCCTGTTTTTATTCTCTGCTTCTTGCTTCAATGCAATCCTCCCAGTTGATTGCGTGCTATGGGTCTGTTATTTGTTAGGGGGAAGTCTTCCTGATAGGGTAAAGGGGGGCGGGAACGGTCAAGCTGGTTTCAGCTTGCGCGGGTTTGGGGCGCGCAGCACCAAGTTGAGCCCCGGC
>NZ_JAENIO010000184.1 GCF_016595415.1 Roseibacillus ishigakijimensis
CTCGTCTTTTCATTCCGACGCTGGCTCAGGCAGCGGCATGGGGAGATGGCATCGATTCTGTAGTTCCCATATGAATCCGGCCATCTCACGGGCGAGAGCGACGATGCAAATGGAATCTGTCTTTTGCCTCGCCCGGAGGTTTTTATAACGTTTATTCAGGCGGTTTTGCATGCGCCAGGAAAGGTCTTTGACTTCTTTGCTTTGGCCTTCCTGTCGGCGGGAGAGCTCTTTGCTGATCTTCGGCTCTCGTCGATAATGTTGGGCGCATTCAACCATCATCCAGCGAGCATGGGCGTTCCCGCATTTTGTTAGAGAGC
>NZ_JAENIO010000185.1 GCF_016595415.1 Roseibacillus ishigakijimensis
AGGGGTTGTAGCGATCGGCCAGGCCCAGCGCGACCGCGTTCTGGAGCCGTTCGCGAGTGGGCGGAGGAAGCTCGGGCGAACCGGTATGGACCGGCTTCCAAAACAGTGAGAGGCTCACCACCTCCGGACACTGTGGTTGGGCATTGCGCACGCGCTCCACCCCATACCACTCCTCCAGTTGCGCCCGCTCTTGCGCCGTGGCTTGCTCCAGGTAGTCATCCACCTGCTCTTCGGTGAAGACGGGAAAAACATCAGTCCAGCTCATGAGAGTTTGTCAGTTTGTCAGTTTGTCAGTTTGTCAGTTTGTCAGTTTG
>NZ_JAENIO010000186.1 GCF_016595415.1 Roseibacillus ishigakijimensis
AAAGAACAACCAGCCGAACCGAAAACCCCTGAGCGCACCGAACTCGCCCCCGCTCCCCAGATGGCCTTTCTCTTTCTCACTCGCGGGGACCTGCATCAGCCGGACGGATGGCGAAGCTACCTCGCCACCGCTGGAGAACGAGCTACCATCTACAACAATGCTCGTGCCGAGGAGGCCATTGCCCCAGACTCTCCCCTGTTCGGTCGGCAAATTCGAGAAGCAGTGACCGACACCGCTTGGGGCGATCTCTCGCTGGTGCGGGCAACTCTGGCGCTTTTGCAAGAAGCTCTCGCCGAAGAAAGCAACAGCCA
>NZ_JAENIO010000187.1 GCF_016595415.1 Roseibacillus ishigakijimensis
AAAGAACAACCAGCCGAACCGAAAACCCCTGAGCGCACCGAACTCGCCCCCGCTCCCCAGATGGCCTTTCTCTTTCTCACTCGCGGGGACCTGCACCAGCCGGACGGATGGCGAAGCTACCTCGCCACCGCTGGAGAGCGGGCCACCATCTACAACAATGCTCGTGCCGAGGAAGCTATTGCCCCCCACTCTCCCCTCTTCGGTCGGCAGATCCGGGAAGCAGTGACCGACACCGCTTGGGGCGATCTCTCGCTGGTGCGGGCAACTCTGGCGCTTTTGCAAGAAGCTCTCGCCGAAGAAAGCAACAGCCA
>NZ_JAENIO010000188.1 GCF_016595415.1 Roseibacillus ishigakijimensis
GCTTTGCGCACAGGCTCATAAAGGGATTCATTCTTCCAAAGACTTAACAAGAGCACGGAGAGCTTACGAGCAATCGCGATGACGGCCTTCTTCTTAGCACGAGGACCACCCCGGGCCGCCAGCTCCAGCCCATGCTGGCGCAGGTCACTTTCCTTGCCAAAGGGCCCCAGGATATATTGGGCCGACCCGACCAAGAGTCGCCGCAAATAACTGTCTCCGGCCTTGGTGATTCGGAGTTGTTTATCACAATCTCCCGACTGATCGCGCCGGGGCACGAGGCCAAGATAGGCACCCACATCGCGCACCTTGGA
>NZ_JAENIO010000189.1 GCF_016595415.1 Roseibacillus ishigakijimensis
TTGATGCGCCCGTTTTCCTCGCTTTCCGGCACCGGCTGATAGCTGCTCGTGGAGCGTGCCACGGACAGGAGCTGGCATTGTCTTCTCATGCTCAAGCCGGGATGCTCGTTTTCCAACAACTCGACGCGCTCCCTCACAGACCGAGCTGTTTTGACTTTTTTCGCAAGAAATCAATCTCGATGGCTTGCTGGCCAATTTTAGCGTGGAGTTGCTCCTTCTCGGCCTCCCGGGCCTCTTCGGAGTTCTTTCTTTTCCCGGCGGAGAAACACTCCACGGCACCGTCGAGCATTTGTTTTTTCCAGTCCGAAAC
>NZ_JAENIO010000018.1 GCF_016595415.1 Roseibacillus ishigakijimensis
TCAATCCTCCCACACCAATGAATTGTCATTTTTTCAATTTTGCCATCCCCTTCATACAGAACAGGGGCTGGAACCATTTCTAGGACCCGCTCTAGAGACTAATTATTCGAGAAAAAAGTCACGAGACCTATTCCCAAAGAAAGGATTTTTTTTCGCCAAGGAGCTGATCTCCCTGCTCCAAAGTGGTGCGCCACGCGAGGACCCGTCCGCCTTTTTGGTAGGCCTCCCCTGCGATCTGAAACTCCGCCACCCCGGTCTCGGCCTGCGGGACGATGTCCTGCACGAGCGCGCGCACCTGGCTGCCGGTGGCCGCCTGACGGTATTGGAAGGTCACCCGGATGGGGCCAGCGGCGGGGTCCACTCGCCAACGGGCGGAGTAATATTGCCCCCGGCGGGCTTGGCGTTCCTCTTCGCTAACGGCCCCGTAAAGACGTTTCTGGATTTCCCCCCGCACCATCAGCTCGTCGCTCCATTCCGGATCCGCTGCCCGCACGGTGAATTGCTTCACCTCTAAGCGCTCATGCGAAGAACAACTTGCCCCCACCAGCGCGAGGCCCGCCAACCAGACTATCGGTTTCATGTCCCAATCTTCCTTTCCTAATTCGATTTCCTCAATTACTGATTGGGGCATTCCCATGATGCCTCCCGCCATTCGCGAAAAACTCGACGCCTTTATCCGCGCCAAAGGTCTGCGGCAAACTGCCCAGCGCGATGCCATTGTGGAGCTCATTTTCGAGTCCGACGAGCACTTCACCCCCGAACAACTCTTTGATCGCTTCCGCAAAAAAGGTTCCACCGCTTCCCGCGCCACCGTCTACCGCACTCTGGCCCTGCTCACCGAAGCCGACCTCTTGCACGAAATCGACCTCGGCGACGGCCAGACGACCTACGATCCCAATTTCCTCGACCGCCCTTCCCACAACCACCTCGTCTGCATGGACTGCGGCAAAGTGATTGAATTCGAGGACCCCCATCTCGACATTCTCAACAACTGCCTCACCAAGCGCCTCGGTTTCCGCCCCCTCAAGCATTCCCTGCGCACCGAGGCCAGTTGCGAGCAACTGCGGGCCAAAGGACATTGCCCGAACCTCATTCAAGCCCGCCTGGAAGGCAAAAGACTCCCCAATCGGAAGAAATGATCACCATGCGCAAACTCTCGCAAATTCTTCCCCTTTTCATTACGATACTTCTGGTAGCCGGAGGCATTTGGCTGGCTCTCACCCGCCCGCCTCGGCCGGAACCCACCCCTCCGGCCCCTCTGCCGGTCGGCCCCGCCCTGGCCACTCTGGGCACCAGCCCCGATTGGTCCCGTTTGCAAAAATTCGATGGCACTCTCTCGGCAGCGAGCTTCGGACGTGATTTGCGTGAGATCTATGCCCTTCCGGAGGCTTGGCAACCGGCCATCACCTTCGACCCCGGCGGTGTGACGGTGAAGCATCATCACGGGGAAAACGCACCCACCACGCACCTGTCCTTTGCCGCGCAAGATTCCCCCGCCGCTCCTCTCCCCCCCCTTTCTGAAATCCACATTGCCCTCGATCCCGGGCACATTGGCGGAGAGTTCGCCATCCTCGAGCAGCGCAACTTCCAGCCTTTCTCCGAGGATGCGAGCCAAATCCCGGTCCGCGAAGGGGACCTCGCTCTCGCTACGGCCCGACACCTGAAAAAACTCCTTGAGGAGATGGGAGCCACCGTGACCCTCGTGCGGGAAACCTCCGAGCCGGTCACCGATCAACGACCCCAGGACTTTCTCCCCGCCTTTCCCGACCGGCTTCTGGCCGAAAAAATCTTTTACCGCACCGCTGAGATCCGCGCTCGCGCCGAGCTAGTCAACGAGGTCATCCAGCCCGACCTCGTCTTCTGCCTCCACTACAACGCCGATGCCTGGAATGATCCCGCCGACCCTTGGGCCCCCCGCAATCACTTCCACCTTCTTCTCAATGGAGCCTACATGGCGGGCGAGCTGGTCCACGACGACGAGCGCTTCGAGATGCTGCGCCACCTTTTCAGCCGCACCGCCCGCCGCGCTCTCCCGCTCGCGCAAAAAATCTCCGACGTCTTTCTACGGGAACTCGACCTCGTGCCCTACAACTACTCCCCTGCCGCGCCAGCCCTGCCCGTCGACCCGGTGCGCCCCATCTACGCCCGCAACCTCCTCGCCAACCGTCTCTACGAAGCCCCCACCATTTTCCTCGAGCCCTATGTGATGAACCATCGCGAAGTCTATCACCGCGTGCAGCTCGGCGACTACGAGGGCTTTCGCGAAATCAACGGCACGCCCCGCCGCTCCCTGGTGCGGGAATATGCCTACACCCTCGCCCAAGGCATCGCCGAATTCTACCGCGAGAACCCCCGAACCTCTCCCTTGCCATGACTCCCACCTTGCTTATTGCCGGCCACGGCTACCTCGGCCAAGAAGTCGCCCGCCAGGCCCGCGCCCGCCAATGGACCGTCTTCACCCTCTCCAAATCCGGCGACGAAGCTGATTTCGCGGTCGACTTCACCGACGAGGCCGCACTGAGCAAGCTGGCCCGCCAGATTCCCGCTCCCACCCACCTGCTGGCCAGTGCCTCCTCGGGAGGGCGCGGGGTGGAGGCTTACGAGGAGATCTTTCTCACCGGCACCCAGCGCCTCATCGCCGCCTTTCCCTCCGCCCATCTCACCTTCATCTCCTCCACTTCCGTCTATCGCCAAACCGATGGCAGCACGGTGACCGAGGAGAGCGCCCCGCAAGGACAAACCGCGACCTCCGCCATCTTGCAAGAAGCCGAGCGCATGGTCCTCGCCGATAGCGGCACGGCCCTGCGCCTGACTGGAATCTACGGCCCCCATCGGAGCGTCATCCTGCGCCGCTTTCTCGCCGGAGAAGCCACTTTGGAAAAAACGGAACAGGGCTTGGGCCTTCGCCTGCTCAATCAGATTCACCGCGATGATGCCGCCCGCGCCGTCCTCCACCTCATCGCGGAGAACGAGCGCGGCCTTTTCAATGTCAACGACAACGAGCCCACTAGTCAACTGGCGACCTATCAGCAACTCTCGGAAAGACTCTCCCTCCCTCTACCGTCCACCGCTCCGCCCAACCCCAACTCCAAGCGGGGCTGGACCCACAAAGCGGTCTCCAATGCCAAGCTCCGCGCCACCGGCTGGGAGCCGCACTACCCCAGCTTCCTCTCCGCACTCGACGACCTTTTGCCCACCATCCAGTCATGACCGTCACCAGCCTGCTGCAAGAATTGGTTCGCATCCCCTCCGTCAATCCCGATGCCGTGCCCGCTTCGCCCCACTCCGGGGAAGAGGCCATGGCCCAGCATCTCGCCCATCTGCTCACCAGCTGGGGCTTTGCGGTCACCCTCGACGAAGTCCAGCCCGGACGCCCCAACCTCATCGCCCGCGCCCCCGGTCCCGAGGATCGACCCCGCATTTTCTTCGGCCCTCACCTCGATACCGTGGCGGTGGACGGGATGACCATCGACCCCTTTTCCGGCGAGGAAAAGGATGGCTGCATCTGGGGCCGCGGAGCCAGCGACACCAAGGGCCCTATGGCAGCCATGCTCTGCGCTCTTCACCACCACCGCGATCGCTTGGCCGAGCTCCCCGTGGCGGTGGATTTCGTAGCCTTCATGGGCGAGGAATCCCACCAGCCGGGCGCCAAACACTTCGCCCGCCACCAGGCCCGCGACTACGAGTTCGCTCTCGTTGGCGAGCCCACTTCTCTCCAGTTTGTCCGCGTCACCAAGGGCTCGCTCTGGGCCACAGTGCGCACTACGGGAAAAGCCACCCACGCTTCCCAGCCCCATCTGGGCGAGAACGCCATTCTCAAGCTCACCGCTTCGCTCGATTTGCTCAATCGCAAGCTCACCAACCGCCTCGCCACCTATCAGCATCCCGTACTGGGTCACTCCACGCTAAATATTGGCACCATTGCGGGCGGCAGCAGTGCCAACATCGTGCCCGACCACGCCGAAGCCACCCTCGACATCCGCTTCACCCCCGACCTCGCGGCGGAGGGCGGCGCCAGGCAACTGGTCGAGCAACTCATCGCCGAGAACCAGCTTCCCCTCACCTTTGGCCCCACCAGCGAGGCCCCACCCATGGAAGTGAAGCCCGACCACCCCTGGTTGCAACGTCTCACCAGCGCCCTCCCGGAAGGAAAACTGGTGGGCGCGCCCTGGTTCTCCGACGCCGCCCACCTCAATGCCGCCGGCCTCCCTGCAGTCTGCATCGGCCCGGGCTCCATCGACCAAGCCCACACTGCCGACGAATTCATCACAATCAGCGACTTGGAAAAAGGCGCGGATTTCTTCAAGAGCCTGATTGCGAGCTTGGAGAACTGAGCTCCTGCTCTTTCTGGTAAAAGCGATAGTGTCCGGTCAGGGGAAAAGCAAAAAGGCGATTCTCTTCCCGGGTGCCCGCGCCGATATTGTGAATGACAAGAGGGATCCCCCGAAGAGATTTTTTATCGGACACCACCATGATGTGCGGGAGACGTCCGTTGACGAGGCAGGTGACCAAGTCGCCTGGCAGATAGTCGCCCGGCTCCTGCGTGACGGGAAGCGCCAACCCCTGCCGCTCGAAGTAGGTCTGCAAGTTGGGCACGCGGCGGTGATCGATGTTTCGGTCCGGCCGCTTGAGCCCCCAGTTGCGAGGATAGGCGGAAAAGTGGGCCGCCATGTCCTCGTGCACCAGCTTTTGCAGATCCACCCCGGTGGCGCGAAGAGCCCGGATGACCACATCGGTGCACACGCCGGTCTCCTCGGGCACATCGCCCCCGGGATAGCTCAAGGCCACATAGTCAGGCACGTAACGGGTCGTGACCCCGATGCGGGCGCGGGCCCCTTCCACGATGGCCGCATTGGCGTTCTTTTCCCGCTCCTCGCCACAAGACAGTGAGGTCCAAAGGAAACAAATAGCCAGAATCACCCGCATGTTCAGTCAACGAGGCCCGATGCTCTCCTTGTCTCAACATTTTCCCCGGCCCCCAACTATTGCCACCTCCACTCAATGGGGACCTCGATATCGGGATGGATGCTCTGGTGGACGGGACAAGTGAGGGCCGAATTGATCAGCAGCCGGGCCTCGGGATGATCGGCGGGCAAAGGCATGGCGATGGTCACCGCCAGCCGGGTGATGCGCCGGGGCGAATCGCTCGACATCTCTTTAGCGACCTTGATTTGTAACCCGGCGAGAGAGAGCTCTTTGCGCCGGGCCGTGATTCCCATGATGGTGGCCATGCAAGTGCCGAGGGCGGTGGCCACCAGGTCAGTGGGGGAAAAGGCCTCCCCCCGGCCCTGGTTGTCTACGGGAGCATCAGTCGCCAAAGTCGAATTCGAGGGCCCGTGATGGGCTTCGCAATGCAGGTCTCCCTTGTAATCGATCGTCACTTCTACCATCTTCGTCGTCTTCCGGTTCCTCTTCTTTGTCGTCGACTTGCTCCACTTTGGCAAGCACGACGCGAAAGCCGTAGCCATCGTCGATCTCGCTCACCACGCGCCGGGCCCCGGTGCGCAAGTGCTCGGGCAGGTAGTCCTTCCACGAGCCCCCCCGGCTGGTGCCAAAGCCCGCCTTACGGGTGGTGTAAAAGTCGCTCACCCACTCGCGCACATTGCCCCCCAAGTCATGAATCCCCAACTCATTGGGAGGGAAATGCCCCACGGGGGCGGTGGTCGGGAAGCCATCATTGTAGCCGGAGACCAGCTTGGAAGGCACCCGGGAGGCCGCGCCCTCCATACCAGCGATGTTGACCACTTTCCCAGCGGGGGGAAAATCCTCTCCCCACGGGTAGCCATCGGATTCCAACAAAGCACGCTGACTGGGGGTCTCCCCCACCTCGCCATCCAACCCGGCCATACGCGACCACTCCTCGTCAGTGGGCAGCCGGTATTCATGCCACTCGCGAATGAGGCCGTGCTCCCTCTCCTGCAGCGTGAGCCATTGGCAGAAGTCGAGCGCATGCTGCCGGGTGATGTTGACGACGGGATGATCCTCGGTCTGGGAAAAATCAGGCGATTCGGGCATGACCCCCTCGGAGGAGACCACGAACTCACGAAAATCGCGCACCCGGGTTTCCCATCGGGCAACGAGGAGATCCGGGGAAAATTCCACGAACTCCATCGCGAGGCTATTCTTCCAATTGGGAATTTGCCACGGCATGCCCTGGGTGGGCCGCAAGGAGATCGCGGGCAAGGTCAAAGCCTGGCCTTCGCTCACGGTCACCGTCGTTTCAAAGTCCTCGTAACCATCGAGCTCCGCCCGCAAGCGATATTCCCCGGGAAAGACCGCAATCTCTTCCAGGGGAGTGGTCCCCACATATTCATCGTCGAGGTAAACCCAAGCCCGCGGAGGCTCCGTGGCGAAGGCGAGGCTGCCGTGCTGAATGGGGAAGACCCGCACCCGGAAGGGCCGCAACCCTTCATCCCACACTTCCTGAGGCACACCCAAAAAGCCCTCGCGGTCCTCGAACTCAACCGCAAAACGGTATTCGCTGGCTCGCACCCCGTCGGCCTCACTCTTCTCTGCCAACCAACGGACAAACTCTTCCCCTTGCTCGGGGGTGACAAAGGCCGCCCGACGCTTGATTCCGTTCTCGCTCACCTCGTGCCCTTCCCACTTCTGCCCATCCCCCGCCGGGGATTGCTTGAATTCCACCGGACCCACCAGGTAAGCGGACAAGTGGGAATTACCCTCGGGGAAATAGCGCTGACCCAAGAAGTCCCGCCATTCCAGCCCCGGCTCGGGTGGATAGCGCTCGAGAGTCACATTGAAGATTTCGTATTCCTCATCGAGAGTCTCGGTGATCTCGGCGGTCTTATGCCCGGGATAGCTCAGGAGAAAGGTGACCTCGGAGCCAAAGGGAAACTCCTTGGGCCCATAGGGAGTCGCCCCAATAGGCTCCCCCTCGCCATCGTAAATCTCCGCCCCCTCGGGAATACTGGCCACGGTGACAAAGGCCCGGGTGGGCGCGGCCTTGATGCGACCTGCACTGGAATTGACCACCACCGGAGTGGCCGTATAAAAGGCAAAACCCAGCAATCCCAAAGTGACGCCCACAGTGGCAAAGGGAAGGGCCAGCGGGGTCTTCTTTTTCTGTATGCGCTTGGCCCGGTGGATCAGAAGCAGGACCTGCTCCAGATCGGCAGCCTCGCGATATCGGCGTTTCTTGATGCGTGGGTCGCAAGTCTCGCAGATGACCTTGTTGAGAGCCAACCAGCGCTTGGTATCCTGCTTCGGAATGGGCTCATCGGGCAGCTCGGGAAAGTCCAGCCGATCTTTCCCAGTGGCCATTTCGTAGAGCACCTTGCCCAAAGCATAGACATCCGCTCCGGCAGATCCGGGGCCCTCCGGCGGCACAAAGCCCTCGGTGCCCACGAAGGTGCGCTGGTCGCGGGCGGCCACCAATCCGATATCAGCCAGGCAGGCCTGCCCTTTGACAAAGATGACGTTGGAAGGCTTCACGTCGCGGTGGGCCAACCCCTGGGCATGGAGATGCGCCAGCGCTCCCGCCAGACGAGCCCCTGCTTCAGCACAAAAGCCCACCGCGAGGGGGCGCCGCCCCGCCCGCAGCATGTCACTGCGCAGCGTGCGTGGCTCGTAATCGGCAGGCCGGATGTTGGAACCGCGTTCAACATCATCGCCCAGCTCCATCACGTAGTAATAAAACTCTTCCTCTCCCCGCCGATCCCGCCCGACGTGCAGAATATCAACCAGACCGGGGTGCTCGCGGGCCACCGGCTCATACTTCAGGATTCCCTCGAACTCGCGTTCGAAGGTGCGATCATCATCGAAGTCGTTGCGATAAACGAGCTTCACCGCGCGCAAGGTATCGGTGACCGAGCGCGCCATCCAGATCTCCCCGTAGGAGCCTCCACCGATTTGGCGGAGCACTTCCATATCCGGGATTTCCGGCGCTGACCGAGGCTGCCGGGCCATAGCTTAGATCTCGTCTTCCTCTTCCCCCAGTTTACGCAGTTTCTCCAGTTCCTTCTTGAGCACCGCACCCACGCGATGCTTGGCCAAATAAACTTGCGCCATGCTCACCCCGAGGTGCTTCTGCACCTTCTCGGCATCCCACTGCTTGACCACGTAGTAGTCGAAAATCTGATACTGCTTCGGCGAAACCAGTGCCTTGGTGCGGGCCAAGGCCGCATCCGCCAGATTCTGCTTCCACTCCACATCCCACATCCGCTCCAGCAGGTCACCCTTGGGATCCTCAAAGCGATCGATGACCGCTGTCTTGCGCTCATCGCTCCACTCCCCCATCGCCATCGCGGTATCCTTCTTCCGTTTGCGGAATTGGTCGTTGATGCGCCAACGGGTCATATTCATGAGCCAGGTTTTGAAAGACCCCTGCTCCGGATCGTAGAGATTCTTCTTACTCTGCTTGGCAATGGAGAGAATGGTTTCCTGAACGGCATCAAAGGCTTCCTCCGAACGAAGACCGGCCTTGAGGGCGACCGAGTAGATCAACCGCCAATAGGTCTTGTAAAATTCATCCCAAGTGCGCTGGTCCTCCCAGTTGTCGAGGCGCGCGATCAGACTCTTGCGCGTCTGTTCGTAAGCCGCCTCGATCTTCTTCTGCCGGGCCTTGCCCTCTTCGGACTGAGGCTCTTCGGGAAGATCGACCGCCGTTTTCTTTTTCGCTCGCTTCGCCATGCTCTTTCCAATGCTACCACGCCTCCTTGCTCTTGTCTTTCCCGATTCCGTCACCGGAGTGTCACGGGACGGGAAAAACCGGCTACGAGGATGAGGGCAGAAAACGTAGCATTTCAAGCCAGCTTTCAGCCATCGCCCCCGGTGTCACAGAAAAAAACACCCCCCGCCCCCCCATTCCCCCGGATTCGCCCTTGTCAAAACTCCCCCTCCGCGCCATCGCCATAGCCCTTCCGTGACCACATCCCGAGACGACATCTACATCGCCCGCTACCGGCTACGCAGCGCCACCGGCTTGAGCTCCCGCCGGACCAGCCCCGATCACCCCGGTGCCCTCATCCAGCTCAATCACGGCTTCGCCTGTCTCCACCCCTGGCCCGAACTAGGCGATCCCACTCTGGAAAAGTGCCTCGCCGATCTCGCCGGCAAACGACGTTGGCCCCTCGTCCGCCGCGCCCTGCGCTGTGCCGAGATGGACGCCGCCGCCCGCCTCAATGAAGACTGGATGTTCGAGGAAATGGAGATTCCCCCCAGCCACTTCACCCTCCCCACCACCGATAGCGACCTCCTCCTCACGGCCACCGAGCAAGGATTCGATACCATTAAACTCAAGATTGGCCGCAATCTCAGCCAGGAAGGACACTTTCTGCGCGAACAAAGCACCCTTTGGCCCCGTTTGCGCTGGCGCCTCGATGCCAACGAGAAACCCAAGCGCGAGGAAATCCGCGATTTCCTCCTCGCTCTTCCCGATGAAATCCGCGAACGCATCGACTTCGTGGAGGATCCCTGCCCTTTCGGTGAAGACAGTTGGCAGAAACTCCACCGCGAGACCCGCGTCCCCTTAGCCATCGACCGGGAAGCCGCCCCCAACGTCAGCTCGCGACAGAGCGCCCAATACGTCATCATCAAGCCCGCGCTCGACGAACCCTGGCTCCTTGCCGAAGCCGCCGCTGGCAAAGGGCAGCGCGTCGTCGTCACCAGCTATCTGGACCACCCCTTCGGGCAAAGCTTTGCCGCTTGGGAAGCAGGTCGCCTCGCCCTCCAGTTCCCGGGCCTCGTCACAACCTGCGGCCTCCAGACCCACCACCTCTTCCAGAGCAATGCCTTCACCAAAGCCCTCGGACCGGTGCAGCCGGGCTTCCAACCCGTCGCCTGGACCGGTCTCGGCTTCGATGAGCAGTTGGACAGCCTGCGGTGGGAAAAACTCTAAGTCACCACCAAGGCTTGCCGCAAAGCGGGCCGGGAGCAGAACTTCTTGAGCAAATCCACGAAGACCCGCCCCTCAAGCGGACCCTGCTCCAAAAAACGACAACGGAAATTCTCCACCATCTCCAGGCTCAGCTCCTCCCGCGGGCTCAGATCAAAGGTCTGCATATTCCACTCCTCAAAGCTGCGCCTTTCCACAGGCTCATCAACCACCCGCACAAGATCGCAGTGGCGCGGGTCTTCCTCCAGTGTCGCCATGAGAGCCTCCAAGGCGGGCTGAGGCCCCTCGATGGCCTGCAGGAACCGGTTTTCGTGGAAAAACAGGGCACCGTAAATTCCAGCCCCCGGGTTCCTCCTTTGGGCCGCGGCGCCGATTTCTCGCAAGTCAACCTCTACCCCTTTCCCACTAGGAATGTAGCAACTAAGGTAGATAATGAGGTGAATATTCGAGCTATCGTTCATCCGTTCATTTCATGCATGCTCCTTTTCCACCTCTTTGGGAAGCAGTATTTAACGATTTTTTCCGAATTCTCCCCTTTTCACCCGAACAGCTGACTCCTCCTCACCTCAGCAGAAAAGAAAAAACCGGGCCAGATTAGACATTCTGACCCGGGTTTTAAAAGGACTCAATAAAGAGGCAAGCTACGGACGGACAACCCGGTAGAAAGCCCTTCCGCCCTCTTCGGGAGTATCGTCCGTATAGATCACCATCCCATCCGCGATCGCGAAAGCCCCTCCTGTCAAGGTCTCCCACGAATTGGCCAGCAAAGTGGCGGAACGTTGAATCTCATCGCTGAGCGCGCCCGGATCGGTCACTCCCTCGGGCGCGGGGTAGGTCACCCGGACCTCGTTCGCGGACTCGTCGACCACGAGAGCCTCCACCACCAGAGGCGCGGGGGGCGTGAGGGGAATGACGGTGACGCTTACCGGCCCCAGAGTCTGGACTCCACCACCGCCCGAAGGGGTGTAGCTCAGGACATAGTCGAGAGCTCCGGTAGCCGTGGGCGTGACCAAAAGACTGCCCACTCCGGTCGCAGCATCGGTGGAGGAGGTGACTTCCCCCACTCCTTGATCAATGGTCACCGTCGCTCCCGGGTCCACCGTCCAGCGCAGCTCGAAGCTGCCCCCCTCGTCAATGACGTTGGGAGTAGCGGCAAAGGCATAGGGAACCACCGGACCCGCGACTGCCGCGATTTGATAGAGCACCCGCTGGGAACCATTGGCCTGCGCCCCCGTGGTGAAGGTGGTCCCCGCCGTCATCTGGCGGAAATACACGCTGTAGCTCGTGTTGGCGGAGCCATTCCCGTTCTCATCATTTCCAATGTCCAGCCCGGTATCCTGCCAGCCATCGGCAGCCACCCAATCCATCACCCCTCCTCCCAGCGTAGGCGGATCGTCTTGCCCGGAAGCTGGATCGGCTCCCCCGAGGTCATCGCCCACCCGGTTATCCACGATGAGAAAGACGGTCGCATCTTCTGCCAGGGTAGCGGTCACCGAATAATCGCCCGAATCCTTGCTATCATTGGGGACATTCATGTATTGGGCCCCTTCCATCACTGGCGGCACATCGATCCAGCCATGACTGCGGTCGGTGTAGACTGGATTTCCGGCAAAGAGCAGGCTCGAATTCAGCGAACTTCCGGTGATGGAATCTTCAAACAAAGAATCCACTAGTTCGATAGTTTGCACCAGCTCATAAGTCGTGCCATCAACGGTATAGCGCAGCTTGAAAGTATTTTCGCCTGCATACACCAGCCAACCAGACTCCTGGCCTTCTCCAGTTTCCAATGAGGTAAGAGAAGTTTCATCCACCTCTGTAAAAGGCCCCTCCTCTGGTCCGACTAACAAAAGCACCTCACTCGTGTTTGGCAACACGCGCCATTCCAAATCCACCGTGGAATAGCCCGCGATAGCCACCGTTGGCGAAACCGTAAAGTAAGAGGGCAAAACGGTCACCTCTTGCTCAAACATCACCGGAGTCCCCTCCAGATTGTAACTCAGCACATAAGTCGTTGTTTCAGTCGGGGCAGGCAGGGAGAGGGACCCCAGCCCGTTGGAGGCGGTATTGCCGCTCACATCGCCCACTCCAGGGCTCAAGGTCAAATCGGTTGCCTCCGGGGGAGCATACCAGCTCATCTCGACCGAATCTCCCTGGTAAACTTCCACTGGGCCCGCTGTGAAGAATGGCTCCGGGATTTCCTGCAAGATCAAAGTCGGCTGATGTTCAGGAGATTCTTCCGTGTGAAAAAACAGCTCCTGACTACCCCCGTAGATGAGGAAGGTCACCTTTTTGTCACCGTCCAGAGCACCTTGCAAAAGAACGGTCATCTCTTCACTGCCTTCCCCCATCACATTGAATTCTCCGCTGGGAACATTGGTGAAGGTCAACAATTCTTCCACCGCCCCCTCGGCCCAATACAGGTTGGTGTCGCCATTGCTTCCCACAAAGTCACCGCTCAACAAGGGATTCGCCGCATCATAAGCAGTGCTCTCGGTCAACAAGCTGTCATCCCCCGTGAACGCCGCCAGCGTCCAATCCGCCGTGCCCTTGGTATTGCCATGCGACTTCAGGGTCAATGTGGCGCCCACGATATCATCACCAGTTAACTCGACTCCGCTCAAATCGAACTGAACTTGTCCGATATAGAAGCGAGCTTGCCCGCTACCATCAGGCCCATACTGACGAACTTTTGCATAAGAACCATCACTTGGCACAAAGGTGCCATGAAAGGTATCCGGCTTATCAATCACTCGATAATAACCATCAAATCCCTCGCCATCCGCTGTCGTCACCGAAACATCGGCCGAAAGCTGTTCAACAGCCAGGAAGCCACAAACCAGCGCCACTGTTTTTGATATTTTCAATTCACTCATAACCTACTCTTTTTGAGAAAATCCCGAGTCCTCCCACCTCTCGCCGAACCTCCCGCACGCTCGCGACAAATCGACGAAAAAAATCAGCCCCCATAACTCAAGATCAATAGCTCACCTTTCCGAAAAGAAACTTCCTCCGTCAAGACGAAAGGCCCCGCTCGCAGGAAAACCAGTTATTCAAAACACACTCACCCAAATGAGGTATCAACTGCCGATTTTCATTATCTTTGAAAGACCCATAATAAGCTCTTTTTTCCTAGCGAGAAAAGGTCCACCCTTCGCCTTCAGGGACCGCGGAATCCGGAACGAAGAAGAGCATGAGGAACTTGACTCTCTCCGCCGCCTCCTCCCATGCTCCTCGCGATGAGCAAACCCACCCTCCTCGTTCTCGCCGCTGGCATGGGCTCCCGCTATGGCGGCCTCAAACAAATGGATCCCATGGGACCCAATGGCGAAACCATCCTTGATTATTCAGTCTTCGACGCCATCCGAGCCGGCTTCGGCAAAGTGGTTTTCGTCATTCGGGAAGATTTTGCCGAGGCCTTCAAAGAAGGAGTCGGAGCCCGATTCGCCGATCGCATTGAGATCGACTATGCCTTTCAGCAGCTCGACGACCTCCCGGAGGGCTTCTCGGTCCCAGAGGGTCGGGAAAAACCCTGGGGCACCGCCCATGCGGTGCGCGCCGCTCGGCACGTCATCAACGAGCCCTTCGCCGTGATCAATGCGGACGACTTTTACGGAGCGAACGCCTACCAGACTGCGGCCGATTTCCTCACCAACCTGCCCACCGACTCCACCGACTACGCCATCGTGGGCTATTACCTCAAGAACACCCTTTCCGACCACGGCGGGGTCAATCGGGGTATCTGCACCGCCAGCGCCGACGGCCTTTTGGTCAACGTGGAAGAAGTCGTCGACATCAAGCGCCAGGCAGACGGAACAGTGGCGGGCACCGGGCTCGATGAAAAGACTCGCCTGGTCTCCGAGGAAGACATCGTGTCCATGAATTTCTGGTGCTTCTCGCCCGCCTATTTTGCCCAGACCGAGGAGCATTTCGCCGCCTTCCTGCGGGAGAAAATCGAGACCCCGAAGAGCGAATGCTACATCCCCACAGTCGTGGATGATTTCGTCGAAAAAGGCCGCGCCACCTGCAAGATTTTGCCCACTTCTTCCAGCTGGTTCGGGGTCACCTACCCCGACGACAAGCCCCTCGTGGTCGATGCCGTGGCCGGCTTGATCGCGGCTGGCGAATACCCCGAAAAGCTCTCCTGAAGCCTCGCGACCCCGCTTGGTTCCTATCCCACCCGGCCGGTTCGCCCGCCGGGTTTTCTTTTTGGCAAAAAGAGCGGAAACGCACCCAACAACGGCTCGACAGCTGGCGTGGGAAAGGCCATCGTGTCACCACGAATGGCAGAGACTCTCGACAAGCGTTTTATGGACTTCGTGCTTTTTCAGGCACAGAATGCCGGGCTTTTTTTAGGCAAAATCCCCAATCCCGCCACGGGCCAAACCTCGGTGAATCTCCGGGCCGCTCAAAGCGTGCTCGATTCCTTGGAAATGCTCCGCGACAAGAGCAAGGGCAACTTGGTGAAAGAGGAAAGTGAATTTCTCGCCAAGGCCATTGGCAACATTGAGACCCTCCTGGAAGCAGCGGAACGCGGCGAACTCGGCAACGACGAAGAAGAATGAATACCTTTCAAATCCAAGACATCACCCTCGGCGGCGGGGAGCTTTTTTTCATCCTCGGCCCCTGTGCCATTGAGAGCGAGGACTTCACTTGGCAAATGGCGCGCGACATTCAAGCCATCGCGCAAAAGCTGGCCGTCCCCTTCGTCTTCAAGGCCTCCTACGACAAGGCCAACCGCACCTCCGCCGACTCCTATCGAGGGCCCGGGGCGAAAGCCGGATGCGCCCTCCTCGGAGCCATTGGCAAAGAGCTGGGCGTGCCCGTGACCACCGACATCCACACCCCGGAGGATGCCGAGATAGCCGCCGAGCACATCGATTTCCTCCAGATTCCGGCCTTTCTCTGTCGTCAGACCGACCTGCTGGAAGCCGCCGCCAAGACCGGCCGCGCGGTCAACATCAAGAAAGGGCAATTCCTCGCTCCCTGGGATTGCCGCAACATCGTGGGAAAGATGCAATCCTTTGGCTGCGAGCGCTTCACCCTCACTGAACGCGGCACCACCTTCGGCTACAACAACCTGGTCACCGACATGCGCTCGCTCTACTGGATGCGCCAGGAAGGCGTGCCCGTCATCTTCGATGCCACCCACTCGGTGCAGCGCCCCGGCGGCGATGGCAAGACCACCGGAGGCGATGGCGAGCTGGCACCCGTGCTGGCCCGGGCAGCAGTGGCCACCGGAGTGGACGGAGTTTTCATGGAGACCCATGCCAATCCGGCAGAGGCCTTTTCCGATGGCCCCAACCAGGTCCCCCTTTCTCAATTGGAGGAAGTCCTGACCTCGCTGAAGGCCATCCATCAAGTGCTCAATCCCTGACCGGCTCATGAGGAAAAGCGCGACAGTCTGCTTCGCAATTCTGGGAGCCCTTCCCCTGCTCCCCGGCGAAAGTTTGTCGCCGACTCTGGAGGTCCTCCCCCTCAACAGCACTCTCAGCGACGTCACCATCCCGCGCTACGACGAGAACAATCGTCGCGTGGCCTACCTGAAGGCGGGGCTGATGGAAATCCTCCCCGATGGACCTCCCGTGAACGACCGCCAGGCCATCATGGTGGATTGCAGCGACATCCAGCTGCGCATGAATACCGAGGCCGCCGGAGGCCACGTGGCGGTCGATATGGAGCAGGCCCGCTACCGGCTCACGCCCGGCGTCTTGACGGTGCAGGAAAGGATCACCGCCTCCAGTCCCCAGTTCGACCTCGCGGGCACCGGAGGGGTCTTCCACCTCGACACCCGCCGCGGCTTCCTTTTCGGACCCATTTCTTGCCAGATTTATGCCAAACCAGAACCCTCCGCCTCTCTCATGAAACCACCTCTCCCCGCCCTCCCCGCCCTCCCCGCCCTCCTCGCCAGCACCAGCTTCCTCGTCGCGGCCGAGCCCACTCATCGGCCTCCCACCGCCGCAGAATTGCTCAAGGTGGAACAACTGGCCACTTCTACCGAAGCGCAGCTGCAGTCCAGCCAAACCGAGGCTCACAAGGAAAGCGCCCAACATGAGGAAAAGGCACAAGACGCCCAAGACAAGCTCCTTTCCTTTTCCCAGCAGGTGGACAATCAGGCCCTGACCCGGCTCATCCAGAATCCCCCGCCCGCCAACACCACCGCCCAGGCAAAGGCTCCCATCAAGGATCCCGAGCTCACCATCGAGTGCGACGGCGGCTGCTTTTTCGATGGCAACGAAAATCTCCTCGTCCTTCTCCGCAATGTGGTTGTCAAAGAGGAACGCTTCACCCTGAAGGCCAAGAAAGAACTCAAGGTTTTCTTCCTCACCGAAGAGCCCGCAGAGGGCGCAAGCGAAGAAGAAGCTGACGACAACCCCGATCTCACCATCACCGACTTGGAAAGCCTGGTCGCTACCGGAGGAGTGAATTTCAGCGGCATCGATAAAGACGGCAATCCCGTGGAAGCCTCTGCGGCCACCGCCTACTATGACGACCAGAGCAAAGTGCTCATTCTCAAAGACGGCCGCCCCACCTTCTGGATGAAAAAGGGAAAAATGGAGATCCAGCTGCAATCTGAAAACCAGGGTTCCTCCGTGCGCATCGAATTGGGCGAAGAAGGCCTCAAAGCCAACACCTCCGGCGATGGCTGGAAGATTGACAGCAAGGACTTCCCCTTGAAAAACAACTGAACTTCCATGGTTGCACCCACCAAAAGCCCGCAAGCGACGAACATCCTCGAAGTCACCGGCCTGCGCAAATGCTACGGCAAGCGCCCGGTGGTGGAGAACGTGGCCCTCTCTGTCAAACCAGGTGAGATCGTCGGCCTCCTGGGCCCCAATGGCGCGGGCAAAACCACCACCTTCTACATGGTGGCCGGCCTCGTTCCGCCCAATGCGGGCACGGTGCGGCTCAATGGCAAAGACGTCACCCGCCACGCCATCCACCGCCGGGCCCGGCAGGGGCTGGGCTATCTGCCGCAAGAAGAATCCATCTTCCGCAAGCTCACCGTGGAACAAAATCTCCTCGCCGTTCTGGAAGCGCAGCGAGGCTTATCCAAAAAGGCCCGCTTGGAAAAAGCGGAAGGGCTCATGGAGCGCTTCGGCATCACCAACATCCGCAAGTCCCTGGCCATTACCCTATCCGGGGGAGAGAAACGCCGCCTCACCATCGCCCGGGCCCTCTGCACCGACCCCACCATCCTCCTCCTCGACGAGCCCTTCTCCGGTGTCGACCCCCGCGCGGTAGCCGATATCCAGAAGATCATCACCCAGCTGCGTAACGAGGACGGCCTCGCCCTCCTCATCACCGACCACAATGTGCGCGAAACCCTGCACATCACCGACCGCACCTACCTCCTCGTCGATGGCCGCGTCATCCTGGAGGGCTCGGCCGAAACCATCGCCAACGACCCCGAAGCCCGCAAATTCTACTTGGGCGACGAGTTCCGGTTGTAAACCAAAGCAAAAGATAATTGCCTGAACGAGAGCAGTGAACACCCGATTTCCTCCCGCTCTCGTTATTTCAACCGTTCTTTTGGGAGCAGGGACAATCGCTCTTTTTGGTCAGGTTGACTCGCCGCTAGGGCTGATTCTTCTCGTCCCTTTTTCCCTATTCCCTCTATTCGTGTCAATCTACCTCTCTTCCTTTTGCCTCGAACGATTTTGCCAGATTCTCCTGACCGTAGGGTCTCTTCTTTACGGCGGCTGGTTTGCTTTCGTTTACCTCAGCGCCTTCCACTGGCACCTCGATGCCCAAAGTTCGATTGCCCTCCTTTTCGTCGGGATCTATTCCTTGCCGATCATGATTCCCATCTGGCTCGTAAGTGCGACCGTTCATCGCCGACGCTTGAACAAAAATTAGAAAAATTTCTCCCCTCGCCACTTCCCCCAAGATCTGCTATCTTCGGGCCCATGATCGCCCTCGAACAAAGCCCGGTTCAATCTGATCCCCGGATCGTGGGCGGCACGCTGGTTTTTCGGGGCACCCGTGTCTCCGCCCAGACCCTCTTGGATTATCTCGACTCAGGAGAAGGACTGGAGAGCTTTTTAGAGGATTTTCCTTCCGTAGAAAAAGCGAGCGCACTCCTTTTCCTCAAAATTGCTCGTGAAGACTGTCATTCTTGATGAGAACCTTCCCCAAAAGCTCCGCCATTGGCTTAGTGAGTTCGAGGTTGTTACCGTTTATTATCAGGGCTGGTCGGGGGTCCAGAACGGGGAGCTGATTGCTCTCATCGATGGCAAATTCGATGTTTTCCTCACCGCAGACCGAAATCTACGTTATCAACAAAACCTCGCCGACCGGGCAATCGCGATTGTGGAAATCCCTTTTACCAACCGGAGGGAAATTCCTCAATACATTGAGGCTATTATAGCGGCCATCATTTCTGCCCAACCGGGAGATTACCTCACGATTGATCGACAGTGATCATCCTGACGATAAATCTCCTCACCCGCCCTGCTGCAAGCGCTTCAGGCGGCGTTTGAGGGAAAGCTTGGTGGCGGGGGCCACCCGATCGATGAAGAGAACGCCATTGAGGTGGTCGACCTCGTGCTGGATGGCCCGGGCGAGGAGACCATCGCTCTCCAGCTTGATCACGCGACCATCGAGAAGCTCCAGCTTGGCAATGACATCGAGGGGGCGCTTCACCTCGGCCTGGATGTCCTGAATGCTGAGACAGCCCTCGCGGCCCAGCTCCTTTTCCTCACCAAATTCCAGCTCGGGGTTGATGAAGACCAAGGGCATGACTTCATCCAACTCCGCCACTTTATCGTCGATTTTCAGGTAGGTGATGGACTCCGGGTCGTGGGAGACATCGACCACCGCGAGACGAAGGTCTTCCCCGATTTGCGGGGCGGCCAAGCCCACTCCATGGGCGTCGTTCATGGTTTCGATCATATTTTCGGCGAGCTCGCGGATCTCATCCGTCACCTCTTCCACAACCCGACACTTTTTGCGTAGAATCGGGTCTCCGTATTGTTTGATTTCCAAAACCATGTCTCAGTTGTTTTCAGTGGGCAAATTGATGCGGGCGGGCACCTCTTTCAGTTCAATCCCGACCTCGCTGAGCGCCTCCCATACCTTGAAGAGCTGGCCAAGGGAAGAGCCTTCGTCAGCTTCCAGCTCCAATTCGCGGTCGGGATTGACCGTCTGGAAGGCTTTCAGGTATCCCGCCAGCTCTCCTTCCGGCACGGTGACCCCTTCGAGGAGAATATCCCCCTCACGAGTGAGGGCGAGGACCGAGCGCTCGACGGTGAGCTCGCTGGAAGCCACTTCCTTCACCGTCGGCAATTCGATGGGCACGACTGGCCGGGGCTTTTTCCGGGTGGAAGTAACGATGACGAAAATGAGGAGAATCGCCAGAATATCAATCAGCGGCACGATGGGCACATTGTAGGCCTTGCGCTTGGGGCGGTAGAGTTCCATCGCGGCTTATCCTTGCGAACGTTTGAAAAAGACGTGCTGGTGACAGGCGGAGACCACCTTGCTGAGGACCACCTCCAGGCGGGCGGCCATGGTCTCGATCTGGCGGGAGAAATAACTGTGAGCAATCACGCTGGGCACGGCCACCGCCAGCCCCGCAATGGTGGTGCTGAGGGCCATGGCAATCCCCTTGGACAACTGCGAGTAATCGGCATCGGCCCCGAAATCGCGGAAGACGAGCACGAGACCGCTGGCGGTCCCCAAAAGTCCCAGCAAGGGAGCAATGGTGATGACCACCTCCAGCACCGGAAGGCCACCATTGAGCTTCACAATCTCCTCGCGGGCACTGGATTGCACCGCTTCCTGCACTTCGATCTGACTGCGCCCGGCATTACTGACGGCCACCGAGCACAGGCGGGAGAGCGCGGATTGTCCGGCCCGAAATTCCCCCTCCAAATCGCCGAGAGTGTCGTTTTCCAGATACTGGTCAAAGCGTTCCACCTCGCCCGCGAGCTTGTCGGGGATGATGTGCTCCTTACGCAGAGTCATCAGCTTCATCACCGTGACGGCGAGGGCAACGATGGAGCACAAGGCAATGGCGGCCATGAAGGGGCCGCCATTCACGAGAAAATCCCACACGCGGGAAGTGGCATCAAAGTAGGAAGCAGCCAAAAGAGGGTTCATACAGGTGACGAACTCCATGACACAGACCGTGATTCCCGCCAAGTCTGGAAGAAAAAAAGTCTGAATGAGCAAAAATATCAGGAAATTTACTTTCTTCTTATTTCCAACTACTTGCCGATAAATCCTATTGTTTTGCGCCAGTAACAGAATAATTGATAAAAATTTAAGATTGCAATTTTCTTTTAAAAACGAAATGAAGCGCTCCAGCGAATAATTTCATCCTCCAACCTTATGAAAATCTTTCACCTTTCCCCCTTGGTCCTAGTGAGCGTGGGTACACTTTCAGCCGCTCCCACCTATGAAGCTCAGCTTCTCAACGGCACCGCTCATAGTGATTCGTATTTCTACGAGAACTTCAACGACTTCGACGACGACCCTGCAAATAACGGTGACGAGCCTCCGGCCTATGTCGATTCTGCTGAATTTACAACCATCCTATGTATGGGCTCATTGAGCGGCAAGGCGGTAGGACCTCCTTTTGGCCCCAGCTCCGTCTACGAGGCCTATAATGCGGACAATCAACCCCGAGTGAATCCCGAAGATCCCTTTTTGCCCGTCCTCGGCCTGAATAGCGGTGATTCCTACTCCTTCCGCTATGACTTCTCTGAGCCTCTTCGTGGCGGCAGCGTCCGCATCTCTGATGCTTTGAACGCTCGCTTCGATTACAAGCTGACCCTGATCAGCACCGATGGAGCGGAATGGGAAAGCCAAAGCTTCACCAACTCCGGAAGCGGTGGCCAACAATACTTGGGACTGGGGACCAATGAACTGACCTTGGACAGCACCACCACGCAAACTTCAGGAGCAGGTGATTTCGGAGGATCCGCCGTGATCGCTGATACCGGCTCCTACACCGGGTTCATCCTGGAAATGATCTATAACGAGGATGCTTCTTCCAACGGCGAAATCCTCTCAGACAAAAACGTTGTCGTCTGTCTGGAAAATTTCTCCTTCGGTCCCGTCCCCGAGCCCTCTTCCTTGGGTCTGGTCGCGCTAGGCGGACTGCTCGCCCTGCGCCGCAAGCGGAACTAAGCGACTTCGCGCTCACTCTCTCCAGCCTGCTTTCCTCGGGAAGCGGGCTTTTTTTATCGAACCCCGCCCTTTCACGGTCGGCGACATTGACCTGCGGTCGGCAAACTCCCATGCTGTCAGCGATGGAACATGCTTCGGAATCGGAAATCGCCAGCGCCAGCCGCCATGTGCGCTCGTTGGCGGCGGGCCTCAACGAGGTCATCTATGGCCAGGAAGAGCTCGTCGACCTGGTCGTCATCGGCCTTCTCGCCCGCGGCCACATCCTGCTGGAAGGCCTGCCGGGTTTGGGAAAAACCGAGCTGGTGAAGACTCTTTCCAAGCTCCTTTCCCTGGACACCAAGCGCGTCCAGTTCACCCCCGATTTGCTGCCTGGCGACATCACCGGAAATCCGGTTCTGCAGGAAACGGAGGGTCGGCGCGAGTTCGTCTTCCAGCCCGGCCCCCTTTTCACCAATCTCTGTCTCGCGGATGAGATCAACCGCGCCTCGCCCAAGACCCAATCCGCCTTACTGGAAGCGATGCAGGAGCGCCGGGTGACCGTGCTGGGAACGACCCACGACTTGCCCCGGCCCTTTTTTGTTCTCGCCACCCAGAACCCCATTGAGCTGGAGGGCACCTACCCCCTGCCCGAGGCCCAGCTCGACCGCTTTTTGTTCAAGCTCGAGGTCACCCGCAACTCGGTGGACACCCTGCAGCGCATCATCACCACCCGCGATCTGGGGCAGGAGCCTGAGGTGCGGCCTCTGCTGAAGGCGGAAGAACTGGAGGAGGTGCTCGCTCTCGTGCGGCGCATCTATCTCCCCGACGTCGTCGCCAACTACATCGCCCGCCTGGTGGACGCCACCCACCCGGGGCAGTCCACCGCCGCCAGCGCCATTAAATACGGTGCTTCTCCGCGCGCCGCCCTCTCTCTGGCCTCGGCCGCCCGCGCCCGCGCCCTCCTGCAAGAGCGCACCCACACCTCCTTCGAGGACGTGCGCTTCGTGGCCCCCGCCGTGCTGCGCCACCGCATTTTACTGGAATACAATGCCCGCGTGGAAGGACTGACCAACAACGATTTGGTCGCCAGGATCCTCGCCGAAGTGCCCACCCAGAGCGAGCCCCTGCCCAAGACCTTGCAAAGCCAGTAATCCGCCACCATGCCCCGCTTCCTTCTCTTTCTCCTCGCTCAACTGATCGTTCTCGCCAGCGCGACGGCCCAGTATCAGCTCTACAGCTCGCCAGCGGATCCCAAGCACGGCAGCAAGATGACAGTGACCGCGATGAGCAGCATCCTGCCCACTTCCGGCTACCTCCCGGTGCGGGTGGAGATACGCAATGGCGACCCCCAGAATGACCGCAACTGGTCCTTCCATTTCACTTCCAAAGACCATTCCTGGGATGCCGGCAATCACCTCAGCTCCACCTTCTCCGCCTCTTGCCCCGCCGGGAAACAGCGCAGTGTGGAATTCCTCGTGCCCATGGTCACCGTCTTGCAGGAGGAAGGCCGTCTCTCGCTGGAACTCCGCATCACGGGCGCTCCACCCATCGCGGCCAACCATCTTTCCATGGAAAATGATCACAGCGCGGACTGGCCGGCCATCCTGATGAGCCAGGCCTTGCACACCCCGAATTCCGGCGCTCTCAATGCCACGGTGGCCAGCCGCTTCTCCTACGGTGGACCCCAATTTGCGGGGAGTTTTCTCCCGCGCGACCTGAGCAGTGACTGGCGGGCCTACGAGGGCTTCGACCTCCTCATGCTCACTGACCTGGATTGGAAGGAACTGAGCCCGGGTGCTCAGACCGCGATCAAAACGTGGAACCGCTTGGGCGGAAAAATCCTTTTCTACACCACCGATGCCAGCGTGAGCCTCGCTTCCCTTGGCTTTGAACCCACAACGCAAGACGGCCTCACATCCGAGCGCTCCTGGGGGGAGAGCCGCCTCATCAGCCTGCCAGCCGCCACCGGTTATTCCCTTGATGCCAGCGAGACCGAAAGACTGGCCGCCGGGCTCCCCAACCCAAGCAACACCTTCGTCAGCCTGCGCCAGTTTCCCCGGGGCTGGCCCCTACAGCAGACCTTCGGCCAACGCTCCTTCAATCCCCTCCTCTTCATTCTCATCCTCATCGCCTTCGCCATCGTCGTGGGGCCCATCAACCTCTTCGTCTTTGCCAAGTCCGGACAACGCCAGCGTCTCTTTTTCACCACTCCCCTCATTTCCCTCAGTGCTTCCCTGCTCCTGCTCATTATCATCATTTTCCAAGATGGTTTCGGGGGCAAAGGCCATCGCCTGGCCGTCGTCGAGCTGCGTCCAGAGGAAAACATGGCCTACCTGCACCAGCAGCAAATCTCCCGCACCGGCGTCTTGCTGAATACTTCCTTTGAGGTGCCCGACTCCGCCATCGTAAAGCCTCTTGCCCTAGAGGAATCGCGCTGGACCCGGGTTACCGACTACAATTTTGGCGGAGAAAGCCGCTACCGCATGGATCACGAGGACCAAAGCACCCTCCGCCTCAGTGGCGACTGGTTCAAGTCGCGCTCCGAATACGGCCATCAAGTGAAGGCCGTGCAACCGACCCGGGGCCGCTTGGAACTTCTCACTACAGAAGGCCGCCCGCAGGTGACCTCCACCTTCAGCTTTTCGCTCAAAAAAATCTACTACCACGGCGAGAACGGCGTCTATTGGCAGAGCCCGGGATCACTCGCCAGCGGTCGCTCCATCGCCCTCGAGCCCTGCCCGGAAGAGGATTTCCGCCGCTGGCTCTTGCAACAAAAGAAAAAATTCACCTCCCACACCCGCAATCGTTGGGAAATCCTGAGCGGACAAGAACGACGTGGCCACTTCTACGCCCTCGCGGATGAAGGCCCCTTTGTCGACACCTTGCCCTCTCTCAATTGGGAGGAATCCACCGCCCTGCTGACCGGCCCCATGGTCAAGCCCTAGCCCGCCTTAGCGCAGGAGCCGCAGGGGCGGGAACTTTTTCCGCAAAGCGGTGAGGTTCATGGCGAGCAGAATGAATCCGGCCCAGACGAGTCCGGCAGTGAGCAAGGAGCCCGGCACCCCGAGGGCATGGCGGAGGGTGGAGCTCAATCCAAAGCCGAAAATGCCCGAGTAAACCACAATGTGATGGAGGAAGAAAATGGTCAGGGTTTCCTGCCCACAGCGAGTGACCCACTGCACGGGCCGACTCTCCAGCTTTTCCTTTTTCGTCAACCAAAGACTGAGTAAACCAATCAATCCGGTCAGCACAAGCACCTCCCCCGTGCGCCAGTGACGACCATAGACGGCAGCTTCGGGAGAGAGCGAAAAGAGCCCCTCCATGATGAGCTTGGCTCCCTCGTGCAAGGGGCCACTGAGAGCCATCGTGAGCGCCCCCGCCGCGATGAGCACTCCGAAGGCCCGGGGCGAGCGATACCACTTGCTAACCCAGGCCCAGGCCCCCAGTCCCGCCCCGGTGAAGGCGTAGCCGAGATAAGGCAACAAGGGAAAGGCGGCGTATTGACGCGAGAAAAAGGTGCCCAGCACCCGTCCCCCTCCGCTCTCGGGCGCCCAGGTCTCGGCCCAAGGGCCAAAGAGGAGAATGAGCTGCCCCAAGAGCAGGACAGCGAGTGCAAAAATTTTTCCCCGGGGACGACAGAGAAGCCAGAGGAGAATGAGCAAGATGATGGCGATCCCGATGGAATGAAAGACGTAAGATTTCCCCAAAATAGCGAGGACACGGCTCCACTCTCCGGCAAAAAGGTCTTTGACAAAATCCGGCGATATCCGCAGCACCCATCCCAGCACCATGAGCTGGAGCCCCCGTTTGAGCCCCTTGCCAATCCGGTCGCCCCCCTGCTCGGCCGATCGCAGCAGGAGATAGGCGAAGATAAGTCCCGCCGCGGTGAAGAAAGTCGGCGCGGTGAGGCCCTTGAGATACCACCAGACAAAGTGCGCGGGATAGCGATTGTTCTGCAGTTCTTCCCGCAAGACCACCCCGATGGTGTGCCCTTGCAGCATCATCAAGATGGCGTATCCACGCAGCAAATCGATGAAGACGATGCGCTCCTTGCGGCCTTCGCTCATGATCGCCGCGCTAGAGTTCCTCCGGCTTTTGCAGGAGTTCGACCACCCGCTGCAGCAGGACCCCCGCGCCCCCACCATCGACCACGCGGTGATCGAAGGTCAGGGTCAGCTCGGCCTGCAGCTCGGGCTCGAAGATTCCCTTCTCCGCATTCCAGACCGGACGCATTTCGCCGGAGCCCATGCCGAGAATAAGGGTCTCGCTGGGCAGTGGCACGGGCGTGGCCCAGCGCAATCCGAAGGTGCCGAAATTGGTCACCGTCGCGATCCCGCCGCCCACCGCTTCCTCGGGCACTTTTTTGTCACGGCTTTGCGTGACGAGATTCTCGTAATCAGCGGAGAGGTCGGCGATGTCGCGCTCATCGACCCGGCGCAGAACCGGCACCACCACGCCATCCTCGACCTGCACCGCGACCCCGATGTCGTAGGCCTTGGGATGGACCACCTTTTGCCCCACGAGGAAACCGGCGGTCGCCGGATGTTCCTTGAGCGCGAGGCCAAAGGCCCGGAGCAGGAAAAGAGTGAGGCCCGGCTTGGGGTCGAGAGTCTTGCGGTAGGCGAGAAGCTTTTCCAGAGGGGCTCCGGTGCCCACCGTAGCCAGCGGCCGGGTCCAGCTACGGCGCATGGCGTCGGCCACCGCGAGACGCATGGGCGAGGCTTTGCTGCCGGGCCAACCGTCGATGTAGGCCAGAAAGCTCTCCAAGTCCTCCACCGTCACCCGTCCCCCCGCGCCACTCCCGGCAATGGCGGAGACATCGGCACCCTGAAGCCCGAGCTCGTTCATGCGCGCCCGCATGCGGGGCGAAATGTAATGGGCTCCGGCAGGGCCTCCGGCGGGAACTTGCAGCCCCTGCACACTAGGCTCCACGGTGACCTTGGGCGGGGTATAGCTCTCGTCCTCTTCGCCAGGACGATAATCGTGAGGACGGCTTTCCTCCGCTTCGGCAGGTTGAGCGGGGGCATCCCCTTCGCCCGCCTTTTCGTCCCCATGGACACTAACTCCGGTGCGCGCGACTTCTTCCTCGCTCACTTCGAGCAGCCCCAAAATGCTCCCGACAGCATAGGTTTCCCCTTCTTCCGCAAAGAGCTCCTTCACCGTGCCACCACACAAGGTCGTCACGCCCATGGTGGCCTTGTTGGTCTCCACTTCAATGATTTCGGCATCGGCTTGGACTTGACTACCGACCGCGACATCGAGGCGAATGACGGTGGCCTCGGCAATGGACTCGCCGAGTTGAGGCATGGTTACGGCTACGAGAGGCATAGTGATGAATGACTAGAAATTGAGGAGCTTGCGCAGGGAATCGCTGATCGTTTCGGGAGTGGGACGATGGGCCCGCCAGAGATCGGGGTGATAGGGAATGGGGGTGTCTTTGGCATTGAGCCGCAGCGGCGGGGCATCGAGGAGATGGAAGCCCTCAGCCACCACCCGGGAGACGACCTCCGCCGTCACCCCTCCCCAGGGGAAGGCTTCTCCCAGCGCCAGGAGGCGTCCGGTGCGGGCCACACTGGCCATGATGGTATCGGTATCGATGGGCTTCACACAGCGCAGATCGACCACTTCGATTTCCCAGCCATCCTCGGCGAGACGCTCCGCCGCTTTCACCGCCTCGTGCACCATGGCGGAATAGGTGACCACCGTGGCGTGCTTGCCCGGCCGGGTGATCCGGGCCTGCGTCAAGGGCAAGCCATCGGATTGGTAATCGTCCGCTTTCAACCAGCGGTAGAGCAGCTTGTGCTCGCAGAAAACCACTGGATCCGAGCAAGCCACCGCCCCCTTGAGCATGTGGTAGGCATCCCCCACGGTAGCGGGAGCAATGACCATCAAGCCAGGATAGTGAGCGTAGAGGCCCTCCATCATCTGGCTGTGAAACGGTCCCGAGCCCGGCGTCCCCCCCGAGGGCAGGCGCAAGGTCAGCGGAATCGCGGTGCCCGTGCGCCAGAAGTAAGTGGCGGCATGATTGACCACCTGATTGAAGGCGATGGAGGAAAAGTCCGCAAACTGCATTTCCACAATGGGTCGCATGCCTTCGAGCGCCGCCCCAATGGCCGCCCCCACCATGGCATCCTCGCTGATGGGGGTGTCGAGCACGCGACCGGGAAATTCTTCCACCAACCCCTTGGTGGCCTTGAAGGCTCCCCCGAAGGGCCCCACGTCCTGGCCGTAAATGAACACGCGCTCGTCTTCCGCCAGCAAATCCCGCTGGGCGTCGCGAATGGCATCGATGTAAGTGACTTCTCCCATCCTCTTTTTCCTTAAAAAATTCCTTCCGGCGCCAAGTCCTTCAGCGCCCGCCAATCCTCCTGACGCGCATCCGGGGTGGATTCCCGTTGGGTCTGCGCCACCGCAGCGGTGACCTCCTCGCGGGCCTCCTCCTCCCAGGCCGCCCACTCGGATTCGCTCGCTCCGCCCTTTTGCAAAAGCTCTTCCCTCGCCACTGCCAGACAATCGCGTCCCAGTTCGCCCGCCTTCAGCGCGGCGTCCACATAGGCCCCGTCGTCATGTTCGCCATGTCCACCCAGCCGCAGCAAATCCGCCACCACCAGTTGGGGGCCTTCCCCGCCCCGGGCCGCCGCCACCGCACCCCCGACCTGTGCCAGGCAATCCAGCAAGCTATTCCCCCGCGCGCGCCAACCCCGCACGCCGTAGCCTGCGGCGCGGTCGAAAAGATCACCGACAAATTGCCGGTGATTGGGAGTGGAGTAGGCATATTGATTATTGGCCACGATCACCACGAGGGGAAGCTGCTCCACCGCCGCCAGATTGAGTCCTTCGTGAAAAGCTCCCGTGGAAGTGCCGCCATCACCAATGCAGGTCGCCCCCACCACTCCGGCCAGTTCGCCCTTCAGCCGCCGGGCCAGCAACATCCCGGTCACCACCGAGACCGCCGCCCCCAAGTGACTGATCATGGCTGGCATCCCCTTCTCCGGGCGACCGCGGTGAATATTGCCATCGCGACCGCGCATCGGCCCTTCCACCGAGCCGAGATAGGTGCGGGTCACATCCAGAAGCTCTTCTCCAAAACCCGTCCTTCCGGCCTGGTCGCGAATCAAAGGGGCAAAGACATCGCGCCCGGGCTGCAGCTGCGTGCCCAGCACCCCGCTGAGGGCTTCCTGCCCCCTCCCGAGGTAAACTCCGCCCACGATTTGACCCGCCTTGTAAAGACTGCGCAATTTGTCTTCCAGAATCCGGGCCGTGATCATCGCCCGCGCCGCACGACGCGCCGACTCCCGAAGCTCTTCCGTCAATTCCCCCCCAACCATTGCCGGACAGCTTGAACGGACAACGAGAATCCCGCAACGCCTTTCCTTGCCTTTCCGCGACGATCTTTTGCCTCCCGTAACAATGGCGAGAAAGTAGTCCGGCCAGCTCCTCGCCACCCGCCCCCAGGGGAAAGCCGCTCCTCCCCCACCCTTGCCAAATTCTCCCGCTCCCGGCAATCTCGCGTCATGTTGCGCCTCTTTTCGCCGCCCCATCTCCAGGAAGCTGCCTCGCTTCTGGCGCAAGCGAACTCCGCTCTTTCCGGCCTCGTTTTTGCCACCAGCGGCACCACGGGCGCGCCCAAGTGGATTCTCCACGCCGAGGAGGGATTGGATTGGTGCGCCCGCACCGTCAATGCCCACTTCGCCTGCAGCTCCCGCGACGTTTGGGGACTCGCCCTCCCCGAGTTTCACGTCGGCGGTTATTGCCTCACCCACCGCGCCCGTCTCGCGGGAGGGCGCCTAGCCCGCTTCCCACACAAGTGGCAGCCCGAGGCGTTCCTGCACTTTCTCCAGCAGGAAAAAGTCACCGTCACCTCCCTCGTGCCCACCCAGGTCCACGACCTCGCGCAAGCCTCTCTGACCGCCCCCCCGGAGCTCCGCCTCGCCCTCATCGGCGGCGAAGCCCTCGAGCCCGCCCTCGCCCAGCAGGCCCGCGAGCTCGGTTGGCCCCTCATCGCCAGCTACGGCATGACCGAGACCGCCGGCCTCATCGCGGCCGGCACTCGCGACGACGACACCCTCCGCCCCTTGCCCGGCTGGCAGCTCGCCAGCGATGCCGACAAACGTCTCACCATCACAGGACCGGGCCTCTTCACCGGCTACCTGACCGAGAACGGGCTCCAACCTCGGGAAGACCCCTTTCCCACCCAGGATAGGGTCGACCTTTCCCCCGAAAAAATCACCCTCCTTGGTCGCAGCGACGACCAGCTCAAGATTCTCGGCGAACTGGTCGACCTCGCCCGTCTGCGCCGGGAGTTCGCCGCCCTCGCCAGCCCTCTGCCTGCGACCGTCATCGCCTTGCCCCATCCCCGCCGGGGTCACCAACTCCTGCCCGTCTTGGAAGCCCCCGCCGTGCCCGACGGGCTCGCCACCGCCTTCCAGACCTGGAATGCCGGCCTCCCCGGCTTCTCCCGTTGTCAGCCCCCCATCGCCTGCACTCCCTGGCCCCGCACGCCCGTGGGAAAGACTGACCGTCAGTCCCTCATCCGCTTGCTGACAGATCAGAGCGGGAATTGTGATGCAGACCGGCCCGGAAACAGCTAGGGATAGGAGTCTTGAAAATTCGTGGACAGCGGTCTCTCGTGGCACCCTCCTTCCTGGAGAGTTTGGCCCGACCGCCCCACCCCGGGCCTCGTCCCTTCCACCCCAACCCCATACTCCATCATGGCCACCACTAATGGATCCCAGATCCCGATTTTTG
The DNA here is from genome assembly GCF_016595415.1 of Roseibacillus ishigakijimensis. GTDB lineage: Bacteria > Verrucomicrobiota > Verrucomicrobiia > Verrucomicrobiales > Akkermansiaceae > Roseibacillus > Roseibacillus ishigakijimensis. The sequence goes on from NZ_JAENIO010000018.1 coordinate 29,714, forward strand.
AGGAAGAAGAAGCGCCCCGCCAGCTTCCCTCCAAAAACCTCCCACCCCGGCTGACCAAGAAAAAAGCCCGCGAATTCGGCCTTATCGCTCCCGCCACTTTGGGAAAAAACTTCGTCCTCGACACCAACGTCCTCCTCCACGACCCGGGCTGCCTCGACCGCTTTGCCGACAATCACATCTGCCTCCCCGCCGACGTACTTTCCGAGCTGGATCGCTTCAAAAATGAGCAAAGCGAACGCGGAGCCAATGCCCGCCAGGTCCATCGCACCCTCACCCAGCTCTTTTCCAACGGCCAAGCCCCCACCACCGGCGTCACCACCGCCGGAGGCGGCTCAGTGCGGCTCGTGGTCTTCGACCCCAATCTCTGTGGCAAGACCACCGCCCGCATGCAGCAGTTCTTCCGCGTCTTTCCCGACCGCAGCCGTGTCGATCACCGCATCCTCGGGGCCGCGCTCCTCGTCGAGGAATACAACAGCCCGCCTGTCATCGTGGTCACCAAAGACCTCAACATGCAATTGAAGGCCAAGGCCGTCGGCATCGAATGCGAGGACTACCTCAATGACAAAGTCGACCCCAAGGAAGTCTCCCACTACGACCTCCCCCGCATCGAGGTTAGCCCCAGCGACCTGCAAGGCTTCGCCAGCACCGGAGTGCTTTATGTCGAGGGAGCCGCCGACGATCTCGCCATCAACGAATACGTTCTCCTCAAAGCCGGACCCAAGCAAACCATGCCCGCCCGCCTCAATAAAGAGGGCGAATTCGTCCGTCTCGCCATCCCCGAGGCCCTCCGCATCCCCGAGGGCACCAGCCTCAAGCCCCTCAATTTGGGCCAAAAATGCTTCATCGACGCCCTTCTCAATCCCGACATCTCCTTGGTCACCTGCTACGGCCAGGCGGGGACCGGCAAGACCCTCGTGGCCATCGCGGCCGCCCTCAGCGAGGTCTTTGCCCGCCACTACAACGGACTGACCGTCAGTCGACCCGTCGTCGCCATGGGCGAAGGCATCGGCTTCCTCCCCGGCACCCTGGACGAAAAAATGCGCCCCTGGTTGCAGCCCGTCTACGATGCCCTCGACCTCCTCATGGTTCCGCCCGCTGCCAAGGGCCCGCGCCGCAAGCAGCAAAAAGGCGCTGACACCGCCGAGGCGGGAAAAAAGCCCTACGACAAGCTCATCGAGCAAGGCATCATCGAAGTGGAAGCCCTCTGCTACATCCGCGGCCGCTCCATCCCCAACCGCTTCTTCGTCCTCGACGAGGCCCAGCAGCTCACCCCGCAAGAGGCCAAGACCATCGTCACCCGCATGTCGCGCGGCTCCAAGCTCGTCCTCGTGGGCGATCCCGCCCAGATCGACAACCCTTACGTCGACAGCCGCTCCAACGGCCTCGTCTACACCCGCAAGCGCCTGAAGGGCCAACCCTTCGTCGCCCACGTCTCCCTCAGCCGGGGCGAACGCAGCCCCCTCGCCGAAGCCGGAGCCCAAATGATGTAGGTCCCGGCCCTCGCTTTGGGAAAAGAGATAAGTCAATCCCACGAATTGACTTTCTTTGAACACCCGTTAGCTTGGGCCTCCCTCAATGCGTATCGCTTCCGTCATCGCCAGCCTCCTCGTCACCTTTGCGCTGACGAGTTGTAGCCTATTCAACCGTCCCGCTCCCGCCCCCGAGCTGGATCCCGGCCTCGTGCGCGAAATTCAAGCCCTCGGCAATCGCAACTGGATCGTCATCGCCGACGAATCCTTCCCCCTCCACACCCGCCGCGGCGTGCGCACCTTGCTCGTGAACAAAGAAATCCCCGAAGTTCTCGGCGGAGTCCTCGACGTCCTCGACAACCAGCAACACGTCACCCCCGTTTTCTACCGCAGTCAGGAGCTCACCTTCGTGGAAAACGACAACGCCCCCGGCATCGACGCCTACCGCGTGGCCCTCAATGGAGCCCTGCGCGGCCATGCCATGCGCGACTTCCCCTACCGCTACCTTTCCGCCATCCTCGAGGACGACTCCAAGACCTTCGCCGTCCTCGTCATCAAGACCCAGACCGCCCTGCCCTACTCCTCCATCTTCATCGAGCTCGACAGTGGCTACTGGGACCAGCGCGCCGAACAAGGCCTGCGCCAAAAGATGGAAGGCTCCGGCTCATGAAAGTAGACGAAGAAGCCCTCACCAAAGAAAGGGAAGAAGCCTGGATCGGCGACGCCGTCCTCGCCCTCTACGTGCGCGAGTGGATTCTCGCTCAAGGCCAGGGGCTGGATGGAGAAGCCTTCATTCGGTTCTCCAGCAATGACTTTCTCCGCTTCCGGGGCAATCCCACCTCCGTCGAAGCCGAAATCGGCCGCGTCTACAGCGAGCACGGCCTCCAAGCCGGCTTCGACTGGATTAGCGAACACCTCCTCCCCCGCTTCCTCGAACGCGAAAAGCAACTCGCCGCCATCGACAAAAAAGGGCGGAAGAAGAAACGGGGTTGAGGGGAGAGATTGCCTTCACCCTCGAAAGGAGCATTCTCCTTAGACAACCAGCCCCTCCCTCAGTCGCTTTATTCACCAAACGGGAGGGATGAGAATGACAGAAGACAGGAAAACGCTCCTGATTCGCGCCTCAGTACCATTAAACTGAGAAAAAATGCCCGTAAGGAACTCTAAGAAAAAAATATTTGGGCATTGTGATTGCTGTGATTCGAAAACTGCCAAGATCACTGGGAGCGTATTTCTAGAAGACAAGGGTGAAACGCTCTATCTGGCAAGATGGACCGTAGGTCAGCGGAAGCATGGCATTGCTTTCCTGATTTTGGTGCCCTCACAAAACGTATTTATCAGCATAGTCTACTCGTTCGAAGAAAACTCCTTCATGGTCGTTGGACCAAACGACCAGGATTGGCAGCCAATGAATGCTCCTATGCGAATTCTCAACAGGGAGGAAGTCATCGGGACCAGACTTGCAGAGTGGGCATTCTCTTTTATCGACGAAATTTGGACAAACGACCGGCACTTAATCAAGTTCTACCATAAAATGACGATTAAATGAGACCCCTTGCTATCGAAGCTCTGGAGCGGGTTGAAGCCCGCGCTCCGTGTGAAAAAAACCCACGCGGCCGAAGACGCTTTCCTGAAATTCTTCTTTGCCCCGCGCCGTTTGCTGCTTGAATCTTCCGAAGCTATGAAATGGTTCTCTCAACTCACTCTCTTGACCTGTGCACTCGCCCTGCCCGCTGCGGCGGCGGAGAAATTGCAAGCCCTCATCGTGGATGGCCAGAACAACCACGCGGTGTGGCCCAAGTCGACCATCATGATGAAGCAATACCTGGAGGAGAGTGGTCTCTTCGAGGTCGAAGTGGCACGCACCCACTTTCTCTGGAAGCATGAGCGGGAGGAAAAATGGCTGAAATTTGCGGAAACCGGCGATTGGGTCGGCTTGGACAAACCCAAGGCGGACCCGGACTTCGCTCCCGACTTCAGCAAATACGACCTGGTGGTGAGCAACTTCGGCTGGAACGCGGCCGCTTGGCCCGAGGAAACGAAGCGCTCCTTTGAAGAGTATATGAAAAACGGCGGCGGGCTGAGCATCGTGCACGCCGCGAACAACAGTTGGCCGGAGTGGCCGGAGTTCAACAAGATGATCGGCCTCGGTGGCTGGGGCGGACGCAGTGAAAAGGACGGCCCCTACGTCTACTATGACGAAGAGGGCAATGTGGTGCGCGACGAGAGCCCCGGCAAGTGCGGGGCCCACGGTCCGCAAAACGAATTTGTGGTGACCATGCGGGTGAAGGATCACCCCATCACCCAGGGCTTGCCCGACTTTTGGCTGCACACCAAGGATGAATGCTACTCGCATCTGCGGGGCCCGGCGGAAAACATGACCATCCTGGCTACAGCAGCGGATACCAAGGCGCTGCAGGATGCGGGGCGCCATGAGCCCATGCTGATGACCATTGACTACGGCAAGGGACGGGTCTTTCACACCACCCTCGGCCACGATACCGAGGCTTTTGAGGGAGTAGGCTTCATTGTCACCTTCCTGCGCGGCTCGGAATGGGCGGCCACCGGTGAGGTGACCCAAGAGATTCCGGCGGACTTCCCCGCCAAGGACGATGCCACCCACCGCGAGTTCGAGCACCACGCCCACGATTGATGAACCGCGAGGCGATGCAGTGCTTGCTGGCGGAGGTGGCAGCCGGCGAGCGCACGGTGGAAACCGCCTTGGAAGACCTCGTGCGACTCCCCTACGAGGAGCTGGCGCACTCGACCTTGGATTTGCAACGCGAACTGCGGCAGGGCTCGCCGGAAATTATCTTGGGCGAAAACAAAACCGCCGGGCAGATTGGGGACAATCTCGCGCGGCTGGCCGGAGTCCATGGCAAAGCACTGGCCACCCGGGTGACCCAAGCCAAGGCGGAAGAACTGCTGGCAAATTGGCCGGGACCGGAGAGCCCGGTTTACCATGAGGCGGCCCGCTGTCTCACCCTCGGACTGCCCCCGCGAAGGGAGCCGGAGGAGGACGAGCCCTATCTGGTGGTGGTGACGGCGGGGACCTCGGACTTGCCGGTGGCGGCGGAGGCAGCGGTGACGCTACAGTTCCTCGGTCACCGCTTTTGTGAAATCCAGGATGTGGGAGTGGCGGGATTGCATCGCCTCTTGCCCCACCTACCTACCCTGCGGGGAGCGAGCGGAGTGCTGGCCATTGCCGGCATGGAGGGAGCTCTTCCCAGCGTTCTCGGTGGCTTGCTCGCGTGCCCGGTAGTGGCGGTGCCCACCTCGACAGGCTATGGCATCGCCCGCCACGGCGAGACTGCCCTGCATGCGATGCTGACCTCTTGCGCGGCAGGCATCGCGGTGATGAATATCGACAATGGCTTCGGCGCGGCCCTTTTCGGGCACGCCCTGATGAGAGAGATTGGAAAGGCAAAGTCTCTCTCCTGAGCATTTCCCTTTTCTTTCCGTCCCAAGAAGGCAGGTTGCGGCGGTGTATCAATCACTCGAAGCGGAATGGCATGACCTCTTCTGGGAGGCGGAGGGGCCGGCGGCAGAACTGCCTCTGATGGAGTTTTTTCTCAAAAAACATCCGGGTAAAGCGCTGGAAATCGGTTGCGGCTCGGGGCGATTGCTCCTCCCCCTGCTAGCCAAGGGCTACGAACTGGAGGGACTGGACAACGCGCCGGAGATGATTGATCGCTGCGAAAAGGCAGCCCGGGCGGCAGGGCTTTCCCCCACCCTCCACTGCGCCGATCTCTTCACCCTGCCTCTGGATTCGGGCTACCAGGCCCTGGCCCTCCCGGCCTTTACCTTGCAACTGTTGCCCGACCCCATTGCTGCGATGTTGCGGATGCAAGAACTGCTCACCGAGGGCGGCGGGCTCTATTTTTCCGTCTTTTACCCCTGGCTGGAGCTGGAGGGCGAACTACCGGAGGGGGAATTCTACCCTGATCACAGCCTGCCGCTTCCGGATGGCAAGGAGGCCGCCATTGTGACGAGACATGAACTGGACCGCGCGGCACAAATCCTGACCCGCACCCATCGCTATGAACTGCGGGCGGGTGCCGGGGTGGAGCGCAGCTATGAATCGCGCCAAGTGATCCGCTATGCCACGGAAGAAGATTGGGAAAACCTCCTCCATGCGGCGGGCTTCGCGGTGGAAGAACGTTGGGAGGATTTTTCCCAAGAAGAGAACGCCGGAGAAGAAAGCGCCGGGGTAACGACTTACCTCGCGCGCAAAGCCACCTGAGTGACGGACACGAAAAAGGCGGCCCGCAGGCCGCCTGAGAAAAACCTTTAGTCCAAGAGCTTACTTCGCTTCCACCTTCATCACGCCTTTCATCAGAGCAGCGTGACCGGGGAAGGAGCAGATGTAAGGATACTCGCCGGGTGCGGGAGCAGTGAAAGTGACGGACGCCTCTTCACCAGGGCCAAGCATTTTGGTGCTGGCCACCACCTTCGCGAGAAGGGCCTCATCCTTGGGCAGACCAGTGGTGTCCTTGTTCACCATGCTGGCGGCCGCGAAGGACATGGGCTCGGTGCCCGGCTGCAGAATCACGATGTTGTGCCCCATGGCAATTTTCGGAAGTTTGCCCACGTTCTTGAAGGTCAGAGCGACTGTTTCGCCCTCTTTCACAGTGAACTCGGCAGTATCGAACTTCATGGTGTCGTCGCCTGCGATAGTCACCTGCTGATCAGCGGCCTTGACCTCCGCCGCAGCGGCTTCCTTGGCTTCTTCAGCGACCACCACACTCATTTGGGCCGCCAAAGCGACTCCAGTTGCAATCATCAGTGTTTTCATGTTTGAGAAAGATGCCCATTCTACGAGCGAAATCAAAAGATTATTCAAAGGAATGCCCTTTCCTCAGCGGTTGCGCATGAAATCGGCCACCCCAGCGAAGAAGGTCATCATCGCAGCGGCCGTGTCGGGAGCAACATTCTCTTCTTCAAGGGCACCTGCCATCAGCTCCAGCCAGCGGTCACGCTCGCTCTCCCCGATGCGGAAAGGCATGTGGCGCATGCGGAGACGCGGGTGCCCCCGCTCTTGCAGGTAGGTGGGATCTTGTCCGAAGCGAAAGCGCAGGAAGAGGGCGAGTCGACGCTCCGAGCCCTCCCAATCATGGTCAGGATACATGGGCCCGATGAGGCGATCGGCGCGGATCCTGCGGTAAAAAGCCGCGGTGAGACGATCGAAACCCTCCGCCCCCAGTTCCTGCCAAATTTTTTCTTCGTCCATCATTTCAAATCGACGGAATGAGCCCGCCTGCAAAAGACCATCTCCTCTTCCCGTAAACTTTCAAGACTTGCCTCATCACGAAAATCTAGCTTGGGTGAGCGTGGCTAGGGACACGTCCCCCTTGCGGTGACGCTTCCCTACCAAACCTTCCCCCCTTTATCCATGTCTGAAGACAATCCTACATTCGAAGTGCTGCCTGCGGAAGAAGTGGAGCAATTGCTGCCCGCCTATAGCCAATTGTCCTTTCTTGCCCAAGGCGGCATGGCGGCTGTTTACCGCGGGGTGCAGACTTCTCTGGACCGGCCCGTGGCCATCAAGCTGCTGCCCCGCGAGTTCGGGACCAGCGAATCCTTTCGCCTGCGCTTTGTGGCCGAAGGCAAGGCCATGGCCAAGCTGAACCACCCCAATCTTGTCGGCATCTTCGACTTTGGAGAAGTGGATGGCCTTCTCTATCTGGTGATGGAGTATGTGGAGGGCAAAACCCTGTATCATGACACCTATGGCACACAGGTTGATGAATACCGGGCGCTGGAAATTTGCGCCAAGGTCGCCGATGGGCTGGCCCATGCCCACGAGCACGGCATCCTGCACCGCGACATTAAGCCTGCCAACGTCTTGCTCAATGCCGAGGGAGAGCCCAAGCTGGGTGACTTTGGCCTCGCCGAGGAAGAGGAGCGGGCCGAGGGGGATGATTTGGTCTTCGGCACTCCGGGCTACACCTCGCCGGAGGTGATGGCCAATCCGGCTGCGGCGGACGAAAAGGCGGACATCTACGCCATTGGGGTGATGCTCTACGAACTGCTCACCACCCAGCTCCCCACGGACCCCTATCAAGCCCCCTCCCGAGTGGTGCAGAGCGATCCCCGCATCGACCCCATCATTGCCAAAGCAATTCAGCCCGACCCGACCTACCGCCACGCCACCGCACGCGAACTGGCAGAGCATCTCCATTCCGTGCTCGCCTCCATGAAGGCAGCCCCCCGGCGCCGATTAGCCACCGGCAGCCCCTCGGCCAGCCCGGCAGCAGTGAAAGTCGCCACTGGCGGCGCGCGCCCTCTGGTCACCCAGGCTGGTCCGGCCGCGGCCCTTCCCCCGCGCACTCCCCCCCGCAAGAAGTCGCAGACCGACTTTGTGCTCTTGCGGAATATGCTCATCATCATCGGCCTTTGCGTGGCCATCTTCGGAGCGTGGACCGCGCTCAAGCAAAAGGAGACCCTCACCGCCAAAGACAAAACCAAAAACGAGGAACTCAAGAAGCTGGAAGCCCGCAAGAAAGAGGCGGCCCGGCGCGCCGAAGCCAACCCCAATGGCTCCCTGAATGGTGGCACAATCACCACTCCTCCGGTAGCGAAAGAAGAAGCCCCTGCTCCCGCAGAGCCCGATCCCTTGGCCGGGCTATCCCCTGCCGAACAGCTGGCCGCACTGAAGGACCGCCTCGCCGCTGGCGATCACAGCAAGTTTCCTGAGGGGACCCGCCAGCGCGGGGCCTCGCACTACTTCTTGGTCGAAGAGCCCCTCTCCTGGTATCAGGCCATTGACTACGCCGAGCAGCATGGTGGACACCTGGCCATCGCCGCCAACCAAGACGACCTGCGCTGGCTCTCGTCCCACCTCCCCGACGGAAAAAACTCCTGGCTGGGAGCAGGAGCCATTGCGCGCAATGACTGGGCTTGGCAGGACCAGGAAATTCCCTTCAGCCTCGAAAAGCCCCGCACCAGCACCGGCACCGCCCTGATGGTGAATGCGGTCACGGTCTTGTGGGCCCGCCAGCCCGCCGAAGCCCAACCCTTCTTCATTCAATGGGACGAAGGCGACAAGGAGCCCCTGCGCGCCACCGAGCTCGCGACCATCGCACAGACCTTGGAAAGCAACAAACCAGTCTGGCCCGCGGGCACGGTCTCTTCCCTCGGCAAGCGCTACCTCATCCTGGCACAAGCGACTTCCCTCGCGGAGGCACTGGCCCAGGCCGAGCAAGCGGGCGGCACGCTGGCAGCAGCCAGTGACGAAATCGAAGGCAACTTTCTGCGGCAAATCACCAGCCAATCCGGGCTCTCTCACCTCTGGCTGGGAGCACAATATCGGGAAGGCAACTGGCAATGGCTCACTGGGGAACCCTGGGAATTCGCCCAGTGGAAAGAGGGCTTTCCCAAGGAAGATCCCGAGCTGGCCGGCCTCCTCGTCACTCCCGAGGGGTGGCAAAACGAGCATCCCGGAGAGCCGGTGGGCGGATTCATCATCGAGTGGTCCAAGGATGCCGAAGGGCTCTCCGCCCACGACTTGGCACCCAGTGCTCCCAGCGAGATGACCGTGCTTAAAAGCAAAGCGGTGGAGATGCTGCAGGAAAATCGCCGGGCCCACCTCAAGCGCATCGCCGACAACGTGACAGCCCAAGGCATGTCGCTCCGCCAATGGCTGCGCAATATTCCCAAGGAGGAGGCCACCACTCTGGCCGGGCGGTATGAAGCCTACCAAACCACCCTGGACCAAGCAGCTCCCTACCTCCCGGATCCCGCCGAAGTGACAGGTTTGCCAGCGGAAGCGATGAAAATTCTCCACCGCCACCATCAGCAGCAGAAGGACTACCTGGCCTCCTTCCATCAGGAAGCCGATGTCATCCGGGCTGCCTACCTGAAGCGGGCACAAGCCGAACACCAGAAACTGACCGAACGGGGGCTGAACTCCCGCTTGGCCACCCTGGAGGAAGAAATGGCCGCAGCGGGCACAGACGGAGAAAGCTTCGTCGCCCACATTCTGGGAGAATAGCCGCGCGGGCCTCAAGCGCCTCCCTTCATCGGGACGAGCGCTGCAGGCGACGGGGCTGGAACTTGTCCTTGGCCCGCTTTTCCTCCGTCCAATGCGGTCCATCAGCGGCATCCTCGCCATGGGTATCGAAGCGCAGACCCGCAACCGTGATGAAGACATGCCCGGTTCGCACCCAGATGGTGAGATGTTCCCCTTCCCCGGCCTCGCCGAAGGTCAGAAAGCCCTTTGAAGCTCGCACGCCCTTCATGACCCCCATTTCCCGCAGGAGGAAGCTGGCGGCCCCGGAGCAATCATATCCGGTATCCTCATAGACCCCGTGTCCTCCCCCCCACTTGTAAGGTTTGCCCACAATCTTGTTCCCGGCAGCGACTGCCTTTTTGACCATCTCAGGCGCATGCCCGGCAGCCTGGGCTTTGCCAGAAGGAAGAAGGGTGACCAGTGGGGAGGAACCTTCGGCCTGGCTCACCGAGATCCACGCCCAGAGAAGGCCAGCCACAAGAGCGAAACGAAAGAGAGTCTGCATGACACCCTATCGACCGCAAAAAGACGGCCAAAATTCAGAAAAAATGTCTCAGGAGGACCGCATCCAGTCCACCACCTGGGCCAGAGCGCGCCCCCGGTGGCTCATGCTATTTTTAATCTCACCGCCCAGTTCCGCAAAGGTCTTCTCATACCCTTCGGGAATGAAGTAGGGATCATAGCCAAAGCCTTCGGAACCACGGGGAGTCGGGATCAAGCGCCCCTCCACCGCCCCTGCGAACTCCGCCAGAGCCTGCCCCTCCCGGGCCAGCACCATCACACAACGAAAGCGCCCGCTGCGCTGGTCCTCCGGCACCTGGGGCAGCTCCCGCTCCAAGCGGGCATTGTTTTTCAGGTGATTGCCTTCCTCCCCTCCGTAGCTGGACGACCACACGCCGGGCTCTCCCCCGAGGCCATCAACCTCCAGCCCCGAATCATCAGCCAGCACCAATCCAGCAACCTCCCGGCTGATGCCGACCGCTTTCAGAGTGGCATTCTCGGAAAATGTGCTTCCCGTCTCCTCCACTTCGGGCAAAGCCACGCCTTCCGCTTCCAGCTCGTTCACATCCACCACCTCGCAAACACCCCGCAGCATTTCACGAATTTCGATGGTCTTCTTGCGATTGCGGGTGGCTACGATGAGGCGTTGATCGGGTGAGGCCGGGTCAGTCATGACCCTCACAAAGCAAAAGATGCCTTTTTAGGGAAATAAAATCGCCGGGCCGGGCGTCCTAGGGGGGATGAAAGCAATTTTGACGACCTTCACTCTTCTTTTGACCGCAGCCTTCGCCTTGGCAGAAAAAGAAGGCTGGACCACCGATTTGGAAAAAGCGTTCTCGGAAGCCAAAAAGAGCGACAAAGACGTGTTGGTGGAATTCACCGGTTCGGACTGGTGCCCGCCCTGCATCATGATGAAAAAGAACGTCTTTTCGAAAGAGGAGTTTCTCAGCAAAGCTAGCGAAGACTTCATCCTGGTGGAGCTCGACTTCCCCAATGGAGACGAAAAGCTGAAGGAAAAGAACATGCCCTACGCAAAAAAATACGCCATCGAAGGATTTCCGACTGTGATTTTGTTTGACTCTAGTGGTGAGGAATACGACCGCTTCTTCGCCTCGGCCCACCCCTCGGTGGAGAAGTTTCTCGCCCACCTCGAGAGTGCGCAGGCGGCCGCTAAAGAATGAATTTCCCGGTAATTGTTGTGTGTGTGTAAATGGTTCGGATTCCCCCCGAACCCTCATGGTAAGAAGCCCCGCTCGGTCTAGCCAAGACCGGGCGGGGTTTTCTTTTTTCTCCCGGGAAGGCCTGCTGTGAACTTGTCAACAAAGGGAAAATGGGCTTGAATAAAAGACGGTCCCCCAAGGGTCATACCCACCGACATGAAAGCGTTCCTCCCAATTCTGGCAGCCCTCCTCGCGCTGCCCCTCCTCTCCTCCTGTGTCGCTCCGACCGGATATGGGGTCACCTACAGCACCGGTAGCTACGGGGGCTACAACAGCTATGGCTCCAGCGTAGGCATTATTTCCACCTCCCATTCCCGTTGGGGTTATGATCCCTATTACCGGTCCTACTACGACTATTCTCTGGGCAAATACTACAATCTCGGCTCGGGGCGCTACTACAGCACCCTGCCCCGCCGCTACAGCACTCCCTATTATCCCAGTCACTATCGCCGTGGCACCGCCCTACGCTGTCCCACCAACCTGCCCCACCTCCATACCAGCTATCGCCGTCCCTCGGAGGGTTTTGTGAATACCAGCCACTCCCGCTGGGCCTACGACCCCTATCGACGCAGCTATTTTGACCGGCAGAACAATCGCTACTACGACACCTCGCGGGGGCGCTACTACGATTCCCTGCCCCAGCGCCACAGCAAGCCCTCCTACCCATCGGGCCACCGCTCGGGCAAACCCGTGCAAGTCCACAACCGCCTGCCCTACGTTAATCATCGCACCGAGAGCAATCACTCCCGCCGCGACCGCGATGATGATCGCAACCGCTATCAGCGCCCCACCCGCACGCAAAGTCCCGTCTTCCCCAACCACCGGAATCAACCCGGGCAGCAGACGCGGCCGGATGACCGCTACCGCTCCCAAAATCGTGACTTCACCCGCGAGGGGTCCAGCTCGTCCCGAAGCTATCCCCGCCGCTCGGCGAGCGAGCCCACCTTCCACACTCGGTCCAGTGTAAACCGCAACGATTACCGCAAGGAAGCCATCAGCCGCCAACAGGAAGAAGTGCGCCGCCGCGTCATTGAGCGCTCCCGCCCGACCCCCACCGTGCGCCCCCAAGCCAACCCCTCCCGCGAACGACAAATGCCCGCACGCCCGAGCCCGACGAATCGCAGTCAGGAGAATCGCCGCGAGCAACAGGCCAGACCCAGCCGCGAAAACAGCAACCGCAATGCCGACAACCGGAGCAACCGCTCCTCCCATGACAATCGCCAGCGCGGCCGCCAGATTTTTTAGGATTGATTGTTTTTTGGTCCAAGCCGCCTCTCTCCCGTCGAGAGGCGGCTTTTTTTTGCCCGGAAAAGGTGAATCCCGCCGCCTGAGGCTCATAAGGCTGGACTCCGGTTGTCCTCTTCTGGTTTGTTCCCCGCGAAATCATGTCTGACGAACGTTCCAAACCCTTTCCTTTCGACGAATTCGAACCCCGCTGGCAAAAGCGCTGGGCCGACGAAAAGACCTATCGCACCCCTGGTCCCGGCGAAGAGGGCTTCGATGCCAGCAAGCCAAAATACTTCGTCCTCGACATGTTTCCCTACCCTTCCGGCGCGGGACTCCACGTCGGCCACCCCGAAGGCTACACCGCCACCGACATCATCGGCCGCTACAAGCGCATGAACGGCTTCAACGTCCTGCACCCCATGGGTTGGGACGCCTTTGGCCTGCCCGCCGAGCAGTATGCCATCAAGACCGGCCAGCATCCCCGCGTCACCACCGAGGCCAATGTCGACAACTTCCGCCGCCAGCTGCAAGCCATCGGCTTCGCCTACGACTGGGACCGCGAGGTCAATACCACCGACCCCGGCTACGTGAAGTGGACCCAGTGGATCTTCCTGCAGCTCTACAAATCCTATTTCTGCGAAGAAAGCCAGAAGGCCCGCCCGGTGAGCGAGCTGGAGGAAAAAGGCTGGACCCGCGAGCAAATCGACGAGGTGCGCCTGGCCTTCATCCACGAAGCCCCCGTCAACTGGTCCCCCAGCATGGGCACCGTCCTCGCCAACGAAGAAGTCGAGGAATGGAAGGCCAAGGGCGAGACCGTCGAGCGCCGCCCCCTGCGCCAATGGATGCTGCGCATCACCAAATACGCCCAACGCCTCATCGACGAGCTCGAGCCCCTCGATTGGCCCGACTCCATCAAAGCCCTGCAGACCAACTGGATTGGCCGCAGTGAGGGAGCCGAAGTCGACTTTGAAGTTTCCGACCTCGAAGCGGAAACCATCACCGTTTTCACCACCCGTCCCGACACTTTGTTCGGAGCCACCTACATGGTCCTCGCCCCCGAGCATCCCTTGGTGGCAAAAATCACCACTCCCGAGCAAAAGGAGGCCGTCGCAGCCTACCAAGCGGCCTGCGCCAGCAAATCCGATCTCGAGCGCGGTGACCTGAACAAAGACAAGAGCGGGGTCTTCACCGGAGGCTACGCCCTCAATCCCGTCAACGGCGAAGCCATCCCCATCTGGATCGCCGACTACGTAATGATGGGTTACGGCACCGGCGCCATCATGGCCGTGCCCGCGCACGACGAACGGGACTTCGAGTTTGCGAAGAAATTCGAGCTCCCGATTATTCAGGTCGTCTCAGAGAATCCAAAGGGGAATGACGGCGGGACGCCGGAGCTCCCTGAAGCAAGCTCCGCTCCCGGCACGGCTATCAACTCCGGCTTCCTCGATGGCCTGTCCACTGCGGAGGCCAAGGCCAAGATGATCGACTGGCTGGAGGCCGAAGGCAAAGGCAAACGGCGCGTGAACTTCAAGCTGCGCGACTGGCTTTTCTCCCGTCAGCGTTACTGGGGTGAGCCCTTCCCTCTCCTTTGGGACAAGGAAACCGGCGAACACGCCCCTCTCCCCGAGGAAGAACTGCCCCTGCTGCAGCCCGAGATGGAGGACTTCAAGCCCACCGGCGATCCTCGCGGACCTTTGCTGAAGGCCACCGACTGGATCAACTACTCCGACCAATTCGAGCGCGAGACCAACACCATGCCCCAGTGGGCCGGGTCCTGCTGGTATTACCTGCGTTACTGCGATCCCAAGAACGAAGAGGCCTTCATTTCCAAAGAAGCGGAGCAGTATTGGAGTGGCGAAGATGCCCATGTCGACCTCTACATCGGCGGCACCGAGCACGCCGTGCTGCACCTGCTCTACGCCCGCTTCTGGCACAAGGTCCTCAACGACCTCGGCTACCTGAGCACCAAGGAGCCCTTCAAAAAACTGGTCAACCAGGGCCTCATCATGGGTGAGGACGGGCAAAAGATGTCCAAGTCCCTCGGCAACGTGGTCAATCCCGACGACGTCATCGAAGGCTATGGCGCGGACAGCCTGCGTCTCTACGAAATGTTCATGGGGCCGCTCGAGCAGGTGAAGCCCTGGTCCATGAAGGGCGTAGAGGGGGTCTCCCGCTTCCTGGCCAAGGTCTGGCGCTTGCGCGAAAAGGTATCAGTCGACACCAAACCCGATGACCTTCAGAAAATCACCCACGCCACCATCAAGAAAGTCGGTGAAGACATCGAAGCCCTCCGCTTCAACACCGCTATCTCGGCCATGATGGAATGCGTGAACGCCTACACCAAGGCCGAGGCCGTGCCGCAAGACCTCTTCCTCGACTTCCTGCGCATCCTCAATCCCTTTGCCCCCCACCTGACCGAGGAGCTGAACTCTCAGCTCGGTCAAACCGCATTGCTTAGCGAGCAAGCGTGGCCGAAATACGACGAAGCGCTCTTGGTGGAGTCGGAAATCACCATCATCGTGCAGGTGAATGGCAAGCTGCGCGCCAAGCTGCAGGTCCCCGCCGAGATGAGCAAAGGCGACCTCGAGGCCACCGCGCTGGCCGAGCCCAAGGTGCAGGCCCACACCGATGGCAAGACGATCCGCAAGGTCATCGTCGTGCCCGGCAAGCTGGTCAATATCGTAGCGAATTAATTTAAGCCCGGCCAAGGTGTTTCGTTTTCCTCAAATCCTTCGCAGAAATCGGAACACCTTACTTTCATCTTATTCTTAATCAAGAAAATACACCCCCACCAAAAATAGACGGGGAAAAATCACATGGAGGAGCCCGTATTACTGGGTAACTCTGTCCATCGTGCGTTTTTCCACCCAATCTTTTTTTAGCCCCCGCTTACGTCCGCTGGCCCTCGGGATGACCGGTTTGGCCCTGCCCGGCGCTTTGAGTGCCGAAGGAGCCATTGACTTCGGTCGCGATATCCAGCCTCTGCTCTCGGAAAACTGCTATTTCTGCCATGGCACCGACCCCGAGCATCGGGCAGCCGAGCTTCGTCTCGACAAGCGCGAGGCTGCGATTGAGGCCGGAGCCATTGTGCCGGGGCATCCCGAAAAATCCGACCTCGTCGCCCGCATTCTGACGACCGACAAGGACGACATCATGCCGCCCCCGGACTCGCACCGGACTCTTTCCCCCGAGCAAAAGCAGCTCTTG
Source organism: Roseibacillus ishigakijimensis (assembly GCF_016595415.1). GTDB lineage: Bacteria > Verrucomicrobiota > Verrucomicrobiia > Verrucomicrobiales > Akkermansiaceae > Roseibacillus > Roseibacillus ishigakijimensis. The sequence continues at coordinate 45,349 of NZ_JAENIO010000018.1, forward strand.
CAGGACTGGATAGCGGAAGGCGCGGAATACACCGAGCACTGGTCCTTCACCTCGCTCCCCGAGCCCACGGGCCGTTCGATCGACGAGATTGTGTCGACTCGCTTGGAGGAAGAGAATCTCACTCTCCTCCCCCCCGCCGAGCCCCACGTTTTGTTGCGTCGTTTGACCCTCGATTTGACGGGCCTGCCTCCCACCCCGGAGGAAGTGGCTGCTTTTTCCCCGGAGAAGATTGAGGAAACCATCGATCGCCTGCTGGCCAGTCCGCGCTTTGGCGAACGCTTCGCCACCCCTTGGCTGGATGTCGCCCGCTACGCCGATTCCTACGGCTTTCAGGTCGATAAGGACAACCGGGTCTGGCCCTACCGCGATTACGTCATTCGCTCGCTCAACGAGAACAAGCCCTTCGACCGTTTCATCCACGAGCAACTGGCAGGGGATCTTTTGCCCGATGCCAACGACGAGACCCGCCTGGCCACGGCCTTCTCCCGTCTACACCAGCAGAAGGTGGAGGGCGGCTCCATTCCGGAAGAATTCCGGGTGGAATACATCGCGGACCGGCTCCAGACCTACGGCACCACTTTTCTCGGGCTGACCATGGAATGCGCCCGCTGCCACGATCACAAATACGATCCCATCACCGCCAGGGACTACTACTCGCTCTTTGCCTTTTTCGACGACATCGACGAAGCAGGCCTTTACTCTTATTTCAATCCCGAGGCCACGCCCACTCCGGCCATGCCCCTGATGGACGAAGCGGACAAAGCGAAGCAGGTGGAGCTGGAGAAAAAGGTGGCTGCCGCCGCGCGCAAGGTGCAGCACCTCGCCCAGCAGGAGATGGCGGCGTCCGACGAGACCCTCGATCCAGCCGATCTCCCCGGCCAGCAGCTGCACCTCAGCTTTGATGATCCTGCGTCGGTGGGCCCGAATTCCTCGGTAGCTGGCAAGTTTGGCCAGGCTGCGCAGTTGACCGGAGACGATGCTATCGAGACCGACGTGGGCGACTTCGCCCGCGAGCAACCCTTCACCATCTCGACCTGGGTGCAGACCCCCGATGTGAAGGAACGCGCGGTCGTCTTTTCCCGCTCCAAGGCGTGGACCGATGCCGCCTCGCGAGGCTACGAACTCCTCCTCCTCGACAATCAGGTGCAGTGGTCGCTCATTCACTTTTGGCCCGGCAATGCCATCTCCATCAAAAGCAAAGAGGCCCTCGAACCCGGGCGCTGGTATCACCTCGCGGTGAGCAATGATGGCTCGTCCACTGCGGCGGGACTCTCCATTTTTCTCGATGGGAAAAAGGTGGAAGCCGAAGTGGTGCGCGATGAGCTCACCCGCCCCATCAAGGGTGGTGGCAATCCCCACATCCGCCTCGGGGAACGCATGCGCGACCGGGGTTTCAAGCAAGGACTGGTGGACGAATTCCGCGTGTTCAATCGGGAATTGAGCGCGCAAGAGATCACCGCTCTGCATGAAGCCAAGGCCTTGCCCGCCGACCCGGCGACCCGGCTCCAGCGGGAAGAGACTTACCAGGCCGCGCTGGCGGATCTGCAGCAGGCGCGCGCGGAGTTGAACCGCTTCATCGCCGGGATCCCCGAGATCATGGTCATGCGGGAAACGCCCGAGCCCAAGCAAGCCTACATTCTGGACCGTGGCGAATACAGCAATCGCGGCGAACCGGTCGACGCGGCCTTTCCACACTTTTTACCCGAGCTCAATCTCGCGCCCAGCAATGAGCACGCCCGTCAGCTCAATCGCCTCGATCTGGCGCGCTGGACGACCCATCCCGACAATCCCCTGACTGCACGGGTCACCGTCAACCGCTTTTGGCAAAGCCTCTTTGGCCGCGGGCTGGTGGGCACGGCGGAAGATTTCGGGATTCAAGGTGAGCGCCCCGAGCACCAGGAGCTCCTTGACGAACTCTCCGCCCGCTTCATCGCCGGGGGGTGGGACGTGAAAGCGCTGCTCAAGGAAATCGTCTCCTCGCGGGTCTATCAACAGCAATCGCTGGCCACTCCCGAGATGGCGGAGCGCGACCCCGAGAACCAGCTCTTGGCCCGGGGCCCGCGCCACCGCCTTTCAGCGGAGATGATTCGAGACCAGGCCCTCTATACCGCCGGTTTGTTGGTAGAGAAAGAAGGAGGCCCTCCGGTGAAGCCCTATGACCTCTCTGAAGCCTTCAAGCCCTCCGACCCGGATCGAGGCGAGGGCGTCTACCGGCGCTCGCTCTACACCTACTGGAAGCGGACCGCACCCTCGCCCGCCATGCTGGCCTTCAATGCCACCAAGCGCGAGGTCTGCATGCCCAAGCGAGATGTCAATTCCACCCCCCTGCAAGCTCTCGTCCTGCTCAATGGCACCCAGTTTGTGGAAGCGGCCCGTGTGTTGGCGGAGAAGGAACTGGCCAAGAGCAGAGACCTCACTGCCGTCATCCAGAGCCTCTACCTCATTCTGACCGCGCGCCAGCCCGACGCCGAAGAGCAGCGCATCCTGCGCCAGCTCTACGACGAACAGCTCGCGCACTTCCAGAGTCATCCCGAAGAGGGCAAGACCTTTTTGCAGACCGGACAAAGCGAGGTGAAAGCAGCCAGCCCCGAGTTGGCCGCCCTCACCGCCCTCACGCAGGCTCTCCTGAACCTGCACGAAGTGAACATCAAATCCTAACCTTCTCGTAGAAAAGCACCGACATGATTCTCAACCGACGCGACCTCCTGCGCACCACCACGATGGGATTCGGCACCCTGGCGCTGAACTCCCTTCTGCATGCGGAAAGCACGCCCGCGCCTCTGCCCCACCTCGTGGCCAAGGCCAAGCGGGTGATTTTCCTTTTCCAGTCCGGCGGCCCGTCCCAAGTCGATCTCCTCGACCCCAAGCCCTTGCTCAACAAAATGCACGGCGAGCAGTTGCCCGACTCGGTGCGAGGAGGCCAACGGCTGACCGGGATGTCCGGCAACCAGTCCTCCATTCCCCTGGCGGGCTCCCCCTTTGAGTTCATGCAACACGGCCAATCCGGCCAATGGTTTTCAGAGATTCTCCCCCACACGTCGGAAATCGCGGACGACATCTGCGTGGTGAAAAACATGTATACCGAGGCCATCAACCACGGCCCCGGGGTCACCTTCCTGCAAACCGGTTCCCAGCTGGCGGGACGCCCCTCGATGGGAGCCTGGATGCAGTATGGACTCGGCACTTCCAACAAGGATTTGCCCGCCTTTGTGGTGCTGGTGACCAAAAACAAGAGCGGCCAGCCCCTCGTCTCACGGCTCTGGGGATCGGGTTTTCTGCCCTCCGAGTATCAGGGCATTCGCTTTCGCTCGGGGAAAGACCCCGTCCTCTACCTCACCAATCCCGAAGGGGTTTCGCCAAAGGCCCGCCGACAGATGCTCGACCGCCTGGCCGAGCTGCACCAACACCAGCACGCCATGGCGGAGGAACAGGCCATTCTCGATCGCATCCAGCAATATGAGATGGCCTTCAACATGCAGTCCAGCGTCCCGGATGTCGCCAATTTGTCCGATGAGCCGGAATCCACCTTCAAGCTCTATGGCGAAGAGGCCCGCGACGCCGGCACCTATGCGGCCAACTGCCTGATGGCCCGTCGCCTGGCCGAACGCGGCGTTAAGTTCATTCAGCTTTACCACCAGGGCTGGGACCAGCATGGCGGACTGAAGGGCGGCATCATGAAGCAGTGCCAGGAGACCGACCGGGGCTCCGCCGCCCTGGTCAAGGACCTCAAGCAACGCGGTTTGCTGGAGGACACCCTCGTCGTCTGGGGCGGAGAATTCGGCCGCACCAACTACTCGCAGGGCAAGCTCAACGGCGACCAATTCGGTCGCGATCACCACCCCCGCTGCTTTTCCATGTGGCTGGCCGGGGGCGGCATCAAGGGAGGCACCTCCTTTGGCCAGACCGACGATTACGGCTACAATATCGTCAATGCCGACGGCGTGCCCATCTCCCCCACCAAGCATCACTACACCATCGATGCCACCCACGTGCACGACCTGCAGGCCACCATTCTCCACCTCATGGGCATCGACCACACGGCGCTGACCTACAAGTTCCAGGGACGGCGCTTCCGCCTGACCGACGTTCACGGCAAGGTGGTGGAGCCCATCTTGGCCTGATCAGTCCGTCAAGAGGTCCTCGAAAGCCGGGCTGGCGAACTCGCGGTAGCCCTCTCCCTCGCAAGCCACGAAGGTGGCGGCGAGGGCACGCTCCCGGGCCTTGGCCAGCCCTTCCTCTGGACCGAGCACAAAAAGGGCGGTGGCCCAAGCATCGGCAGCGAGACAGGTGGGAGCCAGCACGGAAACTGCACGGAGACTGGAGTGCGCGCTCTCCCCGCGCAACGGATCGATGAGATGATGCTGCCGCTTTCCGCCTTCCTTCCGGGATTGCACGGCGGTGCCGGAAGTCGCGAGCGAAAGCCCGCACAGAGCGACGCGCGTGGGAGGCAGACCCGAGGGCCCGCCACTCAGGGGATCGAGGTCAACCCACCAAGGAAGGCCTCCGGGCTTGATTCCACTGCCACGAAATTCCCCCCCGACTTCCAAGAGATAGTTGAAGATGCCCTCGCGCTCCAAGTGCCCGCCCACCCGGTCGAGGGCATAGCCCTTGGCAATGGAAGAGAGATCTAGGCAGCACGCCCCCTGATGCCGGGCCCTTTGCCCGGTTTCATCCAGCTCAATAGCCGACCATCCGGGAGAGGATGTCTCCCTTTCTGCCAAAAACAAATCAGGACCAAAGCCGCAACGACGCACGAGCTGACCCACACTGGGATCGTAGCGCCCCTCGGTCTCCGCGGCGAAAGCGAGGGCCTCTCGCAGCACGTGAAAAAACTCTGGCGAAAGCGGCCTCCACTCCCCGGCCGGAGCCTGATTGAAAAGAGTGAGCTCGGAATCCGCCGCATAATGGCTCATCTGCCGCACCACGAGAGCGAAATCGGCCTCGACCCATTGAAGCACTTGCCGCCGCGCACAGCCGGGAGGACGGAGAAAATGGAGCTTCCAATAGGTGCCCATGGTCTCGCCCTCCAGAACGGAAAGAGAGCCGGGGTCTCCGGCTCTCGCAGCGAGAAACCCCGGATCCAGATCACGCGGAATCACGACCCGGGGCTCTGTTTTCACAAGGATTCGAGTTTAGAGGGGAAGGACCTCGAAGGTCGCGGTGTAGGAAGCGCGCTGCTTGAAGGGCACGCCCTCTTTTTCGCCCGCCTCGGCGGAAATGCTCGCGGTCAGCCAGTAGCGGCCGGCTTCCTCAACGGTGAAGGAAAAGGTTCCTTCGCTGGTGGTCAGCCCTTCGATGGGATTGGGGGAATCGCGGAAGCGATCATTGCCCTTTTGCACGAAGACTTCCACTCCCTCGACGGGCTTGCCATCGAGAACAAAAGTGAAAGTGGCTTCTTCTCCGGTGAAGAGATCGTTCGGGTGACTGTCGGTGAACTTGATTTCCAACCCTTTGCCAGTGGGCTCCAGCGCTTTGGTGTCGGGCGCGCCATTGGTGACGTAGGTCACGGTCTTGGAGGAGGATTCGGTGAGCTCGATCCCTTCTTTCTCAGCAAGACCTTCGGCCTTGAACTCCTCGAGGTCACCCCGCCAGCGCTTGGCTTCCCCCTCTTCTTCCCAAGAAGCGAAGTAACCAAGACGGTCGCGATTGATGAGGTAAGTGCCTTTCTCCTCCAACTGGATTTCAAAGGAAGAACGGATGTGACCGTCATTCTCAAACTGCTTCTCCACTTCCGCGCCCGAGGGGCTGATCACCTTGATGGACTCGGTGCCCATGGCATGGTGATTAGGGAAAAAGAGATCATTGGAGATGGCGGCATCGAAGGAGACCCAGGGGCTGTCTCCGGAAAGAACCGATGTGGAGGGGAGAATCCACGCGCGGTGCGCGAAGAGAGAGGAAACGGACACGCTGAGGAGTGCGGTGCCTAGAACGACAGTTTTGATAGTGCTTTTCATTGGTTGAATTAGGATTGGGAGGGTTGCAGGGAGATGGGGCCGAGTTCGTTTTTGCCCACCACGGGCTCGTCCGATTGCACGGTCAGGGTTTCGCCATCCCAACTGAAGGGAATGGCCAGCATTTCGCGGCCGCCGACTTCGCGGGAGGCCTCTACGTAAAGCTTGTAAACTTTATCCGGAGCGGCAGGCAGCTTGGCGAGATAATCCTTGAGCGCCACCGAATGGGTGCCCGGGGGCTGGGTCGGACCGCTGAAGCCCTCCACGGGGAATTCGAGCGCGCGGCCCGAGACCCGCCACCACTTGCGGATGTCTTTGAGCCACTTTTCACCGCTGCCATTTTTCATGGCCACATCATACCAGAGGGCCACGTCCATCACGTGGTCACGCCCGTCGTCTTCGATCCAAGCGGCCACGTAGGGCCGGTGATACTCGGACACGTCGAGAGATGGAATCTCGATGACCAGTTCGTAGTCCCCGGCAAGGGAAACGGCCATCCCGGAGAGAGAGAGGAGGAATGTTTTTTTCATGAGAAAGAGAATCAGTGGATGAAGAACAGGATGAGCACGATGGGCAGAACGACCCCACCCGCAACAAGGGGCCAGGTGGAAGGACGTCGCTTGCAATGGACCCAGAGGAGGGCCAGTCCGGTGAGGGTAAAGATCACGCAAGCCACCGAGAAAATATCGAGATACCAAGACCAGGCGGTGCCGGTATTACGCCCCTGGTGGAGGTCATTGAGAAAGGAAACCGTGCCGCGATAGGTCTTTTCATACTCCACCTCGCCCGTTTCGCGATCGATGAGCAACCAGGCGTCCTGACCGGGTCGAGCCAGGGTGAGATAGATTTCATACTCCGACCACTCGGCTTCCTTACCTGCCACGGGCGTGCCCAGCTTTTTGGAAAGATCCTTGGCCAGTTCCTTGGGCAAGGGGGTGTTTTCCTCATACTCCAGCCCCGCCAAGCTGGCTAATTGAGACTCGCTCAGCTCCAGCTTCTCATTAGTGACCTTGGGCTTCACCTTGATGTCCTCCGCGTGATTGAGAGTGATCCCGGTCACCGCGAAGAGAAGCATGGAAGCCAGACAAACCGCACTACTGACCCAGTGCCAGAGATAGAACTGCTTGGTGAAGATGGTCTTCAGCTTCTTTTTTTTCTTGGGCCGAGGCGGACGGACCGAGGAGGTGACCGGCGTGGGCGCGGAATCTATCGGAGCTGGTTTGGTGGAAGGAGAGGACACGGGATGGCGTTGCGACGGCGAAGACCAAAAGACATCGCGAGGTTTTTGTCAATTTTTATTGCTATTGAGACTCACTCTCACTATGACGCGCCCAGCCGACCGCCATGGACTTCACCGCAATCCCCTCCGACGCCGTCTCGCTCATCGACTATGAGCGGATGGCGAGCGGGCGCCTGTCCGCCGGGGTTGCCGCCTATCTGAATGGAGGGGCAGCCGACGGCCAGACCGTGCAGGCAAACCGGACGGCCTGGCAGCAGGAAAAAATTGTGCCCCGCGTGCTTCGAGCGCAGGAAATCGCCTCTTTTCGGAGCGAGCTCTTCGGACGCGAGTTGAGCAGCCCCCTTCTCATTGGCCCCACAGCCTATCACCAGCTCTTTCATCAGGATGGGGAGCTCGCCACCGCGCAAGCCGCGAGCCTGGCCAAAGTGCCCTACGTGGTCAGTGCCCAGGCCAGCCGTCCTCTGGAAAGCATTGCGCAAGCCGCTCCGGAGGGTTCCCGCTGGTTCCAACTCTACTTGCCCGAAGACCGTGCTTTCGCCCAAGAACTGGTGCATCGGATCGAGGCCGCTGGCTACGAGGCTCTCGTTCTGACCGTTGATGCTCCCGTCAATGGCATCCGCAATGACGAACAGCGGGCCAACTTCCAACTCCCTCCGGGAATCTCGGCGGTGAACTTGCCGCAAGGTCGTGCGGCGGCCATCCCGACCTCGGCGATGGACGCCGGCTTTCGCCAAAGCTTGCCCACCTGGGAGCATGTGGCCTGGCTGAAGTCCCTGACCAACCTTCCCCTTTTGCTCAAAGGCATTCTCCATCCTGACGATGCCGAGCAAGCCCTGTCCCTCGGGGTGGACGGCCTCATTGTCTCCAACCACGGCGGACGCACTCTCGATCAAGTGATCAGCACCCGCGAAGCCCTTGCCAACATTGTCACCCGGGTGGCCGGACGCGCGAAAGTCCTCGTCGACGGCGGCCTCCGACGCGGCACCGATGTCTGGCAAGCACTGGCCCTGGGGGCCGATGCCGTGCTTCTGGGCCGCCCCATTCTCCATGGTCTTTCCGTCGCCGGGGCGGCGGGCGTGGTCCATGTCCTGAAACTTCTCCAGCACGAATTCGAAGTCGCCCTCCTTTTGAGCGGGGGACTGCCTTCCTCCATTTTTCCAAACAAGCACTCATGAGCACACACAAAGACAAAGAACTGCCATCCTCCTTGCGCCACGCCTCCAACCGCCGCACCCACCAGGTGATGGCCTCCAGCCTGGCGGGCGCCATGCTGATGGCTCCCGGAGCCAACGGACAGGAAACGCCCGTTGATCTGGGTGCCTCCACTGTGGTTTCCGAAGAGGAAGCCGCCAATGACACGCTCCAGCCCCAGCAACTCTCCTCCCCCCGCTACAACCAACCCTTGGTGGAAATTCCCAAGACCATCTCGGTCATCCCGCAAGAGCTCATCAAGCAGCAGAACGCGGACACCATTGAGGATGCTCTGCGCAACGTGCCCGGCATCTCCCTGACTGCGGGCGAAGGCGGCGCACCTGCCGGCGACCAGCTCTACATCCGCGGCTTCGATGCCCGCAACGACTATCTTGTCGATGGCATCCGCGACCTCGGTGGCTACGTGCGCGACTCCTTCAACTACGAACAAGTCGAGGTCTCCAAAGGCCCCGGCTCCACCGATACCGGCCGCGGATCCACTGGCGGCTCGGTGAACCTTTCCACCAAAACTCCTCACTTGGAACAAGGGGGCTCCCTCTCCGCCACCATCGGCACCGAGAGCTACTACCGCGGCACCCTGGACTACAACCAACCCTTCGCCGCCAACAGCGCCTTCCGCCTGAACTTGATGGGGCAGGACTCCGACGTGCCCGGGCGGGACCACGTGGAGAATGACCGCTGGGGCATCGCCCCTTCAATCGCCTTCGGCATCGATACCGATTTCGAGGCCGTCTTCAGCTACATGCACTTGCAGCAGAACAACGTGCCGGACTTCGGTCTCCCGTGGATCAACAGCCAGTGGCCCGAAGGCGTCTCTTCCGGCAACTGGTATGGCCTCCTCTTCCGCGACTACGACGACACCCAGACCGACATCTTCACTGCCGAGTTCACTTATCACGTCCACGAAGACCTGACCCTGCGCAGCATCTCCCGCTATGGCCGGGTGGACCGCGAGTCCTCCCACACCTCGCCGCGCAACCGGGTGGCTGGCGAGACCGTGCGCCGCAACGACGTCAAGGCCCGCAATCAAGTAAACGAAGTCTGGGCCACCGCGCTCGACGTGAACTACTCTTTTGACCTCTTTGGCATGCAACACGCCCTCGTTGCGGGGGTTGATTTCACCTTTGAGCGCGAAGACCGCAACCGCCTCGTGGAATCGAATTCCGGAGCCGCTCCCGATACCGATCTCTTCGATCCCAATCCCCACGAAAGATACGCCACCAATTACACCTTCAACGGTGAAACGATTGGCGAAGTGGAGACCTTCGGCATCTTCCTCTACGACACCATCGACCTGAATAGCCAGTGGTCCCTCTCCGGCGGCGTCCGCTATGATCACATCGAATCTGATTACTCCGGCGAAGTTCTCTCCGGACGGGGTGCAGGTGCCTTCGACTACTCCCGCACTGACAACGTCTGGAGCTGGCGGGGAGCCATCAACTACAAGCCGACAGAAAATGGAAACATCTATTTTGCAGTCGGTTCTTCCATCAAGCCTTCCATTGAAGGGCTCTCGCTCAACGCCGACTCCGAGGATTTGGACCCGGAGGAAAGCATCAGCTACGAACTGGGCACCAAGTGGAATCTCCTCGACAATCGCCTCACCGCCACGGCCGCTCTGTTCCGCACCGAGAAGACCAATGCCATTTCCAATGATCCCTTCACCGGCGACCCTCGCCTCGCTGGCGAACACGTGGTGCAGGGTGTCGAGCTCGGCTTGACCGGAAACATCACCGACCAGTGGAGTGCCTACGCAGGCTACGCCTTCATGGACTCTGAAATCACCGAGTCCCTCGAAGTCGACGAAGAAGGACAAGCTCTCGAGGACACCCCCGAGCACAGCTTCTCAGTCTGGACCACTTACGATGTCACCGAAAAGCTCTCCCTCTCGGCCGGTGCCCGCTACGTGGGCACGATCGAAAATGGAGCCAAGGAATTCGGTGACTACTGGACTGTCGACCTCGGAGCCAGCTACGCCTTCACCGACGATATCACCATGCAGCTGAACGCCTACAACGTCTTTGACGAGGAATACATCGAGAAAGACGGGGGCGGCCACTTCGTTCCCGGTCAAGGTCCTTCCGCGACCATGTCGGTGAGCTACCAATTCTAGTCTGTCGACTACCCTCCCCCCTGCCCCTGCTCTCGACATTTCCGAGGGCGGGGGCTTTTCTCCCTCCCACCCTTTTTCCGAATCATGATTCTGCAAATTCCCGACGTCTTTCCCCCGGAAGGAGTGAAGAAAATTCGCGCCCTCCTCGAGCAAGCGAACTGGATCGATGGTGCCAGGACCGCTGGCGGCCAGGCGGCCAAAGCCAAGCGCAATGAGCAGCTCGACGTTCATGATCCCCTCGCCAAGCAACTCGGTGACGACATCCGCAAGGCTCTCGGGAGCAACCCTCTCTTTCTCTCGGCCGCTCTTCCCCGGCAAATCCTCCCGCCCATGTTCAACAAATACGCGGGCGGCGGCACCTTCGGCACCCACGTCGACAACGCCATCCGGCACATTCCCCAGACTGGCCAACCCATCCGCACCGATTTGAGTGCGACCCTCTTTTTCTCCGAGCCCGAAAGCTACGAAGGCGGGGTGCTCCACATCGAGGACACCTACGGCACGCAAGAGGTCAAGCTCCCGGCCGGCCACCTCATTCTCTATCCCTCCACCAGCCTGCACCACGTCACCCCCGTGACCCGGGGCGAGCGCCTTTCCTCCTTTTTCTGGATCCAAAGCATGGTGCGCGACGACATGCAACGATCCTTGCTCTTCGATCTCGATTCCTCCATTCAAGAACTGGCCATGGCCGCGCCCCAAAACGAGCAAGTCTCGGCCAGCAGCGTCAAGCTCACCGGCATCTATCACAACCTCATTCGCCAATGGGCGGAGGTGTAACTCCTTCCCTTTTTCCTACCTATGAAGCACCTTTTTCTTTCCCTTCTCTGCGCTGCTCCGCTCGCGCTGGTCCCCGGGCTGTCAGCTCAAGATGACGAGGTCACGCCCGAGGATCTCGTCGCCCAATGGCTGAAGACCGAGCGACTCATTGCTCAAGAAGCCGCCGACTGGAAGGCGGAACAGGCCCACACCGCCCAACTCCTCGCCCTCTACGAAGACGAGCTCGCCCTGCTCGACGAAGAGCTGGCTCAAGCGGGAAAGAATGCTCCCACTGTGGATGAGGAAGCGGAAAACTTGAAAGCCCGCATCGCCGCCTCCGAACAAGCCCGCCGCGAAGCCATTCAATTTCTCGCTCGCCTCCAGCCCCGCGTGGTCGCGCTCTTCGCCCGCTTTCCCCAGCCCTTGCAAAAGCAGCTGGAAGACGACGCCTTTATCCTCGAGCGCGAGGTGAATAACGAGACCCTCGACGAGACAATGCGCGCGATAGTGAAAATTCTTCAGGAAGCAGGCCGTTTCAACCGCAGCTATGTCTTCGAAGAACACCTCATCAGCCTCAAAGGTGAGGACCTGCGCGCGAAGGTCATGTATCTCGGCTTGAGCCGGGGCTTTTTCCTGGCAGGCAAACGAGCCGGTAGCGCCACCCCCGGCGACGAAGGCTGGGTCTTCCGCGAAAATGACAAGCTCGCCAACACCTTGGAAAAGGCCTTTCTCATTCAAGAAAAGCAAGTGCCCTCCGCCCTGATCGAACTCCCTCTCCAACGCTAGTTTCCCGACCTCGCCATGTCCGTTTCCAAAATTTGCCTCTTTCTCCTCGCCACGCACTGGGCCACCGCCCAAAGCCAGCTCACCAGCGAGGTGCAAAGCGACCTCGCCTCCGCCCAGGAACGCCTCCTCGCCCAACGCGAAGAGACCGCGGAAGCCAAACAAGCACTGGGGGCCACCCTCACCGAGAAGCAGAACGAGCTCCTCGTCAAGCGTCGCCAGGCCAGCATCGCCCGCCGCACCCAGGCCGATAACGAAGCCTTTCTCCGCTCGCTGCGCAACAAGGACTTCGCTTCCACCGGCGCGGTGGAAGCTCTCAATGAAACTCTGCGTGGCTATGGCATCCAGCTGCAAACCCGTCACCTGCCCGGCGAGCCCGCCGACCCCCGCCTCGAGAGCGCTTTCAACCAAAACGAGGATCCCAGTAGCGCTCTAACCGAGCGACTGGCCTTACTCGAACTCGGTCTCGATCGGTTGGAAGACGCCCTCGGCGGACGCACCACCCCGGCGGAGGTCACCACTGACGAGGCCGAAATCGTCTCCGGTGAAGCCATCGAATTCGGTCCCGCCCGCTGGTTCGTCTCCGCTGACAAATCCCAAGCCGGCAGCTACACAATTTCGAAGTCCGGTCAAGTTGCCACCCTCGATTCCGGTGACCAAAAGACGGCGCTCGCCCTGCAAAAAGGGGAAGAAGCCACCGCCACCCTCGACATCACCGGCGGCAAGGCCCGCGCCCTCGCCGCCATTCGCTCCGGCCCGCTCGACCTCATCAAGAAGGGTGGAGCCTGGGTCTACCCCATCCTCCTCCTCGCCGCCGGAGCCCTCTTCTGCGCGGTGCGCAAATTCCTCGAACTCCGTCAGGTGCAAGAGCCCGGCGAGACCTGGCTGCAAGAAGTGGTCTCCCTCTTCCAAAACGGGCGCACTGAGGAGGCGGTCGCCCGGGCCCGGGAAGCCCAACACCCCATCCGCCGAGTGCTGCCCGCCGCCATGGAGGTGGCCGGGAGCAATCTCGAAATCGCGGAGGACATTCTCTTCGAACACATGATCACGGTGAAGGAGCATCTCCGCCGCTGGCTGCCCTTCATCGCCGTCACCGCCGCCACCGCTCCCCTCCTCGGCCTCCTCGGCACCGTCTCCGGTCTTATCCGCACCTTCCGCGTGATTGCGGTGGAAGGCACGGGGGAAGCCCAGTCCATCTCGGGCGGCATCTCCGAGGCCCTCATCACCACCCTCTTCGGCCTCTCGGTGGCCATCCCGGCCTTCATGGCCCACGCCCTGCTCGCCCGCAAAGCCAAGGGCATCGAACAGAATACCGAGCGCATGACGCTGTGTTTCCTGAACCACTTGCGCAAACAGCGATGACCTCCATCCTGCAAAAGCTCCCCCTCGAATTGCAGTCCGTCCTCGACCAGGGCGGGCCCATTCTGTGGCTGCTTCTCCTGCTTTGCATCGTCCTTTACAGCATCCTGACCTCCACTTGGCTGGGGCTCTTTGAAGTGAAAAAGGCCATCAAAGGCCTCGACCTCACCCTGGCCCACGAACGTTGCGAAGAGGAGGTCCGCTGCGATGTCGCCCTCTTCGAGCTCGACAAGCTCGCCTGGGTGCGCCGCCGCATCCCCGTCCTCTCCGTCCTCTGTGCGCTGGCTCCCCTCGCCGGGCTTCTCGGCACGGTTTCCGGCATGCTCAGCACCTTTTCCGGCATGGCTTCCCAGCACGCGGCCAAGCCCATCGACGCCATTTCCTCCGGCATCTCCGAGGCCCTCCTCACCACCCAGGCCGGCCTGCTCATCGCCATCCCCGCCACCCTCATCTTTGCCCTCCTGAAGAGTCAACTCGCCCACGTCCACCACACCCTGGAACAGCACGCCTGCCAGACCGTGGTCCAACTAAAAACACCCCAGCCATGAAGTATTCCCGCCGATTTTCCGAAAGCGAAGAAGGGGAAACCCAAATCGATATCTCTCCCCTCATCGACATCGTTTTCATCCTCGTCATTTTCTTCATCGTCACCACCGTCTTCAACAAAGAGGTCGGCGTGGAAGTGAACCGCCCGCCCCAGGTCGCCTCCGCCAAATCCCTCGACCGCGATTCCGTGATGCTCGCTCTCACCGATCAGGGCCAGGTCTACTACGGCGGTCGCAACATCGGCTTCGATGGCATCGAAAGCGTGATCTCCGGCGTGCAGGACGGCGGCGATCCCATCCCCGTCATTCTCATTTGCGACACCGCCTCCCAGGCCGAAGGCATCACCAAGGTGATCAACGCCGCCAACCTGGCCGGGGCCAGCTCGGTCTCCATCGCCACCCAAAAGTAAGAAAGGAATATTCCCCATGCTCCTCCGCTCCTCCCTCACTGGTCTCGTCGTCACCCTCCTCCTTGCGGTCCTCCTCGCCGCCTCCCGCATTTTCTCCGTCGAGCCTCCCGAGACCATCGAGCTCACCGAGGTGGAAGTGATCGAACTGGCCCCTCCCCCCCCACCACCAGAACTCTCCGAGCCAGAGGAGCAAACCAGTGAGGACCTCCCTCCCCCGCCCACACCCAAGATCGAACTGCAGGACGTCGTCACCCCCGACACTCCCGAGATCGCGTTGGCCATCAGCGAGGTGCCCTTGACCACCCCCATCCAGAACTTCCAGACCGAGATGGCCCCCGCTCCCATGCCGGCCCTTCCAAAACCCAAACCCAAGCCCAAGCCGGTGGCCAAGCCCAAGCCCACTCCGCGCAAATCCACCCCCGCACCCACCCGCACCTACACCAAGCCAACTCCCAAGCCCTCCCCCCGGCCCGCCCCCAAGCCGGTGGAAGTCACCAAGTCCTACTACTCGGCGGGCGAACTCGACAGCCTCCCCCGCGAGCGCTACACGGGCAAATTCCGCTGGCCCTCCTCCGCCCGCGGCACCTCCGGCACTGTGAAGCTCTATATCGAAATCTCCACCTCCGGCCGCGTCAAAGTCCTCAGCGTGGTCTCTTCCACCGATTCCGCCTTGAGCAGTGCCGCCAGCAAGATCGCCCGTGGCAGCCGCTTCACCTCCCCCACCCGCGGCGGCAAACCCGTGAAAGCCCGCTTCTATAAAACTTATCACCTGAAAAAGCCATGACCCGACTTTTCCTCGCCCTCTCCCTGTTGGCCACCGGGGCCTTCGCCGCCCCCCAGATGCCCCTCTCCCAGTCCTATTGGCAGGACCCCGCCTTCCTCAAGGAATTCAACGGCTCCTACCGCATCAATGCCAATATCGAGCCCGTGCTGACCAGCGAAGAGCGCGGCCTCCTCCGCGACATCCAGTCCCTGATGTCCACCGGACAACGCACCAACACCATCAACAAGCTCAAGGCCAGCCCTCTGGTAAACACCTCCCCCGCCGTGCAGTTCAATCTCGCCAACGTGCTCAGCGAGAATGGCCGCCTGGAGGAGGCGATCGTCTACTACCGCAAGGCCATCAAAGAACTCCCCTCCTTCCGCCGCGCCCACCAGAACCTCGCCTACGCCCTCTTCCGCGAAGGCGAAGTGGACGAGGCCTACGATCATCTTTTGGAAACAGTCCGCCTCGGCGGCGGCGATGGCTCCGTGCACGGCCTCCTCGGCCACTGCTTCCAGCAAAAAGGGCAGCCCGAAGCCGCTCTCCTCTCCTTCCGCCAGGCCCTCGTCACCCAACCCGAGACCACCGAGTGGAAAATCGGCGTGGCCCACTCCCTGCAACAGCTCAACCGCTCCGCCGAGGCCCTCGCCCACTACGAGAGCCTGGAGGAAAAAAGCGACCTCGTGCACCTGCAGATCGCCCTTCTGCACAATGAACTGGGTCAACCCGGGAAGGCCCTCGCCAAGCTGGAAGTCCTGCGCCGCAAAGAGGCCCTCGACGCCGATTATGAGATTCTCCTCGGCACCCTCCTGCTCAATCACGGCAATCCCCTGCAGGGAGCCAGCGTGCTCAAAGACGTCATCGGAGCAGCCAGCTTCACCAATCACCCCGCCGCCCTCAATGCCGTCCGCTTCAGCTTGGAAAGTGGTCACCGCGCGCTGGCAGGAGAACTGCACGAACTCGTCAAGACCGACGAACTTTCCCCCGCCCAGAGCACCACCCACCGCCGCCTGCAAGCCCAGCTCCTCCTCGCCCAAGCCGGAGAAGGCGGCGAAGACGCGGCCAGCCAAAAGGAAGAAGGACTCGCCCTCTTGCGCGAGCTGGTCACCGCCAATCCCACCGACTCCCACTCCCTCCTCCTCCTCGGGCAACAGCAAGTGGAAGCAGGTGAGAACCGCGCCGCCCTCCTCACCTTCGAGCAAGCCATTCACGCCGAGGGCTCGCACTCGCCCCAAGCCATGCTGGCCAAGGTGCAGACCCACGTCGCCCTCCAAGAGCACGAGCAAGCCATTCCCGTGCTGAAGGACTACCTTGCGATCAACGACGACCCCAGCGTGCGCGACTACCTCTCCGCCTTGGAAAACATCGTGCGCGCCCGCACGGTGGCTCAGTAGCGCTCCGTTCGGCTTGGAGAAGGGTTCCACCAAGGTGAGGGAATCCCCGCCCGCGCGACAACAGTGATCGACAAACTCGACCTCCCTGGCGGTTCGAGGTAGTTTTGCCCATGCACTTCCGCCATCTCACCGTCAGAAATTGGCGCAACTTCACGAAAGTAGACGTTCCTCTGAGCGAACGGCTATTCTTGGTGGGACCCAATGCAGCCGGAAAATCGAACCTCCTTGATGTCTTTTTATTTTTAAAGGATTTGGCCAAGTCCGATGGAGGCCTGCAACAGGCGGTGGAATCACGAGGCACAATGAAGAAGCTTCGCTCCCTCTTCGCCCGCAGCAACCCCAAGATAGAAATCGGGGTGGAGCTCCACGACCCTGACACAGACGATCGGTGGACCTACCACATCGCTATCAGCCAAGAACAGCGGGGGCATCATCGGCCCATCATCGCTGCGGAAAAGGTAACCCTCAATGGCAAGACCCTTTGCGACCGACCAGACCCGAACGACCGCTCCGACCCCGAGCGCCTCACTCAAACTTGGCTGGAGCAAATCAGCCTCAACAAAGACTTCCGCCCTCTGGCCTCCATCTTTCAACAAACCAATTACCTTCACCTCGTCCCCCAGCTTCTCAAGTTCCCAACCTTAGCGAGCCGTGAGGGAAATGGCCACGACCCCTTTGGCGTCCGCTTCCTCCAACGCATGATGGAGACAACGGAAAAAACCCGTCGGTCGCGCCTTCGCAAAATCGAGAGAGCCCTCCAAGTCGCCGTTCCTGAGTTCAAGGATCTCTTGGATGTGCGTGACGAAATCACCGGTCAGCCTCACCTGGAGGCAACCTACCGTCATTGGCGACCCAATGGTGCCCGCCAACGCGAGGACCAATTCTCCGACGGCACGCTCCGCCTCATCGGCCTCCTCTGGTCACTGCTGGACGGCCGCTCGCTCTTGCTCTTGGAAGAACCAGAAGTCTCGCTACACTCCGACATCATCCGGGAACTACCTTCCTTAATGTGGCGGGTGCAGAGGGAGACCAAGACCAAGCGGCAATTGTTTGTTTCCACCCACAGCTACGAGATGCTCAGCGACAAAGGGATTCGCCCGTCTGAAATACTTATTCTCGAGCCCTCTCAGGGAGAAGGGACCAAGGTGAGCAATGTGGCCGACATCCCGGAACTAAGGACCCTTCTCCAGAACGGACTTTCTCCGGCAGATTCAGTTCTTCCCCGCACCAGGCCAGGCAATCTGCAACAACTCTCTCTCTTCGAGTAGAATGATGCCTATCCCTGTTCATTGCGCGGTCGAAGACAAGCTCAGCGAGGCCATTCTGCTCCGTTGCTTTTCCGAATGCGGATTGACCCACGCCACGACCCTTAGCCGGGGCGGTTTTGGCTACCTCAAGAAGATTGCTCCCGCCCTGAACCTCTCCGCGCAGGGAATGCCTTACGTGATGTTGACCGACCTCGACGACGGACCTTGCGCCCCAGAACTGATTGCCAATTGGATGAACGGGCAAATGCGACATCCTCATTTCCTCCTCCGAGTCGCGGTGCGGGAGGTCGAAGCTTGGTTGTTGGCGGATACCGCGAACTTCAGCCAGTTCCTCGGCATTTCCGCCAACCTTCTTCCCGAAGATTGCGAGATGCTACCGGATCCCAAGCTGGAGCTTCTAAAGGCCGCCCGACGCAGCCGCCATCGCAAAATTCGAGAAGACCTTGTCACCCAAGAAGCCCATGGCCCGGTCCAAGGTCCGGACTACAACGGAGCCCTCGCAAAATTCGTGGCCGAGAATTGGGACTTGTCCGAAGCAGCAGGCCGCTGTCCAAGCCTCCAAAAACTGATGATTCGCTTGCGTGAACTTGAACAAACATTGCGTTAGCAAACAGGCTCCAAAGAAACTCGCCTCCAAATCACCCTAATTCTCAAATTATTTACAGAAAATCAATTATCACGAAAATACATGCAGCGTGCGCGACTACCTCTCCGCCTTGGAAAACATCGCGCGCGCCCGCACGGTGGCTCCCTGACACTTGAATAAATTACGAAATATTTCGTAGCTCGGTCACAAGCGCGCCTGTCGCCGTGGCTTGCCAGGCCACCTCGTGGTCACCCACGCTGGCGCGGTAGGTGCGCTCCTCGCCCGCCTGATAAGCCGGTCCCGGTCGCAGCGCGATCATCCCTTGCAAAAGCCTCTGCTCCTCATCCGACAGGCCCTCCCACTCCGCCCGCACCCCCTCCGCAATCGCGACCTCATCCCGCTCCGGAGGCACCCGGGCAAAGCCCGCCTCGGCCTCGGGAACAGAATCGACGTAGGGAATATACGGCCGCAAATCGAGAATGGGCGTGCCGTCCACAATATCCACCCCCCGCAGGCGCAGCACCGGAAAGACCGTTTCGATCTCGCAGAGCGAGAGGCCGAGGCGATTGGGCCGAAAGGGCGAACGGGTGGCGAAGACTCCCACCTTCTCATTCCCCCCCAGTCGGGGAGGCCGCACCCGCAGACGGGTCTGCTCCGGTGCGACTTGGTCAAAAAGAAAGGTGACCCAGAGATGAGTAAAACCCTCCAAGCCCTCGCGGGCCTCGACGGCCGCGAATTCTGGCAAAAACTCCACCTCCCCCCAGGCTTCCGGAATGAGCCCCGGCTGCCGGGGCACCCCGAATTTTTCCCGCCAAGGGGAGTGCAGATACCCGATGGGTTGCATGATTAAAGACGAGTCATCCGCCATCGCCTCACCCTAGCAGCCGGTTTCCAAGCGATGAAACGAAAAAGCCCGGCTGTCTGCTGGCAAATTCTGCGGCTGGACCGAGAGGAAGATGAGCACTTTTTTGAAGAAACTCCCGGAGAATCGGCCAGCCCTCTTCTACCCGTCCATTGGGCAGAGACCCTTTTTTTACCCAAAAATCCTCTCTCTTCACCTTCTCTAAAGGTTCGCGCTGGCAGGATGCGGGCATGAAAACGCTTTGGAGCTCTCTCCCTCTTCTCCTCCTCGCCTCCTGTGCGGCCCCGTCCCTGGACCCGGCTTCCTCCCCTGCTGCCACTGCCCGGAGCGCCGGAACCAACGAAACTGCCCTGGCTTTGCATTGGTGGGACGGCCAGAGCGGCACTCCCGCCTTGCAAAGCTGGTGGCGCTCCTTTCAAGATCCAGAGCTTTCCCAGCTCATTCACCTGGCTTTGCAAAAGCATCCCGATCTCGCTGCGGCCGCGGCCGCCGTTCGCGAGGCCCGGGCCCAACGCGAGGTCTCCCGCGCCAGTCTCTTCCCTTCCCTCGACTTCTCCAGCAATGGCGGTGCCGAGCGCACCTGGAGCAAAGAAGCCGACACCACCCGGCAATCCTTCACCGCTAATCTCTCCGCCAGCTGGGAAGTGGATTACTTGGGAAAAAACCAATGGCAGGTCGAGAGCGCCCAGTCAGGCCTCCGGGTGGCCGAGGCCAATCTCAACGCCGCGCAAGCCTCCCTCGCGGCGGAAACCGCCCTCGCCTACCTGCAGCTCCGGGCCGCCGAGAAAGACCTCCAACTGGTGCGGGAGAGCATTCGCTCGCAGGAGGAAACCACCCAACTGGCCCGCTGGCGGCACGAGGCCGGGCAAAGCGATTCCCTCGCGTCCGACCAAGCACAATCCGCCCTCGCCAGCTCGCGGGCCTCCCAGACCGCTTTGCAACAAAGCACGGAACAACTGCGCAACCGCCTGACCCTTCTCACCGGCCAGGAGCCCGGCAAATTAACCCTTTCCCAAGGCCGGGCGCTACCTCTCCCCCAGGGCAATCTCGCGCAAGACATCCCCGCCGACACCATTCGCCAGCGCCCCGATGTGCGCGCGGCGGGCTTTCGCTGGCTGCAGGCCATTGCGCAAACGGAAGCGCTGGCCACCGGACAATTTCCCTCTCTCACTCTCTCCGGCAGCCTGGGGGTGAACTCTTCCGGCCTCGGCCAACTCTTCAATCCCCAGGCCCTGGCAGGCAACCTCATCGCCGGGGTGATGGGCCCGCTCTTCGACGCGGGACGCATCCGCAGCCAAATCGAAGGCCAGAGCGCGGCCGAGGAGCAGGCCTTTCACAGCTACCGCACGGCTCTCCTGACCGCGCTCTCGGAGGTGACGGATGCCCTTCTGGCCTGCCGCCACAGCGAGGAGCAAATCGCCGATCTGGAAAGCGCGGTCACCCATGCCCGCCAGGCCGCCGAACTCGCCGCGCAAAAGTATGAAGCCGGGGTCATCGACATCACCCAGGTGCTCGACACCCAGCGCAATGAAATCTCCCTGCAACGTCAGCTGGCCAGCACGGAGCTGGAATACGCCAGCGCCCATGTCGAGCTCTACCGGGCCTTCGGGGGCGGTTGGTAGCCTGCCACTCAACCTGAATCTTCCTTCTCTTTATCCCCCGCTTCACCTCTCGCTTCCTTATGAAAAACGAAAACGATCTGGCCGACATCATGGCCTCTGCCCAGCGCTCCCACTCCCGGGGCCGTTGGTTCACCTTGCTCGTCCTCCTCCTGCTCGCCGCCGGGGTTATTCTCTGGCTCCGCCAGCGCGAGGAACGAAATGACCTCGACCCCACCTTCGCCACCGAATCCATCCGACGGGGTGCCGTGGCCCTCACCATCACCACCACGGGCACGCTGGAGCCTCTCAATGAGGTCACCATCGGTAGTGAAATCTCCGGCACGGTGGCGGAGGTCTACGTCGATATCAATGACGAGGTCACCAAGGGGCAGCCCCTGGCCAAGCTCGACACCACCAAACTCGCCCAGCAAACCGAGATTTCGCGCGCTTCCCTGCGCGCGGCCAATGCCTCCGTCAGTCAGGCGCAAGCGTCTCTACAGGAAGCCCGGGCCAACCTCGCCCGCTTGCAGAAGCTCCATGAAGTGAGCGCGGGCCGCAGCCCCTCCCAAGCCGACCTCG
The DNA here is from genome assembly GCF_016595415.1 of Roseibacillus ishigakijimensis. Classification (GTDB taxonomy): domain Bacteria; phylum Verrucomicrobiota; class Verrucomicrobiia; order Verrucomicrobiales; family Akkermansiaceae; genus Roseibacillus; species Roseibacillus ishigakijimensis. The sequence goes on from NZ_JAENIO010000018.1 coordinate 66,771, forward strand.
ATGCCGCCCAGGCCACGGTGGCTCGCGCGCAGGCGGATCTCGAAGCCGCACAAGCCCAGGTGGCGCAGGCCCAGGCCAATCTCATTTCCAACGAAAGCGACCTCAAGAAGGGCGTGCTCCACTCCCCCGTCGATGGCGTGGTGCTGACCCGCAGCATCGAGGTGGGCCAGACCGTCGCCGCGCAGTTCCAGGCTCCCGAGCTCTTCGTCATCGCGGAAGACCTTTCCACGATGAACCTCGTGGTAGCAGTGGCGGAGGCCGATATTGGCCGGGTGGCCACCAGGCAGCGGGCCACTTTTACCGTCGATGCCTGGCCCAAGCGCACCTTCTCGGCCGAGGTGGAAAAAGTCTCCTTTGGCTCCGAGGTCACTGACAATGTGGTCACCTACGAGACCGAGCTCAGCGTGACCAATGAGGACCTCAGTCTGCGCCCGGGCATGACGGCCACGGCCACCATCGCGGTGGCAGAGGCCGAGGACGTGCTGCTGGTGCCCAATACCGCCCTCCGCTTCGATCCCTCGCAGACCGCTCCTGCGGGAGAGGGAGCCGAGCCCAAAAAATCCCTCGTGCAGAGCCTCACTCCCGGCCCTCCCCGCCGGGGCAACGGGAGCGGACGCCGCCCGCCGGGTGAAGAACCCGCCCCGGGCTCGGCAAAACCCGATCGAGTCTGGGTCCTGCGCGATGGCCGTCCCGTCCCCATCCTGGTGGAGACAGGCCTCAGCGATGGCCGCCACACCGGGATTACAGCCCCCGACCTCCACGCCGGCGAGGCCGTGATCATCTCCTCCTACTCCCCCAACCAGTCATGAAACCCCTCATCACTTTGCAAGGCCTCACCAAGACCTACGGGGTTGGGCCCGCCACCTTCCAAGCCCTCCGGGGCATCGACCTTACCATTGCGAAAGGCGAGTTCGTGGCCGTGAGGGGTCCCAGTGGCTCGGGCAAGTCCACTCTCATGAACCTGCTCGGCTGTCTCGATACCGCCACCTCGGGCCGCTATCACTTCGAGGGCATCGCGGTGGAAAGGCTCACGGCCGACCAGCGCTCCCTGCTCCGCCGCCACGCCCTCGGCTTCATTTTCCAAGGCTTCAATCTCCTGGCCCGCACCTCGGCCCTGGAGAATGTGGAACTCCCCCTGCTCTATCGCGGCCACTCGCGCCGCCAGCGCCGGGAGCTCGCGCTGCAAGCTCTCGCCCAAGTGGGGCTGGCCGACAAATTCCGCAACACACCCGCCGAGCTCTCCGGCGGGCAGCAGCAGCGGGTCGCCATCGCGCGCGCCCTCGTCACCTCACCCGGCACTCTCTTCGCCGACGAACCCACCGGAAATCTCGATACCCGCACCACGGAAGAAATCATGGAACTTCTCGTGCGGCTCAATGCCGACCAGGGCATTTCCATCCTGATGGTCACTCACGAAGACGAAGTGGCCGCCTTCGCCCGCCGCCAGATCACCGTCCGCGACGGTCTCCTCGCATCCGACCTCACCTCCTGATTCACCCCTATGATTACCATGCTCTGGAATGCCTTCGTCATCGCCTTGCGCGAGATTCGCCGCAACTTGACCCGGGCCGTGCTCACCGTGCTAGGCGTCGTCATCGGCGTCGCCGCCGTTATCACCATGGTCACCCTTGGCCAAGGGGCCACCGCCACCATCAAGGACCAAATCTCCGGTCTGGGCAGCAACCTCCTCGTGCTCCGGCCCGGGGCAGGCTTCGGCCCGGGACGCTCGCGAGCGGGCGTGCCCAACTTCGCGGAGAGCGATGCCGCCGCCCTCTCCGCTCAGGTGCCGGGCCTGCAGGCCGTCGCCCCGGTGGCCTCCACCGCCACCAGCGCCATCTATCGCGACCAAGCCCGTAGTGGCGAGGTGACCGGAACGACCAGCGACTACTTCGCCATCAGCAATTGGTCCCTTTCCTCAGGCCGCTTTTTCAACGATGAAGATTACCAATCCGGAGCCGCCGTCGGCGTCATCGGCGAGACCACCCGCCAGGAACTCTTTGGCAAGGAGGAACCCCTGGGCGCGAGCATCCGGGTAGGCAAGGCCTCCATCCAGGTCATCGGCGTCCTGCAGGCCAAAGGCAGCTCCGGCTTCGGACGCGATCAGGACGATACCATCATCGTGCCGCTGACGACCCTTCAGCGCCGCCTCGTCGGTCGCACCTCCCACCAGAGCATCGGGCAAATCCAACTCTCCGCGCAGGAGGGCTGGTCCACCGACCAAATCACAGCCGACGTGACCGCGCTGATGCGGGAGCGCCGCAATCTCGCCTCCAATGAGGAGGACGACTTCTCCGTCATCGATACTCAGGAAATCGCGGAAACAGTCAGCTCTTCCACCCGGGTGATGACCACCCTCCTCGGGGCAGTGGCCGGGGTCAGCATGCTGGTGGGAGGCATCGGCATCATGAATATCATGCTGGTCTCGGTCACCGAGCGCACCCGCGAGATTGGCATCCGCCTCGCCATCGGCGCCCGGGCCCGCGAGGTTCTGCTGCAATTCCTCGTCGAGGCCATCACCCTCTCCTGTGCCGGCGGGCTGGCCGGCATCCTCCTCGCCTTCGCCCTCTGCACCTTTCTCGCCGAGGTCGTGGCCGTGCCTTTCGTCTTTGATCCCCGCATCAATCTGGTCTCCTTCGCCTTCTCCGCCTCTATCGGCGTCCTTTTTGGCTTCATGCCCGCCCGCCGGGCCTCCAAGCTCGACCCCATCGACGCTCTCCGCCACGAATAACTTCCCCCTGCCATGCGCCTGCTTTTAGTCGAAGACGATACCCTCCTCTCCCTCAGCCTCAGCGAAAGCCTGCGGGAGGAAAACTATGCCGTGGACACCGCCGACGACGGCCGCGAAGGCCTGCGGATGGCCCGCGAAATCGATTACGACGCCATCATCCTCGATGGCATGCTGCCGGCTCTCGACGGCTGGGAAGTCCTCGCCCGCCTCCGCCCGCAAAAGCTTACCCCCGTCCTCATGCTGACGGCCCGCGATGCCGTGCCCGACCGGGTCCACGGCCTCGACGCCGGCGCCGACGATTACCTGACCAAGCCCTTCGACTACGAAGAGCTCCTCGCCCGCCTGCGGGCCCTCATCCGCCGCCATCGCGGGCAAGGCTCCAACACCCTCGCCCTCGGACCAATCACCCTCAATCTCGCCACCCGCACCCTTAGCCGGGACCACGCGGACATCCCGCTCACCCCGCGCGAATACGCCCTCGTGGAGCACCTCGCCCTGCAACGAGGCACCGTGGTCAGCCGCCGCGAACTCTACGAACACCTCTTCGACGAAACCGAGGACAGCCTCTCCAATCTCCTCGACGTCCATGTCTCCAATGTGCGCAAAAAGCTCGGCGCCGACTTCATCACCACCCGCCGGGGCCACGGCTACTGCCTGCCATGAAAGTCCCCTTCCACTCCCTGCGCTGGCGGCTGCAACTCTGGCACGCCCTCATCTCCCTCGCCCTCATCGTGGCCGCCTGCCTGCTCGCCGACCGCCTCCTCACCCGCGAGCGCGTGGCCACCCTCGATGCCGACCTCCGCTCCTTCGAGCGCTCCTTCGTGAGGCACGGCCTCGCCCCCGAGTGGCTCGAGGACGAGCAGACCCCGCCTTCGCGGGAGCACTTCCAACAGATTCTTCGCGAGTTCCCCCAGCGCCAGGGCTCCCTCCCCCCCTCCTTCCAACATCTCTTCACCGACAACGCGCAAGAGCCCTTCCTCATCTTCTGGGACCAGAACGGCGACATCCTTTACGCTTCGCAAAACGCGCCCCCCTCCCTGGTCCACCCCCGCCAGCCACAAAAAACCGAGGGATGGCAGAACCACCGCACCGGCTCCCTGCGCTGGCTGCTCCGCGACCACCCCTCCGGGCTCATCCTCGTCGGACGCGATATCTCGCCGGAATTGACCGCCCTCACCCGCTTCCGCTTCCTCCTCGCCAGCGGCGGGGCCGGCCTCTTCCTCGCCGCTCTCGCCGGGGGCTGGTGGCTGGTCGGCCGCGCCCTCAAGCCCATTGACGACATTTCCCAAACCGCCTCCCGCATCGCCGCCGGCAATCTCGCGGAACGCATCCAGGTGCGCGAAGACGACAGCGAGCTCACCCGCCTCGCCAACGTCCTCAACGGCACCTTCGACCAGCTCGCCGACTCCCTCGAGCGGCAGAAACGCTTCACCGCCGATGCCTCCCACGAGCTCCGCACCCCCCTCAGCATCATCCTCTCCGAGACCCAGCGCGGACTGCGCCGGGAACGCGAAGCCGAGTCCTACCGCGCTATCCTGAGCCATTGCCAGACCGCCGCCACCCGCATGCGTCGCCTCGTGGAATCCCTCCTCGCCCTCGCCCGCGAAGACCTCCCCAGCGAGGACAAAGAACCCTGCAACCTGGCCGAAACCGTGGCCGAAGCCGCCCGGCAACTGCAACCCCTCGCAGAGAAAAACCACGCCCCCCTCACTCAGGACCTGCAAACCGTAGAGGTCCCCGCCGTGCGCGCCGAGCTGGAGACCCTCGTCCAGACCCTCCTTTCCAACGCCCTCAGCCACCCCCCCGCCGGCACCCCGGTCACCCTCCGCACCTATCAGCGAGACGGGCAGGCCCACCTCGAAGTCCACGACCAGGGCCCCGGCATCCCCCCCGAGCACCTCCCCCATCTCTGTGAACGATTCTATCAAGTGGACAAGGCCCGCAGTCACAGCAGTGAGCACAGCGGCCTGGGACTCGCCATCGCACAAGCTGCCGCACGCAAGCTCGGGGGCGAGCTCACCCTCACCAGCTCCCCCCAGGCAGGCACCACCGCCCGCTTCACCCTCCCCCTCCCCCCTCCAACCGCAGAGCCCTTGAATCCATCAAGCGAACACCGAGAATAAAGCCCACCTCCCCTCCATCAATAAAGCTCTCAATCAACGGCCAATGGGAAGGGGACCACTTCACCCCCACCCCTCGGCGAAGCCGCTTTGATCAAAAAGCGGGCCACCCAGCCACCACCATCCCCCGGCGCGTGGCCTAAACGTCCCGTTTGGGTTCTCGTCTCCCCAAGCGTCCCGCTTGGCCCACTGCCCCGTCCCCCTTGCCCTCACCCTTCCTCTGGAGAAATCAACTTCGCCTTCCGCGCTTCCTCCCAACTGCGCCGCGGCTCGAAAGGCTCCGCTTTCGGAGGGCTCATGCGTCCATCGACACACCCATCCCGCGCATCGATCTCTCGCACCCAGTCCATCATCTCCCCGCGACTGGCCAGATCCTTCTCCGTCAGCTTCTCCGTCAGCTTCTCCGCCAGCTTCTCCAGCAGCGCCTCCATCACCAACGCCGCCTGACCCAGTTCCTGCTCGAGAGCTTTCACCCCTTGTTCCAAATCCCGCCGCGAAGCCTGCGCCAGTCTCTGCGCCCGCGCCTCGGAAAGCCGGGCTTGCGACTGCGGCAAACGATTCTGCTCGGTCAAAGTGCGCAAGTGAGTGGCCGCCGCCCATTCTGGAAAAAGAAGATCAAAAAAGCTCATCGTCCCGTCATCCTACCACCACCCACCTCCCCAGCCCCTATAAACTCAACGCCGTTTTAGATGCCCCTGTAAGGAACAATGACGCTGCCAAGCCTACCATTATATATACCCCTCTTTCTTCTGAGCTGCAAGAACTTGAATCCATTTAACTCTGACGGGCATATACCGAGACCCTTGTCTATGCTCTTTGTGAATCTCGCCCAGCTGCAATGACGCAAACTCACAAACTTCATCGAACTCGAAGAGTAGATAAGCCTTTGCGCTTTTTGGAGGCCTTGGAGGCTCGATATTCCTGGTTTTCAAATAACAGAGCAACTTTGACAGAGAAAGGTAGCGGACGGCTCGCACTTTGGCCCGCCAACCTAATCCCACTAGCGCTTGTCCTCTTCCACCAGAGCAAGGGATAAACTCACTTCCAACTTCCACACCGAGATCTATCTCCACACCCTCATCGATATCTGCCTGACAGAAGGCTAACCCATATTTCTTTGACCAGTCTTTATTTTCTTCTCTCAACCACAACAACACACACTCAGCATCTTTCCGTGCGACGCGATAGCTGATTTGTCCTTCCTCCACCCGGGAATCCTCGCGCACAGTTTCGTTCTCAGTATCCGCAAGATAGCGATACTGAGTGAACCGGTCGGCCTGATGCTCAAAAATCTCTTCTAAAAAAGACTGAAACCTTGCCATTTGCTCATCACTTCCCGGCTTCATTACGTAAGCTCCCACACCCGGCGCGATTTCGTGGAATTTAGGCAATCGAGTAGGCCTTTCTGTACCCGGATAGAGCACGTAGGAGCCAATACTATCTCGTAGAGCATCATTGTAGGTGTGCATCTTGAGAAGATCGGTCCGCTTATAGGTAGCAGTTGCTTTTGATTCCCTTTTTTCCTCATCGAGGTCTTCATTGGCATTTCCAAAAACCTCTGAAACCTGCTGTATGCGATATTTAGCATCCAGATGAAGGTGGGCCAATTGACCCTTCTGTTGCGCTTCCTCCTCAGACCATTGACTCGGAAAAATACTCAAAGTGTAGTCCGGACGGAAACTCCGCGAATACGAACCCTGCTGCAGAACTCCCGTTCCTCCCGTGAAGGCACGCTCGTAATGCAGCTCAACCCGCAGCTTTCCCTCCCAGAGAAATGCGACCCGCGAATGACGCCCGCTCCGCAAACGAATTTCCACCTGTCCCGCACTTTCCGCAATAAAGTCCTCCGGTTTGCCCTCTCCAGGCAGCAGCTCCATACCTGCGATCCCTTGTAAGAGGTGATGTAAGCGGATGAAGATCCAATACTCGTAGAGCAGATCCACACGACGGGAAGCCCCTTCGAAACACTCTTCATTCCCTTCCCAATTTAGGCTCGCTGCTGCATCAGTGAGGATCCATCCCCGCAAGACCTCCCGATACCCCTCCCGCTTTTGTAAAGTCTGGCTGTCCAAGGGCAGGCGTTTCATTCGGCCCAAACCCAGAAAAAACCTCCGCCCCAACACCTCGTCCAAGCGCATCCGCAATTCTTCCGCCTCCTGCCGTAGGGACAACTTTTCAGAGAACTGCTCTCCAACTTCCAAGCAAAGGCTGCGAAATTGCTCGAGTGCGAACTTTACGAAGCGGTTCGGCTCAGTATCGCGACTTTCCCGCTTTCTAAGCTCAAGGACTTCGCCGGGCACTCCGACTCGGCCAGAACCGAGCCGTCTCCAGTCCCGGAGCATAGACGAGGGGTGGGACAGATGCGCGGTTCCACGAGCCAGTGCCACAGCTTTCCACTCGTGCTCCCGTCGCAGCTCATGATGCGGATTCCGCTCAATCGCTTCCATCAACAAGACCAGCCGCTCCTCCGTCAGGAAACCTTTCAAAAAGAGATAGCGCTCTAGCAACAATCGCGAACGTTCCATTGGATTGGAAGAAAACCGGAGCGAAGTCGCGGCACTCCACTGGAGCAACAACTGTTCGCAAAAACTCGCCACATCCTCGGTCATCAGACGGTATTCGGCATCATAGTCCAACTTTCGCGAAATGACTTCTAAAGGAACATCTAGAACCACGTCGCCTTTACACTCGAAAGTAAAGCGGGCTCGCCCCAGATAATTGACCACCTGAAAGGTTCCCTCTTCCAGATTGCCGGCATCGTCCTGCGTCAATGACCAGCGCTCCGCCCTTCGATCCTCCAAGCTACTCTTCACCTTCAGTCGGCTTTGTGCCGGCAAGTCCACCAGCCGCCAGCGATACCGTGCCGTCTCCAACACACGGATGACCTCCTGCCCTCCGCATTCCTTGAGCTGAAAAGGTGGTAATTTCTCTCTTTCTTTGCCCATCGGCCTTCCTTGCCAACCGAAAGGCAGCCCCTCCGGTCCACAATCAGCCCCACTAAAAGACACCCGCGAACCAGCCTCTAAAAGCACCAATGAGCCACCCCCAACCAGCGGCAGAAACAGCTTATCGAAACCCACACTCATCAGACTATCTATTGGATGTAGCTCACGAACTGCTCATCCTGCAAAGTCGTGATCATGGCATTCAATTTGCGCGAAGACTTTTTGAAAACAGCCTCTCCTTCTATAAACTTAACCTCACCTATCTTGGCTCCCTCATTATCTTTTCCCACACTACACGACAAAAATTGAGGGGTGAAAAGGCGATTTGAGCCAAGCGAGAAACTCGTTGCGGTCCTTGGCCTTGAGGTGGGGATTGTTAAG
>NZ_JAENIO010000190.1 GCF_016595415.1 Roseibacillus ishigakijimensis
GTGCGAATGGAAGCCTGTATCCACTGTTTCAAGAAAAGAGAGTTGCGAGAGGGGGAAGGGTGGCCGGGGCATCAGCCCGGGGTTGCCACCCCGCATCCCGCCAAGCTGAGTCAGCTTGACCACATTTGGTTTTTCACCCCCCAACCCCCGCCGGGGGCTTCCCCCCTCCCGTCCCCCTAGGGGAGCCCCGCCTTCCTTTTGCATCCTCTCGGACATCGTCCTGACTTTCCACACTCACCATCACCACAAGTCTCAGAAAATGAAAAAATCTTGAAGTGAACTTCAAATTGCCCTTGACTGCCTTCTCA
>NZ_JAENIO010000191.1 GCF_016595415.1 Roseibacillus ishigakijimensis
GTTTGGTAGCCGATCGAGGAGTGTTTGCGGTGGTGGTTGTAGTAGCTCTCGATGTAGTCGAAGAGCTCGGTATGGGCATCGGACAAGTCGGCGAACTTTCCTCCCTGCAGAATCTCAGCCTTGAGGGCGCCGATGAGCGATTCGGTCCAGGCGTTGTCATAGGGATTGGCCCGGCCGGACATGCTCTGACGCAGCTTCTTTTCGCTCAGGAAGGCCCGGAAGCAACGGCTGCCGTATTGGCTTCCGCGATCGCTGTGAAAAATCGCCCCGGGACGGATGGCTTGGCTCTGGACGGCATGGCGCAG
>NZ_JAENIO010000192.1 GCF_016595415.1 Roseibacillus ishigakijimensis
TGAGGTGGACCCCGAAAATCGGGCCAGGGGTTAAGCGATAATTTTGGTGGTGAGGAACGGCGAAAAACGCCAAACCCAACCCCATAAAATGAAAGCCAAAAGAAGACGACACGACCCGGAGTTCAAAGCCCGGGTGGCCATCGAGGCCCTCAAGAACATCAAAACCACTGCTCAAATCGCGAAGGATTTTGACATCCATCCCGCGCAAGTTTCGGACTGGAAAAAACAAATGCTCGACGGTGCCGTGGAGTGTTTCTCCGCCGGGAAAAGAAAGAACTCCGAAGAGGCCCGGGAGGCCGAGAA
>NZ_JAENIO010000019.1 GCF_016595415.1 Roseibacillus ishigakijimensis
TTAACAATCCCCACCTCAAGGCCAAGGACCGCAACGAGTTTCTCGCTTGGCTCAAATCGCCTTTTCACCCCTCAATTTTTGTCGTGTAGTGTGACTATCCAGTTGGCTGCAGCAGATGGAAAATCTTCAGAAAATATTTCAATTGCCACGTCAATAGCATCTTCGGTACCCGAAAAATTCGGATCGTCAATTACCTTCTTCAGATAGGAATCGTAACTTGCCAAAGCCCACTGGGTATTAACAACGCCGAGATAGTCCTGTCGCACACTGTCCTCCAAATTTCCCGCGTTAGAAACCCATTCTATTACCGACTCGGGGGATACGTTTGTCGCCTCCGACAAAGAAGAAATCATCACATCACTTGCTACACCTCCTTTTCGATAGCGGGCAAAAACATCATCCAAAGCCTTTTCCGGATCAGCAAAGACCGTTCTCCTAAAATACTCAACTACAGCCTTATCCCGACCCACACCGTTGGGGATTTGCTCAATCCAGTCATCTGCCATAGACGGATCCTTATCGTACAAAATACTTACTAAAGTTCCATAGACTTCATCATAAGATGAACCAGGAGGAAGGTTCGCCACAATGCTTTTAACTTCATCAATATTCTCTGAGTTCGCCCTTGAAACCAGGGTTAACAGCGCCCGCTTCTCGGATTCAGCGGAGAGCCCAGGGCCCCCAGTAATCCAATCTGCTGCTGCTTTTAAATCACCAGCGGGCCAATTCCTAATCAAATCTTGGGATACTAAATTAACGAGCCCAGGCTCTAAAAGGTTCACGTGGAAGACTGCGTTTATTGGATCTTCAACAATCAAACTACGAACATAACAAATTTTGACCACCTTCTTATCTTCCAAACTGAAGTGGTCAGAATCTAGCATGAGAAGAATCTCAGAAGATCCAAACTGCATTGATTTATTTATTATTTCTGAAATCACATCTTCTCTCTTCACATTACTTGGCAGATATTTTAGCCCAGAAATCACTCTTTCAAGATCTTGTGCGTCGCTAGGGATAAACATATTTTTAAGCATCATTGAATGTCTATCCATTGACCCCAGAGACTCATATATATTTATAGCTTCTTTCATATTTTCTTTAGCAAGAGCCACCAAGGCATACGTGAGACCCATCATCCGTTTCTCTCCATAGGGGAGACTCAAGTAATAATCTATTGACGAATGTGGTCCTTTTTTCTGAATTTCATTGATTACGGTTTGTGAAATTATGGCTCCCTCTTCTCCAGAAACACCGAAATATTCTTTGCTCCCAACAAAAGCTTTCTGTTCTCTTCCCTTCGGCGACCGCGACTCGGTTGAATTTATTCTATTCTTGGACTCTAACTCAAGAGCAGGCCCATCTTTCTCCTTCATCTCTTTTAAAAAGAGAGCCCCGAAAAGTATCGAAAAAAACCAACCAGAAGCATACATTACATTTTTCATATTTACAGTCTTTCCAGAGCTCTCTTAACAACCAAGGACATTACTTTTCTACAGCCTGACCAATAATGTTATCAGAATAACCAATTGCACCTCGACTTCCAGAATATAAGGTCCAAACATTATTATTTGGACTTGCCGGACCCTGGTAATTGTGATATGTATACTCGTAGGCTTTCTCCTTATACGTCCAACATTGCGATATATGATCAAATGCTTCAGGGGTGCCTTTCTTGTAAGCATCAACCGTAGTACTCAACGTATACCCAGAAGAAACACTTGCTGAAACTGAAACGTTAACCGCACTATATATCGAAACTCCACCTGTCCCTCCTACTTGTGCTCCTGTGCTATAGGACACTTGCACTGTCGAATTTTGCGGTATATTTGTCACTTTCCTAGAAGGATTAAATCTCTTATATTCGTATTCATCCCTTACGTTCACTCGAACATTTCCAGACATAAAACTCGGCCGATTGAATGGGCCTAGGTCCGGACTCTCAGTGTAGAAACTATTGTAGCGGCTCCACCCACTAGGAACAGGAGGAGCAGGAGAAGCGCTGATTTGACTAAGACCACTAGGGTCAACGTTCCCGACCGGATCTCCCGAAACATATGCGTAATTATTCTCTCCATCGGGATAGCCAGATGGATCAAGAATTGACCACCGCATCGAGTCAGTCGAATAGTTTCGGAATTTAAATACAAATACCTCTAACTCTTTAATATATGGTTTTCCGGTAAACAAAACCTCTTCAAGACCTTCGCCAAAAGCACTTGATTCGTATGATTCTCTACCAACTGCCAGAGTGCTTCCAAGTATATCTGACACCGATATATCATCTCCGATTAGTATCGCACTCTCGCCAATCCCTCCCTGCTCGTTTGAAAAGGCCTGTGCCCCTCGTGAAACCATCGCCAAACCATCCCACGTAAAGGCTTCGAGACTTCCAGCAGAATTAATCCCTACAAGTTGCCCTTCCGCGTTGTAGAAGAGTTCGGTAGTCTTGTCTTCATTTTGCACTTTGGTAACTTTGTCTGCAAATCGATAATTTAATTTGCGAACAACGTTACCCCCTTCAACTTCACCGACGAGACGTCCAGCCTCATCATACAGGTATTGCTTCTGAGTAGAATCGCGCAAACTTCCTTTCAGGAGGTTGCCAGCGTAATCGAAATAAGTGACCTGCTCTCCAATTTGCTTCTCAACGATATTCCCGGAAGCATCGTAGACATATTTCTCTGACGGGATAGCTGCGGACAGACTTGCTGAGGCAGCGACGCTTGCTCCAAGAGCAAGGGCTATTTGTTTTCTTTTCATTTTCTAGTATTTCTTCGTTTTGTTTTTCCAGTTGAGGAAGTTTCAGTTCAAGGGGGCTTTGTGGCCCTCCGCTTTTGCTTTCTGCGCGATTTTCCGCTTTTCAACAGCGGTGAGACGGCCCAATTGATCGTATTGATATTCGTGGAGGACTCCATCAAGGACGCGACTGGCGAGCTTGCCATCGTCTCCCCACTCATAAGTGACATCTTTGATGACCTGGCCTTTGTCGTCTTTGGCAAGGATGGACGCGGGGCGCCCGTCGGAATGATGGCCATAGTCGATGGTCCAGCCATTGGCGAAGCGTTTGCGGGCGAGTTGGCGGCTCTTAGGCTCGTAGTCATACCAGATCTTTTGTTCTCCATTAACGAAAATTCCGGCGTAGCGACCGAGGAGATCGTATTGGTAGCGGGTTTCCTGCAAACGGTGTTCGAGGTCGTCCCCATTTTGGTAGACGGCGACCATGGCCTTGCGACTGCCCGGGGTGTATTCCCACTTCACCAGAGTCCAGACCCCGCCGGGGATGTCGTTGCGTTCGCTGATTTTACGATCAAGAGCGTCCCAAGTGTAGGTGGTCTTGACTCCTTGTGAGGTCGTCGCCACCAAGATGCGACCGTATTTGTCGTATTGGTAGTCGATAGTTTCGCCCTTGCCGTAATCGATCTGGCTCAATTGCCCTTCTCGATTATAGCGATACTGAATATCCTGCTCGCCGGTCTTGCGTCGGGTGAGACGTCCGGTTTGATCGTAGGCCATCGATAAAGGCTTCACCCCCTCGGTCTCCACTTCAGAAACGCGCCCAAAGGCATCGCGCTCGAACTCAGCGACCACCCCACGGCCATCTTTCCAGCCAGCGAGTTGACCGAGCTCGTCATGTTGATACTCGGTGGTGTTTCCCAAGGGATCGATCTCCTTCTTCACATTCCCGTGAGCATCCAACTGATAGCTGCTCGTCTTGCCATCGGCGCGAATCCTCTTCACCACTTCGCCGTCCATCCCGGCGAGCTTTTCCCGCTCAATCTTTTGCCACATTTCTCCATCCCGATTGAGCTGTGCCAGCATCCCGGACTCATCGTATTGGTAGTCCCACTTCTTCCCGCCCTGCTGGGTCGAGGCCAGGCGATTCTCTCCCGTGTAGTCATAGATGGTCTCACTGCCATCGAGATGAATCCTCTTCACCACGCGATTGAACTCATCGCGCTCAATACTGCGCTGATAGCCCATGGGCCATTTCTCGACCACGAGTTGACCGAGGTCATCATACTCATACTCATAGACCGCACCATCCAGAGTCTGGTAGCGCGTGACCTGCCCCGCCTCATTGTAGTGAATCCGAATGGAATCCCCGAGCGCGTTGGTGATCACACTGGGTTTTTGAGAGTCGCCTTCATACTCAAACTTTTGATTCAGCTCCTCCAGGCGATAGACCTTATCCAAACGCCCTTGATCATCGTATTCGTAGCGTAGGGGAGCCGCCCCAGGCACTTTGCGGGTCTTAACCCGCCCTTCCTCATCATAACTCAAGCTCACCGCCTCCCGCCCCCGAGGATCACGCACACTCTCTAGACGGCCATACTCTTCCCCTCTCACTCCGTAAAAGCGGGTCACTTCTCCGCCATCGCGGTTCTTGATGACCATCTTCTGAGTTCTGGGATTATAAACAAAGCCATCCGTGAAGTCCGCCGGGTCGGTGCGAGACAAATTGATGCCCTCTTTGGAAATTCCGTAGCGATAACGGTAGTGATCGTCCTGGGCCAAGAACCAGCCCGCGCCCTCCTGAGGAAGCTTCCAATTGACTCCAGACTGCCAAGCCCCGTCACGCCCACCCCAAGTATAGGTCAGCTTATCACCACCCGGAAAATCGATGGAGGAAACGAGAAAGTCCTCATTGTAGGAAAAATTTACCGCCTGATACCCCGTCGTGCTCGCTTGCCACTGCGCGAGCAAATCCTGCTCCCCCTCATACTGAAAGCGATGGGTGACCGGTCCAATGACCACCTCTTCCGGCTGCCCCAAGTCGTTTTCCTTCGCGGTTAGCAAGGTGACCTCTCTCGCATCGGTCTGCTGATAAATTCTCGAAATCAGAATGCCTGAAGTCTCGAAGAACAACTGCCGTCCCGACGGCGAACGCAGCGAATGCAACGCTCCTTGCTCATAGCGGTAACGCCAGCCATCCGACGACAGAAAATCATAGCTCAGAGGAGCCCGCTCCACCGCCACCCAGTCTTCCTCGACCTCTTCCGGTTCCGTTTTGAGAATCTCGCTGCGCTTAAAAACGGTCCGCATTCCCCCCGGCTGCACCCACAACACTTCCTCCCGGCCTTCAGGAACAACATAGCTTTCCAGCTGATTGATTTTATACTCACTCACTGGGTCAGCCACCCGCAGCGAATGCTCCAAATAAATCGGAAAAGCGAACTCCGGAGACCCCGAGAGAGTTCCGAGATAGAAAGTTTGATCCAGCCCGCCATCAATCCCCAAAGCCCCCAGAGACATCCTGGGCTTCTCCCAGGAAGGAGCAGCGAAGAGATTCCCTGCAAGAAGCAAAAGCAGAGGAGAGCAGCAGGAAACTAGGTAAAACTTCTTATTCATTTAAAAAAATCGAAAACGGACGCTCTTAATTTTCCCTCCAAAGTAACAACAAATATTTTCTTGCGAGGGCGCATCAATCTTCACAAGAAAAATCGACGCTCACTTGTTCCTCGCCCTGAGAGACTTTGAAGCAAAAAGGAGAGATTTTTCCTTTATCCATCACGGATTCCTGCCGCCTTCGCTCTTGAGGATCGTTAGAAAAATGATTTATTTTTTCCTTAGAAGGAGATTGAAGGGTCCCACTCCCGATCTGTGACCAGAACCGTTCTGGCAGAAGGGACCTGAACTAGCGGAGCCCCGTTGATGACAACGGGAGGGGCGAAATCATTGCGCGCCCGCTTTGTGACCAGAGCGGGTCCGACGCTTTCGGCGGAATTTGGCTGGCTCCTTCCGCTTTCTTCAAGATTCCGGATGGGCAGAAGGTCAATTCATTCCTGCGCTCAACGGACAGCATGAGTATCGAGAGTGACCTGGAGGCGGAAAAAGCCTTTCCCGGATCGCCCGGCCTCGACGGTAACGAGCTCGAAGTCGTCATCGAGGGGCTCGGCTCCGATTTCGATCAAGCCATCCGCAGTCCAGGACTGCTGTTCGGCCGGATTCTCGGTGCCCACCACTAGATAGCTCAACCCGCGCGCTTCGGCATCGCGGCGGCGCCGGTAGGTGAAGTGGAAACAATCCTCATCGCGGAGGAAGCGGAAGTGCGGAGCCAGATCCAGGGAGTTCACCAGAGGGTCACTGCCGAGAGCATACTCCAGCAGGTTGTCGAAGGCATCGCCATCCGGATCAGCGGTCCAAGCCGAATCGGCTCCGGCCAGGGAGACACTCTGCACCCAGCTCTGATAGCAGTGGGCGGAATGGTCGTAGAGCGCCGCCACCTGCGCCAGGGTCAGAGCGGAATCGTAGAGGACGACATTGTCGAGCAGACCATCGTAGGAAAGTCCGCTGATCGCGCTGCCCAGCGTAGCCACGGTGGTGCCGGCGAGGGAGCGGGTCTTGCCCGTGCCACTGTGCCAGAGAGTGCCATTGAGAAAGATCTGCATCGTGCCCGCCACCGCATCCTTGGTGAAGACCCAGTGATTCCAGGTCCCCGCAATCTCGCTGCCCGAGGCGGTTTTGTTGATCCGATCATAGCCATTGTTATGCCCGGCGTCCCAGTAAACCTGGCCATTGGACCACGGAAGGTGAATATTCAGAATGCGATTCCCCGCGCTATCCTCGGCATTGAAGACGACATTGTTCACCGGCTGGGTCACCCCGCCGTAGGCCCAGAAGGCCACCGTGACCTCGTTACCCAGAGAGCCAAAGGCGCTGGCGGGCAGAGTCACCGTCGAGTCCGTGCCATTGAAGGAAAGGGCTGAACCGCCGTCCACTCCCGTGCTCCAACTCGCGTTGCTCTGGGAGGCGTGGTGACCATTGCCACTGACATCCCCCACCGTGCTGCCCGCGCCCTCATCAAGGGTCCAGCAAGCAATGGGATCCGGTAAGGTGGTGCTTTCCAAAAGCTGATCACTCTCCAGAAAAATCTCGGTGACATTGTTCCAGTCATCCTGCGAGTTGCCCAGTCCGGTCACCCGCACGAAGCGCCCCACCGCAGGCTCGAAGGCGTATTCCTCCAAGGCAGTGCTGCTGCCACTGCTGGCCCCGGAGTAGACAGTGGTCCAGGGGCCCATGGGATGATCGGAAACCCCGATCTCGAAGGAATAGCTGCGGGAGTCCCCGGCATGCCAGGCCAGGGAGACCGATTCCAGCAGACGGCTCTCGAGGAAATCATACTGAATCCACTGCCCCACCCCCTCGGCCGCCCAGCGGGTCGAGTAGTCGCCATCGAGGGTGTTCTGGGCGATGAAACCCGCTCCGGCCTCGGACTTCGCCTTCACCATCGCAAAGCGATCCTTCAAATCGATATCGAGGTCCACGATCTCGATGGCATTGTCGGACGTGTTTCCCTGCCCAACCACCCGGACAAAGCGGGCATTGCGGGTGGGAAAGACGTATTCCTCCCCGACCACCGTGCCCCGGCTGTTCCCCGCGAAGACCACCTCCCAGGGACCGCTCGCGCTGGCCGCTGTTTGCAACTCGAAGTGATAGTTGCGCGTGGTGCCATTCCCCCACTGGATGGCCACTTTGGAGAGATTCCGCGTGGTGCCGAGGTCGTATTGAATCCATTCTCCGATCCCCGTCGCACTCCAGGAGGTGGCAGCATCCCCGTCGAGAGTGTTGCCGACCGAGCCCGAATTGGACGAAGCCGTAATTGTGGCCGCACTGAGACTACTCACCGTATTGCCACTGCCGTTGTTGCTCACCGCACCATAGCTGCTCACGGTGCACCCGCTGGCGGCAGCATCCAGCACCACCGGCATATCGGTCCAGTTGGTCAATTGGCTGTTGCTCAGGCTGAACTGCGGCGGAGAAGCCGGATCGTAGCGCATGCCGATCTTGGGCCCGCCCAAGTGGATGGCCTGCAGGGCGGAACGGGGCTGGAGACTGGAGTTCCAGAGAGTGACGTCATGACCACTCCCCATGATGAAGGAGAGATAGTCATTTCCATAGACTTCAGTTTCGTCCAAGACCGTCACAGAATAAACCTGATCCCGGTCATGCTGATAAGGATTGTTCACAATGGGTGCAAAGGGAGAATCGGCCTGGCAGTGCAGCACGCTATCCCCATTACCCGGCCAATAAGGCCCCTCGACCCCGATGGTGGTGCAGCCGAAGACCTCGTTCTCGCCATCGGAAAACCCAATTGTCACCCCGCTGCGCATGTATTCCACCGTGCAGTTGCGCACCGTGGTATTGGCGGTATTCAAGCCGTTCGCGCCATTGTTGTAACAACGGATGCCGTCCTCCTGGAGAGAAAAGCCGTAACCCGGCGGCACCCGCCAACCCCACACCGTCATGAAGTCCACCTGGTCGGCCTGCGACCCCGTTCCCTCCTCCGCCAGCACGACATCGGTGTTGCTGGTTTCGCCCCGCACGAAGCAGCCCTCCACCAGGGTGCCGATGGCTCCCTGCATGAAGATGCCGTGCCCATAAGTCGCCATCTCGATGAAGCAGTTCAACAAATGATTGTCAGCCCCATTGACCAGCAAAGCGGCATGTTTGTTGTGCCCGATCACCGCTCCAGAGCCTTTGCCAAACAAATCACCATAGCCGTAGGGTGTGGAACTGCGGGTGTAGATGCTGATTTCTTCCACCTTGTTGCCATCTCCCACCACCGCCAGGTTGAGCACTCCGGTAGAGTTGATGGGCTCGTCGCCGATATCTTTCTGAGTGAGCCCGAAGAGATGATTGTTGTGGCCATTGATTTCGATCACCCGCACTTCACTGCTCCCCCACTCGTTGTAAAGGTTGGTGTGCACATTGAAAGTCACTCCCGTAAAATCAAAAGTGGAGTTCGAGCCGTAGAAGTCGAAGAGCACCGGCACCGGCAGCAGCCCGGAGTCCTTGTCCAGCTCATCCAGATCGTAGCTCCCCGGCGTCATCTTGACCGTGACATTGTCCTTGCCCAGCTGCGCGATGAGATCGAGCACGGTGCTCACCTCGATCAGTCCCCCTTCATCCGTCAGCTCGATTTGGTCCAGCACCGCAGCCTCTTGACTGTTGTTAAAGGCAACATCGGCTGCATCGAGGGTGAGCTTCACCTCACCATTGGCCGCCACCGCCAAGCCGGGCAGGGTCACCGCGGCAAAGGTCGACCATCCCCCGGTGGGCGGAAAAAAGACCTTCCCCACCTCCACCGAGTCCACCCACAAGCTGGCGCGCGTCGTCGCCGCCCCTCCATTGGCATAGGTCACCGTCAAGGTATTCCCCTCCGGTAGGCTTTGAAAGGTCACGTAATCGCCCCCGGTCTCAAAGCCATTGAGCGCGGAATCTCCGAAAGCCGCACTCTCGGAGACCAGGCTGAGCCCGGAGTAGCTCGCCGCCTCGGCCTGCCAGGCGCTGGCCGCGGGCTCGCCGGGAATGACCTGAAAACCATTGAGCTTGTCGCTGCACTCGATGGACAAGCGCCCCGCGATATCAGCGGTGACGTCGAAGACCTCGTAGTTCACTCCTTGGCTCAAAAAATCCGGGTCCCCGGAGTTGCTCACCGATTTGCTCACTCCATTGACAGTGATGGCGGACCCCTGCCCCGACTTGTCCCCCGCCGCGTAGACGTAGACGGTGTAATTGCGGTTCGGCTCCAGCGCACTCACCGCCGCCGTGATATTGCCATAAAAATAGTCGCTCAGCAGATGGTTGGTCTTACCCACATCCTCAAAGCCCCCACCCCCGGAGAGAGTCACCTTCACCGGCGTCACCGTAGTGCCATCGGAGGCCAAGAGATTACGCTCCGTGCGCTTTCCCGTCGTGAAGTCATTGTTCCAAAAGTCATTTCCCGGCTCGGAGTAGGCCCCCTGCCCGCTGTAGGGCGTGCCCGTGCTGTTGCTGCCATCTCCCGCCGTGCCCACGGTATTGCCGCCCAGATCGACGTTGATCACCGATCCGGCCACCGGCTCCACCCGCGCCAGCTCCACGATCTGCAAGCCATTGCAAGCGGCATAGCGACTGCCTTGGCGAGCGACCAGTCCCGTCACCTCGCCATTGCCATCCGCCGTCACCGGGAGGACCACGTAGTTCCCATTCTCCGCGATCGTGCCATCGAGAAGCCCACTGGTGTCCACCGTGCGCCCGTCCAGGGTCACCGTCGCTTTCTGGCCCAGCTGATCACCCTGGCAGTAAAAGTAGACCAAGTAATCGCCCCCCGGAGTGAGACCCGCCAAATCAACGGTCGTATCGGCATCGCGACTATAAGCATAGTCACCCATCAACTCGCTATGGGATTGCCCGGCGGGGACATTGCCGCCGAGGGCATTGTGACGACTGCCCGTGGACAGGGTCACTTCGACCCCAGTCACCGTCACCCCATCGGAGGCCACCAGATTGGTCATCCCGGCAGCCGAGCTATTCCAATAATCATGACCCGGATCCTGATAAGCCCCTTGCCCCGAAAACGTGCTTCCCGTAGCGGGCTCGATATCGAGATTAACCACCAGCCCTTGCACCGAGGTCGCCAGGGCGAGAAGCCCAACAGAAGTGGTCAGCGGAAAGCGCGCCCCTTTCCGGCGACGCAGGTAATGACTTGGTAAATGACTCATAGATACTCTTAGGGATTTCTCCGTGTTTACCTGAGAATCCCTCGCGAGGTTGAGTCAAAAGGAGCAGGCATTTGCACACCCTGTTGCGCATTTCCTAGTCCCCTTGCCCTAGCGTATTACTGTCGGCAGGGCCTTCGTCCACTCGGAAAGATCGCCAATCATTCCCTGGAGCTAATCGGCGGAGCGGGCCGCCCAGCCCTACCCACTGCTTTCCTGCCCTTCCTCCTCATAGGTCATGCAAGGATCTGGACTTGGGGGAAAAACGGCGTCATTCTTGCTCTCGTCACAATGCCTAAACAGGATAAGAACATTCGTCGGGCCGCCGTTTCCATTCTCCGCGCTTGGTCCAAGGGTCACGATTACGCGGACAGTCTCATCGACAAACACGCCCGCAAAAATCACCTCTCGCCCTCCGACCGAGGTCTGCTTAATGCCATCATTCTCGCGGTCTTGCGCAACCGGCGTTTGCTGGACTTCTACATCGCCCGCCTCCGCCACGGCAAGCTGGACCACGAAACCCGCGACATCCTGCGGGTGGGCCTGGCTCAGCTTCTCCTGCTCGGCATCCCGGCCCATGCGGCGGTCAATGAAACCGTGAACTGCGGGCGCGCTCCCGTGCGCGGTCTCATCAATGCCGTGCTGCGCAAGTCCATTGACAAAAAGAAGAGCTTGCTCACCCACGCCGCCGAGTTGCCGCCCGCCGAGCTCTATTCCCATCCCGATTGGCTGGCCAAGCGCTGGCGCGGTCAGTTCGGCAAGGAAGAGTCCACCCTCCTGATGCAGTGGAACAACGAGCCCGCCGAAACCACTCTGCGCCTCAACTCCCTGCGTCCGGAGTCGGCCGATCTGGTCGGCGATGCCCGTCTCACCCCCCTCGCGGAGGTTCCGGGATTTTATCTCCTCGACGGCCCCGTGCCCCGGGAATGGACGGAAGCGGGGCTGGTCTATATGCAAGACCCCGCTACGAGACATTCCGTCGAACTGCTCAATCCGCAGCCAGGCGAATGCGTGCTCGATGCCTGTGCCGCCCCAGGCGGAAAGGCCGCCCTGATAGCTGCGGCCATGAAGAATGAAGGCGAACTGCTCTGCACCGACTCCAATGAACTGCGCCTGCCCCGGCTGGAAGAAAATCTCAGCAATCTCGGAGTGACGATTGCCAAGACGCAGGTCTTTGACTGGACCCAGGAACCTCCAGCTGAGTGGCAGCAAAAGTTCGACGCCATTTTGCTCGATGTCCCGTGCTCGAATACCGGTGTCTTGCGACGCCGCGTCGACGCCCGCTGGCGTCTGACCCCGGAACAGATCGAGGCCCTCACCCAGGTGCAAGAAGCGATTCTGGTCAACGCCTTGCAGTGCCTCAAGCCGACGGGCCGCATTGTCTATTCCACTTGTTCGGTGGAAAGTGATGAAAACGAAAATCTCGTCGAGCCTTGGGCCAAAGGGCGCAACCTCACAGTGGTGGAAACCCGCCAGTCCTTGCCCCAGCGGGACGAGCAGGACGGAGCCTTTGCCGCCCTCCTCCGCTATCGGGAAGGACTGTGACTCCCCCATTTGGGTTGTAGCTTTTCTAGAAAAGAAGCCGTATTTCCCTTCATGCGAGGTCTTATTCTCTTCCTACTTTTCACCCCTTGGCTGGGAGGGCAAGAAGCAGACCCCTCGCAACGCTTTCGCCACCAACGGCATCTTCACGTTCACGATCCGTCTACCATTCTGGTCCAAAATGGCGTGGCCCGTTTTGTCAGCACGGGACACGGCGTTTCCGTGATGCGCGAACAAGAGGATGGTGCTTGGGAACGGGAAGGCCGGATCTTTGCGGAAGAGAATTTACCCGCCTGGCACAAGGAGCTCGTGCCCGCCAACCGGGGTCACCTCTGGGCTCCCGACTGGATTCAACTCAGCGACCGCTACCTGCTCTACTACTCGGTCTCGAGCTTCGGCAAGCAAACCTCGGCCATCGGGCTTGCCATCGGAAAAACCCTGGATCCGCAATCGCCCGATTGGCACTGGGAGGATGCGGGAGTGGTGATCAGCTCCAACGAGGACTCGCCCTACAATGCCATTGATCCCGCGATTTTTCGAGATGACGACGGCTCGCTCTGGATGTCCTTCGGCTCCTTCTGGAACGGTCTGTATCTCATCGCTCTCGATGCGAAGACCGGTCACCGACTCGCGCCCGAGGTCCCGGCCGAACGTCTGGCCACCGCACGAGAAATCGAAGCGCCCTTTCTCCACAAACGCGGAGAGTTCTACTATCTTTTCCTGAACTGGGGTTTGTGCTGTCGCGGTCTGGAAAGCACCTACACCATCCGGGTCGGTCGCGCCCGTTCCGTAAAAGGGCCGTTCGTGGATCGAGAAGGAATCGACCTCCGCGAAGGAGGAGGCACGCTGGTTTTGGGCAACGCCGCCCATCGCATCGGACCGGGCCATGCGTCGGTGGTCGAGCGCGAAGGACAGGAATTTCTCCTGCATCACTTCTACGACGCAAGAGCACGGGGCCAATCGCGCGCCCATCTCGCTCCCCTTATCTGGGAAGACGACTGGCCCCTCATCAAAGAGAGCCCAGAGTAGTTTTTCCCGGGAGGCCAATTCTACCCGAAAGGGTTACCAAGCGGACGGGTCCTTCTCCGTTACAATAGGTAGTGCCCATGATCCGTCCCTCTTCGTTTCTTGCCCTTCCTTTTCTCGTCCTTCCCCTCTCCGCGCAAATCCCCGCCTTTCCTGGCGCAGAAGGCTTTGGAGCCCATGCCAATGGTGGCCGCGGCGGGGATGTCTACCATGTCACCAATCTCAACAACTCGGGACCGGGCTCGTTAAAGGAAGGGGTCGACACCGCCCCTTCTGCCGGCCGCACCATCGTTTTCGACGTCAGCGGCTACATCAACATTCGCAACGGGCGGCTCCGCATTGTGCAGGACAACATCACCATCGCGGGACAGACCGCCCCGGGTGATGGCATCGGTCTCTACGACGGCACCCTCCGGGTAACCGGAAATAATGTCATCATTCGCAATCTCCGCCTGCGTCACGGCAAAGGAGGCGCCGGTGGCGATTGCCTCAATCTCGACGCCTCGGCGGAAAATTCCATCATCGATCACGTCTCCATGCAGTTCAGCACGGATGAAAACATTTCCTTCTTCAACAGCGCTTTGGACAAGTTCACGATGCAGAACTCGCTCAGCGCCTGGGGCCTGGAAAGCCACAATGCGGGCGGCCTCTGGGACCTCGACCGCGGCTCCTGCCTCACCTCGCTCTGGGCCCACCACCACACCCGCAATCCCAAGGCTCGTCCCTACGGACTGATGGAATGGGTCAACAACGTCACCTTCGACTGGGGAATCGGCATGATCATGGGGGACTCGCAAACCCCCGCCCCTTGGAAAGCCAACGTCATCGGCTCCTATTTCCTCTCCCCTCCCGGCTACACCGATAGCATCGCCTTGGAGAAGGCGACTGTGGATCGCCATGGCAATCCCAACTTCTCTCTCTACCTCGCCGATTGTCTTCATGATTCCGATGGCGATGGGCAACTGAACGGCACCGACAAGGGCTATGCCATTGTGCGGGGAAGCGAGTATCAAAGCGGTGACCCGGCGGGAGCGAACCGCTATGTCAAATCTGCCACGCCATTCCCGGGCGCAAGTGGCAATATTGCCATCACCGTCGACGACCCTCTCACCGCTTACAAAAAAGTTCTTTCCCAAGCTGGTGCCGTCCGCATGGATGCCAACTACGCGGGCCCCTTGCGGGATGAAGTCGACACCCTTCTCTTTGAAAATCTGACCAACCAGGTTCACAGTCGCATCTCACGGGAGTCCGACCTCCCGGTGAGCAACAACGGCATGGGCACGCTCAGTTCCAGCCCGCCTCCCCTCAATACCGATCGTGATGGCATGCCCAACTTTTGGGAACAAGCCCTCGGCTACGATGCCGCCCTTGCCGATCACAACACACCAATTACCGATCCGGCCAATAGCTTTTTCCCGGCCGGAACCCCTGCTGGCTACACCCGTCTGGAGGAGTATCTTCATTTCCTCTCGCTGCCTCATGCGGTCATCGCAAAGAACACCGCCGAGCAAGCCAGCACCCTGCAGGTCGACCTGCGGCGTTACACCAGCGGTTTTTCGGAAAGCCCCGAATTCACCATCGCCGGAGTCAACGGCGGCACGATCAGCCAGCGAGCGGCCGATGGCACCACACCCGCCCCATCCGGCCCGATTGTCGCCTTCACTCCCGAGGTGGACTTTACCGGTCGCGCGGGCTTTGAGTTCACTGTGACCGATGCCGATGGCAGCACTTGGACGCAGAGCTTTGCCCTCCTCGTCACTTCCACCTCCCTCCCCCGTCAATTGCGCTGGGAAGGCGGGCAGTCCAGCACTTGGAACGAAAGTGACTTGAACTGGCGGAAGACCGACGAAGAAATCACCTCTTTCGAAAATGGCGACAACACCCTTTTCGACGACCGTTCCCAGCAAACAGACCTCACCCTGGCCGACAACCTCCTGCCCAGTTCAGTGACCCTGACCGGGAGCAAGGACTTCCGTTTTAGCGGACCTGGTCAATTGGCAGTAGCCGAAACGTTCACCAAAGCTTCCGAATCGACCCTCACCCTCGATACCCTGCTCACGACCGGGCTAGGCACCATCCTCAACGGTGGCGAAGTGATTCTCAACGACGGAGGCAACATCCAGGGCGGTTCCCTTTTTTTCAACGGCGACAGCACTCTCACCGACAATAGCTCCAGCTACTTCACCCTCAGTCCCAATCTGGTAGTGGAGGAAGGGGCGATTGGTCGCATCAACTTCTCGGATCGTTGCGATTTCGAGGGTTCTCTCTCCGGGGGAGGAACTTTTGAAATCTTCTCGCCCTCAGCCTCGGGAACGGAGGGCCGGGTCTACTTCGAAGGCTCCGCCTCGGGGGCGACGGGCCAAGTCCTCCTCTCCGGAGGAGGATACGGGCGAATCGCCCTCGTCACCAATGGAGGCTCCTTCACGGGCTTTCCCAATGCCGCCGTCCACCTCGATGGCATCTCCCTATTCACCCGCAATAATTCGAGTGGCAACAGCTACGGCCTGGGTTCCCTCAGCGGCACCGCCGATTCCCGACTCGTGGGCTCCTACTACGCGGGTCCCGCCACCTGGAATGTGGGCAGCCTCGGTCTCGACAGCGAGTTCGCAGGGGTCATCAGCAATGGCACCGGTGGGCAGGCCAACGGGCTCAACAAGTATGGTTCCGGAGTCCTCACTCTTTCGGGAGAAAACACCTACACCGGCACAACCGCCGTGCATGAGGGAGAGCTCCGGGTCACCGGCTCCTTGGGAGAAAGTGACCATTACGTCGGCAGCGGAGCCCGTTTGAGCGGCTCGGGCCCCGTCGCCCGCCTCCTCACCGCCCAAGATGGCTCCATCCTCGCCCCCGGCGATCAGGCCCGGGAAGCCGGCACTCTGATTGCGAGCAATGGCTTCGAACTGAAAGCCGCCACCTTGGAATTCGATCTTTCCGCTGATCCGGCCACGGGCAACGACCAAATCATCAATGAGAGCGGCACGTTGACAATTCGCAGCCCGGGAGGAAATGTGGGCGCTCATTTCGACTTTCATCTCCTTGACGGACAACTCTCCGCCGGAACCTATACTCTGGTCAGCGGCGGAACGGGCACCTCCGCCCCAGGCAGCCCGGCTCTGACCCACAATCTTCCCGAGGGCGCTCGTCAAAGCTTTGCCCTCAGCCGCTCCGGTGGAGGCTCCAGCGATGCCTTCATCCGCCTGACGGTAACGGGAGAATCGCAAGACCTCCTCTGGACGGGAAGCAGTGCAACCTGGGATCTGGCCGGGGAGAGCAACTGGAGTGGCAGTAGCGACGGCGATCAACGTTTCTTCAATCTCGATCGCGTTCTCTTCGATGACACCGCCGCCACCGGGAGTGTGCAATTGGCCGGAAGCCTCGCGCCCCAGCTGGTCCAGCTCACTAACAACAGTCTGGACTACACCTTCGCCGGCAGCGGTTCCGTCACCGGCATCACTCGTTTGGAAAAATCCGGCACGGCCTCACTGACCCTGGCCCATAGCGCAGGCAACGACTTCACCGGCGGAGTTTTTCTCGCCGGAGGAACCCTCGAGCTCGCCCATCCCGCGGTTGGCTTGGGGTCCAGCGAAGTCACCCTCGCAGGGGGAACCCTGGCCCTGCCAGGAAGCGCCACGTTTCTGCCAAATGACCTCATGATCACAGGGGATGCCGCGATTTCTTCCCTCTACGGAGGAAATTCCACCATCGTGGATTCCTTCAGCCACGAGCTGCGCAGCACGGGGTTTCCGACTCTCGATCTCTCGGGCGTGGCCGGCATCATCAGCCTCCGGGGAGCGATGGATGAGTTCGGCGGCACCATCGACTTTGGAAGCGGCTCCGGCATGTTGCGGCTCAATTCCGGCACCAACGGCAGCGAAGACGTCAATTTCGGGAGTGCCCAGGCCCACTTTGCCCTCGGCTCGGGAGGAGCCCGCTTGACCAATCGCAATGGGAACAAAATCATCGACTTGGGGGCTCTCTCCGGAGGACCCGAGACCCATCTCAGCGGTCGTCAGTCCGGCTCCGGCACGACTGCCACCACTTACCGCATCGGCGCCCTCAATCTCGACACCTGCTTTGATGGCACCATCAGCAATGGCGGCGATCAGGGCGGCCTCAATCTCGTCAAAGTCGGCTCGGGCTCTCTCTGCCTCGGTGGCATCTCCGACTTGGTCGGGTCCTTGCAATTGAGTGAAGGCCATCTTTCTCTCCCTGGTTCGCTCGTCCTCTCCGGTCCCACCGAGATGGAAGCCAGCACCCTGCTCTCTCTGGAGAATGGCAGTCTCACCACCGAATCCCTCACCATTCCTGCCGGGGCTACCCTTGCTGGTCCCGGACAGTTTTCCGGCGATCTGGTCAATAACGGGCTCCTCACCAGCGCGGAAGGGACTCTGCAAATCGAAGGTGACATCGTGAACAACGGCGTGGCCCGCCTCACCTCGCAATCTCTCCTCGAGGTCTCGGGCGAATTCGTCAATCACGGCATCCTCGATCTCCTCACCGCAGGCGGTGGCGCCCCCACCAATCTGGTCAATCACGGCGTGGTCATCGATTCCAGCTCCCTCCAGCCACTTTCTTTCTCTTGGGAGGATGGCTCTCTCTCCCTCACCCTCGCCAGTTACGAAGGCTACCTCTATCAACTACAAAGCTCTCCTTCCCTGGAGGCGAATAGCTGGATGCCCCTGGGGACCCCTGCAAGGGGCATCAATGGCGAACTGACTCTCACCGACACCCCTTCAGCCACCGCGCTTTTTTACCGGGTCATGGTCAGCCCTGAGAACGAGTAATTTTTCGCTCCCACTTACCCCAATCGGGGAGGGAACTTTCCCTATTCCCCTCCCCCCTTGTGCCTCTAGACTCGGCCCATGCGAAGCCTTCTCATTCTTTTCCTCTCCATCACCGGACTCCTGGCCAAGCCCACTCTCTGGATCATCGGAGACTCCACCGTGCGCAACAACACCCGCGGCCAACAGGGCTGGGGCGACCCTCTGGCACAGGAGTTCGAGGAAGAAAAGATCACCGTCATCAACCGGGCCATCGGCGGCCGCAGCAGCCGGTCCTTTCTCACCGAAGGACGTTGGGAAGAGGTTCGCCGCGAGCTGAAAAAGGGAGACTTCGTCCTCATTCAGTTCGGCCACAACGATGGCGGCCAGATGTTCCGGGGGGACCGCCCCCGAGCCAGCATCAAGGGCACGGGTGAGGAGTCGGAAACCGGAGTGGTGGAGGCCACCGGGAAAGAAGAAACCGTGCACAGCTACGGCTGGTATCTGCGCAAATACTGCCAGGACGCTCTCGCCCAAGGAGCCACCCCAGTGGTGATCTCGCTCATTCCCCGCAACATTCGCGACCAGGAGGGCCTCATTCAACCCGACACCCGCAGCTACGCCAAGTGGGCGGAAGAAAGCGCCACCGCTACCGGAGCGCTTTTCATTCCCTTCAACCGTCTCTTGGCGGAAAAATACAATGAACTGGGGAAAGAGGAAACCGATGCCATTTTTTGTGGCACCGACCACACCCACACCAGCCCCCGGGGCGCGGCCTTCAATGCCAGCGTGCTCGCCAAAGCCCTCCGCGAACTCCCCGAGAGTCCGTTTGCCAAATTTCTTAAGGAGGAGTGAGAGAATGTGGATCCAAGATCGCTATTTCAAGTTTTGGATCGAATCGGCCAACGCCCTTCGGACCGAGGAGTCCTCCTCGCCCTCCAGTAGTTTCTGCAACCAATCAAGGTCACTCTCGGAACACACTCGATCAACCTTTAGAGCTGCCGAAAACCGGACTCCCTTATCTGGATCGACCAGAGCTTCTTGAATCACCAGAAGAGCCTCTTCCTTAGGGAGCAAAGACACGACATAGACGGCGGCTTTGCGAATCGTTTGAGTTTTGTGAACCACTCCCCTGCGCACAAATTCCGCAGCACGAGTTTTCAGCTCAGGATCATCCCACGACTCGTTGGACATGTTCACGAACACATTGTGAATCTCGAACTCAAATTTCCCATCCTCATTTTCTTCCGAAAGGAAATACTCCATACGCTTGAAGACAAAAGGAACCCTTTTTTCAGACTCCAGTATCTCCAGTAGAGAAAAGGTGCGAGGGTGGGCAAGCTCCATTTGCTCACTCCTTCGCTCCACTACTGGCAAAATCCGAGGATCTCGAACGCCTTCTTCCAGCAGGTCTTCTAGCACATGGCTCCAAGAGTCCCAATTCACCAAATCTCTGGCAGTCGCCGCCGAGAGAAAGCTCTCCAGAATGATCTCTTTCTGCTCTTCGCTAACCGGGACCTTTTCATCGCCAAACGGATCTCCCCCCTCATCAAAAATGTCCTCACACCAGGCAAGAGTGCCTTCCGGAGCCTGAAGCTTTTTCCACTGATACCACTCATCCGACCATTGAACCAATCGGCCCTCGCGAAAAGGGAGAGTGATGGTCTGCTGAGTGCCCCGTTGATCCTCTGATCGCTCAACCCATTGATATTTTAGAGAATGAGCATCTTCTTCAGTTGGCTCGCGACCTATGAGCTCGGCAACCTGAGCTTGGGACATCCCCTTCCGGAGCCAGCCCAAAGCCCCTTTCCATCCCCGCCTTTCTTTTACCATCCGTTGCCAATGAGCTTTCCCATACTCGGGCGCCACCTTGGTAAACCGAAGGGAGCAGCCAATCCGGGCATAAGCCTCCTGCCGGATAGCCGAATGAGTCCATTCGAAAAGGATGGCCCGATGCGTTCCGTTGATAACTTGCACTTTTTTAAGATTCCCTCCCGGCAACTGACTCAGCTCCAATAGACCGCCGTCAGTATTGACAAAGGTTCGCAATGCAATCGGGCCGCAGAGACAAATTCCCTCGTCGAACCACTCGGCCTCGGTCACCAGGAGGAGCCCATAGGGAGCCTTCTCCTCTCCCACCGTCATCCGGTAGACTCTTTGGAAGGAGTGATCCGTAGTGCCTACCGCGCTACCTGAGATTCGCAACTCGGGCTTTTCGTCGGGACTAAACATTTCCACGTGGAAGTCCTTGTGAGCAGGAACATCGAAAGAAACCAAATCATCCGTAAATCTCCGCCACTCTCCTTCGGCAGTATACTGAAAAACCTCATTTTCAGCGAATTCATAAGGACCATAGTGATCCTTCTCCTCGGGAAGTAAACCTGTCGCCTCAAAAACCCGTTGCCAAGGAGTAGTGTGCTCTCGCCTGACATCATTTCGGAGAGAATCATCCCCCCAGCCCACGGAACTTGCAACGAGGACTAAAAAACTGGTACCGACCAATCGCCCAAAATCCATCACTTCTCTTATCATGGGCTCAATCCAAACACGAGCCGGAAGCGGAGGGCGGAGAATAATTTTTCTCTCCGACGAGGTTCGGCGTTGAAAGGAGGACGGGGAGAAGGCAGGGTCGCTTCCGCATGATTGCCGTCGAGAATCTCACCAAGAGCTATGGCCGCCACACGGCGGTGGATGCCATTTCCTTTGAAGTGAACGAGGGCGACGTGGTGGGCTTTCTGGGGCCGAATGGAGCCGGCAAGACCTCGACCATCCGGGTGCTGACCGGCTACCACCCCCCCACCTCGGGCGCGGCCAGCGTGGCAGGATACGATATTTTCCGCCAATCCATCGAGGCCCGTCGTCAGATTGGCTACATGCCGGAAAACGTGCCACTCTACCGCGAGATGCGGGTGCGCGAGTTCCTCAAACACCGGGGCACCCTGAAAGGCTTACGAGGCAAAGAGCTGCAGAAGCGGCTCGATATCGTGATCGAGGAGTGCGGCCTGGGGGATGTCCGCCGCAAGATGATCAAGACCCTCTCCAAGGGCTACCGCCAGCGTGTCGGCCTCGCCGATGCCCTCGTGCATGACCCACCGCTTCTCATCCTCGACGAGCCCACCAACGGCCTCGACCCCAACCAGATTCGCTCCATCCGCAATCTCATCAAAAATCTGGCCGCCGACCGCACCATTTTCCTCTCCTCCCACATTCTCTCCGAAGTGGAGATGATTTGCAAAAAAGTGATCATCCTCGAAGGCGGCCACATCAAGGCCAATGACACTCCAGCCAACCTGGTGAAGAACATGCGCGCAGCTGGGCATATTTCTCTCGAGATTCAGGCTCCCCGGGAAGCTCTCCTTGCGGCCATCGGCGAGCTCCCCCACATCAAGAAGACCTCCGTGCTGGAGTCCAGCGACGATGGCTGGCACAAGTTGTCCATCTTGGTCGACTCTAATACCGAGACCCGACCCCGGCTTTCGAAAATGGCGGAGGACCAGAAGTGGCCCCTTCGCACTCTCTATCGCCATGAAGGCACCCTTGAGGATGTCTTTGTGGAGCTCACCCGCAAGGATTGAACGCCTTTTTCCCTTCCCTCAGCGGCGGTAGACCTCTTCCTTGAGCACTCCCACGAAGGGAAGATTTCGGTAGCGGCCCTGGTAATCGAGGCCGTAACCGACGACGAATTCATCCCCGATCTCGAAAGCCATGTAGTCGGCCTCCACTTCCTCGGCCCGTTCTTTCTCCTTGCTCAGAAGCACGGCCGTGCGGACGGAGGACGCGCCTAGGGCGAGGAGCTTGTCCTTCACCGCCTTGAGGGTGCGGCCGGTATCGAGGATGTCGTCGATGAGGAGGATGCGGCGGCCTTTCACCTCGGGCAACTTGGCATCAAGAAATTCGACCACGCCACTGCTCTCGGTGCCGCCATGGTAACTGGCCACGCTCAGAGTCTCGATCTGCAGGGGCACGGGCAGGCGGCGGCAGAGGTCGGCCATAAAGACGAGAGCCCCGGTGAGAATGCCCACCACGAGAATCTCCTGGTCTTCAAAATCGGCCAACACCTTGTCCGCAACGGTGTCGAGGCGGCGTAGAATCACCTCTTCATCAATGAGCACCTTGGCAATATCCTCGTTCACCTCCCCAAGCAAGCAGAGGCCGGGCCGGGGGGGAACCGCAAAATGTCCGCGAGGGAAATTCCTCCCCCCCGCGATCAGGCTCCCTGCTGGCGGGCCGCCTGCAAGGTATTCTTCATGAGCATGGCAATGGTCATGGGGCCAACGCCACCCGGCACGGGAGTGATGGCCGCGCACTTCTCAGCCACCTCCTCAAAGGCGACATCCCCGGTCAACCGGTAGCCCCGCTTCTTGCTGGCATCGTCCACGCGGTTGACACCCACATCGATAACGACCGCACCGTCTTTGACAAAGTCGCCCTTGATCATTTCCGGGCGGCCCACGGCAGCGATCAGGATATCGGCCCGGCGGCAGACCGCAGCCAAATCCTGGGTGCGGGAGTGGGCGATGGTGACGGTGGCATCCGCCCCCCGGGCAACGAGAAGCAGAGCCATGGGCTTGCCCACGATCATGCTGCGGCCCACGACCACCACCTCTTTGCCTACGGTCTCAATGCCGTATTCCGCCAAGAGACGCATGCATCCGGCCGGGGTGCAGGCCACGAAGCCAGTGGGGTCCTCCAGAGTCAGCTTGGCGACATTGGCCGGGTGAAAGCCATCGACATCCTTGGCTGGTTCAATGGCCCGCACGATGGCCGCTTCATCGATTGGAGCCGGCAAAGGCGACTGCACGAGGATTCCATGAATAGCGGCATCTTCGTTGAGCTCTTGCACCACTTTCAGGAGGTCTTCTTGACTGGTCCCCGCGGGCAGTTCGATCTTGCGGGAGTAAACTCCGATGTCGCCACAGGTCCGCACCTTGGAGCCGACATACACCTGCGAGGCCGGGTCTTCTCCCACCAGGACCACCGCCAGCCCGGGGGTGATGCCCTCGGCGAGAAGGGCCTGCACGTCCTCCCGGCACTCTTCCAACACTTTCGCGGAAACCGCTTTGCCATCAATTGTCGTCATCTCTGCCCGCATTCAAACTCTCTCGCATCACTTCCTCCACCTTTTTCCGGTAAAATTCCAAGTCATCCTCCGAAAGTGAAGGCGGAACGACGATCTCCTCGCCGAAGACAACTTCGGCCCTGCTGTAAGGATGGGGAATCTGAAAACGGTCCCAGGAGCCCAGCTCCCAGTAGCGTTCGTAATTGACGAGAAACGGAATGATGGGTGCGCCAGTGAGGGAGGAAAGTTTGACCAATCCCGGCTGAATCTCGTAGAGCGGACCGCGCGGGCCATCCGGAGTGATACAAACATGATTCCCCGCAGAGATGGCCTTTCGCAGAGCCACTAGGGCGGCCGCCCCCCGTCGCGAGGAGGAGCCCCGCACAGCTCCGAGGCCAAAGCACTCCATGGCGGCCGCCAGGGAGGCCCCATCCTTGCTGGCACTGGTCAAGACCACGCCAGGCCGATGCTCCCGCCAATGACCAGCCGCCGCCGCAGCTCCGATCATGCGATTGTGATACAGCGCAAAGATACGGGGAGTAGGAGTGAGCGGTCCCTGGCAACGGTAACGCACCGTGAGGGCAAGTGTGCGGGCCAGCGCCACGGCCAGCGCTCCGGCCGCTTTCCCCAAGGCGAGCGCCTGCCACGAGCTGCGGATGTCGTGCTTTTTTGCCATGACCAAACTTACCCCGCGAGGGAACCGCGTTCTCCCCGCCCTGACAACGCTTAAGGACGTTCTATCGCGACAATCCCGAGGCAAACTTTCCCTTGAAATGCGCGCCAGCTGGGAAAGACTACTGGCCATAATGACTGGAAAATTGACTGCCACTCTTTCCGTTGCCGCCACCCTCCCGCTCGCCGCCGCCGACGGGGGGGCCTCCGCCCGCATCATCGCCCATGAAGCCGGAGCCTCCGAGTCCGAGCACTGGTTTGCCGTCGAAGTGACCCCCGATCCCGGCTACCACGTTTACTACAAAAATCCGGGCGAAATGGGCCTCCCGGTCAAGCTGAAGCTGGAGAATCTGCCGGAAGGCGTCACCGTGGGTGATCTGCACTACCCGGCACCGCACCGCATGCTCACCGGCGAGCTGGCCACCTTTGGCTACGAGGAGCCCACCCGCTTCCTTTTTCCGGTCACCTTCGCCGACAAGGACCAGCTCCCCGACGAGCCTGTGGAAGCCGTGGTCACTTGGCTTTCCTGCAACGACGGCCAATGCCTCCCGGGCAAGGTCTCCCTCAGTCTAAACTTCAGCGAACCCGAAAGGGTGGACCTCTCCCCCGAAATCGCGGCCTTGCCCCAGGATGGCAGCGAGAGCTGGCAACCCGAACTCAGCGCCATCGAGGGGGATTGGCAACTCAAGCTGCAGATCCCCGCCGAGAGCAAGATTCCGGCAGAAGCACATTGGGACCTCTTCTCCGAAACCGCCGACTTCATCGACCCGGCCACCGAGCCTACCTTCACCCGCGAGGAAGACCAGCTGGTCGTGACTGTGCCACAGGCGGAATACGTCGACACTCTCGACTCCGAAGTGCCGGTGGTGCTGCACCTCACCGGGCCCCAACCCGCAGTCAAATTGACCCTCTCGCAAAAAAATGACGAAAGTGGGGAATAAAAGCGAAGAAACACTCTCCTAGTGCCGTTCCTATGTCTGGTGGGAATGGTTCGGCCCGGTTCGCCGGGTGCAAATCCAGACACACAACCAAAGAGAACATCCTCCCAAAATACGATGAAAATGAAAGTAGCCTCCTCCCTTCTGATCGCCTTTGCCGCCCTGGCCCTGCCCGCATCCGCCCACTGTGGCAAATGCGCCAAGGACAAGGACAAATCTGCGGAAGCAGCCCATAGCGAAGGTGCCGAGCCCGGCGAGCACGCTCCCGGCTTCACCCTCACCGACCTCGCAGGCAACGAGCACAAGCTCGCCGACTACGCTGGCAAGGTTGTCGTTCTCGAGTGGGTCAACTACGGCTGCCCCTTCGTGAAGAAGCACTACGGCTCTGGCAACATGCCCAAGCTGCAGGAGACCTACACCGGCAAGGACGTGGTGTGGTTCGCCGTGGCCTCTGGCAACACCGCCAAGGGCTTCACTACCGCCGATGCTGAGAAAAATGGCTCCAAAGCCTCGGCCATCCTCCTCGACCCCACCGGCGAAACTGGCAAGGCTTATGACGCCAAGACCACTCCCCACATGATCGTCATCGATAAGGACGGCCACGTGGCTTACAATGGCGCCATCGACTCCAACAGCTCTTCCGATCCCGCCGACATTGCTTCTTCCGAGAACTATGTCGCCTCGGCTCTCGACGCGGTTCTGGCCGGCAAAAAAGTCGAGACCGCCAAAACCAAGCCTTACGGCTGCTCGGTCAAATACTAAGTCCTGAGACAAACAACGCTTTTTCCCGGCAAACGGCCCTCCCCGGTGGAGAGCCGTTTTTTTTGTCCCCCGGCATTGACTCCAGGGCAAAAACGCGAGGAGATCCCTCTCGTCCACCCGTCATGGCCCAATACCTCATCTCCTTGCCCGCGCTGGTTGCCAATGCCCGCATTCTCCGCGAAGTCGCCGACCAATCCGGTGCCCGCATTGTCCTAGCCCTGAAAGCCTTTTCCCTCTGGCCCAGCTTTGCCGCCGTGCGCCCCTACCTCGATGGCTGCTGTGCTTCCGGCCTTTGGGAAGCCCGCCTGGCCCACGATCATTTTGGCAAAGACATCCTGACCTACTCGCCCGCCTACAGCGCGGACCATGTGCGGGAACTGCTGGCCTTCACCACCCATCTCGACTTCAATTCCCTCTCCCAATGGCAGCGCTTTCGCGAAGAGTGCCTGGCTCACCCCCGGGCGCAGGCCGGAGAGGTTCACTTCGGTCTCCGCATCAACCCTCTCCACTCCACGGGCCAGACTCCACTCTACGATCCTTGCTCGCCAGGATGCCGCCTCGGAGTGACCCGCGACCAATTGACGGGAGCGGATTTATCCGGTCTCTCCACCCTCCACTTCCACACCCTGTGCGAGCAACCAGCACAGGATCTGGTGAGCACGATGGCCGCAGTCGAGCGGGATTTCGGAGAGCTCTTGGCCAGCCCCCAGATCACCGACCTCAATATGGGGGGCGGCCACTGGATCAGCAAACCGGACTATGACCGAACCGCGCTGGTCAACCTCATTCGACGCATTCAGCAAGAATACGGAGTGCAGGTCTGGCTCGAGCCCGGAGAAGCCCTCGCCATTCACACCGGGGTCTTGCGCGCCACCGTGCTGGATGTCTTCGCCAGCCAAGGCCTCCGCCATGCCGTGCTCGACATCTCCGCCACCTGCCACATGCCCGATGTGCTGGAAATGCCCTACCGGCCCGACGTCTATCTCGTGGGCGGAGAGGAGGCAGCCACCGCCCCAGCGGTCACTTTACCCGGCGAAAGCTATGAATTGGCGGGGGAAAATGGCCCCTGCCCGCACCGCCTGGGAGGGCCCAGCTGCCTGGCTGGAGACAACATAGGCGACTTTTCCTTCTCCCGCCCCCTCGAAGTGGGCGACGTGCTCGTTTTCGACGACATGGCCCACTACACCTTCGTCAAATCCACCCTATTCAATGGCGTGCCCCATCCCGAACTCGCCCTTTTGCACGAAGAGGGCACCATCGAAACCGTGCGGGCATTCGGTTACGAGGATTTCGCGGGGCGCTTGGGAAAATGAGACAGAAAAGCGGCGTGCTCTCCCCCTCTCCCCTGCCCCATTATCCCGCCAGCCCATGACCGATCCCTTCGACCCCAAATTGGACTCCGGAGAAGACTCCCCCTTCGATGTCTCCCTGCGACCGCCCGATTTTGCCGACTTTCATGGACAGGAAAAGGTCAAGGACCGCCTCATCCTGATGGTCGAAGCAGCCCGCCAGCGGGGGGACGTCCTGGAGCATGTTCTCCTCTCCGGCCCGCCCGGCTTGGGCAAAACCACCCTCGCCAACATCATCGCCAGCGCCACCGGGACCAATCTGCACACCACCTCGGGGCCCCAGATCGAGAAGGCCGGCGACCTCGCGGGCATCCTGACCAATCTGCAAAAAGGCGACCTACTCTTCATCGACGAAATCCACCGCCTGCACCCCGCCATCGAGGAATACCTCTACCCCGCGATGGAGGATTACCGCCTCGACATCATCATCGATTCCGGTCCTTCGGCCCGCTCCATTCAGCTTAATCTACCCAAGTTCACCCTCGTGGCCGCCACCACCCGGGCCGGCAAGCTGACCGCCCCCCTGCGCTCCCGTTTCGGGCTCATCAATCGCCTCGACTACTACACCGCCCCAGAGCTGGCCCACATTCTCACCCGCACCGCCAGCATCCTCGCCGTGCCCATCGACCCCGAGGGCGCGCTTGAAATCGCCCGCCGCTCGCGGGGCACTCCGCGCATTGCCAACAATCTTCTCCGCTGGGTGCGCGATTACGCCCAGGTGCGCGCCGAGGGGGCCATCACCGGTCCCGTGGCCATCGCGGCGCTCGGCATGATCGACATCGATTCCGATGGCCTTGATGAGATGGACAAGCGCCTGCTGGAAGCTCTCATCTACAAGTTCCAAGGCGGCCCCTGCGGCTTGAAGACCCTGGCCACCGCCCTGGGCGAGGACGAGTCCACCCTCGAAGAAGTGCACGAGCCCTTTCTCATCATGCAGGGATTTCTCAAGCGCACCCCCCGCGGCCGGGTGGCTCTTCCCCCCGCCTACCACAAGATCGGGGCCCAACCTCCCCAAGACGGGGGACAGGGCGAGCTGCTCTAACCCCCCTCATTTGGCAAAAAATACGAATCAGAACCGAAAGAAACATTTTCGATTGGCACGTAACGAGTATCATCCTTTCCATGATGAAAAAATTGATCGCCCTGCTCGCGCTGGTCTCGTCCTGCCTCTGGGCCGACGAGAAACCCAATATTCTGGTTCTTTACTCCGACGATGCCGGTTACGCCGATTTTGGGTTCCAGCCCAATTGCGTGCCGGAGATAAAGGAGCTCACCCCTCACATCGACTCCATTGCCCGCGAGGGCGTTCGCTTCAGCAATGCCTACATGTCGGGGGCGGTGTGCTCGCCCTCCCGCGC
Source organism: Roseibacillus ishigakijimensis (assembly GCF_016595415.1). Taxonomy (GTDB): domain Bacteria; phylum Verrucomicrobiota; class Verrucomicrobiia; order Verrucomicrobiales; family Akkermansiaceae; genus Roseibacillus; species Roseibacillus ishigakijimensis. The sequence continues at coordinate 27,951 of NZ_JAENIO010000019.1, forward strand.
CGGACTCATGACCGGTCGCTACCAACAACGCTTCGGCTTCGATAACAATCTCCCTCCCGGCACCAAAAGTGGCGCCTCCCTGGAAGAAACCTTCGCCGCCAAATATCTGCAAGACCAGGGCTACCGCACCGGATTGGTCGGCAAATGGCACCTCGGCTACCCCCCGGAATATCATCCCAACGAGCGCGGCTTCGACTGGTTTTATGGCCTGTTGCAAGGGTCCCGCACCTTCTTTCCCTATGAGAAGCCAAGCCCCCACCGGGTGATTTTGGAGAACAAGAAGGCCACCCCCGAGGGAGGATACATCACCGACCGCTTTGGCGACGCCGCCTGCCAATTCATCCGCCGGGAGAAGGAAAACCCCTTCTTCCTCTTCGTGTCGTTCACCGCTCCCCACAGCCCCAACCAACCCAAGCCGGAGGATGCCGATCGCACGGCGCACATCGCTAAAGCCAGTCGTCGCAACCATTGCGGGCTCACGGTGGCTCTGGACGACAATATCGGCAAAATTCTCGCCTGCCTTGAGGAACAGGGCCTGAGCGAAAAGACCCTCGTCATTTTCACCAATGACAACGGAGGGCAGACCTTGACCGGAGCCGACAACACCCCCCTGCTGGGCCACAAGGGACAATTCACCGAGGGCGGTCTCCGCGTGCCCATGGCCATGCGCTGGCCCGGGAAGATCGAAGCCGGCAGCGTCATCGACGATCCGGTCATTTCCCTCGATTTCGTCCCCACCTTCTTGCAAATGGCCGGGGGGGCCACCGAGCTCAAGAAACCCCTCGATGGCATCGACTTGCTTCCTCGCCTCACCGGAGAAAAGAGCGATCTGCCCGAGCGCACGCTCTTCTGGCGCAGCGGAGGAAAAGGAGGCCGTTATGCCGTCCGCCAAGGCGACTGGAAACTCCTGCGCAATGGTCCCGATGAGGTTCAGCTCTTTAATCTCGCGGCGGACATCTCCGAGTCGAACAACCTCGCCGCCGAAGAACCCGCATTGGTCGCCAAACTACAAGCAGAACTCGCGAGCTGGGAAGCCGAGCTGGTCGAACCCTGGTGGGGACCGGGCTCGCCGCGGCGCGAAAAAAGGGAAACGCCCTGACCTCCTGAAGGAGAGGATGCTTCCTTTCCTGAGGGCTGAACCGGGCCCAAAAAGAGAGGGAATTTTGTCAGAATTCGAAGGCGAGCGACAGTATACCCTCCAGAGAGCGGAGTCTCCACCCACCCCGGCGGGTGGCGCCTCCCTCCTCTCTTCTGTTTCACCCGCCATGTCCCGACTTTTCCTCACTTCGTTCCTCGTTCTCCCCCTCTTTGGCTCCCTCCCGGCAGCAGAGCGGGCGCTGCAATTCAATCGCGACATCCGGCCCATTCTTTCGCAAAAGTGCATCGCCTGCCACGGCCCCGACGGCAAACACCGCGAGGCCGATCTGCGCCTGGACATCCCGGAAGGAGCCTTTGCCCCCCTGGTGGAAGGAGAGGGCTACGCCATCGTGCCCGGCAAGCCAGAGGAATCCCAGCTTCTTGCCCGCATCGATTCCCCCGATCCGGACGAGGTGATGCCACCGCCGCATTTTCACAAAGAAATCACGGCCGAAGAACGGGCCAAGCTGGAACAATGGATTTTGCAAGGCGCGGAGTATCAGCCCCACTGGTCCTACACTCCCTTGGTGCGTCCCGCAGTGCCGGAACTGGAAAAGCATCCCGAAATTGCCCGCAACGCCATTGACCACTTTGTCCTCAAGCGCTTGGAGGAAGAAAACCTCGCGCCCTCGCCCCTCGCCAGCGAGAAGGAACTGCGCCGCCGTCTCGCCCTCGACTTGACCGGCCTCCCTCCCTCTGAGGAAGCACCCGCCGATCTCGAGGCCTTTCTCGAGCAATTGCTCTCCTCTCCCGCATATGGCGAACGGATGGCTGTGCCTTGGCTGGATATCGCACGTTTTTCCGACACCGTGGGCTACCACGGGGACCAGAATCAGCGCATCTTCCCCTACCGGGACTACGTCATCGACAGCTTCGCCCACAACAAGCCCTACGACCAGTTCATCATCGAACAACTGGCCGGAGACCTCTTGCCCAATCCCACCGAGGAGCAACTGGTCGCCACCGGGTTCAATCGGCTCAATCTCATGTCGCGCGAAGGGGGCGCACAACCCAAGGAATATCTCAAAAAGTATGCCGCCGACCGGGTGCGGGCGGTGGGAACAGCCTTGCTGGGGCAGACCACCGGATGCGCGGAATGTCACGACCACAAATTCGACCCCATCACCGCCAAAGACTTCTACTCATTGGCCGCCTTTTTTGACGATGTCCAGCAATGGGGAGTCTACCAGAACTACAACAACTCCAGTCCTGCCCTCGCCGGCTTCATCAACCCCCACCCTTTTCCCCCCGAGCTAGTGACCCAGTCGTCCTCCCTGTTGGAAAAAATCGCCCATCTGCAGAGCTTGGCCATTGAACATCTCGCCCCGCGCCCCCTCCCGGCGGATGGTTCCCCGCGCCTGGAGGAGCTGCGCTCCTTCGCCGCCCGGCACCCCGAGGGCTGGGCCCCGCTGACCCCCATCCAGGTCAGCGCCCAGAAGGAAACCCCAACCCGAATCCTCGCCGAGGACCAGTCGGTGCTCATGACCGGGTCCGCCCGCAAGGACGAAGAATTCATCATCGACCTGCAGACTAGCGAAAAGCTCCTCTCCTCCCTTCGCCTGGAAGCCCTGCCCCACGCCGAGAACGCAGGCCGGGTGGGCCGGGCCGGAGACGGTCGCTTCCAGCTGTCTCCCACCGTCGAACTCCTTCTCCCCGACGGCACCACCCAAGCTCTGCCCATCCGCTTCGCCCAAGCCGACTTGGACCGGCCTGAGAAATACAGCAATGGCGACCGGGCGGCCCTCTCCTTTGGAGCCACCTGGCTCTCCGCCCCGGCGAAATTCGAACAACCTGCCGACCTCACCACCCGGCCCGCCACCGCCGTCCTGGCCTTGGAAAAGCCGCTGGCGCTGCCCGAGGGAGCCCGCCTCCGCCTGCGGGTGAAGTCACCCGATATCGGGCGCCTGCGCTTCGCCATCTCCCCCCGCCTCGATCCGGTGCCCGGCCAACCTGCCTTCGACGACAGCTTCCGTTCCGCCCTGGCGAGTGGCGAGCGAGCCAACGCCGCCTATCATCTCTGCTTCACCCCGCCTGCCGCCCTCGACGACCACTACCGCCAGCTCTTGGACGATATCCGCAATGCCCGCGGCGGCTGGGCCCGCACCCTGGTGACCCATCGCGTCGAGGAAGCCCGCTTCCCCACCCGCGTGCTCAATCGGGGCGATTGGCAAGATGACAGCGGGGAAATCGTCGCTCCCGCCACCCTCAGTTTCTTACCGGCGGACTCCGTCCCCAAGGATCGCCCGCTCACCCGCCTCGATTTGGCCCATTGGATCGTCGCCGACGAGAACCCCCTCACCGCCCGCCACTTTGTCAATCGACTGTGGAAACAGTTCTTCGGCACCGGACTTTCCGCCGTCCTCGACGACCTCGGAGGCCAGGGCGAGCCGCCCAGCCACCCCGAACTCCTCGACTGGCTGGCGGTGGAATTCCGCGAATCCGGCTGGAACGTGCAACACCTCGTCAGGCTCATCGTGGACTCACACACCTATCGGCAAAAGGCCGCCCATCGCGACGACTTGCTGGAGATCGATCCCTACAACCGCCTTCTCGCCCAGCAGGCGGGGCGTCGGCTCGATGCCGAATTCATCCGCGATCAGGCTCTCGCCGTGTCCGGTCTCCTCGACCGCAGTCTGGTGGGCGGGCCCTCCATCTTCCCCTATCAGCCCGATGGCTACTACGAAGCTCTGAACTTCCCCACCCGGGGCTACCCCACCAGCCGGCCTCGCTACGAGCAACATCGGCGCAGCGTTTACACCCATTGGCAACGCACCTTCCTCCATCCCACCATGGCCAACTTTGACGCTCCCGCCCGGGATGAGTGCGCGGCGGATCGCCCGATGGCCAATTCACCCCAGCAGGCCCTTACCCTGCTCAATGATCCCATCTATGTGGAGGCCGCCCGGGCCCTGCGCGACGGCATGCTCGCCACCCTGCCCGAGGCTGGCGATGAGGAACGCGTGGCCTACCTCTTCGACCGCGTGCTGCAACGCCAGCCCGACGAGGCCGAGCAAGCCAGCTTTGCCCGCATCCTGCAAACCGCCCGCCAACGGGCTGCAGAAAATGAAAACCCCGCCCCCGCAGGCGAGTGGTTCCAAGCCGCCCGCCTCATCCTGAATTTGCACGAAACGATCACCCGCTACTAAATCCTCACCGCCCCATAATGATGACTCTCGATCCCCAACACGCCCTTTCCATCAACCGCCGCAGCTTTTTGGAAAAGTCCTTTGCCGGCCTTGGCGGGCTGGCCTTCGCCTCCCTCGCCGCCCGCAGTGAGGGTGCGGTCGAAAAGGCCTGGCCAGGCACCTACGACAACCTTCTCCATCATGCTCCCAAGGCCAAGCGCATCATCCATCTCTGCATGGCCGGCGGGCCCTCCCATCTGGAGAGCTTCGACTACAAGCCGGAACTCAATCGCATCGACGGACAAGACTTCCCGGAATCCTTCACCGCCGGACAGCAATTGGCCCAATTGCAGGGCAAAAAGCTGACCGCGCGCGGCTCCTTTGCCAAATTCCACCAACACGGGCAATCGGGCCTCTGGATTTCAGAGCTCTTTCCCCACATGGCGGCCCTGGCCGACGATCTCTGCGTGATCAACTCGATGCAAACCGAGCAGATCAACCACGACCCCGCCCACGCCTTTTTCAATACCGGCTCCATCGTGAAGGGGCGTCCCTCCATGGGCTCCTGGTTCCTCTATGGCCTCGGAGCGGAAACCGATGAGCTCCCGGGCTACATCGTGCTGACCTCTGTGCCCAAGGGCGCACGCAGCCCCCAGCCCATCTCCTCGCGCCAGTGGTCCTCGGGCTTCATTCCCTCGAAATACCAGGGCATTCAATTCCAGTCCAAAGGAGATGCCGTCCACTACATCGGCAACCCCGAGGGCGTCTGCCAATCCACCCAGCGCCAGCTCATTGACGAAATCCAAGAACTCAACCGTCACCTCCGCAGTAGTCGCGTTGACCCCGAGATTGATACCCGCATTGCCCAATACGAGATGGCCTTCCGCATGCAGAGCTCCGTCCCCGAGCTCACCGATATGAGCGGAGAAAACCCCCGCACGCTGGCAATGTATGGGGTGGAGCAACCTGGCGACGGCAGCTTCGCCTCCAACTGTCTCCTCGCCCGCCGCCTGCTGGAGCGGGGCGTGCGCTTCGTGCAACTCTATCACCGCGGTTGGGATCACCACGGCGGTATCGAGCAAAACATGAAAGTCTCCGCCGAATCGGCCGACCAAGCCACCGCCGCGCTCATCCGCGACCTCAAGCAACGCGGCATGCTGGACGACACCCTCATCATCTGGGGAGGCGAATTCGGCCGCACGCCCATGGGTCAAGGCAGCGGACGTGACCACCACATCAACGCCTTCTCTCTCGTTCTCGCCGGAGGCGGAATCAAGGGCGGCATGAGCTACGGAAAATCGGACGAATTGGGCTACGGCGTAGTCGAGAACCCCGTCTCGGTGCACGACCTCCACGCCACCATGCTGCACCTCTGTGGCATCGAGGACTCGCGCTTCACCTATCAATTCCAGGGCTTGGACTTCAAGCTCTCGGGGGTCGAACCCGCCAAGGTGGTGCAGGATATTCTGGCTTGAGGAGGAACGCGCGCTAAAAGGTTCGACATTTGCGCCTGCTTCGCTAAAGGCTACCGGTCCTTTCCGCCCCGGCGGCCCGTTCTCCAACCTTTTTTCTGCTGTGCTCACCGTTGCCATTGTCGGCCGACCCAATGTCGGCAAATCCGCTCTCTTCAACCGCCTCGCCGGACGCCGCATTGCCATCGTCCACGATCAGCCGGGAGTGACGCGCGATCGCATCGCCGCCCCCGCCAGCCTCCCCCAGACCCCCTGCGAGCTCGTCGATACCGGCGGCATCGGGGAGGGTGTGGACGAATCGTTCTCCGACGCTGTCACCACCGAGGCCGAGCTGGCCATGGCTTCCGCCGATCTCATTCTCTTCGTGGTGGACGCCCGCGCCGGCCTGACCCCCATCGACGAGGCCATCGCCCGCACCCTGCGCAAGGCCGAACGCCCCATCGAACTGGTCATCAACAAGGCCGACCACAGCGAACAGGAAGAGGCCGCCAGCGAATTCGCCCGCCTCGGCTTCGGCAATGGCCTGCCCACTTCCGCCGAACACGGTCGCAACATCGAAGCGCTTGCCGAACTGGTGGACCATCATCTCGCTCCTTTGCAGGAAAAAATCACCGAAGCGGTGGAAACCGTTGAACGGGAAGGACTCAAAATCGCGGTGGTGGGGCGCCCCAACGCGGGCAAATCCTCCCTCATCAATGCCATTCTCAAAGACGAGCGCACCATTGTCTCCGACATCGCCGGCACCACCCGCGATGCGGTGGATATCCCCTATTCCCGGGACGGCGAACGCCACACTCTCATCGATACCGCCGGGCTGCGCCAGCGCTCCAAGATGGACACCTCGGTGGAAGTCTTCTCCGCCATGCGCAGCGAGCGCTCCATCCGCCGGGCCGACCTCTGTCTCCTCGTCGTCGACCTCGCCGCCGGGGTGACGGCCATGGATCGCAAGATCGCCAGTCTCATTCAGAAAGAGAACAAGCCCTGTCTGATCGTCGCCAACAAGTGGGACCTCTTTCACCCCAACATGCCCAAGCACGAACGCTTGGAGTTGGCTGACAAACACTTGCGCACCGAGCTCTTCTTCCTTCACTACGCTCCCTTCACCTGTGTCTCGGCCAAGAAAAACCAATCTCTGGGACTGGTTTTCAAGATGATCAACGAGATTCGCAAAAGCGCCCAGACCCCTCTCACCACCGGGCAGCTCAACCGCCTCCTCGGCGATGCCATGCTCAAAAACGCCCCGCCTCAGAACAAGGCCCTCAAGAAGCGCCTCAAGATTCTTTACGGGACTCCGGCCGTCAACGATCGCTACCGCGCCATCCCCGTTCCCGAAATCATCCTCTTCGTCAACGACAAGCGCCTGCTTTCGGACAACTACGCGCAGTATCTCGAGAACCAAATCCGCGAGCGCTATCCCCACCCCGGGGTGCCCCTCAACCTCACCGCCCGCTCCCGCCGCCGCTCGGATCGGTAGGGGCTTTCTCCCTCACTCCTCCACGGGCTGCCGAGCCCGAAAGACCGTGAATCGGGTGCCCAGATGTCCGGGATGGGTGAGAGTTTGAAACTGCCGGATGAACTCCGCATCCACCCGGCCTTCGCGACTCTTGAGCAGGGAGGTCGCCGTCCGGGTGAGAAAGTTCCCTTGCGTGCTGAGAGGAAGCACGGCGAGCCCTGCGGCCTCCGCCTCCTCACCCAGAGCGGTGAAGTCCACATGGGCCGTAATATCCCGCTCACCAGGACTTTCCAACGGGTCCTCTCCCGCCCGGTGGCGCCCATAGGTGCGCAGCGTGCCCGTGGTGCGCGAGGGGTGGTAGTAATCAGCTCGCTCATAGCCGTAATCGAACAAGAGAATCTCCCCTCCCCGGAGAATCCCGCTCATTTCCCGCAAAAGAGGCTCCAGCGAAGGACGCAGCTCGGTCTCGTATCCCTCCGGCAAGCCCTCGGGCAACAAGGCCAGCCTCTCCGCCAATTCGCCTCCGGGCTCGCAGAGAGTGAAGGCCAGCTGGCCCTCCTCGACGGTGACTCTTTTTTCCCACCAGCGGGACTGCTCCCGGCGCAACAGCCAGAAAGACAAGGCGTCGATCAACTCGTTGGCGATGACCATCCCGGGCTGGGGCGAGAGTTCTCCCGCCTCCGCCACGATCTCGCCTTGCGGAAACCGCTGCGCCAACAAGGCTCTTTTTTGCGACAAGGGCTCGACCACTGCCAGGCGGAGAGCTCTCGCGAAAGCCCCTCCAATCTCCTCGGCCCCCATCTGAATATCAGCCAGCAGATCTCCCTGCTCGCTCCCCCACTCCACCAAGCGGAAAGTCTCCGGCTCCCGCAACTCCCGCCAGACCTGGGAGACCTGCTCGGCAAGAATCCGTCCAAAGAGCGGACCTACCGAGACCGCGGTAAAGAAATCCCCGGCCCGGCCCGTGCGCACCCGCTCGGGGCGGGCGTAGTAACCGTCTTCGCCATCGTAAAGGACCTGATCAACATAGTTTCGAAACGAAAGAGGGCCGTTGGCTTCGATTTGAGCCATGACTTTCTCAGTCAAACGCACGGTTGCCCCCGTGCCTTCTCGCGGATATGATTCTGCGCCAGAGCGCTCGCTTGCGGGCTGCATTTTTCTCCTCATGAACAAGAAGCGAAACCAACGCAAGGCCAAGCGCCCTTTTTACAAAAAGCCCGGCCTTTACCTTTTCCTCCTCTTCTGCGTGGTGGCCGGAGTGGTGGCCCTCGTTCTCTTTTACAATATTTACCTGAAGGACTTTCGTGAGCGGGCGCTGACCCAATACGATTACAGCAAGGTCGATGACGTGCAAATCCCCAGCCAAATCTTCGACCGCAACGGCCAGCTCATCGGCCGCTCCTACGAGGAAGAAAACCGCTCGCTGGTCACCATTGAAGAAATTCCCTCCGCTTTGGTGAACGCCCTCCTCGCCCAGGAAGACCAACGCTTCTGGGTTCACAAAGGCGTGGACTGGAAGGGCGTGTTGCGCGCGGTGTATCTCAATGCCAAGGCCGGAGAAACCACCCAGGGAGCCAGCACCATCACCATGCAGCTGGCGCGCAACGCCTTCGACCTCCAGGAGGAAGCCAAGGAACGGGGCGAATCCGGCATCGAGCGAAAAATCGTGGAAGCCTTTGTCGCCCTGGAGATTGAGCGACGCTACGTCGGCGAGGTGGAGGGGGACGAACGCCTCACCAATAAGCGAAAGTTGCTGGAAATGTATCTCAACCGGGTGCCCTTTGGCAAAGGCTACTACGGGGTGCGGGCTGCGGCGCTGGGCTATTTTGGCAAGGAACCGGAAGATCTCACCCTCTCGGAATGCGCCTCCCTAGTTGCCTGCATCAAAAACCCCAGCCTGATCAATCCCATCAGCAACCCCGAGATCAACAAGGTGGCACGCAATCACGTCTTCACCCGCATGTTCGCGGAAGGCACCATCCCGACCAAAGAGGAATACGACCGCCTGGTAGAATCCCCGGTGGTGACCAATCCCCGCCCTTTGCGCCGGGGCACCTCCCATCTTTACAACAAAGTGGTCGAACTGACCCGCAGCATCGTCGGGGACGACGCCATGTCGCGGGGCGGATTCTCCATCTATACCACCATTGACAAGGCCACCCAGGACGCGGCCCATCGCGGCTTGCGCGAGCAGTTGCTGGAGATTGAAAATCGCGAAGGCTACCGCCACCCCCTCTTGGCTGGGTTTGACAAAGACAAGGACCCCCAGCCCGAGTATCTGCGCGGGGCTGTGCTAATGATCGATAGCAGCACCGGAGCTGTGATCGCACACGTGGGAGGGCGGCAATTTGCCCACTCGCAGTATGACTTTATCGAATCCGGCCGCCGGCCAACCGGAACGGCCTTCCTCCCCGTGGTCTACGCCGCAGCCTTCGAAAACCGCTTTTCCCCGGCCACCCTGCTCTCGGACCTACCCATGGATGCTCGCGAGGTCGCCCTGGGGGGGACGGAAGGTATCTTGGGCGAATGGGGCCCGGAGATGATGGACCCGGTCTATGAGGGTGACATCACCACCCGCAAGGCCCTGCGGGATTCGAAAATCGCAGCCACCGTGCGCCTGGGCGTGGAGGTCGGCATCGATACCGTAGCCCGGCAAGCCCGCACCTTCGGCCTCACCCTCGAATCAGGCGAGATGCTGCCGCGCCTCCTTCTCGGCTGGGAGCAAAACTCGCTCTGGCGGCTCACCCGAGCCTACGCCTCCTTCGGGCGCAACGGACAGGCCCCCGAAGAACCCTACTACATCGAGAGCATTCGCGATATCGAAGGCAACGAAGTCTACCGCGCCCCCCGCACCAAGACTAAAACGGTGACCTTCTCCTCCCCCGAGACCGCCTATCAGATTCATTCCATTCTCTCGGACAGCATCCAGCACGGCAATTTGCGGGAAAATGCCGCTCAACTCACAGAACCCGAGTTCGTCACCGTGAAGACGGGCACCAATCACAACTTCTCCGACGCTTGGACCTTTGGTTACAATGGCAAGGTCACCTGCGGAGTGTGGGTCGGCTTCCTCTCCGGTCGCGAGCCCATTTACGACTACGCCTTTGCCAAAGACACCGCCTTCCCCATCTGGGCCCAGACGATGAATGCCGCAGCGGGCAATTTTCCGGGTCAGAAACTGGCCCCCCCTGCTGGCTTGGCCGCCGTCTCTCTCTGCGAGCGCTCGGGCCGTCGCCTCACCCGCTACTGCTACGACAGCGTGTTCGACCCCGAGCACGGTCTCAGCCTGGCCTCGACCTCCTATCAAGAATATCTCCGCCCCGAACAAGCAGAAGTCGGGGTCTGCGTGGTGCACGGCAAAGGGGGAGTCACTCCCTCCGAAGAGTTCGCCCCCGACACCGAGGACCTCCGCCAGCGACAACTCAATGTCCCCCCCCTGACCGTGCGCAGCAAGGCCCTCACGGGGCAAGATCCCTACGGAGCCCTCATCCCGGAAGTGAGTGAGGAACCCGTGCCCGAGCCGAAACCGGAACCCGACCTGGCCGAGAACGAAACCCCCACTGAAGGAACTGAGAACGAATCCGTCAAGGAACCCGTAGCGCCGCTTCCGGAAGATCCCGCAGCGAGGGTTCGACACCAGCAGGAATTCACCGTAAAAGAATCCCGCCAGGGCGAGCGGGAGGCCACCATCCGGCTCCGTCCTCCCCAACGCATCGAGATTTCCGACGACCTATGAGCGATTCGCAGCGAACTCCTCTCTCCGCCCGGGGAGCCTGGGCTCCCTTTCTCTGCCCTTTGTGCCGGGGGCTTTTCCGGGCCCGCACCGAACAATGCGGACCCATGACCTGTCCGCATTGCCAGGAAAGGGTCGAGGTCCCTTTCACCCCCGAGGCCCCGGCCGAAGAAATCCAACCGCTGCAAAGAGAACCGCTCCCGACCCCACCCCCAGCCGAGGAGACCTGGGCCACGCCATCCCCAGCGGCCGAAAAAGCCAGCAGCCGTGGCCTCATTCTGGCCGGGCTCTTCGTCTTTTCCCTCCTCGTCGTGGTCGGCTTTGTCCTCCTCTCACAACGGGAACCCCGGGCCGCCGAGACGGGCGAAAAAAAGTTTCGCGCCGACCGCTTCGAGACCCTGGCTGCAGATGATTCCCCCATCCCCGGAGATGCCCTCCTGCAACTGACCAGCAAGGATATCGAAGAAGCAAAGGAAGCCGCTCTCGCCTTCCTGAAAGTGGAGGAAATTGCCCACCTGCGCCCTCTCATCCGCGATCCGGAACGAGTGATGCCACTCATCGAAAGCTATTATCAGGACCAAGCCTACCAGGCTTACCCCACCGCAAAAATCGAAGACACCGGCCAAGCGCAAGCAGCCAAACACTTCGCCAGCTTCTCCATCATCCTTCCAGATTACCACACCCGCCCCATCGCGGTAGAAGCCACGGAAAACGGCTACCTGGTCGATTGGGAGAGCTGGGTCGGACATGGCGAACGCCCTTGGAAGGAATTCATGGCCGAGAAAGTCACCGCCCCCACCCGGATGCGCGTGACCATCCAACGCTCCACCTACTACAACTACGACTTCCAAGATGAGCGCCGTTGGCGGTGCTACGAACTGATGCGCACCGTGGACGAACCGGTCCTTTTCGCCTACCTGCCCGCTGAATCCGAGCTGCGCCGGGAGCTGCCTGGCGCGGAAGATCCGGCCCAAACCTACGTGGTCACCATTCGCTATCCCGACACCCCCTCCTCCGACAATCAAGTCCTCCTGAGCGACGTCATCCAACAAGGCTGGGTTCTCGGCCTCTAAACTGCTCACCCCTCCACCCCACATGACCTCTCTCGAAAAAGCCCTCCAAATCAATCTCGATCCCTCCATCTACGGCGTCTTTGCAGAAATCGGGGCCGGCCAGGAGGTCGCCAACTGGTTTTTCCGCGCTTCGGCCTCGGCCGGCACCGTGGCCAAGTCCATCTCGGCCTACGACATGACCATGAGCGATGCCATCTACGGCAAAGGCAAGCGCTACGTCTCGCGCGAACGGGTGCGGGCCATGTTGGATCACGAATTCGCCATCCTCAGCGAGCGGCTCTCCGGCGCGCGCGGCGAAGATTCCACCTTTTTCTCCTACTGCAACACGGTGCGGGCCCGGGGCTATCGCGACACGGCGGAATGCCACGGCTGGATGGGTCTCCGCATGCAGGTGCGTCCCAATGGCCCGGCCGGCGACATCCTGCTCCACGTGCGCTTGCTCGATGAGGAAAATGTCGACCAAATGGAAGCCCTCGGCGTGGTGGGGCTCAACCTCATCCACAGCGCCTTCCACTACCGCGACCACTTGGAGTCCTTCGTCGCCCACCTCGTCGACAACATCGCCCCCGGTCGCGTCGAAATCGACATGCTGAAATTCACTGGCGAACCCTTTGACTACATCGACAACCGCATCTGCGCGCTCCAACTGGTCAACGGCGGCCTCACCCCCACCGCCATGTTCCGCCCCGACGGCGAGGTCGTGCAACCCGCCGAGCTTCTCTACAAACGCCCTGTCCTCCTCTTGCGCGGCTCCTTCAACCCCGTCACCAAGCTCCATCTGGACATGCTGTCCCAAGCCCGCGCTCTGACCGGAGCCGACGAAACCATGGTGGAAATCTGCGAAATGTCGATGAACAATCTCCTCCGGGGTGAAGAGCTCGACTATCTGGACTTCCTCGATCGGGCCGATGCCTTGCAGGCCTTGGGGAAAACGGTGGTCATCTCCCGCTGCGCGGAATTTTACCGCATCGTGGCGGTGCTGCGGCGCTACACCAGCGAGGCCGTCGGGGTCGCGCTCTCCATCGGACTGCTCAACGAGCTATTCAAAGACAAGTGGTCGCAACACCTTGATGGCGGCATCCTGGAATCCTTCGGGCGCCTCCTCAAGCACCGCGTGCAACTCCTCGTCTACCCCTGGCGCAACCGACGCACGGGCGATCTGGTCACTGCCGAGAACTTCCGCACCAGCGAGAAGTTCCAAATGTTCTACGACTTCCTGCACCAGAACGATTACATCAAGTCCCTGCCCTGCGGTGATGAGGCCCTGCTGGAACGCACCCCCCGGGACCTCCAGCGCATGAAGGAGGAGGGCGACCTCACTTGGAAAAACCATGTGCCCCAGGAAGCACTGGAAACCCCGGCCTGACTCCCTTTCCCCGGAACACCCCGGCAGACGCTTTTGAGGCTTGGGGAAAGTCGCTCTCCCGCTAGTGTGAAGGGAGATGAACTTCCTCGACGCTTCCGCGATCCTGCTCTCCCTGGCGGCCCTCTTCGCCTATGCCAACCATCGTTTTCTCAAACTGCCGACCACCATCGGCATCATGCTGATCGGCCTCTTTTTCAGCCTTGGCTTCATCCTCCTCGGTGATGTCATCCCCGTCATCTCCCAAGCCGCCGACCACTTTGTCGAAAGCATCGACTTCGACACCACTCTCATGCAGGGGATGCTCAGCTACCTCCTCTTCGCCGGGGCCCTGCACGTCAACTTGAACGACCTCAAGAACCAGAAACGCCTGGTCGCCACTCTGGCCAGTCTGGGAGTGGCCCTTTCCACCTTTCTCGTCGGTAGCCTCTTCTACTTTCTCTTTCCCCTCTTCGGCCACCAGGTCCCCTATCTCTGGTGCCTGGTCTTCGGATCAATAGTCGCCCCCACCGATCCAGTGGCCGTGCTGGGAATCTTGAAAAAAGCGAAGGTGCCCAAATCGCTGGAAACCAAAATCACGGGAGAAAGCCTCTTCAACGACGGGGTGGGAGTGGTGCTCTACCTCGCCCTCCTCGGCCTCGCAGTCTCCTCCGGAGGCGAGACCCCGCACGCCGCCGATCACGCTAGCCACGGGGGGACGGGCGCACTCGACATTGCCAAACTCTTCGCCATCGAAGCGGGAGGAGGACTCCTCTGGGGCGGCCTGCTCGGGCTCGCGGGCTACTTTCTCCTCCGCTCCATCGACAACTACCAAGTGGAAGTGCTCATCACCCTCGCCCTCGTCACCGGTGGTTACCGGGCAGCCTCGGCGATGCACCTCTCCGGCCCCCTCGCCATGGTGGTGGCCGGCCTCCTCATCGGCAATCACGGCCGCCTCCTGGCCATGAGCGACACCACCCGTCTGCACCTCGACAAATTCTGGGAACTGCTCGACGAAATCCTCAATGCCGTTCTCTTCCTCCTCATCGGCCTCGAACTCTTCGTCCTCAAGCTCACCGCCCCCGCCGTGAGCGCCGGCCTGCTCGCCATCGCCATCGGCTTGGGAGCCCGCTTTCTCGCGGTCTGGCTGCCAGTCACCATTCTCCGCCGCAAACGCGAGTTTTCCCCAGGCGTAATCCGGGTTTTGACCTGGGGCGGCATTCGCGGAGGCATCTCGGTCGCCCTCGCACTGGGACTCCCCAAGGACGCCGCCCACCGCGAACTCTTCCTAGTTATGACCTATCTCGTCGTCATCTTCTCCATTGCCGTGCAGGGACTTACCCTCGGAAAAGTAGTGAAAAAACTCGTCCCCGGAGTGGGTTCCCCAGAGCCGCCCAAGGAGGCCTGAGAAAAAATTCCACTTTTATTAAAGATTCTCTTGCCAAAGGGGCGGGCTTCCTCTTAGAGTCGCCGCCCGCGCTGCTCGGGTGGCGGAATTGGTAGACGCGCCAGACTAAGGATCTGGTGGGAGTTAATCCTGTGGGGGTTCGAGTCCCCCCCCGAGCACCACTTCTCTCCGACAAGGAAGAAGCGGATAAAAAGGCACCTCTTTAGGTGCCTTTTTTCGTTTTTACCCCACCTCTCTCTCACCAAAAAAGCCCCTTCCAAAACGGTAGGCGGAAAATCGGTCAATCCGCGTCCGGTTTCGCTTGCCATCGCCGCCCCTTCTCGCAAATTCTCCCCCGCCCCAAAACGTCATGTCAGGTTCTCTTCGTATCCTCTTTTGTCTTCTCGTCCTACTCGTCCCTAGCTCATTGAGTGCTGCCGGAGGCGGCAGCGAGACCAAACCTCATTATCCGGCCAATGAGGAACTCCACCGCTCGGCTCAATATTCCCAGTTTCCCATCCCTACCTACGAGCTACCCACCGAATACAATGAGGATGACTCCATGAAGCTGGGGGCCACTCTGGTCGCCCGGGTGAAGGCAGACCCCTTCAACCTGGTCGCCACCCTCATTTTCATCTGCGCCATCGCCCATACCTTCATGGCGGGCTGGTTCAATAAAATGGCCCATCACGAGGAGGAAAAACACCGCGAGCGCATCAACAAGCTGGGCCTCACGGCCGCCGCCAAGCCGCAACCCGATGCCCAGGACGACGTTTCTTTCAAGGCCACCATCCTGCACTTTTTCGGCGAAGTGGAAGCCATCTTCGGCATCTGGATCATCGCCTTGGCCGCCGCCGCCATCGGCTTCTATGACTGGGAGGCCTTCAAGCTCTACGTCACCTACGACCGCGTTTTCACCGAACCCA
The DNA here is from genome assembly GCF_016595415.1 of Roseibacillus ishigakijimensis. Taxonomy (GTDB): domain Bacteria; phylum Verrucomicrobiota; class Verrucomicrobiia; order Verrucomicrobiales; family Akkermansiaceae; genus Roseibacillus; species Roseibacillus ishigakijimensis. The sequence goes on from NZ_JAENIO010000019.1 coordinate 43,599, forward strand.
TGTTCGTGGTGATCATCATGGCCATTGCAGCCTCCCGCCCCGTGCTCCGCTTCGCCGAAGGGGTCATGGCAAAAGCCGCCGACCTCGGTCACGGCTCCCCCGCCGCCTGGTGGTTGTCGGTGATGACCATCGCCCCCATTCTCGGTTCCTTCATTACCGAGCCCGCCGCCATGACCATCGGAGCGCTCCTGCTCGCGAAGAAAATCTACAAGCACAAGCCCAACCCCATCTTCGCCTATGCCACGCTCGGCCTTCTCTTCGTCAATGTTTCCGTGGGAGGCACCCTCACCCACTTCGCCGCTCCTCCCGTCCTGATGGTCGCCAGCACTTGGGACTGGGGCATGAGCTTCATGTTCACCAACTTTGGTTACAAGGCCGTCATCGCCATCATCCTGGCTAACGCTCTCTTCTACTTCAAATTCAAGGAAGAACTCGCCCGCCTGGCCGACCGTGCCGATGGCGTGGAGGACGGTGTGCAGCACCCCATCGCCTGGCACGAGCGCGAGGACCCCATCCCTTTCTGGGTCATCGCCCACCACCTCTTTTTCCTCGCTTGGACCGTTTTCACCGCCCACTACCCCGCTCTTTTCATCGGCGGTTTCCTCTTCTTCCTCGCCTTTGTAGCCGCCACCCAGCACCACCAGAACGCCATTTCCATGAAAGGGCCCCTTCTCGTCGGCTTCTTCCTTGGAGCCCTCATCATTCACGGAGGCTGTCAGGCCTGGTGGATCGAGCCCATCATCGTTTCCCTCAACGATTCGCCCGGCTTCCTCATGTTTGGCGCCACCATCCTGACCGCCTTCAACGACAACGCGGCCATTACCTATCTGGCCTCCCAAGTGTCGGACATCAGTGAGGCCGCCAAGCACGCCGTCGTCGCGGGTGCGGTCGTCGGCGGCGGGCTCACCGTGATTGCCAATGCCCCCAACCCTGCCGGACAATCCATTTTGTCCAAGCACTTCGAAGGCGGCATTTCTCCCCTCAAACTGGCTTTGGGAGCCCTCGTTCCCACCTTCATTTGCTATCTCTGCATGACCTTTCTGCCCAATCTGGGTGAAAACAAGCACGAGGATGTCGACTTGAAAGCTCCCAACGACCACCCGGCCCAGCAAGTGGACGACACCCACTAGGACAGACTCATGTTTACCGGACTCGTCGAAGCCGTCGGCACGGTCACCCATTGGGAAGACAAAGGTGAGCAAGCCCGCCTCACTCTCTCCTTGCCCTTCGCCAGCGAGCTGGCTCTGGGAGATTCCGTAGCCGTCAATGGCTGCTGCCTGACGGTGACCCAAATCTCCATCGCGGAAGCCTCCTTCGATATTCTGCGGCAAACTCTGCAAGTCACCGCCCTGGGTGGCCTCGAGCCCGGCCAAGCCGTCAATCTGGAGCGGGCCTTGCGCATTGGTGACCATCTGGGAGGGCACTTTGTGCAGGGCCATGTCGACGCCATGGGCGAAATTCTCGATTGGTCGCCCCATGGGCAGGATCACCGCCTGGAAGTGAGCCTCCCGGAGGACATCCGCAACCTGTGCCTGCCCAAGGGCTCCCTGGCCATCGATGGCATTTCCCTCACCTTGGCCGAGCTGACCGCCGACAGCGCGGTCTGCTGGATCACCCCCCACACCACTGCGGCCACCCATCTGGAGCAAGCCCGCATTGGACAAAAGGTGAATCTGGAAGGCGATTTGCTCGCCAAATACGTCCGCCAGCAGCTCGCCCATTCGCCATCGACTGAAGTGAAGAAGTAGTCAAAAAATTCGATTCGCCCTTTGGGGGAAGCCTGCTTTCATTGTGTCTCACATGAGCACGCCACACGTCGAAATTCTTGGAGCCGACCGGCTACCCGCCTCCGGCACAATTCTCATCCCGGGCAGCCTGGATCTCCCGCAATTGCGAGCACTGGAGAACAAACTGGCCGGTCGCGAGCTCAGCTTTCTCATTGAAGAAGGGCTGACTCTGGAGCCCGGTTTGCAAAAATACCTGGAACGCCCCGGAGTGCAGGGAGCAGCCTTTTCCCGGGATGACAATCCCATCACAGTCGCCAGCGCCCTCGCCACCACCCTCGCAAAGAATGGGGTCGTCCTTTTTCTGCCCGGCATGGCGGAAGCCCGCCCCGGCACCCCCAGCCTCGTGCCCAGCGAGGTGCTCAAGTTCCTCTGCCGCCTGGGCCACGGCGTCACCGCGCTCGCCGTTCACGAGCCCGGCCGCACCAAGCTCCGCACCGAGCCCGCCCACGGTCTGCCCGACGCGGTCCTTTCCTTTGGCCAACCCCTGGCAGCTGGAGAAGCAAGCCTGCCGGCCTACCAAGAGTCCCTCTACGAAGCCGCCGAAGCGGCCTTCGCGGCCCGCAGCTTCCTCAATGACTCTCTCGCCGTCCACCTCTTGCGGGGCTTGAAGATGCACGGCTCGACCTGCTCCTTGCACGATGGCACGGACGATGCCGAGCTCCCCTACTTCAAGATCCTCGGGGTCGCCATTGCCCTTTCCAAGGAAATCACAAAAGCGACCAAGAAGAAGCGCGTGGGCATTCTGCTGCCGCCCGGCAAAGGAGGTCTCATCGCCAACTTGGCAGTAATCTTTGCCAACAAGGTGCCCGTCAACCTCAACTTCACCGCCTCCCAAGAAGCGGTTCGTTCCGCAATCAAGCAGGCCGACCTCGACAAATTCATCACCGCCGATCCCTTCGTGCGCAAGGTCTCCTCCTTTCCCTGGCCCCCCAATCGCGACCTGATTTTTATCGAAAGGGTCATTCCTCAAATCAAGAAAAGCATCACCAAATGGGTCATCCTCTCCAAAGTCCTGCCCGCCGGCCTCCTCGCCAAGCTCCTCGGCATCGGTCGCAGCCGTGGCAATGAGGAAGCCATTCTTCTCTTCACCTCCGGTTCCTCGGGCGATCCCAAAGGCGTGCCGCTGACCCACCGCAACCTACTGGCCAACGTTTGCCAGTTCTCCAGCCGCATCCAATTGCCGGTCGATACCAAGATTCTGGGCAGCCTGCCACTCTTCCACTCCTTCGGCTGCACCGTCACCCTCTGGTTTCCCATCATCGAGGGCCTCAATCTGGTCACCTATTCTTCCCCCTTGGAAAGCAAGCGACTCGCCGAACTCATCTCCGAGCACCAGATCCCCCTCTTCATCGCCACTCCCACCTTCCTGCGCGGCTACTTGAAACGAATCGAACCCGAGAAACTCAGTTCGCTCAAAATCGTCATCACGGGCGCGGAAAAACTCCCCACCTCCCTCGCCGACTCTTTTGAAGAGAAATTCGGCATCCGCCCCATGGAGGGCTATGGCCTGACCGAGACCTCGCCAGTCAGCAACGTCAACCTGCCCGACTTGGAGGCCCCGAGCGGCCACCCTCTCTTGCCGAGCCGACGGGAAGGAACGGTCGGACCTCTCCTCCCCGGCATGGCCGCCCGCATCACCGATCCCAGCGAAGGGGGCCGCCTGCCGCTCGACCGCTCGGGCATCCTCTGGCTGCGCGGGCCCAATGTTTTTCCCGGCTATCTGGGCCGCGACGACCTCAGTGAAGCGGTCTTCGAAGATGGCTGGTTCAAAACCAACGACATGGCCCGTTTTGATGAAGACGGCTTCCTCTCCATCGAAGGACGCATGTCGCGTTTCTCCAAAATTGCCGGCGAAATGGTTCCGCACGAAGTAGTGGAGGCCGAGGTCGAAAAAGTGCTCGGCTTTGACAAAGAGGACGAACGGAAAATCGCCATCGTGGGACTCCCGGATCCCCAGAAAGGAGAGGCCATCGGGCTTCTCTCCACCGTCTCCAGCGACATGCTGGAACAGGAGGTCATCGATCTGCGCTACAAGCTCCTCGATGCTGGCCTTCCCTCGCTCTGGTGCCCGAAAGTCATCATTCCCGTGGAAGAAATCCCCACGCTGGCCTCCGGCAAGCTCGACCTGAAAGCCTGCCAAGCCCTCGCCCGCGGCGAATGATTCGCTTCGATCACTTCATGACCGCCGCGCTCTACCACCCGGAGCGCGGATACTATGCCCGCCGTATCAAGACGGTGGGAAGAGACGGGGACTTTACGACCACCCCCCAGCTCTCGGATTCCCTCGCCCGCGCCATTGCCGGGGCTTTTTCCCGTTCGGGCTGCCGTGCCCTCATCGAAGTGGGCCCCGGCACCGGACAACTGGCGCGCGCGGTCCACCAGTCCCTCCCTCTCTGGCGCCGCCTCCGCACCCCCTTCCATTTGGTCGAGGTTTCTGCCCCGCTGCGGGAGCACCAACAAGAGACCTTCCCCCGGGCCCGGGGCCACTCCTCGCTGGTGCAAGCCCTCGCCCACTGCGAGGGCCCGGCCTTCATCTATTCCAACGAGCTGGTCGATGCCTTCCCGGTGCGCATTTTTCGCAAGGAAGTCTCCGGCTGGAGCGAACTCCACCTCGCGGGCCAGCCTCCCACCCTCCGCGAACACTTCCTCCCTCAGAACGATTTGCCCCCGTCCACCCAGTTGAGCGATTCCATCCCGACCGGCTATCGGGTCGAAGTGCACGACAGCTACCAGCGCTGGCTCGCGGAAGCTCTTCCCCACTGGCAGGGAGGCCAATGGCTGACCATCGACTATGCCCTGCCGGAACCCCGCCCACCCCAGGGAACTTTGCGTGGCTATTTTTTACACAACCGGCTGCAGGGCGGTGATCTCTACCAAAATGCCGGTCACCTCGACCTCACCGCCGATGTTTCCTTCCCCGATTTGGAAAAATGGGGCTCTCGACTCGGACTGCGAACCCTTACCCGCCAGAGCCAGCGCGATTTCCTGGCCCCGTTTCTCCAAGCAACCGCTGCTGATCGCTACCTCAGCGACCCCGCGGGGGCGGGCAGCGCTTTCCAAGTCCTCTTGCAGGAAAAGTCCAGCTAAGGCCACCTCACCGGATCGGTGGCAAAGAAATCCCGCAAAAGCCCGTAGAGCGCGGGGTGCTCTTCCGCCATCTGGGAAGGCTTCTCAAAAAAAGTCTCGGTGGCCACCGCAAAGAACTCGGCCTCATTGGTGGTGCCATAAGAATCCATCACCGTGCGTTTTCCCCGCTCCACATCGGCGCAAAGCTGCTCGAACTCCCGGCTGAAAACCTCGGGCCAGCTGGAGAAATCCGCGTTATCCGGAAGCTCAGGAAAGCCGTCGGCAGCCCCATTGACGGTATCGAGCTGATGGGCGAATTCGTGCAGGACAAGGTTGTGCCCATCCTCGTCATTGCAGCCTCCCCCACGGACACTTTTCCACGCCAGCACCACCGTCCCCCGGCTCCAGCTCTCGCCCAAGCGAACACTTTCCATCCCATACTCATCTTTCACCCGATAGGCGTCGGGATACATCAGGATGGCTCGCAAGGCAGGATAGGGAGCGCCCCGCTGATTCGCCCACAACAAGCACGCCTGGGCCGCGACCACCGTGCGCATTTCCTCCGTCACTGTGGGGAGCCCCCCGCAGGCTTCGAACACTTTTTCGTCGAGAAAGACCTTGGCCAATCCTTCCACCTCAGTCCGCAAACCCTCCGGCAGATGGTCCCAGAGCTCCCAATTGGACCGCACCCAGTGCTGCTCCTGCTCAGAAAATCCCGTGGTGGCCAGCACCCGGCGCCGCTCCCGGCGAACCCGCCACCGCCAATACCCAAAGGCAACGGCGGCGACCGTGATCAGCAGAATCAGGGTAATCCCATCCACAGCGCGTAGAAAAATTTAAGAACCCGCCAGGCGCAGAGTGATGCGCTTCATGCGGTCATTCCCACCGGGCGAGGTGGTTTCGATCTCAGGATCATCGACCACCGCATTATGCGCGATGCGCCGATAGTAGGCATTGAGCGGCTTCAGTCGCACCGGCTTGCCCGTCGCTTTCACCTTCTCCGCCGCTTCGAGCACGGTTTCACAAAGCTTCTGCTCCTGCTCCACGCGATAATCTTCGCAGTCCACCCGCACCCGCTCGGCATCGGGATTCTTCTTTTGCAAGATCCGGTTCACAAGATACTGAATGTCATCGAGGCGATCCCCGCTGCGTCCGATCAGGTATTTCCCTTGCTCGGTGCGAATCTGGAGCACCGCTCCCTCTTCGCTGTCTTCATGCTCGATCTGGTAGGAAAATCCGAGTTTTCCCAAAATCGAATCCAGTATCTCTTCTGCTTGCTTGGCGTCATTCATAATCTGAAGGAAAGGGTCCATCCTCTCCGCCCTTATGGAATCCGGCAACCACCAGGGCGACCACCGGAAGGGTAAAGAGGGCCCGCCTGTTCGCGACAGGCGGCGCTGACCCATTATTAAGGCGCTTTTGTTCTTTTTGACAACTGTTTCTGACAAATCCGCCCTTCCCGCGGGAGAAATTTTCCCCCGCCCACCCGCCGCCCACTCGCTTGCGGGGGCCGCCCGGAATAAAATTCGCCCCCTCTTCGAATAAGCCGCCCGGCAAGCCCGTTCAAGAAAGCGAACCGGGAAGCCAGAATCAATTTGACGTCCCTGCCCCCCTCTTTAAGCTATCTAAAGCATTCTGAATCTTATGAAAAAGACCATGACCACGGCTGCGGCCGCTCTTTCTGCCCTTGCTCTCAGCAATTGCGCTCCCCAGAACAATATGCAACGCGATGCGGCCGTTGGTGCGGCTGGCGGAGCAATCCTCGGAGGAATCATTGGCAACAACGTCGGTGATGGCAACGCTGCCCGGGGCGCCGTCATCGGTGGTCTGCTCGGGGGAGCTGGCGGAGCAGCGGTGGGCAACAACAAGGATTTGCAACAAGGACGGGGATACACGCTTCAGCAGCAAAATCCCTACTACGGCCAGCAGCAGGTCTATCCCCAGCAATACTAGGGCGACCCTTTCCCCTTCTCCCTCTGACCCAAGCTCCGTTTCGACGGAGCTTTTTTGTTTTCTGAGAATTTCGGGAATGAATTTCCTTTCGAATCATCGTAGGGGTAAGTCCATTCCATCTCATGAAGCCACTGGCCCTCTTTCTCATTCTCGTTCTCAGCAGTTTTTTTCCGGCTCTCGCGCAGGATTTCGACCCCTTCGAAAGCTTTGGCGTTCCCACCGAAGCGAAAAAAGAGGAAACTCAAGCCAGCCTCCTGGCCGAAGTCAACTCCATCGCACCCGGAGAACCCTTCACGGTCGCCCTCAAGCTGGAGCACCCGGCGGGATGGCACAGCTATTACGTCAATACCGGACTCATCGGCGAGGTTTTGCAGAGCGAGTGGACACTGCCCGAGGGCTTCCAGGCCGACTATCTGGGCTGGCCCACTCCCCACCTCAGCAAGTCCTTTGGCTACCAGTCCATTGGCTATGAAGGCACGGTTTATCATCTTTACCGCATCACTCCGCCGAAATCCCTCTCCCCGGGTGATTCCGTCGACCTGACTCTCGCCGCCAATTGGCAAATCTGTGACGATAGCGGTTGTGTTCCTGAAAATACCACCCAGACCCTGACCTTGACAAGCGGGGCCGAAGCCACCCCTAACCAAGCGGTGGCCGCCGAGTTTGCCACGGCGCGCGCCCACTACCCCAATGAAGAGCATTCCTTGGAAATCACCGCCTCCGAAGCAAATGACGTCATCACTCTGACCATTCCCTCGGCGGGAGAGTTGCAAGCGGAGAACCTCCACTTCTTCGACGAAGACGGGCAAGTCAGCGTGCAAGAGCCCCACACCGCGAAGCGCGAGGGCGAAACCATCACCCTCACCCTGCCCCGCAATCTGGGCAATGACTTCGCAGAGGCCGGCCCGGTGGAGGATCGCCTCGCTGGTATCCTCACCGATGGCACCACCAGCTACCTCGTGGATGTGCCCTTCAGCGAGCCTGAAGTCGCGGCCACTCCCGTCAGCCTCTCCAGCCTCCTTCCCATCCTCGGTGGCATGTTCCTCGGTGGCCTCATTCTCAATCTCATGCCCTGCGTCTTCCCCGTCATCGGGATCAAGATCATGGGCTTCGTCAATCAAGCCGGCCATGACCGGAAAAAGATCATGCTCCACGGTCTCGCCTTCGCCGGGGGAGTTTTTGCCAGCTTCTGGCTCCTCGCCTTGATCATGACCTTGGGCGGCATCAAGAACTGGGGCGGTCAATTGGAGAACCCCTATGTCATGTTCACTCTCATCGTGGTCATGCTCCTCCTGGCCATGAACATGTATGGCGTCTTTGAAATCGGGGTCGGTGCCACCGGGGTGGGCTCCAACCTGACCCGCAAGGAAGGTCTCGGCGGTTCCTTCTTCTCCGGCATTCTCGCCACCGTGGTCGCCACTCCCTGCTCCGCCCCCTTCCTCGGGGCCGCTCTGGGGGCCGCCGTGGCCCTACCCACCTTCTGGTTTTTCTTCGCCTTCACCGTGATGGCGGCGGGACTCTCCCTCCCCTACCTGATGCTGTCAGCCTTCCCCGATTTGGTCAAAAAGCTGCCCAAGCCGGGAGCTTGGATGGAGTCCTTCAAGCAAGGCATGTCCTTCCTCCTCTTTGCCACCGTAGGCTATTTGCTGTGGGTCTATTCCGCCCAGGTCTTTGAGCAAGATTACGGTCAGAAGGGCCTCTTCGTCATGATCGGGCTGGCTCTCATCGCGGCAGCCGGCTGGGTCTGGGGCCGTTGGACCACCCCGGTGCGCAAGCCCAGGGTCCAGTGGACCGCACGCACCATCACCCTCCTCCTCTTTGCCACCGGCATCATCATTGCCAAACCCAGCAAGGAAGCCTCCACAACGAACGAAGTCGCCATCGATTGGCAACCTTGGAGCAAGGAAAAAGAGCAGGAACTCCTAGCCGCCGGCACTCCCGTCTACATCGATTTCACCGCCAAGTGGTGTCTCACTTGTCAGGTCAACAAGAAGAATGCCTACACCCAGGAAGTGGTGGACCTAATGAAGGAACGCGACATCGTCTTCCTCAAAGCGGACAAGACAACCACCAATCCCGAGATCGATACCGAACTGAAGCGACTGGGACGCTCGGCCATTCCCGTCAACGTCCTCTACGTGCCCGGCAAGAGAGAACCCCACATCACACCGGAAGTTCTCAACCCCGGCATCATGAAAAACCTCATCGAGGAACAACTCGGGGAGGCGCCGCCAGCCAACGCCAATACGGCCGCAGCGGCCTCCTCTTCCCCCTCCTGTCTGATTTCCCTGGCCTCCGTCCCGCAATAACCTCCTGCCAGCCCCGCGCCCAGTGCCCGGGAGAAGGCCGGGAACCCCTCCGAGGAACCTCCCCCCTTACCAGACCGGCTCCCCACGCTCGTCGAAAGGGAGCCAAAGGAGGGCCACGGCGGTAACGGCGATGTCTTTCTTGTAAGGGCTGATGGAAAGCCTCTCAAAAGCCAGATTCTCGGGCGCGAAGTCCCGGTCGAGTTCCGCGATTTCTTCCGCCAGCTCCCGCTGCAAATAAGCCACGTCTTCCTCCAGCCGCTCCACCTTGCGCTCGGCCACCTTGACATCGGCCCGCTGCTGGTAAGCCCGGGTGGCACTGGTAACCGTGCTGCCCCGGCTCTTGCGACCGCCGAGCAAAGCCCCGAGGAGGCCTCCCACGATGCGGGCCCCGGTCTGCATTGTGGCACTATGGGCCTGCGCTTTTTCCTTCTCGAGAGCCAATTCCGCCCGCTCCAATTGGTCCTCTTTGCTGCGGAGCTTCTTCTCGTATTTTTCGCGGAGTTCCTCTACCGCCTCATCGCGCGCTTCGTGGGCCTGGTGACGGAGCCGGGCCCGAAAGTCCCCCTCGCCTTCCCCAAACTGCGAGTAAGCGTCGAGTTCCTGGCAATAAAACAACTCCATGCGTTCCTCGCGGTAAATCAACTCCTCGAACTCGTCCTCCACCGGCTTGTAATTGTCCGCGTTCATGGCATAGCCCGGCAGGGGACCGAAGCCCGCTCCCCGTCGGGGGTCACTTTGCAGCGTCGCCAGCGGAATGCCGCACTCGTAAGCAACCTCCCAGTGGATCCCGCCTTCCCCGATGGGATTGACAAAACGCACCCGCCGCGAGCCTTCCCGATTGGCCTTGCGGGAGAGGAAATGCACCTCGGCCTCCCGCAGGAGCGCGGGGAGATACTCGATGCCATCCGCTTCGCCCGCAAAGGGGGCGAAAAGCTCCCTGACCCCCTGCCCCACCGGAGGGCGTTCACCCTTGGGCCCGGCGGATGGCACTGCGGCCCGCATCATGGGATTGGCCGCCGCCCGGGAGGGCTTGCCCTCCTCAAAGAGCGCCCGCTTGGGGTCCATCAGGGTCTTGATTTGCCGCCGGGTGAGCGGGCCGCGCAAATAGCTCATCACCCAGCGAACGTGGAAAACGGTGGGAGCATTCTCATGGACATTGTTCATGAGAAAAACGCGACTTCCCAAACCCGAAAGAAGCTGATCCACCCGCGAGCGATCAAAATTCGCGCCCCCCTCACTCATCGCTCCCTCCAGTCCATCGAGAACGCGCAACTTGTCGCGCTCGGTCTGCAAGCGCCCCAGCCACCAGGTGCCGATATTGGAGAGCGCCTTGTAGTCGAGATCGACCGGGTTCTGCGTGGCCACCAGCACGCCAAGCCCGAAGGCCCGGGCCTGCTTGAGCATGGTCATGAGCGGCTTTTTGCTCGGCGGATTGGAGACCGGCGGCAGGTAGCCGAAAATCTCATCGATGTAGAGCAGCGCCCGCAAGCTCGTAGTCCCGCTCTGCGCCCGCATCCAGCCCAACATCTGATTGAGCAGGAGGGAGACGAAGAACATGCGCTCGCTGTCGCTGAGGTGGGCAATGGAAAAAATGGAAATGCGCGCCTTGCCCTCGGGGGTGTAGAGCATCTGCTGAATGTCGAGGGCCGGGCCTTCCAGCCAAGTGGAGAATCCCGGGCTGGCGAGAAGGTTGTTGAACTTGAGAGCAAGCTTCTGGCGGTCTTTTTCGGGATAAAAACTCTCCACATCGATGACCCCGACTTTGCCAAACTGAGGCCGCTGGATATTGCGGATGAGCGACTCGAGAGAAAGGCTTTCCCCCGCCTGCCAACAAAAATTGAAAATGGAGGCCAGCAGAACCGCCTCCCGGCTCTGGATGGGATCCGCATCCACCCCCACAAGGGAAAGAAGGGAAGACACCGTGCTCTCAATGCGCTCGCCGAGCAATTCCCCATCATCCCTCACCTCAAAGGGTGGCACATCCAGCGAACTGAGAATGGAAACCGGAATGCCGGCCTTGCTGCCGGGGGTAAAGACGTTGATGTCCACTTTTTCGCGGAACTGGGCCACCCGCTCCCCACTCTGCCCCCAGTCCGCGATGCCCTCTTTCCACATCGTGGCCACCCCCTGCGCAAACTCCGACACGCTCTGGCCTTTTTTACGGGCATCGTCGGCATTGACCCAGGGCTCAAAATCCGCTCCCCGGAACTCGGGAAAGGCCAGCATCAGATTCGGAATATCGCCCTTGGGATCGATCACGATTGCCGGGATATTGTCCATCGCGGCCTCCTCGAGCAGCCCGAGACAGAGCCCCGTCTTGCCCGACCCCGTCATTCCCAGCACCGCGCCGTGAGTGACCAGGTCCTTGGAGTCATAGAGGGTCAGCGACTCCTCCAACTCACCCCGGGTGACATCATACCCCCGCCCGAGGTAGAATTTGCCCAATTTTTCGTAATCCGAAACCGCAATGTCCATACCTTCAAAATGCGCCAAGAACTCAACCTTAAAAAAGGGAAAAAGAAGCCGGTCACGACATACTCGATTGAGTAGCGGCCCTGCAACATTGTCCTTTCCCTCGCAGCCCTTACCTCCCTAAAATTTCCGGACTTATGCAAAACGACTCCACGCCCCCTCCCACCCCCTCGGCCGCCCCACCAACCAACGGACTGGCCATCGCCGCTGCCTGCACGGGTATTTTCGGAATTCCCGCTATCGTCATGGGCCACATCGCCCTCAGCCAGATTAAGAAAACGGGTGAAAAGGGAAAAGGCCTGGCCATCGGCGGACTGGTGGCCGGCTATTTCTTCACCCTCCTTCTGCCCCTTCTCATCATTGCCGGCCTGGCGGTGCCGACCGCGATGAAAGCCATGGAAAAGGCTCGTCAAGTCACCGTCATCCAGCAGGTGAAGAGCTTGCAAGGCCAGCTCTACCTCCATCAGGTCGAACACAAGAGCTATCCCGCCTCCCTCGCGGAGCTCGTGACCAACGGCATCCTGAGCCAAACCGAACTGGATGAGCTGGTGACTGCGGAATGGGGCGAGAGCACCGTGACCGTGCGCTATAGCCCGCCCCCGGCTGGCTGGCAGGAGGAGGGCGATTCTCCGCTCATTCTCTGGACCGAGCCTCCGGTGAAAGGGAAAATCATCCAAGCCACCCTCGACGGCACCACCCGGGTGGAAGCAGTGGAGTAAGGATATCCGCGCAGGCTCCTCGCCGGGACCCCTCCCCGGCGGGAGAGAAATTTTTCCACCGCAACACTTGGCGATTGCCCCGCGAGCCGTTACACGGATTCCGTGAGTTGCAAAACCCTTGGCGTTGGCTTGGCTGGATTCGGGACCGTCGGTTCCGGTGTGTGGAATATTCTCGCTCGCAACGGGCAGTTGATCAAAGAGCGCACCCACGGAGCCGCCGACCTGGAGATTCGCAAAGTCATCGTCCGCGACCTCTCCAAACCCCGTGAGGCAGAGGCTCCCGAAGAAATTTTCGGCACTGATCTCAAGGAACTGATCGAGGACCCGGCCATCGACATCGTGGTCGAGCTCATCGGCGGCACCGGCGCGGCCTTCGACCTCGTCGCCGCCGCCCTCAAGGCCGGCAAACCGGTCGTCACTGGCAACAAGGCTCTCCTCGCCGAACGCGGGCAAGAGCTCTTTGCCCTCTCCGCCGAGCACCAGACTCCCATCCACTTCGAGGCCGCCGTCGCCGGGGCCATCCCGGTCATCAAGGCCGTGCAGGAATCCTTCGTCGGCAACCGCATCGAGTCCCTCACCGGTATCATCAATGGCACTTCGAACTACATTCTCCAGCGCATGACCGAGGCCGGTCTCGGCTACCCCGAGGCCCTGAAGGAGGCTAAAGACCTGGGCTATGCGGAGGCTGACGAGAGCCTCGACGTCAATGGCTGGGACGCCGCTCACAAGGCCATTCTGCTGGCTTCCCTCTCCTACGGCACCCTTATCGACTACCGCGAAGTCTACGTGCGCGGCATCGAGAAAGTGACCCCTCTCGATATCAAGTTCGCCAAGGAGCTCGGCTACGTGGTCAAGCTCCTCTCTCTCGTCAGTCAGCACGAGGACGGTAGCATCGAGATCCGCACCCAGCCTTCCTTCATTTCCGCCAAACACATCCTCGCCTCGGTCAATGGCGTCTTCAATGCCATCGCGGTGAAGGGGGATGCCGCCGGAGAATCCCTCTTCTACGGACGCGGAGCCGGGCAAGAGCCCACCGGCAGCTCGGTGGTCGCCGACCTCGTGGAGGCGGCCCGCCTGATGGCCAATGGCGGCATTCACCGCGGCTTTTTGCCCGCCGAAAACGGTCCGCGCCCCCTGCCCATTGAGGAAACCGCCACTCCCTGTTACGTGCGCTTCAAGGTCACCGACCGGCCCGGCGTGATTGCGGAAATCGCCAGCATCCTCGCCCAAGACGGCGTCGGCATCTCCGGCACCCACTCCCCCTCCGACCCGGAAAACCCCGATGCGGAATTCGTCGATATGGTTTTCCTCCTTCACAAAACTCCCTTCGGCCTACTGCGCGACACCCTGGCCAAAGTCGAAGCCCTCGACTCCGTCACCGAACGCCCGGTGGTCTTCCGCATCGAAAAACTCTGAAACCACCCAGAGAGAAACCGCCCTCCCCAAAAAAAACACCCCGCCAAAGGAGGCCCAAAACTCCGGTCGGAACAGACACCCGAAAAATGAGTATTCCGGCCGGGCTCCTTTATTCTCGCTTTTCATCTCGTCGCCTACCAGCCAGAGTGCCACGCGATGCCCGAGGAATCCGCCCAATCCGCCCCGCCGCCACTCCCGCCCTCGCCCTGGCACAAGACCGGCGACTTCTCTGATCGACTCAGCCCCATGCTGGTCAAGGAGCTACGGCAAGGACTGCGCACCCACTCCTTCGTGGTCCTTTTCCTCGTCATGCAGGGCTTGCTCGCCTTCATCCTTCTCACCACAGCGGCTGCCGACACCAATGCGGGAGAGTTCATTTCGGCCCTCATCTTCTTTTTCTTCTCTCTTGCCGCCCTCGTGGTGCAGCCCTTGCGTGGTATTTCCGCCATATCCAGTGAGGTCAAGGCCGACACCATCGACCTGATGGCGCTCACCAAGCTCTCGGCCTGGCGAATCGTGATTGGCAAATGGAACGCCATCGTCAGCCAGACCGCCCTGCTGCTCTTTGCCATCGTGCCCTACTTGATCTTGCGCTATTTCTTCGGCGGGATGCAGCTCTTTGCGGAACTCCTCCTCCTCGGTAGCCTCTTCTTTCTCTCCACCGTCTTCACGGCTATCACGGTTGGCCTTTCAGCCTCCACCCTCGCCCTCGTACGGGCCCTGCCCTTACTGGGAGGGCTCTTCCTCGTTTTCCCCATCGGCGGCATCGCTTTTTCCGGACTCGACGAAGTGCTCGAAATGCTCACTCCCAGCGAAAAACACGAGTGGTTCGCTCTCGGGGCCTTCTACGCCATCGCCGCCTACGTCGGCTATTTTTTCCTCGAGCTGGCCACCACCGCCATCGCTCCCTCCGCCGAAAATCGCGCCACTCGCAAGCGCCTCGTCGCCCTCGTGATCCTCCCCACCGTTTTCATTTCCTGCCTTCAAGTGGACTGGAGCCTGGCCTGGGTCCTGAGCCTACTTCTCCTTCTCATGCTCACCCTCGACCTCTTCACCGAGCGGGCCGACTATCCCTCCATCGTGTTGCGACCCTTTCTCCACTTCGGCTACCCGGGCTCCTTGCTCGCCCGCTTCTTCGCTCCCGGCTGGGCCACCGGACAACTCTTCTTCGCGCTCCTCGTCGGCCTCTTGGTCGCCCTAGACTTCTTCCTGGCCAAACGTCCCCCCGAGCCCGACTTCTGGCCTGTGATAGGGGCTCTTCTCGGGATCGTTCTGCTTCCCCTTGCCCTCCTCAATATCTTCCACGCACGCTTGCCCAACCGGATGGCAATTTACCTCCTCCTCAGTATCACTCTCTGCGGCCTCTTCCCCCTCTTCGAAGTCTTGGACAATCTGAACGACTCGGGAACTCTCCTCAAAGTCTTCGCCTTCTTTCCGCACGTGCAATTGCTTCTCGTCGACGACTTCCGCGTCTTCAACCCTCTCACCGAAGGACAAAAACTGACCCTCACCTGGGCCTCCACCACCTGCTATTTTCTCCTCGCCCTCTTCTTTTCCCGGCACGCGCTCGCCAATCTATCCCGCTTGGAAAGAGAAGAACGCGAAGGCCGGAACCACTCGGCTGGAGAAGTGCACCCCCCCACGGACTGATGACTGCCGACGAACTCCGCCAAGCCCACGCCCGCGCCGCCGGCTGCGCCAACCGGCTGCGCCTGCCCCTGCGCCGCAAAGTCTGGCGCGGCGGCACGGGGGAATTCGCCGGCTCCGGCACCGGCTCCTCCCTGGACTTCCAGGACCACCGCCACTACGCCCCCGGCGACGACCCCCGCCACATCAACTGGCAAGCCTACGCGCGCACCGGCCAATACACCATGAAGCTCTACCGCGAGGAAGTGCGCCCCCTCGTGGACCTGCTCGTCGACGTCTCCCCTTCCATGTTCCTGGACGGCCCCAAGTCCGCCCGCACCGCCGAGCTGGTGGCCTTCTTCACCGAATCCTGCCAACGCGCAGGCGCGGAGCTAACCATCCATTTCCTCTCCGGCGCCGCCCACCGCCTCGTGCCCGGCGAGGCCGTCAGCCAACAAAAATGGTTCCCCCTCGCCCAGGAATTACAAGAAAAGGACCCCGCCGGGTCACTCAATCTCCACGCCGTGCCCCTCCGGCAAACCTCCTTCCGCGTCCTTATCTCCGACCTCCTCTTCCCCGGCGAACCGCAGCGCCTGCTCCATCCCCTCGCCGCCCGACAAGGCTCCCCCCTTCTCTTTGTCCCTTTTCTCCAAAGCGAGGCCCAACCCGACTGGGAAGGCAACTACGAGTTCATCGATGCCGAGCGAACCACTCGCCATCCCCACCGCATCGAGCCCCGGGTGCTGCAGAAATACCTCTCCGCCTATCAGCGTCACTTCACTCTCTGGAAAGAAGCAAGCCAACGCCAACAAGCCCTCCTCGCGCGCGTCCCCGCCGATCTCGACTTGGAAAAAGCTCTGTTCCACGAAGCGGTGCCCCTGCAAGCCCTCGAGCTCCTCAACGGCTAACCCGCAGCCATCGCTCCCAAGCGCCGTTCCTCCCCTCACGCTCTTTCTCCAAAAAAGAAGAGCCGCCCCCGACCAAAGGAGCGACTCTTGTGGATTACCTGCGGAAACAGATAAGAATTTATTCGGTCCGCTTACTCAGCTGACACCTGGAAGAAGTAGCGGGGAGTGTCCGCGCCGCCGGGAATATCCACGGTAACGGTCACTTCCGAACCTGTGCCCGCGATTCCAGTCTCAATCTCAGTCGGGAATCCGTTGAGATCCAGCGAACCGGTCACCTTGTAAGTCGCGTCTGCGGACGTGGTGAAGGTGATGTCAAAGGTTCCTGCCACCTCGCCCATGCCACAAGACACAATCTCGATGCCAGCCGCCTCATCACCCTTCACCACGACGGTGGCTTCGGGGGTGCTCAGCTCTTCAAAGCTGGGATTGAAGTAACCGTGATTGGACATGTAGGTCCAGGTGTGGGCCCAGTTAGAGGTCCCAAAGGCCCCCCGGTAATCGACCTCAGTGGGAGCGCCATCCAGGAGGGTGGTTCCCCAAGCCGGTCCAGCCAAGGCGGGACGCGGGTCAATAGCGGAAACTTCCCCATCGGTGCGGACCAGCAGGCTCAGCTGGGGATCCGTGCCCACGGCACTGTTTCCGGCTTGCGCCAGCAGAGTCGCGGCGTCGGCCGCGTTGTCCCCGGTCGTGGCACCTCCCACGAAGGCTCCGAAGACATTGTGCTGGAAGCAAAGATTCACCCCAACCTGATTGGCAGTCGTCTGATCATCCATGCGCACAGCGGCGCCACCGAAATCAGTGAAGATGGAGTTATGGAACTGACCAGCGAAGTTGTCCTTGAGGCGGAAACCATTGTTTCCGCTCGGGCCCTCTTCACCGCCCCCCACGTAGGTGACGTTATAGAACTGGGCACTGGTGAGGGGAGTGAGGGTTTTATCATCGCCATCACCTCCATCAGCCTCGGTCCCATTGTCGCTCAGCGTGCTTTGCACCGCAAAGAGGAACTGATGACGACCCTGATGACCTTGGTCGAGATCAAATGACTCATCTTGGTTGAAGAAGCTCACCAAGTGGGAAGTGTCGACCGTGCCGCCGAAGTATTCAAAGCCATCATCGGTATTGCCCACAACTTCCACAAAGCGAACCGTGGTTCCCGAACCAACTCCACCCATGGTCAGGCCATTGATCTCCTCGTTGACATCGAACTCAAAGCCCCCAAACTCGATGCGGACATATTCCAGAATTCCGGAATCGTCAGTCGGGGACGACCCCCCGTAAACGATGTCAGCGGAAGAGCCGGCCGGGAAGCCTTCAATCGAAGTCTCGCCCACATTGGCAGAACCGCTGGTGAAGTTGATGGGAGCGCTACCAAGCAGGATAACTCCACCCCATTCACCACCATCCACCGCCGGGTCGCCCGCAGTATCGACGACGAAATCATCGCCATCCACATCCACTCCATAACGGTATTCCGCCTCTGAAGCACTGGTGAAGATAATCGGATTATTCGCCGTTCCCTGAGCTTGGATACGACCAGCCCGGGTCACCACGACCGCGCCGACCTGTGCTCCGCTAGACCCAGCATCAGAGCCTGTTCCTGCAATGACAGTGCCGGGTTTGATGGTGAGAGTCACTTTGTTGCCACCCTCGCTCCAGCTACCACCATCGCCGTAAGAAGCATCCTTGACCGCTACCGCGCTATCGAGGAAGTAAATCTTGTCGACAAGGCCGTCGCCATTGGTATCGGAATCCCAAGTGGTGTCGGCAGTAATGTCACCGGCGACATGCTCGACCGTCACTTGACGATTGAATTGGTTGGGAATGAATGATTCGGCAAGATAGCCGTTCTCAGACATATAGGTCCACGTGCGAGCCCAGTTCTCATCGCCAAAGGCACCCCGATAGTTGGCGGCCCAGAGACCTCCTTGAGTGAGCGCGGAGCCGTAAGCCGGGCTAGTCAATGCCGGACGCGGGTCAACGGAAACAACATCACCTTCGCTGCCACGAACAAGCCCCAGAAGCTCGGGGTCTGTGTTGATAGCGGTGTTTCCAGATTGGGCAAGCAAGGCGTCACCCCCGGAGGCATTGTCCCCGGTCGCAGTCGCACCAAAGGAACCAAAGAGGTTGTTAGTGAAGTTAAGATTCACTCCCACCTGGTCCTCGGTCAGTTGGTCATCCATACGAATCACCGCCCCTTTGTAATCGGTGAAAATGGAATTATGGAACTGACCGGCAAAATTTTCCTTTAAGCGGAAAGCATTTCCAGCCGAACTCTCTTCGCCTCCACCGATGTAAGTGACGTTGTAAAACTTGGCCAAAGTAAAGGGCTCGAGACCCTTTTCATCGCCATCACCCCCATCCGCTTCTGTTCCATTGTCGCTCAGAGTGCTCTGCACTGCGAAAAGAAACTGATGAGTGCCCTGATGACCTTGGTCCAAGTCAAAGGACTCATCCTGGTTGAAGAAGCTCACCAAGTGAGAAGTATTCACGGTGCCGCCAAAGTATTCGAAGCCGTCATCCGTGTTACCAACCACCTCAATGTAACGAAGAGTGGTGCCAGAACCGACACCTCCCATGGTCAACCCGTTGATCTCTTCGTTGGAGTCGAACTCGAAGCCACCAAACTCGATCCGCACATACTCCATGATACCCGAGCTATCATCGGCAATCTCACCGCCAAAGACGATGTCCGCAGAGGAACCAGCGGGGAAACCTTCAATCGAAGTCTCACCAACATTGGTCGAACCACTGGTGAAGTTAATGGGAGCATTGCCGAGCAGAATGACGCCACCCCACTCACCTCCATCGAAGACAGGGTCATTAGGCACATCGACCACAAAATCGTCACCATCGACATCAACGCCATAGCGGTATTCCGCCTCAGAAGCACTGGTGAAGATGATGGGGCAGTTCTCCTCACCCCGGGCATCAATCATGCCGGAACGAGTCACCAACAAAGAGCCCACTTGGGCCCCGCTGGAACCTGCATCGGAGCCTGTCCCCGCAATCACGGTCCCTGGCTCGATGGTCAAAGTCACCTTCTCGCCCCCTGCAGTCCAGCCATCACCATAATCGGCAGTTTTTACGGCTACTGCGGAATCAAAGAAATAGATCTTGTCAACCACACCATCGTCATTGGTATCCGAGTCCCAAGTCGTATCCTCCGTGATGTCACCGGAGACTTTTTCCACAGTCACCGCCAGTGCAGCAAAAGTGTTGGAGAAGTAGCCGGCCTCATCCAGGAAGGTCCAGCCCGCCGCCCAGTTCTTAGCGCCGAAGGCACCTTTGAACTTGGCAGGCGCGGGCGCTCCGGGAGTGATGTCCCCCGCCCAAGCAGGACCGCTGAGAATGGGCCGAGGGTCAATCGAGCTCACCTCTCCGCCTTCACGCACCAAATCCGCGAATTGGGGAGAAGTGCCCAAGGGAGTATTCCCGGCCTGAGCCAACAAATCATCGCCCGCCGCGCTATTGTCTCCGGTGGAAGCACTGCCGATCTCACCAAAAATGTTATTCGTAAAGTTCATGTTCACCCCGACCTGGTTGGCCGTGGGCTGGTCGTCCACGCGAAAAGCCGCTCCCTTATATCCGGTGAAAATCGAGTTATGAAACTGACCACCGAAATTATCTTTGAGCCGGAAGATATGCCCGGAAGGCGTGGCGTCCGCACCACCTCCGACGAAAGTGGCATTGTAGACCTTGGTCAATGTCAAGGGCTCGGCCGTCTTGGTGTCACCATCACCACCATCAGCCTCCACTGCATTGTCACTAATGGTGCTTTGCACTGCAAAAAGAAACTGGTGGGTTCCCTGGTGACCTTGATCAAAGTCAAAAGACTCATCTTGGTTGAAAGCACTCACCAAGTGGCTGGTGCTCACCGTTCCTCCAAAGAACTCAAAACCATCGTCAGTATTGCCCAGCACTTCAACATAGCGCACGGTCGTACCGGAACCGACCCCTCCGAGAGTCAGACCATTAATCTCCTCATTCTCATCGAACTCGAAGCCACCGAACTCGATCCGAACGTATTCCAGAACACCTGAATTATCATCGGCAATATCACCACCGAAAACAATATCTGCCGAAGAACCAGCCGGAAAGCCTTCAATAGAAGTCTCACCCACATTACTGGAACCACTGGTAAAGTTAATCGGAGCATTACCCAAAACAATAACTCCACCCCACTCACCGCCATCGACCACCGGATCGAGCGGTTCGGAAACGGTGAATTCATCGCCATCGATATCACATGCGAACATCACCTCTGCCTGCGAAGCGCTAGTGAAGATGATAGGATCTTCTGCGGTTCCCTGCGCATGAATCATTCCCGACCGAGTAATGACCAGCGAGCCTACCTGTGCTCCACTCGTTCCCGCATCGGACCCGGTCCCCGCAATCACCGTGCCCGGCTCGATGGTCAGGGTCACCTTGGCATCTCCAGCCTCCCAGCTATCGCCATAGGCAGCGTCCTTGACGGACACCGAGGAATCAAGAAAGTAGACTTTGTCAACGACGCCATCGTTATTAGTGTCAGAGTCCCATACGGTATCGGTTGTGATATCCCCGGTCACCGTCTCGATCGTGATCTCGGAAGCGAAGACCGGAGCGGCCACCCCCGTAACCAAGAGAGTAATGAGTTTTGGATTTGTTCTCATAATGATATAAGTTGATTGATTTTTTTCGACGCCAGGGAAACTGGCATTCTCCCTGCTTGGGACCAAGTCTCGCAAAGCTCGTTCCTTGATCCTCCGGACGCAGCTCTTCTAGTTTGGAACCCTCCTCATCGCGAGGGGATTCGCAGGGCTTCATGTGACGTTTTCGTCAGATTTTCACCCCTACTCTCAAGCAGTCTCTCCCCGAACAGCTCCGGGGTTCTTTTCACCTTGCAATCCAGCTCTGCCTTAGAACTTGATGCTCATCGAGAGCGAGTATTCTCGTCCGGGATCGTATAGCTCATACGGCAAAATATCCAGATCGCCGTAAGTGTATTCCTCTTTGGAACCAAGAAGGTTCTTAATCTTGAAAGACACCTTTCCTTCGTAATCCTGCCACTCCCCTTGCCAGCTCTTGGCTAGAATCAAATCAAGAGAGTGAAAGGGCTGCCGCATGATGTTATCCGGCTGAGGGTTCAAAGCGGTGCTCCCCTCCGACGGGACAACCCGCGATAGATAAGAACCGGTAAAATTATAGGAAAGGCTACTGGTCAACCCCCAGGGTTCATAATCATGACTAAGCACCAGATTCACCAACCAATTGGGTTGTCCCTCCAGCCCCTCGGAAGTGATACCGATTTCTCCAAACCCCCGCGGGTTTCGGAAGACACTATCCTGCACATCAGAATAGATGTAACTCACGTTTCCGAACAAGCTGAACCCTTGCAGCAAATCTTTGGAAAAGTCAATTTCCACCCCTGAAAGCTTGGCCGACTCAAAGTTTGCCCAAGTAATCTGACCACTCGCAAAGGGATCCTCAATCTGGACAATCGGATTGGTCAAACTTTTGTGAAAAAGACTCGCCGAAATACTATCTCCATTTCTCGGGTCGCGATAACTGAGCCGGAAATCCGTATTGGTCGCTTCCGTGTCTTCCAGATTCGGATTTCCTGCAAAAGTTCGGTCGTTGGCCTGATCCAGAGTGAAGGCGTCCACATATTCGTAGAAAGTCGGCCGGGCTACCGTTCGCGACCATGCCAAGTCCATCCCAAACTGATTCTCGCTACCAAAAGCACGGCTAAAAATCACTCCCGGGAAAAAATTGACCGCCGATTGATCCACCGATTCACCATTCTGGGTCAGGAACCCTTTTTCTTCCCGTTCATAACGCACACCACCGAGTAGCTCCCATTCCCGGTAGGCTAGATCGCCCATCAGATAACCCGAATAAATGCGACTATAAGCAGAGTAGGTCAACTGCGTGTTACCCGTAGCCTCGCCCACAATCCAGCCCTCTGATTGCCCTTCAATCGAGCCGTCAACCGGCGGAGTGCCATTCATCAGATCATCCATCTCATCCTTCTGCGCATCAAGGTCGCCGACCAAATCGTTAAGCAGCCGATCTCCCATGGTGAAGCTCAGTCGGCGAGCAGTGGTGTCCCGCGTGCGATTGAATCGAGCCAACCCAAACCGCAAGTCCAAATGATTGTCCTCGTCGGTCTGCTCCCACAAGGAAAGAGTGGTATCAATTTTAACCTCTTGGGAATCATCCTGTGTCCGGCTACCCAAATAAAAACTGCTGGGAGCATTTTGCGTATTGGAAGGATTGACCGGAACCACTTGCGAATTTCCATTTCCATCAACGAGATTATAAAATCTCTGGCTGACACCGACCGGTCGGGCTTCCTGGGCAATCCCACCCCCAATAAACCAATTGAATTTCAACCCTCTCCCTCCATCTCGAAAATCATGCCCCCCGCGCGTCTGCCAAATCTCCAAGTCCCGAAATACCACATCCATAGTATCCCAATTATCGTAAACCTGATAGGTCTCGCCTCCAATCGTTTCCAAGTTGTTGCCCGTGATCACACCCAACTGCGAGGCCCCACTATCATCCTGCCGAAGTTGCTCTGAGTTCAGTGTCACCGAGGCATCTTCGCTACGGTATTTGAAGTAGACTGCACTGAGGTTATGATCGTCGCCCATCTCCAAGGTTCCCCCTAGCAAAAGCCCCCAGTTGAGTGAGTCGGTATAAATTTGCGCTTCTCGGTAAAGATCGGTCCCCAAACCAACGAAAGAGCCCGAGGCATTGACCGCAGTGGAGGTGAAGCGACCGGGCAAAGCCAAAGCAGCATTGCCCGGACTCAGGGTGACGGAGGAGAACTCCGCCCGCTGGTTTTCTTCGAAACGCGATTCGGTCTCATGAGTGAAACTACCGACCACCCCAAAGTTCCAACCATTATTAAGCTCGAACTTATCACCAAAGACGATGGACAAGGAGCGGTCCCATTCTGGATCACTCCCTTTGTCGGCGAAGATAGGTGCCTCCTGATAGAAAAAGCTCCGAGCGTCGATAGCCAGCTGCTGTAGGACAGGGTTGCGCCGACTTCCTACCAGATTCGCGCTATCAAGAATGCTGTGATTTACCAACTCATCGTTGTTATCTGCAAAGAATGTCTCTTTGCGACCGGGGATGGAGTAAAAACCACCTTCCCCATGAGTCTCACTATGTGTCCCTGTTCCAACACTTACTTCGAACACTCTCTCGTCTGGCAGCCGAAGGGTCTCTACCGCAATGAGCCCCCCGACGAACTCCGCTGGCAGGTCGGGCGCAAACGTCTTGTAAATGTTGACATTTTCCAACAAATCAGTGGGAAAGAGATCCAATTGAACAGCTTTCCGGGACGGATCAGCGCTCGGGACAATTCCTCCATTGAGGGTGGTGTTGGTGTAACGATCGCCCAAGCCCCGCACGACCGCATACTTCCCGCCGACGATATTGGCTCCAGACACCTTGGTGACCGCTCCGGCAGCATCGCTCACCCCGGTTTTGGCAAACTCTGCCTTTCCCAAACTCCCCCCCAACACCTTCGATTCCGTTTCAATTTCAAACTGAATCTCCTGCTTATCCTCTTCCACATACTCTCCCACAATCTCCACCTCGTCCATTTCGTATTCCTCATCGACGAGTTCAACCGGCTGTTCTTCGAGGGCTTGACTGACGGTGGTGGATTCTCCCTCCTTGAGAATGATCGTCCGGGTGGCGACTTTGTAACCCAACTTGTTGAACTGCATCTCGAATTCCCCCGCCGGGAGATCGGCAAGGGCGAATTTGCCCTCTTGATCCGCCCGGGTGATCCGATCCAACAGTTCAATTCGCACCACCACACCGGGCAATCCCTCGCCGCTTGGACCAAAGACCTCCCCTTGGATGATGCCCGTCCCTTCCAAATCATCCAGCAATTGATTGCCCCCGGCAGCTTCGGATTCTTCCGCCTCTGCTTCCGGCAAAGCCAATTCCTCACCTTCCCCGATGGCCTCATCCTCTGATTTCTCTAGACCGGCATCCGGAGGGACCTCGGCTGTGCCAGCGGGATTTTCTTCGTCCTCATCCTCGGCCTGCCCGCCTTCCGCTGGGGCAGCCGGGCTCTCTTCTCCCGAGACAGGCTCCGACCCGGCGGCCTCCTCACTTGCGGCTTTTTCCTCTTCCCCCCTCTCCTCGCGGTCGGCAGCTTCCTCCTCGCTTTCGTCCCCGGCGATGAGTTCCGCCACCTCTTGCTGAAACTGTTCGTTCCGTTCTCCCGCGGGTTCGGTCACCTCTTTCTCTTCCTGCGCGACGACGGCAGCAGCAATGGCGCACTCAAGGAAAATCAGTCCCAACAAAGGGCTCATCTTTCCTCCCCAAAAGGACGAGGGGGTCGCAGGAGAATCGTGCTCGCTTCCGCATTTCGAGTGTTGCCGCATAAAATGGTGGGGATAGAAAACGAGGTCCGACAAAAACACGCGCCTCCTTAGGTGACATTATTGTCACGCAAAACCTCCTTGCCGTCCCCCGCCCACGGCACACTCGAAGCAGGGTAGACAGACCGAGGGCAGGAGGTATTCTGCCGGGCATGGAAATCGATTTTTCCCAAGTGAATCCGTCCCAGCGATACAAGCTCTTGGCCTCGTTGGTCACCCCCCGCCCGATCGCCTGGGTCACCACCAGAGATGACCTGGGACGGGTGAATGCGGCACCCTTTTCTTTCTTCAACGTCTTTGGATCCGATCCGGCTTTAGTCGCCTTCGCGCCCGGCAATAAAGGCAAAGCCCAGGCGGGAGAGCCCGCAATCGCCAAAGACACCGCCCGCAACATCCGTGAAAACGGAGAATTCATCATCCATCTGGTTCCCGAAGAATTGGCGCAGGCCATGGTGCAAACCGCCGCGTCCCTACCCGCCGGGGTGGATGAGGTGCAGGCGGCAGGCCTCAGCACCACCGCAGCCCGGACCTTGCAAGTGCCCCGCATCGCGGAAGCACCGGTCGCCCTCGAATGCCGTGAGCACCAGACCATCGAGATTGGCCGCAACCGACTGGTCATCGGGGTCGTCAACCACGTCTTCGTCCGCGACGGTTTGGTCGAGGAAGAAACCTTCCACCTCCGGCAGAAAGACTGGACGCCGGTCGGGCGCATGGCTTCCCCGGATTGGTATTGCCGGAGTCAAGACTTGTTCGAAATGCCCCGCCCGGCCTAATTTCCTCCTTCCCTTCTCCTCTCATGGACTCCCTGATTAGCCCGGCAGAGGCTGACGAAATCATCGCCGCCAGCCTACAAGCTCTCCCTGCCGAGCCCGTCTACTTTCTGGACGCCCTAGCGCGCACCCTGCGGGAAACCCTCTGCGCGGACCGGGACTTCCCACCCTTCGATCGGGTGACCATGGACGGCATCGCCTGCCGTTCGCTCGATCTCACCCTCCCCGCCCTCACCCTCCAGGGCCTTCACCCGGCGGGCGATCCGGCCCCCGCCGCGCTCCTACCGGGGCATTGCTGGCAAGTCATGACCGGGGCGGTCCTCCCCAGCGACTGCGATACGATTGTTCCCGTAGAAGAACTGCACCTCAGGGAAAAAAGGGTCTCTCTGAGAAAAGATGCGGAGCCGCAGGCCGGCCAATTCATCCATCGGCAGGGCTCTGATTGCGTGGCGGGCTGTGAACTCCTGCAAGCTGGCACCACCATCGCTCCCGCCCATCTGGGCCTGGCCGCCACTATTGGAAAAACCGAGCTCCTGGTGACCCGCCAACCCCGCATCACCCTTCTCACCACGGGCGACGAGCTCATCCCTCCCTCGGAAAAACCGGCCCCACATCAACTGCGGCAATCCAATGGCCCCGTCCTGCTGGGAGCGCTTCAGGCCTTTACGCGAGATTGCCAGCACCTTCACCTCAGCGACGATTTGGGCGCCACCCGTCTGGCGCTGGAGGAAGCAATTGCGGCCAGTGATCTGGTTCTACTGAGCGGAGGGATTTCGAAGGGCAAAAAAGATTACGTGCGCCCGGCCCTGCAAGAGCTGGTCGGCCCTCCCGCTTTTCACGGCATCGCCCAACGGCCCGGAAAACCCCTCGCTTACTGGTCTCCTCGTAGCGAAAGCCCGCCAATCTTCGCCCTGCCCGGCAATCCGAATTCCACCTTGACCACTTTCCTCCGCTACGTGCGCCCCGCTCTCTCGCTCTTGGCGGGCAGCCTCCCGGCGCAAGGCCCCCTCCTTCCCTTGCGGGAGCCACTGACCCCTCATGATCGGCTCACCCTCTTTCTCCCGGCCTCCATCCAGCCCGATGGTCGCCTCCTCGTGATCAAGCCCCAGAACTCGGGAGACTTTGCGAGCACCCTGAATGCGAGCGGGTTTGTCGAAGTTCCTCCCGGCCCGGACCTCATCCAGCAGGCCCTCTATCACGCCAATTTCTAAGGAAGTCCCCAGCCCCGCGAAGCGAACTCTCCCCTCCTCGCCCGAATTGGCTACCGATCCCGCCCTTGTCCTCCTTGAATTTCTTTTTTGTAAGAAAACACACTCGCTCAAGGTTGGACCTAGAGGTGAAATTCAGAGAAAATCGCTCCGTGTCATTGTCCATCCATGGTCGCTGGTTCCGCCACAAAGGGCGGGAGACCTTTCTCCGCGTTGTCACCTACGGCCCATTTCCTCCAAAAAGTCAGCTCAAGGACACCGAGGAGCTGGCCCGCATCGCGGGGGCGGGCTTCAACGCAGTGCGACTTTATGAGGCTCCGACCCGGGAATTCCTCGACCTCGCGACCCGCCATCGGCTGCTCGTGATCGTGACTCTGCCCTGGCATTGGGACAGCCTTTTCACCGAAAATGACGAAACTCTGCGCCTCGCCCGACAGCAGTGGAGTCTTTTCCTGAGACGGCAGGGAGACCATCCGGCACTGGCCGCCTGCCTGATAGCCAACGAGATTCGGCCCGATTTGGCTCGCTTCATGGGCCCGCGGCGAGTGCGGGCGGCCTTGGAAGAGCTCATCGACCACTGTCGTGCCATCGCTCCTCACCTCCTCTATGCCTACGCCAACTTCCCCACCACTGAATATCTCGAACCCCGCAATGCCGACTTCACCGCTTTCAATATCTACCTGGAAGAAGAAGACTCCCTCGAAAGATATCTGCAAAGATTACACAATATTGCCGGCGACCGCCCTCTCCTCCTGACCGAATTCGGTCTGAATACCCAGGGGGCTCACCCGGGAGAAGAGGAGAAACAAGAAGACCGGCAGCGGGAACTCCTCCTTGCGGCTTACCGGCTGGCCCGAGAAGAAGCCTGTGCCGGCTTCACCGTCTACGCGTGGAGCGACCAGTGGTTCAACAATCAGCAAGTCATTACCGACTGGTCATTCGGATTGACCCGCCGCGACGGCAGCGCCAAACCCGCACTTGCCGCGCTGACCCAAGCCTTCTCCAAGCAAGCTCCTCCGCCCTCGCCGCCCCCCTTTTTATTCAGCATCGCCATCTGCACCCGCAACGGAGGTCATCGCTTGCGCGAGAACCTCCCGCACTTTGAAAATCTGAGCGACGAAAACTTCGAACTCCTCATCGTCGACGATGGCTCCACCGACGATACCTTTCTCACTGCCAACACCTTCTTAAAAAACAGCAAACTCGCCAGCAGAGTCCTCGCCCAAGCCCCATCCGGCCTCTCAGCCGCTCGCAATCTGGCCGCTAGGGAAGCCCGCGGCGAGTGGATTGTTTACATCGATGACGACGCCCGCCCCCACCCCCAATGGCTTCACTACCTGCGCCAAGCCATCGCGCGCAATCCCGCCGCCCGCGCCGCCGGAGGCCCCAATCTGCCACCCCCTCCCCGGGGATGGCAAAACGCCATCGTCACCGCCTGTCTGGGCAATGTTTCCCACATTCTCTTCACCGACACCACCGCCGAGCACCTTCCAGGGTGTAATCTCGCCCTCCATCGCAAGACCTTGCTCGAACTCGGAGGATTCGATGAACAGTTTCATGCCGCCGGCGATGATGTCGATATCTGCTGGAGACTGTTAGATAACTCTTTCCAATTAGCCTTCCACCCCGGAGCTTGTGTTTTTCATGACAGACGGGCAACCTTTGCGGGCTTCCTCCGCCAGCAGCGTGGTTACGGCGAAGCCGAAGGCCTTCTTTATCAGAAACACCCGGAACGCTTCGGAGTGGCTGGTATCCGCTGGGAAGGATTCATCTACTCGGGTGCCCCCCTCACCGTCGCTTCTGGTGCCATCATCTATCACGGCCCCATGGGAGAGGCCCCTTATCAAATGCTGGCCCTTCGCCAGCAACCACTGCGCCCCTTGCCCGGCAGCTACAACTGCTCCCTCAACCGATTCACGGTGCGCATCCTGGAGCAACTGGCCCAATTGCAGCGAAAACAAACACGCAAGCGCTTTCGAGGCCCCAATGCGCAATGGCGCCCCGCTGGAGAAGCCGATGACAAGGGAGAACTCACCACCCGGCGGGATTTCTCTCTCCCCAGTGGAGCCACCCGGGAGTCTCTCTTACACCGTCTGCAGGAAGAAGGCTGGACGATTTCGCATGATACCAGTCATGCCGACCTCGAACGAGGTCCTTACCGTCTCCTCCTCGCAGTCACTCCTGGCCGCCGAGACTATCACCAGCTGCATCTCCGTCTCCTCCACCCCCCCGTTCCAGTGGACGAGATCCTCGCCCAACTCACGGCAAGCCTAGAGAAACCTCTGCAAAAAAACCTCTGATAGGAGCCCCTGCTACCCCCTCTGGTTCCCGACCTGAAACCAGTTGCCAACACATCAAGATTCACAACTTCCTAACAGCCAACTTTATTTAAGAGACACCCTAATTTTCTTTGCTTTCGAAAAATGACTCCCATTGGCGGGCGGCATCAGGCTCATTCAGTCGCTTCAACTCTAAAATAAAGCCATCGCTTACATATTTACGAAGGTCCTCGTTTTCGATTTCAAGCAGAAAATGAGATGCCATCTTGATGTCAATCGCACTCAGCTCCTTAACGACTTGCGAAGCGCACTCCCTGACCAAGTCAGGTCGTCTTTCCTCTAATTCGAGAACGAATCGACTGGCGACACTCAAATCGCTTCTGGCAAGCTCAGTTAACGCCTCCGATATCACGGTCGAACTGACATTGATGCTCTCAAATTGTTCGATTTGACTCCAAGGTGATATGGCGTCGTTTTTCCAATATTCTGTTAAACAGGCTGCCGCTAGTCGCTCATCCTGCGAGACCAATTCTCCAACCTTTTCAACAAGGTATTCATCTCCGTGAATGAAAAAGCTTTTTGCCAATTCACGTCTCATTTCCTCCTGCACGCCCATTCGCGTCAACTTAGGAGTTCGATCCAAGTGTCTTCAAGGGGGCGGCGTTCTTTGCGGGTTTCGGTGGTGACGTGGCGGTGGTCAGGTTGAT
>NZ_JAENIO010000001.1 GCF_016595415.1 Roseibacillus ishigakijimensis
ACGTCCGACCCCGCTTACACGTCCGACCCCGCTTACACGTCCGACCCCGCTTACACGTCCGACCCCGCTTACACGTCCGACCCCGCTTACACGTCACGGACCGACCCCGTCTGCGACCCCATCAAGAATCTCACCAAAAAATTTGGCAATCCAGTACGATGTCAAAGTAGTGCGCTACACGGAGATTCCGCGTCTGACTAAATTTCTTCGTGTAGCACATCCTCAATTAACGAAAGTAATTTGGTCCCTCTTAAATCGTCCCCTCTAGACTTCACTATATATTTGAAGAAATCAATAAATACATCATCATAACCATCCACGCACTCCCTTAAATAAAGAACAATTATTTCAGCGTAAAACAAAAACCCTTCTTTTCCTAAGTGCAGGAAATCATTTAAAAAATAATCAGGATTAGATAAAAACATCTCATAGGACTCCGGTATCGACTTGCCAAAAAAATGCTCAGCTGCAATTTTTTCATCTAAATCACGCCCATCAGTAGGAGTTAGCTCTTTAAACGATGGATAATCCTTTTCCATTACTTCACTTCTAATTCTCACATGTTTGAAGAGCTAGCGTGCATTTTGCGACATGTTTTATGGCCTTGTTCCGCTCCTCTTTATGATCTTTCTCTTGCTTTGCTGATCCCTTTGCTATCGCCCCGGGAAGGATATAGTCACACTTCTTCCCTAAATATTTCTTTCTTCCAGCAGAAACAGAGGACCAACAAGTTATATTCTCTCTCACTTTATTACACCTCATACAAGGTTTACATTTTTCGCACTTATCTTCCATTTGCTTGTAAGCGGCATGAAGAGTCACACATTCAGATATTTTTTTGCACGTTTTCTCAATTCTTGCTCTGCTCGTTTCCTTGCTGCTTTTTGAGCCGCCTTCTTCGCAGAAGTTTTAATAACTTTCTTGATTACAACTCTCCCAACGACGACAGCGACAGTTATACACACACCTCCGCATAAGGCCTCTCCGAGAATATCAACTTCATTTACAGACCTATTGCTCACGAAAGAATAAACATTATACTCCCCTGTTTCAAAATTTTCCCCGATCGGGTCCCTACTTGGCCAAAGAGGAATACCCGACGCGGTTTTCGTAATGGTAGCACGATTTTTCCAGCGTGGTTGTGGGCTTTGCAGACGATTGCCCGGGCGCGATCTGCTCGGGTCCACAGAAAATCCCCAGATGCAGTTTTCTGGCGTGGGGCCGCCCTCTAAGGCGTAGGTTGATGTCACGTAATAGGACACTTTTCACCCGTAGTGGGTAGCAGCTTTTAACAGGGAATGGAAGAGGCGATTTTCAATCGAATATGGTCGTTCCTTTTCATATTCAGCGCTCAATGCCCGACCGCGCAATCTACCAATCGTTTCCCGAGGAGGCTCGTTTGACGGCGGAAAACAACAGGAGGGACCGCTCATCGCTGTTGGCTGCCACTTGCGTCCTGGGCTCCGACCTCTTCGACTTGCCCTTGCCGATTATTGGCTGGGAATGGGAATGTCACGACTCCTTTTGTGAGAGAGTCTCCTACGGCTTTGCCGCTTATCAGTTTATTCAGCAAATCCAGGTGCGACGACTCGTTTTCCAGCTCTGGCCCTTCTCCTTCTCGGCCTCCTCTGGAGCACGATAGCAAACCGCAGATAACAGCCAGAGCGATCATTTGCGGTAAGCTGGGCATACCAGAGTAGAACCTGCAGGCTCGACGCCGTCAATTGCAGGGTGACTCCCCCTACTGTTGCACGACCCGGAGGCGGGCAAAAATCCGACTTTGCCCCTCAGGGAGAGAGCAGGAGATTTCTTCATCGGTCTCGATCGAAGCCTCCACCGTGGTCCAAGGATCCTGCAAATCCGGCGAGGTCTCGATGGTGTAGCGCAAATCACCATTGGCCGCCGCCTCCGCTCCCTTTGCGAAAGAGAGCACGCCATCCCTTAAGGTGCCAGGCGAGGGTTCGGCAGCCTGCGGGTCGAGCCCGAGGGCATATTCGACCAAGTTGCTCACGCCATCGCCATCGTCATCCCCTTGGGGGCCGGTGGTGACCTCGTGCTCGCTCGACCAGTGGGAGTAGCCCCCGGGCAGGGTGGTGAAGCTGGCCGTGCTCCCCCAACCGGTGCCGGCGCTATTGCTGGCGGCGACATTGTAGTAATAGGTCTTTCCAGGAGCCAAGCCGCTGAGAGGGACAATGGTAGAGCCCTCGCCCCGCGAGCCCAGGAAGACACTCGTCGACCAGTCCCCGGCGACGGTGGTGCCATCGCTCTGCCCATAATAAAGGGTGACCGCCGGAGTTTCTCCCCCATCATCAACCACGTTGACACTGAGATTGACGCTGGTCTGGGTGAGACCGGAGAGGGAGCCGCTGGCGACGGCGGGCGCTTGCGGACCGAGCGATCCCTTCCATTCGAGGCTCATGCGCGTCACCACCCAGTTCGGGTCGGAGCCGCCACCATCGGAGAATTCGAGATTGAGCTCGCCATCGCTCACCGCGACTTCGCCGCGCACGTAAGGATAGGCCCCGGCCTCGGAGTCCAGGCCGGGCTCCAGCAGCACGCCCTCGGCTCTCACCACCATGTCATCATGAGGATTGAGCCGATCGCCCATATTGAGCGTGATGGCCCAATTGCCATTGGCCAGCTTGTGATTGAGGACGGTGGTGCCACTACCAAAGACGAAGTCACGATTGATGTTGTTCACCCCTCCGCCCAAGTCGCGGTCGGCGGACTCGATGGCGTCGCCACTCCAGGAGATTTCACCCGTGGTATCCGGCCAAATCGGCGTCCAGCCACTTTGCACCACCGAGTCCTTGGGGCCGATGTCGTAGTCATATCGGGTTTTGCTGAGGTCCACGATTTCGCTTTTTTTGATCAGCGAGAGACGGGTCACCACCCAATTGAGATCGGCTCCTCCGCCATCGAAAAATTCCAGGTTCAGCTCGCCATCGGTCACCGTGACATCGGCGTTCACGTATGGGAAAGAGCCAGCTGCGGAGTTGACTCCCGAGCCGATGAGCTCGCCCTCCGCGCGCACGCCCATCTGGTCGTGGGCCACGGTGCGGTCGCCCATATTCATGGTGATTCCCCACACCCCGGGGGTCAATTTGTGGTGGAGAGTCGCCGCTCCCGAGCCGGTGATGAGGTCGCGGTTGATCTCATTGGTGCCCTCCTGCCCGCGGTCGAGACCGGTCACAGGGGCCCCACTCCAGTAGACCGCGCCCGCGCTTTCGGGACTGATGAGGGTCCAGCCGGGACGAATGACGGACCCGGCAGGCCCCAGGTCATGATTGTAGCTGTAGCGCGTGCCATCGACAATCTCGGCCACTTTTTCCAGGGAAAGCCGGTTGATGACCCAGTTGGCATCACTGCCCCCCTGATCGAAGATCTCCAGGTTCAGTTCTCCATCCCGCACTTCCACTTGACCATTAACATAGCTGAATTCGGCAGCAGCAGAGTTCACTCCCGAACCTATGGTGATGCCTTCGGCGCGCACGCCCATTTGGTCATGGGCATGGGTGCGATCTCCCATGTTGATGGTGATCTTCCAGACGCCATTCCCGATTTTATGATTCAAAGTCGCAGAGCCGCTACCGGTGACGAAGTCGCGATTGGCATCATTGACGCCATCGCCCAGGCCGCGATCGCGGGCTTCGACTGCCGCTCCGGTCCAGTTGATATCTCCCGTGGTTTCCGGACCGATGGCCGCCCAGCCCGCCAAAACGGGGGAATCGAGCGGTCCCAGATCGTAGTTGAAGGAAGTGGTGTTGGTATTGACGGTGACCGGGCCCTGATTGATGACGTAGACCGTCCCCCAATCTGTCAATCCCGTGGCGTCGCAGACCGTGTAGCTAAAAAAGTCCGGCCCATTGTAGCCGGGCGGTGGGGTGTAGATCACCTCGTTGCGCCCTCCCGGTCCCGTTCCCTGCGAAAGGGAGAGGGCCCCTCCCTTTTGGCTCACGGTATCGAGCAAGCGCAGGTCGAGGACGTCATTGTTGCAGTCGTAATCGTTTTTGACGGCATCGATGGTCACCGGGTCGCCAAAGGAAACCGCGCGATCGCGAAAGCCGAAGGGAGGAATAGGCCCCGGATTGGCAATCAGATCACCATGATTTCGCTTCTGCTGCTTCACATTGTAGACAGCCTGGGCTTCGTCACTGGCCATGCGGCCGATATTGTGGTCTCCCCCGCCGTGCATGATGCTGACGAAAAGGTGCTTGCCCCCGGCCGAGCTGGCACCCGAACCACTGCGAGGCTTGGACTCATAGAACGAGCCGGGCGGGATGTGCCCCGCATTGTATTGGTCCTCATCATATTGCGTGATGGGCGCATCTCCCGTGTGACG
This sequence comes from Roseibacillus ishigakijimensis, assembly GCF_016595415.1. Taxonomy (GTDB): domain Bacteria; phylum Verrucomicrobiota; class Verrucomicrobiia; order Verrucomicrobiales; family Akkermansiaceae; genus Roseibacillus; species Roseibacillus ishigakijimensis. The sequence goes on from NZ_JAENIO010000001.1 coordinate 4,343, forward strand.
CAAGCTCCAGGAATGGCCAAACTCGTGCACAAGCGTGCCATCAGCCCAGCTGGTAGCCCCATTACTGGCGCTCAATGCATAACGGCTCCCGGTGCCTACACTATTCACGTAGGCTAGGCCGGAAGGGGAGGCCCGCACATGGTAGACCGCGAGGTCGTGGGTCGTCCCCACTTCGGCAGGGTGATTGTTCCAATAATCGCGGAAAGCACTCAAGCCTCCGCTATGGGTGCCATTGTTCACTTGGCCGTCCAGAGGATCATTTGCCGCCGAGGTGCGAATGATGACCGTGCCCAGGCGATGCTTGATGCCCGTGGCCCGCAAATAGCGCGAGTCGAGATTTCCCGGGATGCCCTGGGCCACCGATTGCGCATAGCTGAGGTCACCGCCGTAGTTGTTGAGGAATGCCCGCGAGCTGATCTCCACCCCGACCTCGTATTCGAGGACATCCATCACCCGCTCGGGAGCGAGAGTCGCGGTGGAAGCCTCTTCTGCCCCGCTGCTTTTGGCCGCAAATACAGTGAAAGCGGTCGTGATGGGCAGAGGCGTGGCACCCAGCTCTTCGCCCTCCGCCGTGATGATGGGTCCCGGCAAGGTCTCTTCCGTCCCGCAGGCCTGCTGCTGATCGTGGTCGAGGGAGAGCTCGTGGATACCCTCCTCCCCGGTCGGACTCACAGTGATTGTGACCTCCCCGGGCCGAATGATATTGGCTATCAGCCCTTCTTCAGTCAGCACGGCACTCACCGCGTAGTCAGCATTCTCTCCCACCTGACCCAAGTAAGAGCGGTCTGGCCCCGGATCAACCGGAGTGAGAGCGCCCGCCCCATCACTGACAAGAAAACGGGTGTTCGCTCCAAAAACCCGATTCTTTTGCAAATGCAGGTGGTAAATTTCCCCTCCCAGGGCAAGCGGGAGAGTAAAGGACTCTGGCAGACCATCGGGGAGGTCGAGAGACACCCGGGCCTTGACCGCGTCTGGACCGGAAACAAGAGGGGGATGAGACGAGCATCCGCAGGGTAAACTCGCTTCCGCTCCAACTCCGCCGGCCATCGCCAGTGCCGCCCCCAAGGTGAGAGTAAATTGCTGAATGACAGTCATGGATTTTAAGAAAACGACCGCCCCGCACTCATATTGCCCGCCCGAAAAGCGGCTTTTTTAGAAAACAGACCTACTCCCGGACGATTTTCAGGCGAAAGAAACAAAATAGTAACCTTCGCCGAAAATCCGACTCTCGCCAGCATGAGAAACCGCAGGGGATTTTCCCATCGCTGCTTCTCGCGGAATGAGCTAGCCTCTCACACCATGGAAATCCTCGAACATCTGGGCCTCGCCCTGGGTTTTGCCACCTTCGCGGGGGTCAATCTTTACCTCACCACCTTTGTGGCCGGACTCGCCATCCGCTTCGACTGGTTGGCGCTGGCCAGCAAACACGAGCAACTGGCCATCTTGGGCGACCCCTGGATACTGGGCGTCGCCGCCACCCTCTTTATCGTCGAATTCTTTGCCGACAAAATACCCTGGGTCGACTCCACCTGGGATGTTCTCCACACCATCGTGCGCCCGGCAGGGGGCACCCTCCTCGCGCTGGCCGCCTTGGGCGAGCTCGATCCCGTGGTCTCGGTCATCGCGGGTCTCCTGGCCGGGAGCACTTCTCTGACCACCCATCTGGCCAAGACAGGAAGCCGCCTCTTTCTCAACCTTTCCCCGGAGCCAGTTTCCAATATCGCAGCGAGCTCTGCGGAAGATGTCACCGTCCTTGGAGGCTTGGGGCTGATGGCCATTGCTCCCGTGCCCGCCCTCTTCCTCTGTGTCCTCCTCGTCATCGCCGCCGGTTGGATCGTTTGGAAAACGAGCGGCCTCCTCCTCCGAGGCTGGCGGAAATTCCGCGGTCGCCCCAGCCTGGAGGCCACCTCTTAAGCAAAAAAACCCGGGCTTTGCAGGCCCGGGCTTCTTCATCACAGATTCGAGGAGGCGTCCCCTATTGCTGGGGCACGATGTGGATTTCCACCCGACGGTTTTGCGCCTTGCCGGCTTGGCTGGAGTTGGAAGCGATGGGCTGGCTCTCGCCATAGCCGCGCACAATGAGACGCTGGGGATTGACCCGACGACTGCTCAGGTAATTGGCCACGCTCAGCGCCCGCTGCTCGGAGAGATTCTGGTTATAGGAAGTGCCCCCATCGGAGTCGGTGTGGCCTTCCACAGTGACGAGGGTGCGGTCAAACTTATTGAGCACCAGCGCTACCGAATCCAGGGTATTGGTCACCCGAGGTTGCAGATTGGCGCTTGCCACGCTGAAGGTGACGTCGTTGGGCATATTCAGGATGATGTCGTTGCCCTGGCGGGTGACGCTGACTCCGGTGCCTTGCAGCTGACGACGGATGAGGGCTTCCTGCTGGTCCATGTATTGCCCGATCCCGCCCCCAGCGAGGGCCCCGATGCCAGCCCCAATCAGGGCGCCACGTCCGGCATCCCCATCGCCGACATTGTTGCCAATGATGGCTCCCAGGCCAGCGCCCGCGAGAGTGCCGAGACCAGCTCCGGCGGCGGTCTTGGAAACCTGTTGCTGCCCGGTGTAGGGATTGGTGGTGGTGCAGCTGACGAGGGCGAAGAGGACGCTGAGCGCACTTGCTTGCACGCCACGACGAAGGATTGCGGTCTTATTTTTCATAACTGGAACAACAGTATTCATGGCCCCTGAAACGTCAACGAAGGGACGTGTATTCGATGTTGCCAGCCTCTTTCATTGCCACCCCGTTGCCAGGAGGCCAGTCTGTCAGGGATGAAGATTCTTTCCTTCGGGGCCTCGACCAGTTCCCAATCCATCAACCGGCAGCTGGCCCGCTATGCCGCCAATCTCGTGCCAGGTGCAGAGGTGACGGATCTCGATTTGCGCCAATTCGAATTGCCGCTCTTCTCGGTCGATGGGGAAGAACAAAATGGCATCCCGCCTAGCGTGGAGGAGTTTCTCGCCCTCATCGATGGCCATGAGGCCCTGGTCATTTCCTTGGCCGAGCACAATGGCAGCTACGCCGCGGCCTTCAAAAACCTCTACGACTGGGCCTCGCGCCAGCGCTACGAGGTGTGGGGCCACAAGCCCCTGCTCCTGATGGCGACCTCACCGGGGGGACGGGGGGGAGCCAGCGTCTTGGCTGCCGCCGAGGCCACCTTTCCCCGCATGGGAGCAGAGCTCAAGGCCACCTTCAGCCTCCCCAATTTTCACGACAACTTTTCCCCCAAAGAAGGTATCCAGGATGAGACCCTAAAGGAGAAGCTGAGTTCGGCGGTCGCCAAGCTCACTGCCTGAAGCCGCAAAAACGGAGAGGCAGCTTGCAAGGTCGGGGTTGCAAGCTGCGGGGTTTTCCCCCTCCTGACCCGGTGCTAACTGGGCAAAACAAACCTAAGTCGCTGATGTCCTGTGGTTGGCACAGAGACAGCGAAGGGAGAGAAGAGAGTCCCTTGAGAAGAGAGGCTCTCTCAACCCTTCAAAAAAACATCATGACTGAAACCATTCTGAATCGAGATTGTATCCGTGCCTGTAACGAATTGCTGAGAGGTGAAATCTCAGCAGTGGAAACCTACGGCACAGCCATCGACAAGTTCAAAGACGAGCCCGAGGTCGCGACCCTCATCCAGATCCGCGACGGCCATCGTGCCAGCGTGCAGACCCTCACCGAGAACGTCCGCTCCATGGGCGGGCAACCGGATCACGATTCCGGAGCTTGGGGCACCTTCGCCAATGCGGTGCAGTCCGCCTCCGCCCTCTTCGGCGAAAATGCGGCCCTCACTTCCCTCATCAATGGGGAGGAACACGGCATCCACGAATACGAGTCCGCTCTCAATAGCGACGACGTGATGACCGAGTGCAAAGCGATGATCCGGAGCGAGCTGCTCCCCCGCCTGCTGGAAAACAAGGCCACTCTCGAACAATTGCGAGATCGCGTCTGACGCGTTTCCCCCACTCCCCCCCGAGAAAAGAAAAGCGGACCGGCAAGGTCCGCTTTTTTTGCACCCCAGCCTCCCGTCGTCTTCTTACCACTCGCATTGCCCTTGTAGAAAAGACAGCGGGGCCCCACGTTGACGTGATGAAGATACTCGCTGTGCTTTTCCTTTTTCCCACCCTGATTCACGGCCAAGCTCTCTTCGAAATCGCTCCTTACCAAGAGGAAGCCGAGCCGCACCCCTCGATTTTAGGGTCCGTCTCAAGTTCTTATTCTGCAAGCATCGTGGAAGCTTGGGCTGCGAGGGAGCCTTCTGCCGCCCGCGGATGGCTCAATGCAATCTTCGCACAGAACGAGATTAATCGGGTTCCAATCGAATCCACCGAATGGGAACAGCAGATTCGTGACCGGCTGCTTGACCAAATCCAGCGCGATCCCGAGAACGCAGCGAGATACGAAAGGATTCTTGCCAACCGCTTTGGCATCACCTCCATTCCCGAGCCTGGCACGACCTTCATCCTGTCGTTCGCAGGCCTCCAGGGACTTTTGCGGAGAAGACGCCTCTAACGGCGCACGAACGGAGCCGTCTCCTCTCCCTCACTTCTTCAATTTCTCCCGCAGCGTCAATCGCGTGATGCCCAGCCAACGGGCGGCCTTGGATTGATTGCCCCCGCTGCGTTCCAAAGCCTGCCGAATGGTCGCCCTTTCCGCCTCGGCCACCACTTGGCGCAGAGCATTGCCTTCCCCCGCTTCCTCGGCCTCATCGAGAGCGGCGCGAGCCAGTTCCGCCAAGTGATGATCCACCGCCGGCTCCCTCGCCGGGGCCAGAAGTTCGGCGATATCCTCACGACTAATGACCAGGTCGCGCCTTTTGAGGAGGGCCCGGCGGAGGACGTTCTGCAGCTGGCGCACATTGCCCGGCCAAGGCTGACGGGCGATGAGAGAGAGGGCCTCGCGGGAGATTTTCCCCTGCACCCCCAGTTCTTCCCCGAGATGGGCCAGGAAGTGACGGGTGAGCAGCTCGGCATCGCCCATGCGATCGCGCAGCGGAGGGAGGACCAGGCTGGCCGCCTGCAGGCGATAGAGCAAGTCCTCGCGAAAGGTTCCTTCTTCCACCATTTTTTCCAATGGCTGATGGGTGGCGGCGATGACCCGCACATCGATGGCAATCTCACCCCGGCCGCCCACGCGTTCGATCCGCTTCTCCTGCAGAACCCGGAGCATCTTGGCCTGCAGGGGCAGACTCATGTCCCCGATTTCGTCGAGAAAGAGGGTGCCGCCATTGGCTTGCTCGAACTTCCCCTTGCGCGCCACGGTGGCCCCGGTGAAGGCCCCCTTCTCGTAGCCGAAGAGCTCGCTCTCCAGCAAATTCTCGGGGATGGCGGCACAGTTGACCACCACCAGGGGCAAGTGGGCGCGGTGGCCATGGGTCCAGAGAGCGCGGGCGGCCAGCTCCTTGCCCGTACCGGTCTCGCCCCGCACCAGCACCGTCACCGGGGTGGCGGCCAGCTTGGCAATGTCGCGGTAGACCTTGCCCATCGCCCGGCTGGTGCCCACCAGTTCGCCCGAAGAGCCCTCGATCGCACCCAGCTCGAAGTTGTCCTCATCATGGGCACTGGCCACCGCCTCGGCCACCAGCGAGCGCAGCTCCGCCCCATCGAAGGGCAGCGGCAGGAAGTCATAGGCCCCGGCCTGCACGGCCTCAATGGCCCCCGCACTGCCCTCGGCCTGGTCCACCACCAGAACCGGGATGGTGGGAAAATCGCCCTGAATCCGTTGCAGCGCGGGCAAATCCAGCGGCATCACCACCAGGGCCAGTCCTCCCTCCTGCAAGGCCGCGAGCGCTTCTGCCAAGCTGGCGCTCTCCCGCACCTTGTAGCCTCCCTCCCGCAGACAAGCGCTCACCGGCTCGCCCGCGGCAGGGCTGCTTGCCCAATTCAAGACCCACCTCATCGCGGAAAAGCCTATCCATTCGCGCCCGAGTGGTCCAAAACAGAATGCGCCCACCGGCATCCTTTTTGTCCCTATGACTTCCACTGGCATCCTCTACCTCGTCTCCGGACCCTCCGGTTCGGGAAAAACCACTCTCTGCCGCCGTCTCGCCCTCGAGGGCCTGGCTCATTACTCCACCTCCTGCACCACCCGCTCCCCACGCGCGGGCGAGGTCAATGGTCGCGACTACCACTTCCTCACCGTCCCCGAGTTCCAGGCCGAGATCGCGAACGGAGCTTTCCTCGAGCACGCCGAGGTGCACGGCAACTTCTACGGCACCCTCCTCAGCGAGGTCCTCACTTTTCTCCAACAAGGCAAGGACGTGGTCATGGACATCGATGTGCAGGGAGCGGAGCAAGTGCGGCTCCATCCCGACCCGGACATCCAGCGCGCCCTCGTCGACCTCTTCGTCATGCCGGCCACCGACGAGGAGCTGGAGCTGCGCCTGCGCGGCCGCGGCACCGACCCCGAGGAAGTCATTGCCCTGCGCCTGAAAAATGCCCGCGAAGAAGTCCCGCACTGGCCGAAATACAGCTACCGCCTCCTTTCGACCGACAAAGAAACGGACTACACTCTCTTCAAGAACCTCCTCCTGACCCAACGCCTGCGCACCACGCGGCAGAAAGACTGATTTCCCCATGAACATCGTGCTCGGCATCACCGGATCCATCGCAGCCTACAAGGCCGCCGACCTCACCTCGCAACTGGTCAAGGAAGGTCACGAAGTGCATTGCGTGATGACGCAGGCCGCCACCGAGTTCATCACCCCCCTCACCCTGCAAGTCCTTTCCCGGGAGCCGGTCCTCGTCTCCCTCGAGGATGAGAAAAACTCTTGGAAACCCGGTCACATCGAGCTTGCCGACGAGGCCGACCTCTTCCTCGTGGCCCCCCTCTCGGCCAATACTCTGGCCAATTTCGCGCAAGGTCTTGCCCCCGATCCCCTCTCCTCCATCTACCTCGCCCTGCCTCGCGAAACCCCCGTCCTCCTCGCCCCGGCCATGAACGGCAAGATGTGGCAACACCCCGCCACCGTGCGCAATGTGGCACAGCTCAAGGAAGACGGCTGTCAATTCATCGAGCCCGCCAGCGGCGACCTTGCCTGTGGCTATCAGGGAGTCGGCCGCCTCGCCCCCGTGGAAAAAATCCTCGCCGTGGTGGCAGGGTGTTAGTTGGAAGAAGCCTCAAGATACAAGACGGCAAGATTCAAGATTTCAGTCGTAAAGTTGAGGTGGGATACTTTGGGTCTTGGTGTTTTTGGGACAACCGCTGAGAAGTGGAGGGCGGGGAGATAGCGCGGAGGGCAAGAAGTGTCTCACTAATTTTGCTTTCACCGCAAAGCCGCGGAGTGAGTTGATTTGAGGAGGTTTAAATCTTGTGTCTTGCCTCTTGTCATCTTGTATCTTTACCCATGACCATTCTCATCACGGCCGGACCGACCCGCGAAGCCATCGATCCGGTGCGCTACCTCACCAATCGCTCTTCGGGCAAGATGGGCTACGCCCTCGCCGAGGCCGCCGCCCGCAAGGGCCACCGCGTCATCCTCATCTCCGGCCCCACCACCATTGAGGTGCCCGATGGCATCGACTTCATCCCGGTGGAATCCGCCGCCGATATGCACCAGGCGGTCAAGCACTGGATCGGGAAAGCCCAGGTCGCCCTCTTTGCCGCTGCCGTGGCCGACTACCGCCCGGCGCGGGTGGAGGAGCAGAAAATCAAGAAAACCGGCGACACCCTCACCCTCGAACTCGTCCGCACCCCCGACATCCTGGGCTCCGCACGAGCGGAATTCGGCTTCACCGGCTACCTGGTCGGCTTCGCCGCCGAGACCGAAAAGGTGGAAGAAAACGCCCTCGCCAAGCTGGAGCGCAAAGGTTGCGACCTCGTCATTGCCAACGACGTCAGCCGCTCCGACATCGGCTTCGACTCCCGCGAGAATGAGGTCACCCTCCTTTTCCGCGACCGGGTGATGCCGCTGGAAAAAGCGAGCAAAGAACACCTCGGCCACGAAATCATCGCCATTCTGGAGGAAGAAAGTCAGCTTTCCTGAAGCCGTGGCAAGGTCACCTTCAGCGCTTGCGGCCCCCGCCGGATGACCAGTTCGGTCTCCCGGCTCGGCGCGGAGGAAATGAGGCGAGCCAGCAGCTGGGTGGCCTCCAGCATCCGCCGGCCATTGATCGCGAGGATCAGATCGCCCTCGAGCACCCCGGCCTCGGCAGCCAGACTGTCGGGTAAGATATCCACCACCAGCACGCCCTGGCCACCCCGCATGCGCTCCAGCACGGAGAGCTCCCGCACAAGGAGCCCCACCCGCTGAAGCACCTCCCGGCTATCGGTGGGCGGACGCTCGCTATCCTGCCCCAAGTTCGAGCTCCGCCACTCATCGTAATCCGCAATGGTGGCCACCAGATCCAAATTTTCGCGGAAGCGCCAGACCTCCAGCTCCACCTCCTCGCCCACCTGAGTGCGCTGGATGAGGGAAATGAATTGCGCCAGACTCCCCACCACCTGCCCTCCGTAGCGGCGCACAATATCGTTGGGCTGGATGCCAGCGAGCTCGGCCGGACTCCCCGGCACCACCTCATCAATGGCGATGCCCGGGCCCTGGGGATAGCCCAGCTCGTAGCGCACCCGGGAGTTCAGGTCGCTGCCCATAAGACCGAGGAATCCGCGCACCGGACGCCCGCGTTCCAGAATCTGGGTAAAAGTCTCGCGCACATCGTTGGACGGAATGGAAAAACCCACCCCCGCGAAGGCCTGATTCTCTTCATCCGGCGAGTAGATGGCGACATTGATGCCGATGATTTCGCCGCGATAATTCACCAGCGGCCCGCCGGAATTACCGGGGTTGATGGCGGCATCGGTTTGGAAAAGATCACGCTGGCGATCGGAGAGAGTGCGCTCCTTGGCCGAGATGATCCCCTGCGTCACCGTCTCCCCCAGGCCGAAGGGATTGCCCACCGCAAAGACCATCTCCCCCGGCTGGACGACATCGGAATTCCCAAAATTCAATGCCTCAAAAGGACCCTCACCCTCGATGCGGAGCACCGCGATATCCAGCGCCGAGTCCTTCCCGATCAGCCGGGCCGGGAAGCTGCGCCCGTCATGCAAAGTGATTTTCATCCCCACCGTGCCATCGATGACGTGCTCGTTGGTCACCACATGCCCTTCCTCCGACACGATCACCCCACTGCCAATGCCCGTCGTTTGTAGGCTCCGCTCGTAGACCTGACCCAGATAACTGAACTGCTCGCGCTGCTCGCCCACCGTATCGATACTGACCACTGAGGGCACCACGCTCCCCACCAGTCGGGTGTATTCGGAGTTCAGCCGCGCCAGCAACTCGACGTCCCCATCCCCCAGCCGTGGCATTTCCTTGAGGGTGTAGTCCTCGGGGCGAAATTGACCTCGCCGCAACTCGGACAAGCCCGCCGCCGCTCCTCCTCCCCGGCTTTCCTGCCATTGGCGAATGAGGAGAACCGTCCCGAAGGCCACCAGAAAGACCAGCAGCAGGGCGGCGAATCGCGCGAAAACGGCTTTCATGAACGCGGCGATCTTGCCTCCGACCGCCCCCGCGAGCCAAGCGAAAAGCGGCCTGGCCTCGCCCCGGGACCATCTCCACTCTTGATCAATTGGCCCTGACAACCCACTTTGGGGGCCAGAAGCCATGTTTTCCAACCTCTCCGACGCTCTCGACAAGTCCTTCCGCAACCTGACCGGAACGGGCAAAATCACCGAAGAGAATATCTACGATGCCCTCCGCGAGATCCGGCTCGCCCTCCTCGAGGCCGACGTGGAATTCTCGGTGGCCAAGAACTTCATCGAGACCGTGCGCGAAAAAGCACAGGGTGAGGAAGTGCTCAAGTCGGTCAAACCCGGCGAGCAAATCATCAAGATTTTCCACGACGAGCTCGCCGCCCTCCTCGGAGGCGACCAGGCGCCCCTCGACCTCAATCCCCCCGCCCACATCCTGCTCTGCGGACTCAATGGAGCCGGTAAGACCACCACCGCCGCCAAGCTGGCCCGCCGCCTGAAAAAAGAAGGCCGCCAGCCCCTCCTCGTCGCCTGCGACCTCTATCGCCCCGCCGCCATCGAGCAGCTCGCCCTGCTCGGTCAACAGGTCGACGTCCCCGTCTACACCCCCGAACCCGGCGAAAAGGACCTCGTCAAAGTCGCCAAACAAGCGCTCAAGTCCGACCTCGCCCGCCAAGCCAGCGTCATCATCTTCGATACCGCCGGCCGTCAGGAGATCGACCACGCCCTCGTCGAGGAACTCAAGAAGCTGCACAAATTCGTCAAGCCCAAGGAAACCCTCCTCGTGGCCGATGCCGCCACCGGCCAGCAGGCCGTCTCCGTGGCCCAGCACTTCGACGACGCCGTCGGCATCACCGGCATCATCCTGACCAAGCTGGATGGCGATGCCCGCGGGGGTGCCGCCCTCTCCATGCGCCAGGTCACTGGCAAGCCCATCAAATACATCGGGGAAGGCGAAAAGATCGAAAACCTCGCCGAATTCCACCCCGACCGTATGGCCGACCGCATCCTCGGCATGGGCGATGTGGTCAGCATGGTGGAAAATATTTCCGAGAAAATCGACCATGAGAAGGCGGAGAAAGCCGCCAAGCGCATGGCCAAGGGCAAGTTCGACTTCGAGGACTTCCTCGAGCAAATGAAGATGCTGCAGAATCTCGGCCCCCTCGAAGGCATCCTCGGCATGATGCCCGGCTTCAACAAAATCAAAAAGCAGCTCCCCAGCGGGGCCCTCGACGACAAGCGCCTGAAGCACATGGAAGCCATCATCCTCTCCATGACTCCCAAGGAGCGCCGCCGCCCGCAAATCATCAAAGGGACCCGCCGCAAGCGCATCGCCAAAGGCAGCGGCCGCACCCTCATCGAGGTCAACCAGCTCATCAAACAATTCGGTCAGATGCAAAAAATGATGGGCTCCAAGTCCAAGATGAAGCAGATGATGCAGCAAATGCAGGCCCTCAGCGACGAAGACGGCGGTGGCGGTCTCGGCGGCCTGGGCAATCTCCTCGGTGGCGGCGGCAAAGGCGGTAAGGGCGGCCCCCGCCTGCCCTTCTAACGCGCAGGCTCGAATGGAGCGGCGGAGACCCGAAACTAAAATCCCCGTTTGACAGCTGGTGGGGCGAGAGCAGTTTGCGGGGCGGCGCCCCTGAGCCCGCCTTTCAAATCCAAGTTATCATGCCATCCATCACCGCTCTCGACCTCAACAAAGAAGCTCCCCGCAGTCCTCGCGAAACCCTCGGCGGCTACGTCGTCGCCGCCCGCACCCTCGACAAGTGCCGGGCCGAAATCGCAGGCACCGCCGGCGACTACCACTTCGATTGCCCCCTCGACCAGCTCTTCCTCGAGTTTGTCGGCCTCTCCGGCGACCAGTTCCGTGAATTCGTAGCCACCGGGGCCGACGATGAAGCCGTCGTCCAATGGATCGCGGAAAACGGCCAATCACACACCAAAGAAGAAATCGTTCTCTGGAATAACGATCTCCGTTACAAGCGCATCAGCGAAATGAAGCCCGAGTTGCAGGTCTTCCTCGAAGACTACATCGCGGAATTTATCCCCAAAGACAAAGTGGTCTCTTATTGGTTCGACGTCTACGACTACGAGGAAGGCCGTCTCTAAAAGCGAGATAAGCGCTCTATTTTTCCTTGTCACCCCTGCACTTTTCCTGTCATTGAATGAGTCGATGATCCGTTGACCCTGGTGTCCGCGAGTCATTGAAAAATCCATTCCGCAGGCAATCTTCCGGCGTCAACGTTTGGTCGCGGTGGCGCCGGGAGATTCCATTTCTTTCCCTGCGGAAAAAACTACACGAGATCTCCGATCGAGCCGAAACCGGGCTCGAAGAGGCGTCGATACATCCGCACCGCCGAGCCATCGGTCATCGCCGCGAGGAGATCACATATCAGGCGAGCCCGCAAACGCTCATCTTGAGCCGCCGCTAATTCCTCCTCGTCCGCTTCCCGAAGAATTTGAAAATGCTGACCATCGATGGCCTCCCCACGCACATAACGCTTCTCCAACAACTCCCACAACCTTCGCAAGACATAACTACCCTTGTGCTCCAATTGCTTTAATTCGGGAGAGAGAAAAACGATGTCAAAGGCCAGCTTCTTAAAGAGAGCGCTCTCCTCCCGCTGAGCTTCCTCAATCACGAGTTGATAACGATAACGGTTCGACTCCGCGCTCATGAAATTAGTGCGCTCCTCCAGCCGGGTGGCACGAATGGCACTCCCGATGCGCGCGCCCGCGAAAGAATCGACCCGCCCCCGCCGGATGGCCCGCTTGAGACTACCCAAGGGCGTCTCCTAGCCAGTGTCGTGACCATTTTTTTCCGCCCAAGCCTCCAGCTTCTCAATAGTCAGGAATCCCGCCCGGGTGGCATCGGCCAGGTCATTGAGGGAGTAGGCCGTGTCGTCGGCCCAATCCATAATCTCACACTCGATGGAGCGAAAGCCATTGCGCTCCCGCCCCGGGGACAGCTCGATGGGAAAATCCCGCCCACCGAGCACGAAGTCGAGATAGCCATGCTGAGCATCGTAGAGAAAATGATGCTCCGGCCGGCTCCCCTCCGCGCTCAACTCGCTCCAAAGGGATTTATACTTGAGCACCCCATCAAGGAAGGCCCGGGAAGGGTCCATCCCGGCCCGCTTCTCGGAAAAAATCCGCTCAGTCAGCAGCCGCAAAGTCTGCGCATTGCCCTCAAAGCCGCCAAAATCGCACATGAAGTGATTGAGCGAGCGCTCACCGGCGTGCCCGAAGGGCGGATGCCCCAAGTCATGGGAAAGGCACACCGCCTCCACCAGATCGGCATCAATGAAGAACTCATCGTGCAGCAGATCGCTCGTCTTCTGCAACCAATCGCAAAGGCCCCGGCCAATCTGGGCCACTTCCAGGGAATGGGTGAGCCGGGTGCGGTAAAAATCGTATTCCCCACTCCAGAAAACCTGGGTCTTACTTTGCAGGGAGCGGAAGGCCGGGGTGTGCAACACCCGATCGCGATCGATCTGGAAGGGACTGCGATAATCCCCGGCCGTCGACTGACCCGAGAGCCGCTCCTGGTCAAAAGCGCGATAGAACTGGTTCTGCACCGAGACAAGCTGACTGGTTTGCCCGCCGGTGAAAACCCTTCATTGTGGCGATTTGATTGCCAGCGCCCGCTCTCTTGTCCATTTTGTCCCTCCAGCTCATGAAACTCGCCCTCACCCTCGGAGACCCCGCCGGCATCGGCCCCGAACTGGCCCTGCAAGTGCTCGCCCGCCCCCTGCCCGGAACCACGCCCATCCTGGTGGGCAGCGCGGCCCTGCTCCAGCGCGTAGCCGCCGCCACCGGACTGCCCTGTGAGGCTCCCGTTTTGAGCAAAGAGGACTTCCTCACCCGGTGCCCGGGCCACCCGGCCATTCTCGACCTTCCCCTGCCCGGTCTGGATCAGCTGGCACCCGGAGCACCCACCGCCCTCTCCGGACAAGCCGCCTACCATTGGCTCACCGAAGCTATCGACTTGACGCAGGCAGGAAAATTCGACGCCATCGTGACCTGCCCCCTCTCCAAGGAAGCCCTGCACCTCGGCGGGCACTTTTACGACGGCCACACCGAGATTCTCGTCGAGCGCTCGGGGACTACCCGCCACGCCATGATGCTGAGCGCTCCGGAAGTGACCGCCACCCTGGTGACCACCCACATCGCGGTCTCCGAGATTGCGCCACGCCTCACCCTGGAGCGCATTTGCGAAGTCACCCGGCTGACCGCCGCCGCCCTGCCGCTTTGGAAGGACCGCGACCGCCCCCCCCGCCTGGCCATCTTGGGTCTCAATCCCCATGCGGGCGAAAACGGCCTCTTTGGTGATGAGGAAGCCCGCCTCATTCAGCCCGCCATGGACCTCCTCCGTGCGGAAGGACTCGATTTGGTCGGACCCCTCTCCGCCGACACGGCCTTCATCCCTGCCATCCGCAAAGACATCGACGGCTACATCGCGATGTATCACGACCAAGGGCTCATCCCGCTCAAGACCCTCGCCTTTGATGAAGCCGTTAATATCACTCTCGGGCTGCCCTTCATCCGCACCTCCGTCGACCATGGCACCGCTTACAACCTCGCCTGGCAAAAGAAAGCACAAGTCACCTCCCTCTACGCCGCCTGCGAAGCCGCCCAACGCCTGGCGAGGAACTGACAAAGGCTCTCAAAACAGAATCCGGTAGGGAGGGTCTCGCCGAGCCCTCCGCGATGCGCCCCCTTTCGGCTTGCCCAAGCAACGGAAACTCAGCTACTCTACTAGTAGATTCAAAGCTGAGACCTGTCGAAAATGCCTATTTCCAAGCCTCTCACACCGGTCGCAGCGCAATCCAAGCGAAACTTTCCTTCTCACGCCACATCATGAAAATTTATGCTTCCCTTATAGCTTCAGCTCTTTTTTTGACATCTTGCTCGATTTCCAAAGATATCGCTGATAGCGATACACTTGCGATTGGCTTGGTCCTCTCTGAACCGGGAAGATCGGATAAAGCATTTGAAGTCGTTGAAAAACGAATTGGCGAGAGATTAGAGTTTAAGGACCAACGCGAATTTCTTTTTCCAACCAGCTACACCCCGGCAAATGTAGAATCGTCAACACCTCCAATTCCTGATGAATTCGCGTCCACCAAAACTGGGTTAAAGGCTGAATTCACAACTCGAAGACAAGGAGCTGAAATTATTATCCAAGGTGGAGTGAGCTTGAGAGAATTTCAGGGCTTTTCTAAGATGAATAGAAAATGGACGCAGCCCATTGAAGACGCTGAAGCCAATCAACTACTTGAAAGCCGTATCGAGATGCCAAAGTTCGAGACATATTACACCCCAATTTTTCTGACACTGAAAACCGGCGAATCTACAAAAGTGGAAGTTGCTCATCCTACGAAAGGGACGGCGTTAACGATTACCCTATCAGAATAGCTTGCCTAACCGGCAAGACAATGGGCTCCAAACCCATCAACCCAAACCAAAAAAACATTCTGCCCCAACTGGCGCGGCCTCTTTTTTACAGAAACTGTTCAACCAGAATTATGAGCGATAAAATGCCATTCCTCTCGCCGTGGCTGCTCAGTTTTTTCCTAGTTCTCACCACTAGCTTAGCCATCCTCATTTGCAATCGAATTACTGACAATCAAGAGGCAGGCGAAAGACAAAAACCAAATAACAGAAAGGATATTCCTGTCGGTGAAATAGATAAGAAATTAGTTGGTCGATGGGAGGGTCAATCGAAGAGAATTGGTGATGGGAAACTCCACGAATACATATGGTCAATAAATCTACTCCCATCAGGAAAATTTGAACTCTCGATCGCATTTAGAGGCTCGAACAGCGAAGCCAAACTTGTGGGGTATTGGAGTGTTACAGAGAATCTATTCACATTTTTTCCCGAGAATTCTAGCGCCGAATTATTTCCCGTCTCTTCTTTCGAGAACGAAGCTGAAATTGGCATCCTAGGATATCAGGCCTCCTTAACAAGATTGAATGACAATGAGCTAGAGTTTCACCTTTCCTGTGTGGACTCTTTGGGCTGTGATCATAAACTTACAGGGAATCGGGCCGAATCGACTCGGTGATAGTCTCCACCCCTATCGGCTCAATCCAAAAAAACGCTCTGCCCCTATTGTCGCATCTTCGCATTAATAGCCCTATTCGCTCAAAGTATTCTTGTGACGTAATGACTAAGCCTGAAAATAATTCAGATCTCTCAGGAACACCCTGGGAAAAGAATCCTGGCCACTTGCAAAAAACGAGTAATGAGCCAAAGCAAAAACCCGTTTGGTTGAAAAGAGCGGCATTCTCTTTAATAGCGACTGTATGTGGTGCTTTTGCCAGCTTCCACAGTTATCAAGGCGTTGAAGGTCCCGGAGGTATGGTGGATATTTCAATTCTATTTTTCCCAGTGATCGTTATCTTCGTTGGCGGCCTCGGAACGTTGATTCTTTCGATTATCTCATTGACGGAGAATGAAAAGCATTCCGGTTTAGCTTGGGCCACATTGGCAATCTCAGGTATTGCCCTTCTGATTTTGGCTTCTGCAATTTTTCCGGGAGCTTTTTGATTTCCTTTGTCAATCCGGCCCTCAATCGAATCTGGTTAGGTTAGTATTGGGCCCTAACCATCCCACACCACTGGACAGGCACCTCCTCCTCCCTTTCGCTCCGGCTCTCCAGATAAAAATGGACCTCCATCGCTCAAGCCCCTCTTTATCTCAGGAACTAAAACGAGCGGTCACAATGAGCTACCACGCTCCTCTTCACTGCTTTCTTCTTTATCATTTGGCGCCCTATTCGCGACTCACCACCACAAACCCGACCGAGAGTAGTCTTTGAGCTTCGACTGGTGAAAGAAACGTGATAAACCTAGCGAGAGTGCACTGAATCGGACGGATTGGGTGTGCTTAACGTTCGCTAGTAAGTAAATGCAGTTCATCTCAGCCAAACCCCTTGTTGATCGTTTTCAATCTGGTGAAATTTCAGAATCGGAGGTTGGTCCGTATTTCATGGCTTATATGATTCTCATGGCCTTTACTTCGTCTTTTCTAGTAGGGGACTTGGATTTTTGGGACGTCACGATGGGATTTTCATCCGTTGTCATTACACTTTTCGGGGTTTTGTATCTGAAGCAGCAGAATGGAGATACCTTTGGGGACCAATTTCTTCTGAAATATTTCTGTCTAGGATGGGTTGTTTCGGTGAGAATCTACCTTCTGACAATTCCAGCAATGGCGATTGTTTTTTCGCTCACAGCACTTTTCAAAGGCGTTCACGCCTTTTGGCCCCTTTTGACTCTCCTCGGAATTACTTTAGAGGTTCTGTTTTTCTGGTGGCTAGGAAAATTGTTCAGCGCTTCGAAGCTCCAACCGGCTCAATCATGATCGAATCCGGTCGGTAACGGGCTCTAACCACCGGATATCCAGCTCGCCATCCGGCTGCGCAATCACTCTTTACTCAGTGTGCTCTTCAGGGGCGAGGGAGAGGATGGCATCGACCATTTGGCTCAGTTGCTCCTCGTTATACTGCGGATTGGGCGGCATGGGAACTTCGCCCCACACTCCCACTCCGCCTTGGGAAATCTTCTTTGCCAGCAAGTCGACAGCTTGCTCGTCACCACGATACTTCATGGCCACTTCCGCGTAGCTGGGGCCAATGGATTTTTCCTGCGTCTGGTGGCAGGACAAGCAGATGGCCTCGGCCAAGAGTCCGTAGCCGGGGTGGTCACTGGAGATGCCGGCGAGGCGGGGATCCGCTTCCTCCGGCTCACTCTGCAGGGGTTCACTGGAATAGGTCACCCGCTTGAGCTTGCCATCGGTGCCGTCATACCACTTCGAGCCGTATTCGAGAATGTAGAGTGAGCCATCGGCGGCCAGCTCGACGTCGCTGGGATGAACGAATTTTTTGCTGTGGAGCCAATCCGTTTTCCAAAGCAAGGACTCATCCTCCGCCAGCTTGCTGAGCTGCATGTGGCCATTGTTCCAGTCGTAGGTGATGAGGCAGCGGTCGAGAGCGGGGGGGAGCTTGCTCTCCGCTTCGCGAAAATCATCGTGGTAGTAGACGGGACCGGCGCAGTAGCTGGAGCGACTGACAAACCAGAAGGGCTCGCGAGCGGGCGGGAGCTGCTCCAGCCCATCATTGAGGCGGGATTCGTTGAGGGGCTTGGCGGGATCGAATTTTTCACCCACTTTCTCGGCCGCAAAGTCGTAGCGGGCATAGGCCTCATTGGCTCCCACGAAGTAGGGCCAACCGTAGTAGCCTGCGGTCGCGGCCTGATTGATCTCGCAGTAGCCGTTCGGACCCCGGCTGGTGGTCTTGCGGGCATCGGGCCCGACATCGCCCCAGTAGAGAGTGTTGGTGCGCTGGTCGACGCCGATGCGCCAAGGGTTGCGACAGCCCATTGCGTAGATTTCCGGACGGGTCTTTTCCGTGCCAGGAGGGAACAAGTTGCCCTCCGGAATGGTGTAGCTGCCGTCATCCGTGGGCGTGATTCGCAGGACCTTGCCGCGCAGGTCGTTGGTATTACCAGCGGTGCGCTGGGAGTTGATGGACTCGTTGCCCTCGCGCTCGTCGAGAGGCGCATATCCATTGGATTTGAAGGGATTGGTATTATCCCCAGTAGAGAGAAAAAGATTGCCCGCGCCATCGAAGGCCAGGGAACCACCTTCGTGGCAGACGCCCACTTCGCGGCTTTGCTCCATGGTGAGGAGAACTTTTTCATCCTCCAGCCGACCATTTTTCAGGGTCCAGCGCGTGAGCCAGTGTTCGGACGGCTCCTGAGGTGAGTAATAGCAATAAATCCAGCCATTTTGGGAGAAATCCGGATCAGCGGTCACCCCCAAAAGACCGGTCTCGCGGGAGGTGCCGGCCTTCTCGTTGCGCACCGAGACCTCGAAGTGGTGGACGGTGCGGGCCCCTTGCTCGCCGGGGGTGTAGAGTTTCAGGGCCCCCGTGCGCTCGGCAATCAGGACCCTCCCATCGGGCAGTGGGGCAATCTCCATGGCGTCAACGAGACCGGAGACGAGGGTCTCCACCCGGAAATGGTCATCGGAGGGGACTGCAGCCGAATCAGCGGCCGGGCTGGCCGAGGTCCAGAGCATTCCCAGAAGGGCAGCGGAAGTGACTTTGCGAAACATCATGGGGCAAGATGGCAAGAGAGGGAAAGGCAGGCAAACAGAATCAACAGGGCAAGCAAGCCGGACGATCTTCCCCGTTCCGAGCTGATACTTTTCTTCAAAGACTCCCGTATGGCAGACATTCCCCGATTCTCATGAAATTTTTTGTCTTCCTCTGTCTCGCCCTGACTGCCTTTTCGACGGAAAAGCCCAACATCCTCTGGATCACCTCGGAGGACAATGGTGCCGACTGGCTGGGTTGTTACGGCAATGAGCAAGCGCGGACTCCCCACCTGGATGCTTTGGCGGCCCGGTCCGTGCGCTTTGCCAATTTCTACTCCAATGCCCCGGTCTGCGCAGTGGCCCGCTCCACCATCCTCACGGGCGTCTACGCTCCCAGCCAGGGGACCCAGCACATGCGCAGCCGCCACCCCATCCCGGCCAGCCATCTCCCCTACGTTAGCTACCTGCGCGAAGCGGGCTACTATTGCACCAATGCCTCCAAGACCGACTTCAATCGCGAAGGGGACGATAAAACGGTGTGGGATGCCTGCCATGGAAAAGCCCACTATAAGAACCGGGCCGAGGGTCAGCCCTTCTTCGCCATCTTCAATCTCACCGAGAGCCACGAGAGCTCCCTCTTCCCCGCGCGCATCGCCCAACGTCGCAAGAGCGGTCAGCTTCCTCCCGAGCCCCGACTGGCCTTGGCCGAGGTCGAGGTGCCTCCCTATCTCCCCGATTTGCCGGAAATCCGTTCCGACATCGCCGACTACCACGACACCCTTACCTTGATGGACCGCAAGGTGGGAGAAATCCTCGCTGAATTGGAAGAACGGGGACTGGCCGAGGACACCATCGTTTTCTACTACTCCGACCACGGAGGAGCCCTTCCCCGGGGCAAACGTTACCTCAAGGATACCGGGGTCAAGGTCCCGCTGCTCATCCACGTGCCCGCCAAGTGGCAGCAGCTTGCGCCCCATGCCAATGGTGAGGTGGTGAGCGAAACCGCCGCCTTCATTGACCTCGCTCCCACCCTGTTGTCGCTGGCCGGGCTGCCCAAACCCGCGCCCATGCTGGGTCGCGCCTTTCTGGGTCAACACCGTGAGGAGGGGGACCCCTACGTCTTTCTCTTTGCCGACCGCTTTGACGATATTTACGGCATGCGCCGGGGCCTCACCGATGGCCGCTTCAAGTATATCCGCCGCTTCAGCCCTCATCTCCCGGCGGCTCCCTACAGCTTCTATCAATTTGGTCAGAAGGGGTGGCAAGCCTGGCGCCAGGCTTGGCAAGCGGGCGAGCTCAGTGGTCGCCACGCCGCCATCTGGGAGTCGGACCAACCGGTGGAAGAGCTCTTCGACACTACTGCCGATCCTTGGGAAGTCACCAACCTGGCCGACGATCCCAGCTATCAGGTGCGGCTGCAGGCCATGCGTGAGGCGCTCGCCGCCCGCATGGTGCGCTACCGCGATACCGGCCTCATTCCCGAGCCCATGTTCCCCCAGCTGGCCCCCGGCAAGCCCATCGCGGACTTCGCCCGCAGTCACCAAGAAGAATGGCCCGAGCTGGTAGAGCTGGCCTTCCTCGCCAGCGCCCGGGAGGTGGATCAAGTGCCTCTCCTGCGGCAAAAGCTGGCCGCCAAATCGCCGCTGAAACGCTTCTGGGCCGCGCAGGGCTGCCTCATCTTGGGGAAACAAGCGGCCCCTGCCGAACCTGAGCTGAAGGCCTTGCTGAGCGATCCTTTCTCCGCCAACCGCATCGTTGCGGCACAAGCGCTCGCTGGTCTCGGCCAACGCGAGGCGGCCGTGAAGCAGTTGCTCGCAGAACTCGCCGACTTCGATCATCCCTACACCCAGCAATTCACCTCCAATGTCTTGCAGTCAATAGCAGCGCTGGAAGAAATCCCGCAGCAGTGGGTTGAGAAAGCCCTCCGGCTCAAGGAAAACGCCCAGAATGAATACATCATCCGCTTGGCCAATCGTCTGGTGGAAGAGCGCGCGGAATGAACACTCCGCAAGCACCCGCCCTTGCGCGAGTGCCGAATCAGACGAATGATGCCCGGTATGACCGAGCCCACCCGAGACCAGTCCGCCGTGCCCGGCATAGGGAGCGATGAGAAGCCCTCCAAGGCCTTTCTTCCCTACCCCGCCTCCACCCTCTCTCCGACCATCATTCCCACCGACCTCAGCAGCTTCAAGTCCCGGGGCATCGCCCGCGTCGAGCGGGATTTGCAGCAAAAGCTGACCGAAATGCGGGAAGAATACATCGCTACCATCACCCACTTCAATTGGAACAAGCTGGCCTACGAAGCGGACATCAGCTTCGAGCCCGTGGTGGGGGAGATCTATCACCTCTACGAGGCCAATGGCCGGCACCTCCTCTCCCTGATCGAACCGGAGAAATGGCACCAGAAGCACCTCGCCAGCCTCCGCCTGAACGTCGACCGCCAATTCGAACTCATCCGCCGGGGAGAGGGCATCGACGAGCGCCAGCTCTTCGGTGAAGCTTCGCCGTGAGACAGCCTCCGGCCCAGCTCAGCAAAGGCGGACCATGTCTTTGGCAAATTGCCACCAGAGAAAGAAGAGGCCCTTCCAGGAATAGCGGAATTCGCCTTCGCCCACGGGCTCAAGATAATTCCGCGCGAGATTGTACTCGATCTGGTGGCGCATCTCTTCCTCGATTTCGCTCACCATCTCATCAGGATCGGGCATCACGAGCTGCGCCCGGGGCACCTTCATCCGCTCCAGAAAGCGCTGATGGTCAGCGAGCATGTAATGAAAGCAACAGCGCTCGCAAGGAACGTGGTTCCAATGGAATTCCGGCGGCTCCTTCAGAGTAGTGGAAAAGGGAAAATTGGTGGTGCGATAGATCTGGCCATCCTCACCCCGGGAGGTGATGGAGACGAAGGCGAAGGTGATGCGCTCCTGCTCGCAGAGGCACACCGCCGCCGTAGCCCGCTCTTCCGGATTCCAATGGAGGCGGAAGAACTGCTTCATGCCCGCCCAATTCCACGCAGCATCACCCACATGCTCAAAGTGGGCATCGCACATCTCGTCAAGAGCCCGGCTCGCATTGGGAAAGAGCTCGTCGGAAGGAGCGGAGAGACTTTGCAAGCGGTTCTCGCGGGGTAGACGCATCTTGCGAATGCGCGTGAGCAGCTCGATCCAAGGAAGGAGAAACAACCCCGCGACCCCCAGCAGCCCCACCCACCAACGGTTGCTGAGGAAGTAGAAGGCACAGAATGTGGCGGCGAGAAAAAAGAAGGATCCCAGCTTGCGTGACCAGTTCCGACGACACGCCCGAAAGGCGATCGCGAAAAGAATCAGGGCCACAACAATGAGGAGTTCTCTTACCATATCACTTTCTTTCCTCCAAGGCGCTCCGGCCCGGATCTCCCAGTAGAGGTGCAGCCAAATCGGCCTTCCGTCCAGTCGCGGATGCAAATTTTTCTCTTTTCCCTCCTCTTGCGAAGGCCATGACTACAAGTTCACTGCCATTCTGCAGCCATTTTCAAATCGAGCTTTTCCCGCCGCAGGGTTAGGCTTGGCCATGGCCATCGAACAATACGAAGGAAGCTCTCCCCAGCTGGGCGAGGGTGTTTTTATCGCTGCCAGTGCCGACGTCATCGGCCGCGTCACCCTCGGCCCCCGGGCCAGTATCTGGTATCAGGCCACCCTTCGTGGCGACATCAACGACATCGTCATTGGCGAGGATTCCAATGTGCAGGACAACGCCGTGCTCCACCTCTCCGATGACCTACCCTGCATCATCGGCCGCGAGGTGACGGTGGGGCACTCCGCCATTGTGCACGCGGCCACCGTCGAGGATGGAGCCCTCATCGGGATGGGCGCGATCGTGCTCGATGGCTCCGTCATCGGGGCCGAATCCATCGTCGGCGCGGGAGCCCTGGTGACAGGAAGGACCATCGTCCCCCCCCGTTCCCTGGTGCTCGGCTCCCCCGCCCGCGTGGTGCGCACCCTCAGCGAGGAAGAGGCCCGCATGGGACGCAATCTGGCAGCGAAATACGTGGCCCAGAGCCGAAAGTTTCTCGCCCGCGGAGGAGAACCGCGCTAAGGCTGGAGTCCCGCCCATCTTATGAAAGTCGAGCTCATCCAAGTCGAACCCATCGCCCTCTTGCCCACCCAAGCCGGATGCGCGGTCTTCCTCGGCGACGGCAAAAAAGTCATCGTCTTCTACATCGAACCCGGCATCGGAGCCTCCATCAATGCCGTCCTGGCCGGCCAAAAGCCCCCCCGCCCCCTCACCCACGACCTCTTCGCCCAAGTGCTGGAAGCCTTTGGAGCCACCGTAACCCACGTCGTGATCTCGAAAGTGGAAGACGAAATCTTCTACGCCCATCTCCATCTCAGCGCCCAGAACGAAATTATGGAAAAAAAAATCATCGAGGCCGATGCGCGCCCCTCCGACTGCATCGCCCTCGCCGTGCGCCAGGACGCCCCCATCATGTTCGTCAAGTCGGTCTGGGAAGCGCAGCCCGATATGTCTCACGTTCTGGAAGAACTGCGCAAGCAGGGGATGTCCGACGAAGGCGAAGACATCCCTTTCTGACATCAATTGAGACTGATTATTTCATCCTTTTTTACTAAAAAATCATCTTATCTCAATAAGCTATTATTCGAGACTAGCTCATCGGAGGAGAGAAAAGTTCCCTTGCGCGTGGGGCAATTCCTCCTAATTTCAGGGCATCATGCCCCATCCCACGAGTTCTGTCGTTCCGGAATACCTTAGCGAAGAAATCCTTCTCAACCCCGAGAAGAGAGAGTTCCCCCCCTTCAGCCTGAGTCGACTGCTTGGCACCGTGTTCAAGCCCACCCAAGGATGCAAGGTCTGTATTCTGACGGACTTTGAAGAGCCGGAAAACCTCATCAAGGACTTCCATTTCCTTTCGGAGGAGGGCTTCGAGGTGCAGAAGAACGCCTACCACCATTTTTACCAGGGTCTTAAAAACGGGGTGCTCGATGAACTGGGAATGACTGGGGGCGAAATGTTTGCCTATCGCTACACCTACGGCTCCAATCTCGATCTGAAAGACGAAGTCTGGGACACCACTGGCAAGCAGCTCTCTCTCGACCGCGATATTTATCCCGAATACGACCTCATCCTCTGTATTTCCACTTGGTCGGCCACCGCTCCTCTCACCGCCAAGTGCAAGGAATTCAATTTCCGCGGTGCCACCATGCACGGGATGAATGACGTCATTCTCAACTCCGGCTTGGCCGTTGATTACGAGGAAGTCTCTGCCGATGCGGAGAAGATCCGCCTGGCGATGAACCATGCCGATTCCATCGAGATCGACTTTGCTCTGGAAGACGGCACCGTGCTGACCGCCACATTGGAGTTGGAGGGGCAGGAAGCGCAGAAATCCCACGGGCTCTGTCAGGGGACCGCTCCTGATATCGCCAACCTTCCGGCAGGTGAAATTTACTACGTCCCCCGTGATGCCAACGGCAAATTCCCGATGAAATACGAGGATGGCACCTTGGGCGTGCTCGACGTGGTCAATCGCAATGTCATCAAATCCACCCTCATTGCAGGAGATCAGGCCACCATTGATGAGCACAACGCCCGCTTGGCCGACGATCCGATGACCGGCACCCTGGGCGAACTCGGATTTGGCACCCAGGTCCTACCTGTTTCCTATCAGGATATTCAGGATGAGAAAGTGCTCGGCACCTGCCATCTGGCGACGGGCCGCGACGACCATCTCGGAGGTGACATTGTGCCCGAGATGTTCAAGAAGCACGAAAACTCGACCCACGACGACATCCTCTTTGCCCCGCACAAAACTCCCAACTTCAACGTCAAGGAAGTGCGCATGAATCGAGGCGGGCAGCAGGAAGTGATCATCGAGAACTTCCGCCCAAGTCAGTTCATTATCCATGCGATTTCCGGATGATTGAACCCAAGCAGCTGCACCGCAGGCCTGTCCCCAGGGGCGGGCCCCGGTCGAGCGTTTTCCCTCCGGCGCGGCCTTTTGGAAAGAATGGCGGGGGCCAGCCCGTTTTTGAAAGCATGCCCGAAACCCGTTTCCACAAAGTCCAGCTCGACGAATTGCCTGAAATCGAATGCTGCTGCGGCACCACCCGCCGTGGCTTCGCCCACCTCCCGGATGCCCCGGCCTCCATCCACCTCCTCGACGTCAAGGACGAGCCCACTTGCCACTACCACCAGAAGACCGCCGAAATCTATCTCGTGCTCGAAGGCGAAGGCCATCTGGAACTCGATGGTGAGCTTATCCCCGTCAAACCCCTTTCTTCCGTCCTAATTCAGCCCGGCTGCCGCCACCGCGCCGTCGGACAGCTCAAAATCATCAACATTCCCGTTCCCAAGCACGACGAGAACGACTTTTTCTACGAGGAGAACGCCGTGGCCCCGGGAGAAAGGCCCGTGCACTGAAATCACCCCATGAACATTTACGAAAGCGACAAACTCCTCGCCGAATACCTCCTCTTTCACTTCGCCCGCCCGGAGGAAATCCTTCCCTGGGAGTTCGGTCCGCGGGAAGCCCTCGACTACCCGGTGCGGGTCACGCAGCATTTTTCCCCCGGCCAAGGGGGACGCGCACTCGACCTCGGCTGTGCGGTGGGACGCTCGACTTACGAGCTTTCTCGTAGCAGCCAGGAGGTGATCGGCATCGACTACTCCCATGCTTTCATCACGGCGGCCGAAGAAATCAAGGCAGGTCCCCGCCGCATTGCCCGCCTGGAAGAAGCCCATCGGGCCACCGAACTGTTGGTGAGCTTGCCTGCGGGAGTGGACCCCTCGCGCTGCCAGTTCGAACAAGGTGACGCCATGAACTTGCGCGCGGATCTGGGTCGTTTCGACCGGGTGCTGGCCGCCAACCTCATTTGCCGCCTGCCCGAGCCGGAAAAATTCCTCGCCCGCCTCCCCGACCTTGTGCATCCCGGCGGAGAAGTGGTCTTGGCCACTCCCTGCACCTGGTTGGAGGAATTCACTCCTCCCGGGAATTGGCCCCCGGGCCACACTCTCGATTGGCTGAAGGAAACCCTGTCCCGCGACTTCGAGCTACGGGCGGAGGCTGACGAGCCCTTTCTCATCCGCGAAACCGCCCGCAAGTTCCAATGGACCGTCGCTCTGGTGACCAAGTGGCAACGGCGCGAGGGGTAGCACCCGCCCGGGTTCGATTCCGCCCGGAGTCCGCCCGGGGGAGAGCTCACTCCCCTTGCCAATCGACCGCCACTTCCAAGGGTTCGGCAGAGCCATCGTCGATTTTGACGTGGCCATGGGCGACGCCGTATTCGTAGACGCATTTGGTCACTTTCACATCCACCGCACAATATTCGGCGATGTCGATGAGGGCTTGGTCGTTGCCGGTCTTGAGGTAGTCCTGCCACCATTTGAGGGCGTCCACTCCCGAGGCGCTTTTGCCAATGCCCAGCGATCCGGAGGCCACCGCGTCGAGCTTCCAGCGACGGCCGGTGATGACTTGCAGGTCGAGCATGGTATCCAGATTGAGGGTTTGTTCGGCGAGCTCGAGGACAGTGTATTTTTGCAAAACCGGGTAATCGAACTCGACATGATTGTGCCCCACGACGAGATCGGCCCGGAGGAGTTGCTGCACCAGCGCATCCATCTCATCTTCCCCGTAGATGAAGTATTTCCCCGCCTTGGTGGAATAAGTCACCGCCACGGAGACCCCCATTTTGCTCTTGTCGCCCTTCACATCATTGAAGCTGCGTTGGGTCTCGAGGTCGAAATAGACGATATCGCGCACGGCCTCACCCTGCGCGGTCATCCGGGTGCTGACAAGTCAGCTTTCTGGCTTGGCCTCGCCGGTCCCGGTTTCCTTTTCGGGTAAGGGGCCGAGGATGCGTTCCAGTCGTTCCTGCACCTCGCGCTCCATGCGGACGCGCT
This sequence comes from Roseibacillus ishigakijimensis, assembly GCF_016595415.1. Classification (GTDB taxonomy): domain Bacteria; phylum Verrucomicrobiota; class Verrucomicrobiia; order Verrucomicrobiales; family Akkermansiaceae; genus Roseibacillus; species Roseibacillus ishigakijimensis. Next base: position 30,800 of record NZ_JAENIO010000001.1, read on the forward strand.
CTTCCAGGGGCATCTCGGCAAGGGCCAGTTGGCTGCTGAGGACGAGCACCACGGTAAGGAAGGCCGTCAGCCCGCCGCCGAAGAGGACCCACTTGGCGGGTGACGATTCCACCCTCTCCAGCCGGTTCCCGGTCGCGGTATCCCAAAGAACGATTTTCTTTTTGCGAGCCATCCAAAAGGCGACGAGGTGGCAAAGCTCGCGCAGGATGGGTTGGCCGAAGCCCATGCCCAGGATCATGACGCGGCAAGTGCGCATAAACGCCGGGCCGGGGCTCAGCTTGTCCCCACTTGGCCCGACCACCTTGAGGCCGACCAGCCACTTCCCGGGCGTGGTCCCCCAGTAATGAAGTAGGAGCGCCTCGAAGAAGATCCACGGCAGCACGAAGACGAAAGCAAAGAGGGCATTGGCAGTCAGGTCGGTGAGGCGATTACCGGAGAGGACCACCCAGATGAGAAAGAGCATGCTGTAGGCGAGGTAGTCGAACCAGCGCCCTCCGAAGCGCCGCCAGAGATGCAGCTGGGCTGGGACGGGAGGGGGCGTGGGCGGGAGCGGCCGGGCCTCTTGTTCTTCCTCCTCAACCTTTTGCAAATACTCTTCGACGTTCTCGGCTGTCACCACCTCTTGCCCGGCAGCGGAGGAGAATTCGTCCGCAAAGAGCTCGACCTCGCCCAGCGGGGTCCACTGGTCCAGCGTGCTGAACCACACTTTGCGCTCGGGTGCCAATTCGCCGGAACGGATGCGGGAGCGGAGCTCGAAGTCCAATAGAGGACCTTCTTTTTCGCCATCAGTAATGAGCCAGAATTCCATGGAAAAGTGAGAGATTAGAGATTGCGCAAAGATTTGGCGGCATCGTTGCGGGCGGCCTTCAGGGCGGGCAAAAGAGCGGCCAGTCCACACAGAAGCCAGGCCGCAATCGCCACAAAAATCATGAACCCGGGCATGATGCGGGCCGGCAGCTCGGAAAAGCCCTGGAAGTCGGCAGGAAACGGATCGAAGCCCACGCTGGCCAATCCCCGCTGGATGGGAGCGCGCTGCCAGATGATGAGAAGGGCGAGCGCAACGCCGCCGAGGGCGCCAAAGAAACCGACCACCAGGCCCTGCCAGAGGAAAACCCAGGAGATTTGCGGGCCGGTCGCACCAAGGGCCTTCATGACCCCGATTTCCTGCTTTTTCTGAATGGTGACGGTATACATCACCGCCATGATGGAGAAGGCGGAGATGATGCCAATGAAAGAAAGGGCAAAGGTCATCATCAGGCGCTCGGTCCGGATGAGAGCAAACTGGGCGACATGCCGATCCATCCAGGTCGCCGTTACGAACTCCTCTCCCAGCGCGGCCTCGATTTTTTCCGCGCCCTGGATGGCATGGAAGGGATCCTCCAGGCGCACGGCCACGGCTTGCACACCGTTGGTGAGGCCGGTGAGCTCTTGCCCAATGGGCAGGGGGATGAACATTTGGGGCCCGGGAGTGCGCTGGGAGTCGCCGTATACCCCCCACACGGTCAATTTCTTTGGCAGCACGATCTCCTTGATATTTTTCAAGGTGGCCAAATCGGCGGCATCGACATCGAGTTCGCTCACCGCTTGGAGGGCATCCGCCACCTCCTGCCAAGTCTCCCCGGGGACGAGGTAGGCATCCTCGGCAGCATTGCGGTCGACCGCACTGAGCGCGATGAGCGCCTGGTTAAGGGACTCCAGCTCGGCCTCCCGCGCCTCTTGGGTGCGCAGTTCCTCAATGGTGCCGTAGAAGCCCTGCAACTCCGCGAGGGCAACCTCCGGGGCTTCCCGGTGGCGGGTGATGAACTCCTGCAAAGAAGCCAGCTCCCCTCCGAAACGCTCGCGGAGGGGTTCCACATTGATGCGCTCAAAGGCCTCCTTGACCACATCGAAATTGCGCGAGGCATAGACCTCCACCTCGTCACCCACCGAGAGCATGAGGTCCTGAGCCAATTGGCGGGAGATGACGGTGTATTCGTCGATGCCAATATCCGCGCGGCTGCCGGGGTAGCCTTCTTGATCAAGCAATTCCTCCAGAGCCTCGATCTGGGCTTGGTCATCAGTATCGATGGCGCGAAAGGCCACCGGTTTGCGATAACCCGGAGCATCGACCAAAACGAAATCTTGAATGAGCGCGTAGCTGCCCGTCACTCCTTCGACCGCATTGAGCTGGTCCTCGAGCTGGTCCCAATCGCTCACAAAGCCGGTCACTTCCTGCACCTCCACATGGGGGGCGAAGCCGAGGAGCAGCTTCTTCACCTCACGCTCGAAGCCGGCATGGATGGAGAGGACCACAATGAGCACGGCCACCCCCAACATCACACCCACGAGGGAAATGAGGGTAATGGCCGAGACGTGGGAACGCACCGGGTTGAGATAACGGCCTGCCAGAAGTCGACTGAAGTTCATGTTGCGGGAAAGAGCGAAACCGTCCCTGCCTTTTGCCCAAAGCGCAACCCTTAAGCAACCGCCAGGGATGGCGAGGAACAAATTCCCGCTTTTTTTTGCACGGGCGAAAGCAGCCCCGACATCCCCTCTCCGGTCAATCAACCCGGAAAATCCATGAAAAAATCACTCCTTTCTCTTCTCGCAATCGCCCCCCTGAGCCACGCGGCCACCTACACCACCAGCTTCGACGCCCCGACCTATTCGGCAGGGCCCTTGTCCTTTCAAGACAACTGGCTGTCCCAAGACCAGTGGCAAGCGGACGGAGCGGGCAATGTGACCACCTCGTCCGGGGGCTTCATCCGAATGCAAAACTCGACCGTCGGCCACGACAACTCGGTAGGCAGTACCGCCTCCATCTCCTCCACCTTCACTCTCCTCGGCGAATACGACGCCACTGCCGACGCGCCCCAGATCGCCAACATTACCATGGACTGGCAGGAAGGGATTTTCGTTCACGGCCTCAGCGATCAGACAGACCAAGCTGCTCCGGACTTGCGAGGCTCGACCGTTGGCCTCTACTTCGAGCCATCCGGCACTGCCGATCCCGACACTCTTGAACTGCGTGGGGCTGGCCTGACTACAGTAAGCCTCGGCAGTGCGAGTCTCTACAACGGCCACACCTGGACCCTGGCGGTGGACTACACCCACACTGGCGCGGGCAGCTACACTGTGACCGCCAGCCTCGACAGTCTGAACGATGCGGCACCCGCCTTCACCGCGACTGGCACCGCCACTCTCGGGGATCTGGCCGGAGCCTCCCTCTTGCACGGAGTCTCACAGTCCCTCCCCGTAGGGGGCACCACTGGCGGCAACCGCAATGTCTATGATGGCATTTCGGTGAGTGAATACAGTTTCACCGGCGTTCCCGAGCCCTCTTCCCTCTTGCTCTGCGGCTTGGGGGCTCTCGGCCTGCTGCGCCGCAAGCGCTAGGGAGGCCCTTTCCCCCATCTCTCGCAATCCAAAAAGCCCCGTCCCTCGCTGGCGGGGCTTTTTTTGGGCAAAAAATTTTACCGATAGGAATCGGGCGGAGAATCGCTAGATTAACGAACGATGCGCGGACTGCTCTCCCTGGCCTTCCTCCCCCTCTGCTCCCTGGCAGAAGAGCTGCCCCTGCCCTCCGATCCAGCGGAAGCGCGGGACCCGGCCCCCACCTCCCTCGCCCCTAGTGGGCTTTTTCCCCAACTGCGCATACCAGTCGGCACCACCCTGGCTCCACAAGAACGCGCTTCCCCTGGCGCGGCCGCCTCCCCCACCCTGCTGGATTACCAGGGGGTGAGCTACTTCGCACGGGGCCGCTCGCTCGTTGCCGCTTCCGATTTGAATGGCGATGGCACTCTAGGCAGCGAGGAAGAAGTGGTGCTGGGAGAGGGATTCCACCCCGTGGCCCTCACCTTGGGGCCTGATGGCCGACTCTACGGAGTCACCGATGGAGAAGGCCTCACCTTTAGCAGCCAGGAGGGGGTGAGCTACCGCTTTCCCGATCAGGGAGTGGCCTTCCGCTGCGAGCCCGAGGGCAGCGGCTTCGAGGTCTACCATAGCGGACTGCAAAATCCCGGCAAAATCGCCTTCAATGAGCAGGGCGATCCCTTCACCGTCGTTCGCCAACCCGCAACCGGGGAACTCCAGCTCATCCCCCTTTTCGCTGGTGGGGACTCCAGCCGCCTCTCTCCCCCGGAGGCAGAACCCCGGCCCGCACCGGCCGTGGATTTGCTTTTCCAGCCCGGCACGGCCTTGGGTGGCCTCGCCCGGGGCCGCTTCCTCCTGACCCAAGACACCGGCAGCGATGAACAATCGGGCCTGTGGACCTTTGCCATGGAGCGCTACCGCTGCAGCTACCGCATGATGGATGCCCGCCAGTTTCTCTGGGGCCGGCGCATCACCGCCCTCGCCTTTTCTCCCGCTGGCGAGTTACTTTTGACCGAGGCCGCCACCCGCAACCACCGCCTGCTGGTGATGAGCGCGCCGGAGATTGGCGAAGGCGAGGAGGCCGCAGAAGTGGCCACCCTCCTCGCCGCCGGTTTTCACCACCGCGAGGCCGCCGAGCTGGCCGGGCTGCTGGGCCACCGCGACCAACGGGTGCGCCTGCACGCCCAGATCGCCCTCGCCGACCATCCCCAGGCCCTGGCGACCTTCTACCAACAGCTCCACCTGCGCGATCGCTTGCTAGATCTGCCGCCGGAGAATCTCCTGCTCCCGGCTCTGGAAAATAACGACCCTCTGCGCGCGGACAACACCCCGCTGGCCCGCCTGCACGCCACCTGGGGCCTAGCGATGCTGGCCCGCAGAAATGACGACCCCTACGCCACCGCCGCCCTGCTCGGCCTCCTCAGCAGCCCCGACCCGGAGCTACGGGCGCAGGCCGCCCGGGCCCTCGGAGAAGCCCCTCCCAGCGATCCCGCCCGCCTCATCGCAGCCCTCTCCGATCCCTCGGACCGAGTGAGCTTCCAGGCAGCCCTCTCCTTGGGGCGACTGCGCGTAGCGGAGGCCCTGCAACCCCTCCTCACCCTGGCCCTGCATGCCGCCGACCAACAAGATGGCGAGCTCTTGCAAGCAGCCGTCATCGGCTTGGCCGGTTGCGCCCAAGAACTCGACCTGCTCGGCCTCTCCGGCCATGCCCTGCCCGAAATGCGACTGGCCGTCCTCCTCGCCCTCCATCGCCTCCGCCACGTCGGGGTCAACCGCTTCCTCTTCGACCATGTGCCCACCATCCGTCTGGAAGCCATCCGCCTCATTCACGATACCCCCATCGAATCCGCCCGCCCGGCCCTGATGGCCGTGCTCGACGAACTCCTTGCCAAGAAAGACGCCAACCCCGCGCCCGCCATCTGGCACCGCCTGCTCCACTCCGCCTACCATCTCGGCACGGCGGAGAATGCCCGCCGTCTGGGAGAGCTCGCCCTCACCGAACACGTGCCTTTGGACCAACGACGGGAGGCTCTGCGCCTTTTGCAAAACTGGACCCAACCTCCGTCTCCCCAGCCCGCCCGGCCTCGCGCGGAGGTCCTCCCCCTCTTGTCACACTCCTTCCTCCCCCTGCTCCAGGCAGAGAGCCCCCTCGTCGAAGAAGCTCTCGCCCTCCTGGCCCACTATGAGGTCAACCCCGAAGGCCTGGGCACGGCCCGCTGGCGGACTCTCCTTGCGCAGGAAAGCTGCCCTCCTCTCCTCCGCACCTTCGCCTTCGAAAATCTCGCCGCAAGACTGAGCGAGAAAGAGCTACGCCCCCTCATCGACGAACTCCTGACGGCAGAACGCCCTCTCCCCGTCGCCCTCCATCTCGCGATCGTGCAAAAACTCACCGAGCTCTCTCCCGAGCAGTCTTTTTCCGTCCTCACCGCCGCCCTGGCCGCTGACGACACCAGGCTCCGGCAAGGGGCCGCCATTCAGCTGGCCACCCACCCCCACCCCGGGGTCGCCCCCCTCGTCCGAGACTACTTCCAGCAACTGGCGCAGGGTAAAAGCGTGGACCGGACCATCGAATTGGAGATGACCAAGGCCGCCCAGGTCAGCCCCCATCACGAACCCCACCAGGCCCTCGCCGACTACCGCCGCGCAGTGGCCCACGACCCCCTGGCCTCCCACCTGGGATCGCTCTACGGGGGGGATCTCCAGCAGGGCCGGGAAATTTTCCACACTCACCCAGCGGTCCGATGTGCCAGCTGCCACCCCCATCGCCCCGAGCAGCCGGGAGGGGAGTTCCCGGGACCTCATTTGTCCAAAGTCGGCAAACAGCCCGTCACCAGCCTCCTACAAAAGCTCCTCGCCCATGGCTCCTCCCCAGCCGACCCGGCCTCCCCCCCCGCTCTCCCCGCCCTCCTCACCGGAGAAGAAATGCGCGATTTGTTGGCCTATCTCGCCACCTTGCAAGAAGCCCCTTTCCCCAAAAATCAACTTGCCCCCGAGGCCAAAGAAGCGCATCCCTCTTTCACACCCTATTGAACCGCCATGGCCGAAGAAACCACACCTGCTCCTGCTGACAATGCCGCCGCCGCCGGTGGCGCACCCGAAGGCATCGATCCCGCCGTTTGGGAAATGGGCAAACAAGTCTACGAAACCCCCGGGGGCTGCATCACCTGCCACCAGGCCGATGGCAACGGCCTCCCCGCCGCCTTCCCCCCCCTCGCGGGCTCGGAGTGGGTCACAGGCCCGGCGGAGAACCTGATTCGCATCCAGTTGCGCGGCCTCACTGGTGCCATCGAGGTCAAGGGAGAAACTTTCAACAGCGTCATGCCTCCCAGCGTGACCCTCAATGACGAGCAAATCGCCGCCGTGTTGACCTACGTGCGCAACAACTTCGGCAACGAAGGCTCCCCGGTCACCCCGGACATGGTGGCAGAATTTGCCGGAGAAAAAGGCCAGCCCATGCTCACCGTGGCCGACCTCAAGGATCCGTCGGAAGCCGTCGAGGAGGAGAAGCCCACTACCGTCAGCCCCGAGGAACTCAAGGGCGCGGTCCAAGGCAGCATCCCCAAAGCCGACAGCTACCTGAGCTTCCCCGGCGGAATCGCAGCCATCGTCTTTCTCGTAGTGATCGCCGGTGCCGCGGGCAAACTCCTTTTGGGCAAAAGCTAACGCCCCTTCTTACCAATCGCCCAAGCCATCCAGCCAAGAGAGCTGGATGACCCCGGGGAGGCGCCCCCCGGACCAGTCAGCTCACTTGACTGCAATGCGGTAGAGGCCAGCAGTCTGCTGCATGGAGACCCGGCCTTGGGTCTCCTCGCCAGTGGCAGTCACCTCGGCGACCTCACTCCAGTCCCCGCTGATCGCATCCCTTTTCATGATGGCGTAGGTCGTGCCCGCCTGAGAGCGCCAGCTGATCACGAACTCCTCTTCCTCCACTTCCGCCGCCAGGATTTCCAGCAGCGCGACCTCACCGGCCACTTGCAGCACCCCAACCCCATCCAAATCGAATCCGGCGGATCCGGTGGTCGGATAGGGATCGTAGATAGGATCTTCCGAGCTATCGAGGCTCAGCCCATCGCCCACCACATCGACGAGGCGGACAAAGGAGACCTGCGCCAAGCCCAGCTCCGCCAAGTCAAAAGGCGTGCCGTAGCCTGCGCGGTATTTCCCTGCCAAGCCCGTGATGTTGGTCGCATCCACGGAGCCAAAGGCCGGCACCGGAGCGGCAGTGAGCGAATCGCTGGCAAAACGCATGAAATGAACGCCATCAACCGAAACCTCAACATAAGCCAGCTCGAGGAAGGTGTCCGAAAAACTATTCTCAAAAACCGCGAAATCCGGGCCCTCACCATCGCCAATAGGCTGCGCAAAACCCAGCACGATAGAACCACCCCGCCCCAAGGTCACGATGGAACTGTAGCCCCCCACCGGGCCGAGGGCATTCTCCGGCGTCTGGAAGCTCGCACTGACCTCCGCCCCCACCTGATAGGAAACGACCTCGCTGGCCCACGCCACAAAGCGCATGTCGCTGGCGGATAGAGCGGTCGAGCCCTCGCGAGTAGCGGGCGGCTCGTAGGGCCCCGCCAGAGCCGGGGAAATGGTCAAAGCAATTGATAGCAGTTGTCTTTTCATCATTAAAATCGAAGGCGCAGTCCGCACTGCCACTGGCGGCCGGGCGCGGGGTAAAATTGCGTCGCCGCCGCATAGCTCGCGTAGTGGCGATCCAGCAGGTTGGTGACTTTTCCATAGAGCAGGCAATCCTCGCTGAGCTGCCAATCCACCCCGAGATGAAAGACCGCCCGGGCCGGAAGCCGCTGCCCCTCGTTGCCAAAGTCATCCCCCTGCCAGCTGGAACTGAGAAACTGCCCCCCCAAAGAGACCTCCCAATCAGCGGCAGGCGCAAAGGCCAGATTGCCAAAGAGAGAATGCCGGGGAACTAGGGGCAACTCCCGATCCGCGAACTCCCCCTCGCGCAGTCGGGCCTCCGTCCAATGATAGCGCAAGTCCGCCCGCCAGCGCTCGCCCTCCCACTGAGCAAAGAGCTCGCCACCAATCCTCGCGGTCGCCGCCAGATTGCGATTCAAGTTGTCTTGAAAAGCGATTTCATCCTCCAGCCAAGTGCCAAAAAGGGCCATCCCTCCTTGCAGAAGCCCCCATTGAGCGGAAAACCCCGCCTCCACACTGTGCCCCCACTCCGGCTCCAGTGCGGCATTGAAAGGAACGTCCAGCAGAAAGCCCTGATAGCCCGCGATCTCATCCAAAAGCGGGAAGCGATAAACCCGTTCGTAGCGCAACCAGGCCGACGACTCGGGCGCAAACTCATACTCCAATGCCGCCTCGGCAGCCCACTGCAACTCCCGGCCTTTTTCCGAAAAAGTTTCCTCCGGACTGGGGAAAGCCCCCAGGCCCCGGGAGTCTGCCCGCAATTGATAGCCCTCTCCACTCGCCCCCGCGCGCAGCGACCAGCCCCCCCCCAACTCGTAGCGGCCCAGCAAAAAGAGCGCGGCCGACTCCCGCGCCAGCTCCGCCCGCTGCCGGGGCAGTTGCCGCTCCTGGTCCGAATATCCCCGGAACTGCAGGCGCTCCGCCCGCCACCGCACCCCTCCCTCTAGCTCCAGGCGAGCCCCCTTCCACTCCCCCACCATTTCTCCCTGCCCCTGGCCCACCTCGTTGTCGGCGAAGAATCCGCCCTCGTTGATGAGGCGCTCCTCCCACGAACCGCTGGCCCGGGCACTCCCCTGCCAGGCCCCCGCCCCTTGCCAGCGCAACAGCCCGTCGAGCTGGCTCGTCCTCCGCTCCGTCACATACAAGTCCTCAAAGCCAGTCACATAGACCGCACTCTGTCGCGGATCGGACTGGAAGCGGTCGAAACCCAATCCACCTGGATTCTCAAAGCGCACCTCGCTCGCGCTGAAAGCCAAGCGGCTTTCGACCGCCGGTCCGGAGGAATGCTGCAGAGACAGCGAAAAGCTCCCCTCCTCCCGTCCCGAGTGGTCCCGATAGCCCGCACTCCGGTAGTCCTCCCCGCGGAAGGTCCAGGCACCCTCCGCGAGAGGCGCTTGCAGGGACAACGCGCCCGAGCGAGTGCTCTCGCTACCCAGATAGGCCGAAAGCTCGCCTCCCCGCTCGACGGGCCCGGCCTCGGTTTGCAGGGCAATCACCCCCGCGAGGGCCGCGCTGCCATAACGCACCGTGCGGCTTCCGCGCAAGACACTCACCGACTCGAGACTTTCCAATGGCACACGCCCCCACTCCGGGGAAGACAAGTCCGGCCGATTGAGCGGCAAGCCATCGAGCAAAATCAGAGTCTTGCGCAAAGAGCCATCCCCAAAGCCCCGCATAACGGGAGACCCACTACGGGAATTCCCGTAGACAGAAAGAAAGGGAACACCCGCCTGCGCAGAGAGGAAGGAGAGCACCGAATCCGAACGGGAGTCTTGCAACTCTTCCCGCCCGAAGCTCTCCCCACTCCCTGGAAAGGCAAGGGAATCCGTAAGCCCTTCTTCCTCTGCCACTGCGGCCACAGTAGACGGCGGCAGCGACACTTGGCCCGGGAGTAGAGCTCCCGAACCCACCCAGCAAAGGAGAGAAAGGCTGAATCCAGTCAGCCGAATCATGGCGCGATCTTGATGAGGGCTAGCGGCGGCGACGGAGCAAACCTGCCGTCGCAGCCCAGAGAAGAAGAGCCCCACTGGCGGGCTCGGGCACGGCCGCAGCCGCAGCGTCCAAGGTCAAATCGGGCCGGTAGGCACCGAAGCTCCAGACATCCCAAGCCCCATCACTCAGGAGCCGGCCGGAATCGCCGAAAGCAACAGCCTCCGCCCCACTGGGGGAGAAGACCCAGTCCGTGGGCAAGCTCTCTCCCCCCCCGGCGATGGCCACCGGAGTGTCCACCAGGCCATTGTTCGGGTCGTCATCACCCGCAAAGCCACCAGAAAGATAGTAGCCCCAGAAATCGCTCCCACTACTAGCCGCCGTGTAGGTGCTCCCATCCTGGGAATAGCTGACCGAAGAAAGGAAGCCGGAGAAGGAGACGGAGAGAAAAGGCACGGCCTCAGCCACCGCCAGAAGCATCTCCGCCCCGGAAGCCTCGCCATCCCAGCGGTAGCCCCAAGCGAAAGTATCAGGCGCGAGGGCATCGCCAAAATCGAGGATCAAGGTCGCTTGCTTGGCGCCCGTTCCCACAATGGTCAGGAGGTCATCGGTCGTTGCTACTGTCGCTGCCGAAGCCAAGGAAGAAGCGGCGGCCCAAGCCGTCAAAGTCAGGGTCAATTTCATCAGTTGTTCTCGTTGTTAGAATGGTCCGAGCGAGAACGGGAGCCCGCAAAAGCTCCTTTCCCGTTTGCTCTCTGAAGTCGCGAGAGAGCCTCTCGTCCCGCGCCTCGGGGTTCGCGGAACTCAACGGAGATCGAAAGGATGAAGTATTCGGACTCCTGGCTCAAACCGCCGTCCCGCCTTCACCTCCAATCATTTGGAAATTGGCTGATGGGACTTTGTCACCAGTTACCGCAGCGCGTCTGTTCCGGATTCGCACCGGATTCCATGCACCCCTGCATCAACGTTGCGGCTGTGCTAGCGGAGCTTCTCCCCCCGGGCAAGGGAAAAAAGACCTTTCCACTTTCAGGGTCATCAACAGGGATTTGGAATTTGAAGCCGCGCCGCAATCTGCTACCCCTTTGCCATGGCGGAACGGTCCAAACGGCTTCAATCGGCAGTGCTCCTCTTCGCATTGGCCCTTCTCATCTTCCTTTTCACCGCAATCACCCTGTCCTTTCTCCCCCAGGATTTGTCGGATTTGGCGGGGCGCGATGAGGATGGTCCCACCGCGACCCCGGCTCGCAATCTCAAGCGCGTGCTGGAAAATGCCGCCGACCAAAGCATCAAGGTGACCCTCACCGAAGAGGAGATCAACCAATGGCTCGCCCACGAAATCAAGGGCCAACAAGAAGGCCTCCTCGCCAGCGGCGTCAGCTACGACGGCACTTGGGTGCGACTGAAAGAGGGCTCGGTGGACCTCATTTTCGAGCGGGAAGCCTTCAATCGCAAGCACACGGTAGCGATGAATGTGGAAATCGAGCAGCTCGTCGAGGACAATAACCAGATGAGCAGCAACATCCACTGGCGAGGCGGACGCCTGGGCCAAATGCCTGTGATGCAGGGCTATCTGACGCTGGTGATGAGCAGCTACAAGGAGCTCGCCGAGGTCATGGAACCCGAGGTCGCCGCCCTGCGCAGCCTTTTGGAAGGAAAAGCCCTCGTGAAAATTGAGGAGGGCAAAGTGACCTTCGAGCCCCGGGCCCAACAAGACAATCTGGGCCTGGACGGCTTTTAAGAAAGACCGCTCACCATGCTCTCCCGCTTGCTCGCCTTCGCCCTTCTGCTGACTCCCCTGAGCTGGGGACAGGAGGAACCCGCACCCGTGCCGGGTCGCAACCGGGTGATCTCAGCCGACCAGCGGATTCTCGTTTTTGGAGAAGACACCGCCGCCATCACCGCAGTGCTCAGTCTCGCCACCGAACTGCGGGAGGAGCTCTACTACGTCATCCGCGATCCCGAAGCCCGCAATGCCGAAAGCTACTTCGAGCTACAAAACGACCTGGTCCTCACCCTCTTTGGCCAGCCGGGAGACCAGGCTCCCCCGCGCCGCTATGTGCTGCAGCCCCGCCGAGTGGAGGGCTCGCAACGCTTCCGCATCGAGCTCAACATCCACTTGGCGCGAGGGCTCAATCGCGGGGAATTGCGGGAAAAGCTCATCGAATGCTTTCTCATGGATCGGGCCCTGGGCCCCCAGGTGCGGGACGAACAACCCGTGCGCGTCGCCCCCTGGCTGATCATCGGCTTGCTGGAAAGATTGGCCTGGCGCAATGATGAAGCCGACCGCTCGCTCTACAAATCCCTCTTTGAACGCGGGCTGATGATGGAGATCGAACAGCTCGTGATGCTGGATGATCCGGACCAATTGGACGCCGCCGAACGAACCACTTTCCGCGTCTCCTCCGGGGCCATTCTCATGGCCATGCTCAACCAGAAAGATGGAGCCCGCACCTTTCTCAGCTATTTGGAAAAAGCTGCCACCCACGAGGGCGACCGCTTTTTACTTTTTCGAAACACCTTCTTCACCACTGGCTTGACAGAAGAAGGCCTCGCCAAGTGGTGGGCCCTGCAATTGGCCAATCTGACGCAGGACTTTGTCACCGAGACCCTCTCGGTGCTAGCAACCGACCAAGCGCTGGGCGAGGTTCTGCAAGGCACTCTGGAAGAGGAGGACGGCAGCGAACGCATCTATCGCTTGGTCGCCTACCACGATATTCTCGCCCTTCCCGAGGAAAAACGCCGTCTTCTTCTCTCGCCCATGCTCGAGCGCATCAACCTCCTCGCCTTTCGCTGCTTCCCCTCCTACCGGGAGATGCTGGTCGGCTATGCCCGGGTGGTGAAGCAGCTGGCCGAGGGCGATGAGAAGGAAGTGGGAGAAATCCTCGCCTTTCTGGAAGAAAAGCGTCTTGCCCTGCGCGCCGTCGGAGAGCGGACCCGGGACTACCTGGACTGGTATCAGATCAACTCCGCCAGCGAGCTCACCGGCGAATTCTCTGACTATCAACGCCTGAAACGCGAGTTGGAAAGCGAAGAGCCCAGCCAGATGGGACCCGTGGAGCGGTATCTCCAAGCGGTGCAGAACCTCTACGACTGAACCGCGCCGCCCCTGGCCCCGCTCTCATCGAGGCTTCTCTTCCTCGCCGCCTTCGGGCTGGGGCACCTCCCAAGCCGTCAGCCAGCGGTGGCTGCGGCGGGTAAAGCCGTCGGCAAGAAGACGGCGCTCCATGTCGGGCAAGTGAGCCGCTCCGTAAAAAATGGCCACCTTCTCCTCCCCGGCTTTGCGCTGCTCAGCCAGCACTTGGAAACACTTGTCATTGCGATCGCCGATAATGAGATTCTGGCCCGTGATGGCAGCTGCGGACTCATCACCCTGCTCCATGAGCTTCATGTATTCCAGCTTCAGGCCGGTGCCATCGCCCGAGAGCATGGCCCGCATGACGAGGCTCATGTTGAGCCCTCCGAAAGGTTTGCCCGTCAGCTCGGTAGCCTTGACGTTGCTTTCCAGGGCAAAGGCGAGCAGATCGTCATCCCGACCGGCGGTCACTTTCTCATACTCCTGGCGGGTTAAGTCGGCGTGGACAAAATGGCTCTTACTATAATCTACGTGGTGAATTTGTTCCACCAGCTGCATCGTGGAGGCAAAGGAACCGTAGAGACCGCGCAGACCTGCGACAGGTCGGCCATCAACCCGAGCCTCCTGGCCACCACCCTTCCCGGTCAGGAAGCGGGCCGCGTCCTCCCCGCCAATGAGCTCGAAGAGCACCACCGGATGACGATCGAGCTCCTCATTGATTTCCGCGAAATAAGCTTCGTCGGCAATATGGATGGCCCCCACGAGAGTGACCCGAGCCTCCCCTTTTCCGTAAGTCGTCACCGCCGTCTGCAGCAGAGCCCGCCCCTCCTCTTCCGCAAGGCGGATGAAGTTGGTCGGTTCGGCGGCAAACAAGGAAGAGCAAGCGACCCAGAAGAAGAGAAACCATTTCATTTGCCCGACAATGAAGCAGCAAAGGGGAGATTTGGCGAGGCAGAGAACGATTTTTCCCACTCTCGACCAGCGGCAGTCTTGTCTGCCCGCGCGATTCGTTTAGAGTCCGGCCCTCATGAGCGAGCTTTTGCAGTATTGCCCCGACCTGTTTCACTACCAGCGCCGCGAATCGCGGGAGGTGATGATTGGCCACGTGGGGGTGGGTGGCGACAATCCCATCCGCATCCAGTCCATGATCACCAGCGACACCCGGGACGTGGAAGCCAGCGTGGGTCAAGTCCTCGCCCTCGCGGAGGCCGGCTGCGAAATCGTCCGCATCACGGCGCAGACACGCAAGTATGCCGAGTTCCTCGCCCCTATCTCGGAGAAGGTGCGTGCCGCCGGAGTGGATGTGCCCCTCGTCGCCGACATCCACTTCAAGCCTGACGCCGCCCTCGAAGCCGCCAAGTGGGTCGAAAAAGTGCGCGTCAATCCCGGCAACTATGCGGACAAGAAAAAGTTCGAAGTGCGCGAATACACCGACGAGCAATACGCCGCCGAGTTGCAGAGAATTCGCGAGCAATTCGTCCCCCTGGTGGAGCTTTGCAAGGAGAAGAACCGGGCCATGCGCATCGGCACCAACCACGGCTCCCTGAGCGACCGCATCATGAACCGCTACGGGGACACGCCTCTCGGCATGGTGGAGAGCGCGCTGGAATTCGCCCGCCTTGCCCGCGAGCTGGACTACCACAACTTCGTCTTTTCCATGAAGGCCTCCAATCCCAAGGTCATGATCGAGGCCTATCGCCTGCTCGTGGCCCGTCTCTATCAGGAGGGTGCAGATTGGAACTATCCCCTGCACCTGGGAGTGACCGAGGCCGGCGACGGGGAAGACGGCCGCATCAAGTCCGCCATCGGCATCGGCAGCCTGCTCGCCGACGGCATCGGCGACACCATCCGCGTCAGCCTGACCGAAGACGCCATCCACGAGATTCCCGTGGCCCAGGCCTTGGTGCGCACCGTTACCAACGCCCCGCAAGAAAAGGAAAGAGAGATCCCCCCCACCTGGAACCCCTTCGAATATCGACGCCGCGAATCGCAGGTGGTCACTTGTGGGGACGTGGCCGTGGGAGGCACCGAGCTCATGCGGGTCTTCACCTCCCGCCAGAAATTCGAAGCGGTGAAGCACAAGCTAGCCGGCCTGGGGGACTTTCAACCCGAAGTGGTGGTCGAGGATGCCCCCGTGCTGGCCGTCGATCCTCGGAACGACGAGGAGATGACCCAAGCCAACGCCTGCGAAGAAAGCCGCGTGATCACGGTTCGGGACGGCCTCGAGATGGACGTCATCGCCGCCTTCCGCCTGCTCGCCGCCCGTCTGGAAAAGCCGCACCCCATCCTCCTCAAGGACGTGCTCACCCCTTCCAAGGACGATCAGAAGGACTTCCTCGATACCCTGCTGGTGGCGGCCAAACACCTCGGCTCCCTCATTTGTGACGGCATCGGCGATGCCATTCTCGTGCAAGGCGAATCCGCCCCCGGCCAATCCCTGCGCCTGAGCTACAATATTTTGCAAGCTTCCGGAGCCCGCATTTTCAAGACCGACTACGTGGCCTGCCCCAGCTGTGGCCGCACTCTCTTCGATCTCCAGGACACCACGCAAAAGATTCGGGCCGCCACCGGCCACCTCAAGGGCGTCCGTATCGCAGTGATGGGTTGCATCGTCAACGGCCCCGGCGAAATGGCCGATGCCGACTTTGGCTACGTGGGCGGAGCCCCCAACAAGATCAACCTCTACGTGGGCAAGACCGCGGTGAAGTTCAATATCCCGGAGGCCGAAGCCGTGGACCGCCTCGTCGACCTCATCAAGGAGCACGACCGCTGGGTGGAGCCCCCCGAACCCGTTCCCGAAGAAGTATGAACAACGTCACCGTCGACAAACCCCGCACCCGCTCCCAGACCCGCTCCCGGCAGCAGTTGGACCTCCCCTGGAAGGTGGTTGTTTACGACGATCCGGTCAACCTCATGGACTACGTCACCAAGGTCTTCCAGAAGGTCTTCGGCTACTCCCGGGAAAAGGCCGAAAAGCTGATGCGCGAGGTCCACGAGGCCAAGCGCTCGGTGGTCTGGACGGGTAATCGAGAAAAAGCGGAACTCTATGTGCAGCAGCTGCACGGATTTCAACTGCACGCCGGATTGGAAAAAGAGGAATGACTATTTTGTCCGACAAGGAAGGAAGCCTGGTCATGCAGATCAGTGCGGAAGAGGATTGGCGGCTCTTCACCCATCTCCTCGCCGATGCCCGGGGGCAAAAGCCCGATTGGCTGGCCAAGCGCTTCGGGGTCCTGATGGACGACGAGGACTGGGACGAACTCATCGCGCCCGAGCTATCGGCCCGCTTTCAAAAAGAAATCGAAGAAGTGGAAGAGATGGTGAAGGCGGCTTACGAAGACTACCAGAAGCAGCTCGCCGCCGAGGAAAAGGGTCTTTTGAAAGAAGAAGTCGAGTCCGCAGAGGAAGAGCTTCCTTTTGGAGAAATTTCCTTCAATCGCGAAACGAGCAGCGCCTGGTATAGCGTCCTCAATCAGGCCCGCCTCTTTCTCGAAGGCCGTTGGAAGCTCGCGGCGTTGGAAGAAGCGGAAGAGATCACGGCTGAGGACGTGGATCCCGACCGGATGGGGGCCTACATTCGCAGCCGGTTTTACACCCGCTTGCAGGCTCTGCTACTAGACTTCACGCTGGAACTCTAGCAGCAGGCCCGGAGGGCGGCTTACTTCTTGAGCAAATAGCCCAGGAAGTCGCGCATCTCTTTCTCATTGAACTGATTGACCAAAGACCCGGGCATGGGCGAGGTCGGAGAGGGCTCGATGGATTTGATGTCCGCGCGGGAAATTTCGATCGTTTCCTCAAAATTGAAGGGATTGACCGCGATGACAAGGATCTCGTCTCTCTCGTCGAGCATCTTGCCCACCACCGAGCTACCATCATGGCGGGTGATGAGGGAGAACTCGTATTGATCGGACACCTCGCGGCTGGGCTCGAGGATGGCGACGGCAAGCTCTTCAGCCGAGAAGCGGCCAGCGACATTGGTAAGATCGGGTCCGGCGGCTCCCCCCTGGGTGCCGTAGCGGTGGCAGGCCGCACAGAGCGCGGCGCGGAACATGCGCTCGCCATTCTCCCGGTTGGCCCCGGAGAGGTCTTTGGCCAGTTCCGCAATCTCCTCCACTGTCCAGTTGCGCCCGGGGCCTTCCGCCCGGGGCAGGTTCTCGAAGGGGTCGCGCTTCACTTCCAGCCCCCAGCTCTCGATCATTTGCCGCTCTTCTTCGGTGGCATTGGCCAGGGTGTCTTGCTTCAAGCGAGCAAGCCCGAGACGGGCGCTTTCCACCGCCTTACCCTGCTCTTCGCGAGCATACCAATCCATCAGCTGGCGGCGCTGACCCTCGGTCCAAGGCCCCTTCACCACCCGTAGACAGTAGGCAAAGTGAACATAGCGGGGGGAACCCAGTTCGCGGATGACCTGCGCGGCCGTCACGCCGTAGTCTCCCTGACTGCGGCTAATCAAGCGCGCCCACTCGGGCACTTCCTTCTCCACCGGCTGAGCCATCAAGGCCAGGGTGCGAGGCACGATATCGGGCGCTTGCAAGTAACAAAGGAGACGCAAGAGCTCATCCTCCACTTCGTCATCGGCATTGGGAAAGTCATCATTCACCAAGGCCAAGAATTGCTCGCGCTCGGACTCCCCGGGCTCACCCAAGCGGATAAAGAACAGAGAAGCCGCCCGCAACCAGGCCAATTTTTCGTCTTTGGAAAACTCGCTCCAAGGCAGGCCGAGCAAACCCTCGGCAATGGTCTCCCGATCGGACTCTTCTCCCACGCGGGCCAAGCCAACGAGAGCGATGATTTGGTCCATGTGATCCCCTTTGCCAACCAAGTCGCGGACCGCGGCCACCCCCGCCAATTCCGCCTCGGTGCGTTTTTGGAAGCGAGTCCAGCGATCGGCCTCTGCAGCAGCCGGTTTCTCACCGTCCTGCCAGACATCCTTGGTCGGCTCGGAGCCCTCGTAGCGCACGCGCCAGAGCTTGGAAGACTGGCGACGACCACCGGTGGCGAAGTAGAACTCTCCGTCCTCACCAACGATGGCATCCGTCAGCGGAAGGGCTTTGGCCGTGAGAAATTCTTCCCACTCCCCCGTGTAGCCGCCCCCTTCGGACTTGATATCGACTGCGTAAATAGTGGCAAAGGTCCAGTCGAGGCAGTAGATCGCCCGCTGATACTTGGCCGGGAACTTGGCTCCGCGACCACTAACCACCCCCACCGGGCTCCCGGGACCAAAGTCCACTACCGAGGGCAAACTATCCACATAGTATTCCGGCCACTTGCCGGTGCCATTGCGCCAACCGTATTCCGAACCCGGCAGGGCCCAGCAAAGACGGGTGGGACGATACCAAGGCATGCCCAAGTCCCATTCCATGTCAGCATCGTAGACAAAAAACTCACCATCCTCATTGAAGGCGCCATCGAAGGGGTTGCGGTAACCTACGCTGACGTATTCCCAGTTGCTGCCATCGGGATGAAAGCGCATCACCCGCCCAGCCGGAGCCATCACATTCGAGGCATGGCCGCGCCCATCGGGATTCCGCGGCAAAAGGTGATCCTCACCCCAGACCTTGGGCACCAGCGACTTTTCGATACCCTCCTCTTGGGACATGTTGCCCGCGACCATGTAAAGCCACTGGCCGTCAGGTGATGGCACCAGAGAGTGAACCCCGTGCTCGCCCCGGGCTTGGAAACCCTTCAGCAACTCCACCGTTTCCAAAGAACCGTCGCCATCGCTATCGGTGGCCCGATAGACTCCCGGATCATTGCCCGCGGGCTCATTGACCACCACGTAGAGGGCGTCCTGGAACCAGAGCAAGCCGTGGGCACCCCGGATATCCACCGGCAACCGCTCGACGGCTACTTTTTTGCCCGCAATACTGACTTCATAAATGTCTCCGTATTGGTCGGCGGCAGCCACCCGCACGGTCTCCCCCTCGCTGGGAAGGGCAGTGAGCGCCACCCAGCTGCCCCAGTCCTTGGGGACCGAAAACACTTCTTCAAATACAAATCCGTCCGGCACGGTGGCCACTTCATCACGCTGTTCGATCTGGCCTTCCCGCACCTGCCCGTTGGACAGCAGACAAGTCGCGGTCAAGACACCAAGAACTCCTAGGGTTTTTCGCATCCCTGACATTACGGTTAATCGGCGTCGATTTTACAAGATCCTTCAACTCCCCTTTTTGGGTGGGGCGGCAATCGCCGCACTTTGCCCGCGGGCATTTGCACCAAGGCCAGGGACTGGCGGGCAGTGACAAGCAATTCTTCGCCCCGAAGGACCTCGAATTCACACCAGAAACGGGCCGCTCCCCACTCGGAGAGCCAGCCCCTGATGGTCAGCTTGTCAGCCAACTTACCAGGGCGCTTGTAGGCCGCCTCCGTGCTCACCACCACGGGAAAAATTCCCGTCTCACCCATTGCTCGCAGCTCGAAACCGAGCCGGGCGGCAAGGTGGGTCCGGCATTTTTCGATCATGCGCAGATAAGCCAGATTATGCACCACGCCCCCGCAATCGGTGTCGTAGAACATCACCTCTTCCTCGATCACGTGCTCATATTCCGGCGGCAGGGTCTCCTTGGTCATGGCCCCAGCCTAGACAGAGGGAGCCCGGGTTGGCGACCCTGCAACAGGCCATCACTCCCCCAATCCAGGGTAGCGCTCGGTGCTCAGGCGCTGCCCGCGCCAAAAGGCCTGCAGCTCCTGCAATTTTTCGGGATGCTCAGCGGAAAGGTCCACCGCCTCCGCCGGGTCCTCAGCCAGATGATACAAGGCCCACGAGCCAGGCTTCTTCCGTTGAAAGCCCTGCCAGACAGCCTTCCAAGCACCATCAATCACCGCCACTTGTCCCCCGTAGCCGTGGAATTCCCAAAGCAAGGGCTGCTCGCGCGCAAATTCCTTTTCGCGCAGCAAAGGCAACAAATTCTGCCCATCAAGCCCAGCTGGCGAAGCGACCCCCGCTGCGGCACAAAAGGTCGGAAACCAATCCGGGAAATAACTGGGCGCCGACTCCTGGAGGCCTGCCGCCACCTTACCAGGCCACCGCACGATCGCCGGGACCCGCAGCCCGCCTTCGTAGACCGAGCCCTTGAGCCCGCGCAAACCCCGGGTGGAATTGAAGAAAGCAGAATCCACCCCGCCGATGCCGAACTCCGGATCGCGGCCTCCGTGCGTCGTGCCATTGTCGGAAGTAAAGACCACCAGGGTCTTCTCCCGCAGCCCCAGCTCTTCCAGCTTTGCCAAAACCGCGCCCACGTGCTCATCGAGGTCCGAAATCATGGCCGCATAGCCCGCCCGGGGCCGGGGATGAGGCAAGTAGCCATTCTGCCCGCGGTAAACTCCCTTCTCCTCGTCCCACTCGGCAGGATACTGGTCCACCCACTCCTGCGGAGGATGCATGGCCACATGGGGCTCCACAAAGGGACAGTAGAGAAAGAAGGGCTCCTCGGCATGCTGGTCCATGAACGCCAGAGCCTCCTCCAGAATACGGTCGGGGGCATAGACCTGGGCCCGGTAGTCATCGGCAAGGACGTCACCCTCCGGCTTGCGGGCATGACCGGGAATGGCGGGCTCGTTGAGGACTACGATGCCCTCGTCATCATCTAAAAAGGGCGGATAGAACGAGTGCGCATTGCGCTGACAATTGTAGCCATAAAAGCGATCAAAACCCTGCTTCATGGGCGAGCCCTCCGTATCGGTGGGACCCAGCCCCCATTTCCCAAATCCGCCCGTGCGGTAACCGACCTCTTGCAGCACCTCGGCCAGAGTCACCGCTCCGGCACTCAGCGGCGTCTGCCCCGGAAAGGGACGACCATTGCCCGAGTCGCCATTGTTGCGGATCTCAGCCCGCGCAAGATTTTTCCCCGTGAGCAACACGCAGCGGGAAGGCGCACACACCGGGGCCCCCGCATAGTGCCTCATCAACATCGCACCCTCGGCAGCGAGTTGATCGAGATGCGGCGTCTTGATCTTCTCCTGCCCGTAACACCCCAGCTCACCCCAGCCCAAGTCATCGGCCAGAATAAAAACCAGATTGGGACGCTCAGCGGCGCCAAGAAAAGAGACAAAAGTCAGAAAGAATAAACAAATGCGCTTCACGGATGGGAATTAAGCCCCTCCGTCGCCAGAAAGCAATTTCCCTTTGTTTTATTCCTCGAAATTGCGGTTCACGAGCTCTTCGAGGGCGGCCAAAGCCTCCTCCTCATCGCTGCCTTCCGCCGTCACTCGCAATTGCGAACCGTGACCTGCGGCCAACATCATGAGTCCCATAATGCTCTTTCCATCAATTTCTTCCTCATCCTTCTCGACTCGGATATCGCAATCGAAGCGGCTGGCAATCTTGACGAATTGCGCCGCCGGACGGGCGTGAATGCCAAGCTTGTTATTAACCGTGAATGTTTTTGTAGAGGCCATGAATCGCGCGGAGCCTAATCGCCGAGACGGGCGCGGGGAAGAAATATTTTTTGGCAAGTGTTTCTCCTGTCTTGACAGGCATCGCTCGCTGACTAGTCTTCCGCCCCTTTCGCCCCCTGGGGCGGCGCCAACTGGCAAACAACTTTTAACCACAGACTATCATGAAGCGCACCTTCCAACCCTCCAAACGCGTCCGCAAACGTCAGCACGGCTTCCGCGCCCGCATGGCAACCAAGGCTGGCCGCGCCATCCTCTCCAAGCGTCGTCGCAAGGGCCGCAAGCGCCTTCTGCCCAAGGGGGCCGAGATCCACTACAAGCGCCACACCGTCCAGAACAACACCAAGTAACGGACCCGGCGGTCGCTCCGTCTCCGACAGATCCTTTCTCCGAACCGGGGCGGTCGAGCCGCTCCGGTTTTTTTCGTGATGAAATTGCCCCGCAAACTGACCCTCACCGACCGCGCCGACTTCCAAGCCGTGCGCACCCGGGGAAAATCAGCCTCCAGCAAGCACCTCGTGCTCGCCACCCACCCCTACCCGGAGCTGGACCACTGGCGCTACGCCCTCATCACCTCCAAGAAAGCCGCCGCCCGGGCCCATGAGCGCAACCACATCCGGCGCCTCATCCGCGCCGTTCTCGTGGCAGAAGGCCACCGCATCCCCCCCGGCCACCACCTCGTCTTCATCGCTCGCTGGCGAGCCAAGGACGCCAGCTACGAGGAAATTCGCAGAGACATCCTCTATCTGCTCAAGAAACTCGGTCTGCGGCAGGATTTGCCCGTCAACGAGTGAAGCGCGCTCTTGCTTCTTTTGGCCAAAGAGCCAAGTATTTCCCGAGATGCCCCGCGACGACTTCAAAACCTACCTCCACGAGCGCAAAGAGCTCATCGACCGCCATCTCGACCTCCACCTCCCCTCCGAAAAGGAGTTGCCGCCCAAAATCCACGAGGCCATGCGCTACCCGGTCTTCGCCGGGGGCAAGCGCCTGCGCCCCATCCTGACCCTCGCCGCCGCCGAGGCCTGTGGCGGGCGCGAAGAAGACGCCCTCTTCCCCGCCTGCGCCACCGAGCTCCTCCACACCTACTCGCTGGTCCACGACGACCTGCCCTCGATGGATGACGACGATCTGCGCCGCGGCCGTCCCACCACCCACGTCGTTTTCGGCGAAGCAGTGGCCGTCCTCGCCGGAGACGCCCTCCAGGCCGAGGCCTTCCATTTTCTCTCCCAAGCCCCTCCATCCCGCACCCACGGGATGGCCGACTACCTCAAGGAATTCGCCCTCTGCGCCGGTTCCAAACACCTCATCGGGGGACAAATCCTCGACCTCGAGGGCGAGGGCGCGGACAACTTGCTCAGCCAGGAAGAACTCATCGCCATCCACGAGCGTAAAACCGCCGCCCTCCTGACCACCTCCATCCGCCTGGGAGCCATGACCGCCGGAGTGAGCGAGCAGGATCTCTTCGCCCTCACCGACTTTGGCTACAATCTCGGCCTCGCCTTCCAAGTCATCGACGACATCCTCGACGTCACCGCCGACACCGCCACGCTGGGCAAAACCGCCGGCAAGGACGAAGCGGTGAACAAGTCCACCTACCCCGCCATCCTCGGTCTGGCGGAATCGCGCGCCGAGGCCAAGCGCCTCACCGAGCTCTCCCTCGCTGCCCTCGCCCCTTTTGGCAAGAAAGCGACCCGGCTCTCCCAGATCGCCCACTACCTCCTCGACCGCGATTATTGAGGGCTACTTCCCCTCCGCAAACGGCTCCCGAGGAAAACAAGCACCGCGCCAAGCAAGAGTGCCACGGCCGCTTTCAGCCAGGGATTGGCCAGGGAGGGAGGCTCCTTGCCCTCTTCAGAGCGCGCCATCAGCCCGGCCAACTGTTTCTCCTTCTGACGACGCACGCTGCGGGGCTGCCAATCCGGGCCCACCGGACCCTCGGCATTGTAGCGAACCGGGTCGCCCTCGAATTGAAAGACCCTCTCTCCAGCCAAGACCTCCTGCCACCATTCCTGCCAGGGAACGATCCAATTGTGTGTATAATAACTGGCCTCATAGTCACTCAGGCCCGACTCAGAAATGGGATTATTCACCACCCCCATACGGTTTAAAGCTCGCAGAGCAATGGCAGCCACAGGCTCCCACTCCCCCTCCAACGTCTGCCCGGGATAACTCCCTTGGCGAGAAAGGCGTAGCATTCCAGGAGAATTCGGTTCCTCCAGAAGATAACTATAATCTTCAGAAACATGAAGCCAGCCTTTCTGATCAGAAAGAAGGTCAACTAAGACCGAAACCGACTCAGGCGTCCTTAAATTGTCTAACTTTGACACACTTCTTGATATTTCATGATGAGCTATAGACCACGAAAAATTGGAGTTCGGCTCATTTAGGATCAAACCAATCGCCTCTTTGAAGTGAAGAGCATGATTATCATCTTCATAAAGACGACTCGTCATTTCCTCATACAGAGAGATATACCTATCCCTAATCAATCCTTCTGATTTAGCAAAACCAACCCGCAGACCAGCCAACTCAGAAGCCAACTTTTCGATATCCTCTCCCTTCAAATCGCCACTGGGCAAACTATCTAGGTGAGTTCGACATCTCGCAATCCTCGAAAGAGCCGATTCCGTGACTGCCCTAGAAGGAGTAGAAAAAACTAAAAGAAAAACAAAAATCAAGAACCACCCCCTCTCACTCTCAAAGAACTTTGCCATACAATATACACAGCATCAAAAGAATATCCGTTCACCACCAGTCGCTGACTCCATTCGGAATCCACGTGACTTACTTTTACCTCTTTCGCTTAAATATCCTCACTTTTCTTAAGAGCGGCAAGCGCTGAACTTTCTGTTCAAGAAGCCCTCCGCAAACGGCTTCCGAGGAAAACGATTATTGCGCCAATCAACAAGATCACCGCCCCCTTTAGCCAGGGATTGGCCAGGGAGGGAGGCTCCTTGCCCTCTTCAGAGCGCGTCACCAGCCCGGCCAACTGTTTCTCCTTCTGACGACGCACGCTGCGGGGCTGCCAATCCGGGCCCACCGGACCCTCGGCATTGTAACGAGCCGGGTCGCCCTCGAATTGAAAGACCCTCTCTCCATCCAAGACCTCCTGCCACCATTCCTGCCAAGCAGAAACAAAAAAATCTCCCCCATATCCATAGCCGAGTTTGACTTTTTGCCCACCTGGAAGGAGGACTTCTTCGGCTGCTCCGTCCGCAATCCCCAGCTCATAAAGCGCGGACGCCGCCATCCCGGCTATCGAAGGAAAGCGGTCATTGGGAGCCTGACCGTTATAAACAATCTGCTTTCGCCCAAGATATCTATTTCCAAACCAGTTTTTTTGCATACCCAAGAGAGAAGTTAACCCCACCACACATTCATGAGAAGGCATGACCTGAAGAGCATTAATGTCCCACCGAATGTCGCCTTTTACTACCGACCAGCTGGCTTCACCTCTCTCTAGAGCCTCATAGTGTTCAACAATTTTGTTCACAAAATGACTCGCATGCCCTTCATGATTCAGCAGCACTTCACGAGATTTCCAATAAAGTTCGTGAATTTCGTCAGCTCTAGCTCTGTCTGCAGAAAAGACATCAGGATTTCGATATTGAAGAGTCACCGATAAGCTTTTTAAATCAGAATCACTTATACTTCCATTAGCTGATATCCTCTCGAGAATCCCACTCATATTATCAATCGATTCAGCAGAATCATCAATTTCTTTTTGGCTAAATTGTTTAAATTCGGTATGATTTTGAGCAATAAGAAAGGGCATCAAAATAACAATCAACACATTAGCGGCTGTAGAATCTTTCATTTATTTCGGAACTAGTTTCTCTCCAACAATATCTTGTATCCTACTGTCGAACTTATCCCATTCAGCCTTTACAAGCTGAGTTCCAGTAGGGTTTCTACGCAACGGGCTTGCTCCATTCAACATCAAGCGATGACTTAAATCAGACCCTTGAAGGGGAGCAACCCCCCGTCCCTCATCAGGGTGATCGTCTCCCACAAGGTGATGCCCGATTTCGTGAGCCAAGGTCGAAAGCACATCATCTAGACTGGCCTCAGTTTTCTTTTCTCGCTCAGCATCAACCCAACAAATCGCAGGGATATTGCCGAAATCCGCAAATCCCGCCAGTGGTTTTTCTGCGATCAAAACCATCTCACCCGACGGCTGCTCTGGTGGAAACTCAATTCTTCTCATCTCAGAGCTGTCCCCCATCAGGTAAACGTGAATATGCGCAATCTGCTCATTGGTTGCGGCAATGACAACAGCCTGCTCGGGACTACGGCTTCCACTACGTAGATCGAATTTTCCATCTTCTGGAATCGAGATTGTTACGGGTGCAGGGAGACTTGAATTCGGGTTTGGTGGGTCAGCTTCAACCATTCGCTGGGGATAATGAGGCGCGAATAGCGGAGACTCTCCCGCGGCCCTCCCATCCGCGATGTCCCAGTTCACCACTTTCGTGGGCTGGAGGGTGACATGGCATTTCAGATTGAGCTGTTCCTCAAAAACTTGGTCGAGATAGTCCTGAATCTCTTTCTCGCTCGGCAGGATATCCGGGCCGGGCTGGCTGCCCCGGGTCACTTGCCCCTGGATGGGATGGACCATCACCTCGATTTCCCGGCGGGGCATCACCTTGATGCCGACGGGCAGCGCTATGGCCTCACTACCCGCGAACTTGAAGGACAAGGTGCGCTCGCTCTCCTCGCTGCCGGTGGCGGTCCACTTCACAGTCTGGATCGCTTGGGTCAGGGTGGCGGGAGTGACCTGGTCCCCAGCCCCCGCGACCAGCTCCAGAGGATACTGCGCACTGGCTCCGGTGCTCAGGCGAAGGGTGTTTTCCGCCCCGGCTGGGGCCATGATCCAGAGCTTGTCCTGATAGCCGCCGGCGGTGGGGTCGGCCAACCAAGAGGTGGCATCGACCCCGCTGGCGACATCCTCCCCTTGGCCGCTCTTTTCATCCAGGCCCTCAGCTCGCAGGAGAGAAAAGCTCAGCCAACTGGTGCTGGTGGCCGTTTGTGCGGGAAGCGGATAGACCGTGGTGGTGACAAGCTCGCCGAGGGAGTTGCGCTTGCCGGCCGCGATCTCGAAGTCAAGCATCCGGTGCTGGCCCTCCCCCTGGGGATAAAGGGCCTCCGCCCCGGTCTCCAGCGAGCCGTCCCCCAGCTGAGTCTCGTAGTGACGGATGCCCACCAGGGGAAGACGCAGCCGCCGCACCCTTTCCGCCGGGTCTTCCAGACTGGCCACAACCTGAAACTGGCTCTCCCGCTCCCGCCGCTGAAAGGGATAATTCTGCAGGCCTTCGGCCATCTTCAGCAAAGGCATGGTGCCCCGGTGACCCCACCACCACTGGTCCTCCAGAGAAGCGTCTGGATCCGGTTCATCCCAAGAAAAATCAGCCACCATCTCTGCAAACGAACGCGAAGCGCTGTTTGATTCAGAAATTTTCTCCTGATAGCTCGCGGACGGGAAGTGAGAATTTTGCACCTCCCCGGTCAAGGTCCAGAACTCCCCATCCGGCACGGCGGCAGCACCCATCGTGACCAAGCGGCTGGAAGTCTCCACGTAGCCCTCAAGCCGGAAACCCCGGGCAAAAAATTGAACCTCCGGCTGCAAGCCCGGCAAGACCTCCTCGGCCGCAGCCACCTCCCCACCGGCCGGAGTATCGGCATCCGCGCCATCAGGAATGCCATCGCCATCGGAATCTTCATCAAAGGGATCAAGAGCCCCCTCATGCGCATACTCGAAGGCATCGTTCAGGCCATCGCCATCGGAGTCCGGAAAATACTGCGCCAAGCGATAAAACCTCTTGGCCTGCGGGCTCGGCGGCGGCGGCACGGGACTATTTTCCCACGCGGCATGATTAGCCACCACCGTCTGCTGCACCTCCCAAAAGTCATTCTGCAACTGCAGGAAAGCAGCCCGATCAGCAGCGGAGAGTTCCTGATCACTGGTGGGCAAAAAGCTCCCCGCCGCCACCGGATTGCTCGTCAGGGCGAAGAGAAAAAAGTGAAAATCGCCATGTTGATGGAAATAAAACGGGACCTCGCTCCACTCCGGCACCAAGGCCATCGGCAAAATGCGCCGGACATGGCCCGAGAAGGAATCGTCCAACGACGGCCAGGTGACCGCAATATTCCAGTCATCAATTGCTTGCAACTGGAAGGACACACTCACAAACGGTTCTGGAGGAAGGGCAGGCGCTCCCCCTCCCGGCGGGCTTGAGGGCGCGGCCTCTCTCTCGAAAAGAGCGAGCTCGAGACGCTGCCCCATGGCATAGAAAGACTGCAAAGGAGACCAATCCCGCAAATCCCCACTGGCCTGCAAAGTATAACTCGCCCCTCTCACTGTATCGAAGGCAGCCGTGGTCCAGACGGATCCATCCGCCTGCCCCTCCTCCGCCAACTCCCAATGCAAGGTCTGGCAGGAGCAGCAGAAGGCCCTTGCCCGGCGAGGGAGAGACAAGAAGCGAACAACACAGACAGGGGGGATTTCACGAGACTCATAACATGCTTAAATTGAGGACAGGAAAGAGTCTCAAATTCGACACTCTCTGTCAAAAGAGAATTCGTTCTCATACTGGCGGATGGCCAATCCCAGCCCGTCAGAAACCCTCCTCACGGAACTGGCCCTCGTCTTGCGGCAAACACGAGAAGAGGCCGGGTTGTCCAAGCGAGAACTGGCGCAACGAGCGGGCTGCATCACCACCACCATCACCCGCCTGGAGAGCGGCGTGCAGAATCCCGGCCTAGAACTCCTCACCCGCATCTCCTTCGCCCTCCACACCCAGCCCTCCCACTTGCTGGCAAGGGCTGAGAGCCGGGTGAACCTGAAAAGCGAGGAGGTGACTTAGCGCACCTCCACCGCCACGCTGGCGCTGTGGGCCGCGAACTCGGGGGCATACATGCAGCGAATCTCGGCCAGACCGGTTTGATAGACCCCGCGATGCTGCACCCGCACGCTGGTCTCGAAGACATGGGTGCCCGCAGGCAAGTGGTCGATGAAGAAGTGGCTCGCGGTGTCCCGGGTCATCTCGTAGTAACCGAATCCGTCCTGCCAGCGGTAGCCGCTCAGGACATTGACCGGCTCGGTGCCGCTGCCGCGCTGATCCTTGAGGTGGACGAACTCCATGGCGCGGTCGTTGCGAAGAATGAGACGGGTGACGAGCTCATCGCCCACGGCCACCGGACCGGTCACCGGCTCCAGCACCTCGCCTTGGTCGGTGTGGCGTTTCACAAAGAGCCTTTTCTCCAGCTGGAGTTCCTCGCCCGCCTCGGAGGTGACCTTCCCCAAGTCCTCCAGATACTGCCAATGCAAGCTGGCCCAGGCCACGCCCTTGTCCTTTTTGTGCAAAGTGATCTGCCCCAGCGCAGGCTTCACCTCCGCACCCATGAGACGCTCCTCATACATCCCGGTGCCGGGCTCGACCTGCTCCGGGACCACCTTCTCCCCCCCGAGCGTGACCTCTAGCAATTCCTTGGAAGAAAGAAGGTTTCTCCCACCCATGAGCAGAGCGTAGACGGCATCGGCGGTAGCCTTGGTGGTCTCCCAGTCGCCCACTTGCTTCTGCTTGATGAGCCAGACCTGGCAATCCTCCACCGCTTGCTCGTCCTGATCGACTTCGGCAAAGGCCTCGATCATGAGAGCCTGACTCTCGATGGGAGCCTGCCACCACCACCAGCCGCGCTCGTCATTCCAGCGCATGCCCTGCTCCTCGTCGACGAGGGCATGCTCCTTCAACGAACGAGTGATGAGCTGGGCCGTTTCGGTCTCGCCGAGGCGGTGCAAAGCCAGCGCGGTGTGGGCGCGCGACATCCGATCGCTCAGAGAGGTCCAATGCTCCTTGGCCTGCGCAACAAAGTAGTCGAAGGCGACCTGATCGCGGGCGGTGAGCTTCTTGTCCCGCAGGAAAAAGCTCCGCATGTAAAGGTGATGCGCCACCCCCTGGCTAAGATTGTTCTCGTCGAGATCGCCATTCCTACGGATTCTCTCGTAACTCTCACTCAAATCCGCATCGAGAGCGGCCAGCGCCTGCAAGGCCGGGCTGAGGTCGCTCTCCACCCCAAGGTGGCGAAGACGCGCAAAACCGGTGACGAGATAGCGGGAGATGTAGGCATTGCCCCGGCCACCCGGAAACCACGGCCAGAGCCCGTCCTCGCCCTGCATCTCGCTCACTTTCTGCAGCGCCTGTTCCAACTCGAAAGTGAGCTTGTTTTCTTCAAAGAGCAGCCCCACCCGGCGGCGGGCTTCCGACTCGTTCTTCGCCTCCGCCAGCCAGGGTGTTTCCTCAAGGAGCAAGCCCTTGAGGTCCTCGTTTTTCAGCAAAGGACTGTCGAGAGCCTCTGTGTTTTTCCACAGGTCAAAGATACGGCGAATCTTCGCATCGGAGTTCGCGATGTGAGCGGCCAGCGCGTTGGCGTAGTAGCGATTGAAGGTCTGCTCGGCGCATTCGTGGGGAAATTCCATCAGATAGGGCAGCGCCATGACCGCATACCAGGCCGGTTGCGAGACCACCTGCAAATGCACGAACTGATTCTGCAAAGTCTCCGAGTCCCCGCTCGCGAGCAGTTTGTCGAAAGCGAACTCCTTCTCCCCGGCATCGCGAATGGGCAGCGCCATCGACTCGGTGACGAGCACGCGGCGCGGCAGCACAGGCAACCAGCCCTCCTCGCCATCGGTCAGGCTCCCAGTCGTGGCTGTGGCTCGATAACGCAGGAAGCCCGCTCCATCGGGCACGGACAATCGCCAGCTCACCGTGCGGCTTTCTTTGGCCGGAATCTCAAAGGACTTTTCCAGCTCCTCCACCCCCAGCGCGGCGTTCCGGCTCTCGTCCGTGGCCGCGTCTGCGAGGTCCAACTTCGCCACCCCGCTCTGGGTTTCTTCGCTCTGATTAGTGACCTTAACGGTGAACTCCAGCTCATCGCCCTCCCGCAGGAAACGCGGCGGATTGGGCTGCACCATCAGATCCTTGGCGGTGACCACTTCGCTTTCCAGCAAGCCACTCCGCAACCTGTCGTCATGAGCGAGAGCGAGAAATCGCCAAGTGGTCAAAGCCTCCGGGATGGTGAAACTGATGCGCACCCGCCCCTCCTCATCGCTGACAAGGTCGGGAAAGAAAAAGGCCGTTTCGTTCAGATTGGTGCGCACGGACACCGGAGCTCCCGCCTCGCCATCCTCACCACTCCCATCTGCATCAGAACGAACAGCCACCGACTTCATTATCCCTTCCTCAGCAACAGGTTCCGCCGCAAACGAATCCACCTCGGCCTCTGCCACCCTTCCCCCAAGCATCATGGGTGCGGAAGGCATAGCCATAGCCCTGGATCGCCGGACTGGCAATCCAGGGTCCGAGCCGAATCCCGTTTCTCCAAAGAAAAACCCACGGTAAATGTCCCCCAGGGAATGCCACCGCCCGCTTGCGAAATGACTCTGGGCCTCAAAGTACTCGAAATCCGAGCTGAAATCCGGACTCAGCCAAACTCCGCTTTCCCGGCGATAAAAAGAGGCCAAGTCCCGGAAGCGATGACTTGCAAAGGCATCCAGCGAAGCATCATACATCGTGGCCACCATCTCCGCCACCGCTGCCTCTCCGCCAGCCCCTTCCACCACCGCCGTCCAGCTCTCCTTCGCGCCGGGTTCCAGCTTGTTGACCATATGCTCCCAACGCACGGTGAGCTCTTGATTGGTCCACGGCACGGAGACCTGGCGGGTGGCCTGATGGAAGCGATTCTGGCTCACCTGAAAAATCGTCACCGTGAAGCCACCGCGCTGCTTCTCTGTAACCGGAAAGCGAATCATCTCCTGCGTGCGCCCGCCCTGGGTCCAGGTGCGCTGGAGAAGCTGCTGATCCTGATAAATCTCAACCACCGCCCGCGCTTCTTCATGACCACTGCCCCAGAGCAAGGAGAACTCTTCTCCCGGCTCGACCATATGCTCCGGTGCAACGGTGTAGAACGGCACCATGGTCGGAAAGTCCTCCCCCGCCGGGTCGAGCACTTGAATCATGCGGAAGGCCTTCACTTCGCGCCCGTTGGCATCCTTGCTCGTGAGAACGAGCCGATAAGCGCCCGCGTCCAAAGTCGCCGCCAGCTCCGCCAGTCCCGCTTCCTCACCTTCTGCGGAGGTGGAAAAAGCGAACTCCCGAACCATTTCTCCCAGTTCCCAATCCTCTGGTCTCTCAATATCGCGGGCTCCATAGACACCCTCCCCAATACCAGCAAAAGGATCAATATTGCTTCCTGATTGAGCACGCGGGCAAGTTTCCGGCTCTTGCAGGCGATGGATTTTCACCACCCCCTCAGCCGCGCGCGGCTCCCCATCGTGGGAAAGCGTGCGCACCCTCACCGCGACCGGCTCTTCCGTCGTCAGCCACGCATCCGTCTCCAGCGAAGCCTGCAGGGTGGTGTAAGCGACCGAAATCGTGCGGCTGGCACTGCGGGTCTCACCCGCTCCATCCGTGATGTCCACTGTGACGAGGTAATCGAAAACCGGCTCCTGCTCGACGGGAACCTCCGCATCCGGCTTGGCGGTGAAACTCAGCTCGAACTGCCCCTGCGCGTCGGTCTCCCCCTCACCTTGGGCAATTTCCTCCGCGCTGGAATGCGGCAGGTCCGAGCGCCACCAGCCGATCCAGTCCGGCCAACGGGTTTGCCGGGTGACTCGCCAGGCCACCTTGGCCCCATCGACCGCTGCCCCGGTGTAAGCCTCCGCGCGGGCCGTCACCTTCACCTCTTCCCCCAGCGCCGCTTCATTGCTAGCGGCCTCAATTTCCGAGAAAAACTTGGGCCGCTTGTATTCCTCCACGCGAACAGAGGTGCTGCCGGAGATCTCTTCACAGACAATTTGATAGCGGCCCAAAGCCCGACCCTGCGGCGCGGGGAAGGCTCCCGCCACCGAACCCCGCGCATTGGAAGTCAACGACAACTGCGCCACTTCCTCCCGGTTCACATCGAGCAAACGCACCGTCACCGCTCGATCCGGAAGGGTCGCGTAATCTCCCTCAGCCTGATTCCCCTGCGCCAGAATGGCCTTGAAATGAATGGTCTGGCCCGGTCGATAAATGGCCCGGTCGGTGAAGAAGACGCTCCGCTGAAAACCCTCCTTCTCCGGCCGCGAACCCTGATTGGCCCACGAACGCGCCACCGCCCGATCCTGCTCGCGCTGCGCAATCACCACATAGCGACGCTCCATTTTCGGAAAAGCGAAGTATCCGGATTCATCCGTATGTTTCTTAGAATTTGCGAACACCTCGCCATGAACCGGCTGCCACCAAGCCTTCACCTCCACCCCTGACTGCGGGGCGCCGGTGACCGCATCGACCACGAAACCATCCACCCCACCCTGCGGCGCTCGACGAGTCACCAGCGCCAAGCGCGTGACGTGAATCCCCTGACTCGCCACGACATTGTCCTCGATCGAAAAATCCTCTTTTGCACTCGCAACCAAGAAATAGTAGCCGGGATCCACATCTTGCGGGGCGGTCACCTGGCTCGTGCGCCGCGCATAGTCGCCCTCATCGGGAAGCTCCTCGACCCAGCTCCGAGCCGGTTCTTTTTGCAAAAGTCGGCGCAACTCCTCCTCATCAAGCGTCGCCTCGGACGCCAAAGCCTCCTCTCCTTCCCCAAAGGTCATGGCATAGAGACGAAACCACACGCGACCCACATTCTTGTGCGTGACCTGAATCGCTTCCCCAGCCGGAGTCCACTGCGTCTCCGTCGCGAGCTGCAATTCTCTCTCCTCCAGCTCCTTGACGACATTCCCACAAAGAAGACCGTAGGGGTGCTCGGGAAAGGCCGCCCGCCCGGCCGTCGCCATCTCATGCGCAGCCACCAGCTCCCCCTCCTCCTTCAGCTCTTCCGCGAGCAGATAGCGCGCGCGGGCACTGGCAAAGTGATCCTCATTCTCGGCGATGAATTTCCGCAAGGCCGCCCTAAAGCGCTCCCCGCTCTCGCCCGCAATCGCTTCCTCAGCCCAGAGCAAACGCTCCAATTGCCCATGCAGAAAAGCAGTTGGATCCTCGTCGTTCTCATGAAAGCGCAGCAAATTCTGATAGATCACAAGGGCCCGGCCTTGCGGCGAACCATCCGTCTCCGGCTGCCAGGCGAGAAAATCCTCCACCTCGCCCAAGGCCGGGGAATCGGGCACCATTTCCCACAGGTCACCCGGCTTGGCGGCCGCCGTTTCCTCCAGGGCATAGAATCCCGCCGCCTCGTGGGCGATGAAGTCGTAGAGAGTCGGCCGCAATTGCTCGCCGAGAGCACTTTTCTTCTCCAGCAAGCCATCGAGAGCCGAGGCCGAAAGGGTCTGCAGCAACTCCGACGCGTCCAACGCCGCCTGCAAGCGCTCGTCGATCTCGTCCAACATACGCGGCAGGCTCCACTCCGCGATGTCCTCGCCCTCGTCCACCCCCGCCCGGGTGCGCTGCGCATATCGCCAACGATTCTGCTGATAATGACGATGCAGCAAAGAGGCCGAGAGCAACTCGAGCACCGGCTCCAGCTCGGCGGGAGCCTCCGCGATTTCGTCTTCCAAGGCGACCAGAAGCTGCGGCAATTCGCGATGAACTTCCCCCTCGGCCATCAGCCGCATGACCAGCGCCTTGCCCGCCTCACCCCAAGCCTGCTCGGCACGAGCCGCCTCCTCAAGAGGCTTGAGCAGCGCGACCACGGTCTGGGGCTGGTCCTTTTCCTGCGCTTCCGCAACCGCCTTCCATTGGGCATCCCGATTCGCACTCATCAGATTCAAAACACTCAGACAGTATAGGATTAGACACAAAAACGATTTCATGGGGAGACAATTTTTCACGACTCGCACCTTGCACGAGCGGCAATGACTTGGACACGAGAAAGACAGTTTTATTGGGATTTTTTTTGAGATAAGCGGCCGTTACATTCACCTCGAAAGATTCTCATTGAGCGGAAGGCGACGGCCTGAAAGGTTCTGATCGATGAAACTCACTTTGGTTCTCGCTGCCCTCTTCCTCATTCCCGTCGCCTTGATCAGCTCTTCCGAACCGGGAGGAATCGACGGCTGGGCTATTTTTGGAGCCTGCCTTTTTGGGTCCGCCGCTCTCATCGCCGCCGCCATCTGGCGTGATTCTAACGATCCCACCCAGCGAGCAATTTTAGTCAATCAACACTACATCATCCGAGCCTTATCCGGCAAGGAACTCACCGCAGAGGATCTCTATCACCAATCAATGGAGAAACTAGGTGAACGTGAGCCCGTGAGTTCATTCCAAAGAGCCCTGTTGCAACTCATCGACCAAGGATTGGTCAAGATGGAGAACGGCAAGTTTGCGCTCAAAGACCGGGTCTGAGCATCCCCCCACCGCGATGGTCCCCGGTAGGGATGCCTCCGGTAGGGATGCCTCGCCGAGGCATCCGCCGAATCCACCCTGGCCCCATCTCACCGCCCCACACCCACTCTCCCAACAACCGCCTTCCCCCTTCTCCACACCTTCCCCATCCTCGCGGCGGTCTCGGCGAGACCGCCCTACCGGAGACCTCCCTACCGCCATCTTCGCACCTTTTCAGAATCCGCCTTTGCTTCGGGCGCCGGGTTCTGTGCAAACTCGGGTCGCGCGATGTCGACCACCAAGAAGCTCACTCCCATGATGGCCCAGTATCAGGCCATTCGCCGTTCCCTGCCGGAGGACATTCTGCTGCTCTACCGCCTGGGGGACTTCTACGAAATGTTCTTCGAGGATGCCAAAATCGCCGCGCCCATCCTGAATGTGGCCCTGACCAAACGCCACGACGTCCCCATGGCCGGGGTGCCCCACCACGCCGCCACCGCCTACATCGCCAAGCTGGTCAAGGCGGGCAAACGCGTCGCTCTCGCCGAACAAACCTCCGAGCCCAAACCCGGGCAACTGGTCGAGCGCGAGATCTCGCAAATCATCTCCGCCTCTACCATCGACGACCTCACCGTGGTCGACGACACCCGCCACAATTATCTCGCCGCCGCTTGCCAACTGGGCTCCGGAAAAAAGCTCCGCTACGGCCTCGCCTGTGCCGACCACTCCACAGGCGAATTCGCCCTCGCGGAGTTCTCCGACCTCGACCTCCTGCGCGACGAAATCCACCGCCTCGCACCCTCCGAGCTGCTCATTCCCGATGACCAGCTCCAGCAGCTGGGCCGTCTCCCCGGGGCCTTTCCCTACGATGCCTACGCCTTTCTCGCCGAAACCGCCGAGCACACTCTCAAGGATCACTTCAAGGTGCAATCCCTCCGCGGATTCGGC
Source organism: Roseibacillus ishigakijimensis (assembly GCF_016595415.1). Taxonomy (GTDB): domain Bacteria; phylum Verrucomicrobiota; class Verrucomicrobiia; order Verrucomicrobiales; family Akkermansiaceae; genus Roseibacillus; species Roseibacillus ishigakijimensis. Next base: position 66,458 of record NZ_JAENIO010000001.1, read on the forward strand.
TGCGCGGAGATGACCCCCGCGATTTGTGCGGGGGGAGCCACCCTCCACTACCTCGCCCATCAATTGCGGCGCAACTGCGATCACCTCGCCACCCTCACCGTGCGCGACCACGCCGCCCACGTCCTCATCGACACCGCTTCCCAGCTCAATCTCGACCTCGTGCAATCGCGCTCCGGCACCCAGCACACTCTGCTGGCCACCCTCGACCGCACCGCCACCCCCATGGGGGCGCGCAAGCTGCGTGACTGGGTTCTCCATCCCCTGCGCGACCGGGAGGCCCTCGATGCCCGCCTCGACACCGTAGAGCAACTCCTCGCCGAGCCCTATCTGCTCTCCAAACTGCGCGAAACCCTCAAGGACGTGCGCGACATCGAGCGCACCACGGGCCGCCTTTCGCAAGGCAGTGGCAATCCACGCGACCTCAAGACACTGCAGAATTCCCTCGAACGCATCCCGGTCCTGCGCGAAGATTTGGCCTCTTTGCCCAAAAAAGGCGCTCTTTCCGCCGGATTACTGGAGGAAATCCGCGAGTTTCCCGAGCTGACCTCTCTTTTTAGCGAAGCCCTCCACGACGAACCCCCGGCTTCGCCCAAAGACGGCAATCTCATCCGCGACGGCTATTCTCCCGAGCTGGACGAACTGCGCGCGGCCTCCCGGGAGGGAAAGAACTGGCTGGCGGAATTGCAGGAAAGCGAGCGCAAACGCACCGGCATCGAGACCCTCAAGGTGAAGTTCAACAACGTCTTCGGCTACTTTCTGGAAGTCTCCAAGGCCAAGGTCTCTCTGGTCCCCGACGACTACCAACGCAAGCAGACGATGGCCAATGCCGAGCGCTACATCACGCCTGCCCTCAAGGAGATGGAGCAAAAAATCCTCGGCTCCGACGAGCGCGCCAAGGCGCTGGAATACGACCTCTTCGTCCATCTCCGCCAGCAAGTGTGCGAGCACCTCGCCCCCCTGCAAGCGACCGCCGAAGCCCTCGCCACCCTTGATGTGCTGCTTTCCTTTGCCGAAACCGCGCAGCTCTATCAGCACACCCGCCCGCAGCTCACCAGCGATCGCACCTTGCACCTGAGCAATGCCCGCCATCCCGTGCTGGAGCAAACTCTGGTGGAAGAAAAATTCGTCCCCAACGACACCTCGCTCGATCCCGAAAGCGGTCGCCTGCACATCCTGACCGGACCCAATATGGCGGGGAAATCAACCTACATTCGCCAAGTGGCCCTGATCACTCTGATGGCGCAAATCGGAGCCTACGTGCCGGCCGAAAAGGCCACCATCGGACTGGTGGACAAGATTTTTTGCCGCGTCGGAGCCTCCGATGATCTCGCTCAAGGCCAGTCCACCTTCATGGTCGAGATGAACGAGACCGCTCTCATCGTCAACAATGCCACCGCCGATTCCCTGGTCATTTTGGACGAAATCGGTCGCGGCACCGCTACCTTCGACGGCCTCTCCATCGCCTGGGCAGTGGCCGAGCATCTCCACGATTTGACGCAATCGCGCACCCTCTTCGCCACCCACTACCACGAACTCTGCGACCTCGCCAGCACCCGCGAGTCGGTGGAAAATTATAACGTGGCGGTGCGGGAATGGAACGAAGACATCATCTTTCTCCGCAAAATCCAGCCCGGTCCCGCCGACAAAAGCTACGGAATCCAGGTCGCGCGGTTGGCAGGCTTGCCCCCGGCCATCATCAAGCGGGCCACCGAAATTCTCAGCCATCTGGAGATGAGCGCGCAGCGACCCGACTCTGCGAAAAAATCGCCCAATCCCAAGGCCAAGAGCACCCGTGAGACCCTCCCCCAAGCGAACAGCCCCCAACTCGATCTCTTTGCCTTGGAAGAGTAAAAGGCTAGGGAAGCCAACCGGCACCAAAGGGAGCCAAAGGGGCCCAAACATAACAGCCCCTAGTGAAAACCATGGGTTCAGGGGGCCCCTCCCAATCGCTCTTTCCCTTTCAAAAGGTTAAAATTTTATCGCAAAAACCCAACCCGCAAGCTTGCCGGGGCCTATTTTAAAAGAAAAAAGGGAAAACAGACTCGACATTTCTTAAGTTTTCTAAAATATTTAATCCGTCTCATTTTCTCATCCCCATGCGTCCGCTTCCCCTGACTTTGGCTCTCCCGGTTCTTCTCGTCTCCTGCATTCCCAAGGAGCACGAGACGCGCACACGGGAGAATCAGCCAGTCCCGGCACGCGAACCGCAGGCCGCACCCGCTCCGGTGGCGAGCGATCCGTCCCGGGACTTTTTGATGGAGCGGCTGCGGGCACAGGACGAGCGGGTGAGCCGCTTGGAGACGGAATTGCATGAGATGCGATTGCTCTTCACCAGCCAGCTGAAGCGCATTGAAGAGGTCGCCAACCGTCCTCTGCCCAGTCCGCAGCAACAAGCCTACCCGGGCCAGCAGCCCCAGCAGCAGGTCTTCATCATGCCCTCAAATGCTCACGGCCCCGCAGAGCCATGGACTGCGGGGGGCGCCTTGGGCCTGCCCCAGCCGCCTCGCCAAGCAAGCCGCCACCAGGTGCGCAGCGGAGACACTCTTTCCGAAATCGCGGAAGCCCACGGCATTCCCCTCTCCGCGCTCATGGCCGTTAATCCCGGAATCGATCCCAAGCGCTTGCAAATTGGCAAAACCCTGCAAATTCCCAGCAGCGAGCAGGCGGAGCGCTATGCCATCATTCGCGCCTCCCGTTCGCGCAACTATGCGGTGCGGCCCGGGGACACTCTTTCCGAGATTGCCGAGCGCCACGGCATCGGGCTCAGCGTGCTCATGGCCAGCAATCCCGGCCTGGATCCCAAACGCTTGCGGGTCGGGACGGAGCTCTCCATTCCCCCAGCGCAAGCTCTGGGGGAAGCGCGCGTGGCCTCTCCCTCCCCGAGCTGGCAGAACTCGCCAGCCCCCCGCCAGCCCGCGTCGGTGAGACAAAGCAATCCCCCTGCGAATCCCGCCCCCTCTCAGCCCGAGCCTGCCCTCCTTCCCCAGCCCGTCGAAAAAGAGAGCTCTCTTCCGAAAAGGAAAATTCTCATCCGCATTCCCAGCAACACCTCTTACGGAGAAGTCGCGACCAAGGTGGGCACGGACGTCGACACCCTCAACAAGCTCAACCACTGTGCCTTGTCCGCCTCCTCACGCATCCCGGCCAACGGCACTCTCTACGTCCCGGCACCAGAGAATCAGTAAAATTTATAAATAAGGATTGCTTTTTTATTTTAATACTCCGAAGACACGGGGTGTCTATGAAAAACATGACTGCCCCCATCATTATGGCTTGCCTGTGCGGATTGTCCCCACTTTCCGCACAATTCTCGACCGCAACCTATTCGGACTCCTATGACTCGCGAGGAATCAACCGCTCCGGTCAATTTCAAGTTCCCGGCTTCGACCCCTCACTCGGGGTTTTGCAAAACGTTGGCATTTCTTATGTCGCAACGACTGGTTACGAACTCACCTTTATCTGGCGAACAGCTGATTACAACGGCACCGACAGTGTTGCCACCTCTGACGTGAGTCTCCGCCAAGGTCTGGTTACCCCTGGCCTGAACCCCGCAGACTTTGGCGGGAACGGAGTCAATTCCACTACCACCTATGATAGCGATTTTTGGACCAACGACAATTTCGTCGAATTCCAAAGCGGAAACCTCATCAGCGACATTTTAGGCCCCATTGACGAAAACGAAACCCGGGTCACTCCTCGCACGGTTCTCGTCTCGGTTGACGAAGATTATAGTTTCAGTGATCCGGAGACTCTCGACTTTTTCACCCAAAGTGGAGACCTCACTCTCTACGACCACTCCAGTGGTTTCTTCGGGATCAGTATCCAACAAGGAAACGCTGCGACAGGATGGGTCCTCGATAGTCTGGGTTCTCTTTCCGTCACTTATAATTACCTCGCCGTGCCCGAACCTTCCTCTCTCCTGCTCACTGGATTGGGACTGGCCGGCCTGTTTTTCCGTCGACGGAATTGATATTGATGGTCCCTCTAGGCCTCCCATTTTGTTGTCACGAATTGGGAGGCGATTCGCTACCCTCACAATACGCAGCAGCGGCCAGGCCCGCGAGGGTCCCCGAGGCGAAGCATCCCTGCATGAGATAGCCGCCGGTGGGCGCCTCCCAATCAATCATCTCGCCGGCCACAAAGAGCCCGGGCAATTTTTTCACCATCAAATCTTCGTCCAGCTCCGACCAGCGAAGGCCGCCAGCGGAAGAAATGGCCTCGGCAACCGGTCGCGGCGCTCGCAAGGGCAAAGAAAAGGCCTTGGTGGCTTTGGCGAGACTCGGGGCGGACTCGAAGGGCCCCTGAAAGGCTTGCAGAAGGTCGCAAACCGCTTCCGGCAACTTCCAACGGACCTGTGCCTCCGCGCAAAAGTTCCGCCGCGCCGACTCCATCTTGGCGACGAGCTTTTCCTCGCTGAAGGGGGGCTTGAAGTCGATGGTGAGCACGGGCTCGGCCATGGCCTTGAGAGCGGGACCCAGTTTATAAATGGGGCCCCCTTCCAAGCCATAGCGCGTCATCACCAATTCGCCACGCGCTTCTTCCTCCCCAGCCCGCAGGACGAGGTTTTTCAGCGCGACGCCTTCATGGCGGGCCAGCACTTCGCGAGGCCAATCCACCTCCCAGCCACAATTGGCCGCAGTCAAGGGAGTGAGCTCCAGCCCACGACTTTGCAAAATCCCGGTCCACGACCCATCGGAGCCCGTGCGCGGCCAGGAGGCTCCCCCCAAGGCCAGAATGACAGCCCGCGCCCGCACCTCGAACCGCTCTCCGGCTTGCTCAAAGGTGAGCAAAAATCCCTCCCCCTCGCTCTGCAAATCAACCAACCGGTGATTGACCACAATCTCCACTCCCTGCTCCCGAAGCCGCTGGAGCCAAGCGCGGAGAAGCGGAGCTGCTTTCAAGGCCTTGGGGTAGACCCGTCCGCTGGAGGCCACGAAGGTGCCCACCCCCAGGCGAGCGGCCCACCCCCGGATGGCCTGATTGTCGAAATTCGCCAAAGCCCGGGGCCAGAACTCCTCCGGCTGGCCGGGCCCCCGGTAGCGGGTCTGGAATTTTTCCAAGGGCTCGGCATGAGTCATATTGAATCCGCCCTTGCCCGCGATGAGAAACTTGCGCCCTACGGAACGCATTCCTTCGTAGAGAGTCACCCGGACACCCGCCGCGGAAGCCACCTCCGCCGCCCGCAAGCCGGCCGGTCCCCCGCCTACGATGACGATACCTTCTTTCTCCTTGTCCCGCGCGCTCAAGCCAGCAGACTAGAAAGAATCTCCCCCCATGTCGATGGCTGCTTGGGTGCGCTGGGGAGGAGCGAAATATTTCCACCCCCACGCCGGTCAACTTGTCAACCCAAAGGCCACGAAAAGGAAAAAGAGAACGATCGTAAGAGGCCCAATGAAATTTCCCTCCATCTGCCGCCTCGCCATTGCGGTGCTTGTTTTCCAAGCTTCTTCCAGCCACGCGGCTGAGCCGCAGGTCCTGGGAAAGGCCCTCCATCGCTTCGAAATTGGCTCCCTCATTGCGCAAGACAACTTTGCCAATCTGGATCAATGGATGGTGCAGGTCGAGGACAAGGCCAGCGAACCGCAGCCCCGCGTCGAAGCCCGCGACGGCTGGCTGGACTGCTACTTGCCCTCCCGGGGAGCGACCATTTGGTTCAAGGAAAAGCTGCCCACCCGCACCACCATCAGCTACGAGGTCGTTTGCCCCGAGGGGGACCGGGCGGTGAAGGGGCTCAGCGCACGAGACATCAACAACTTCTGGTTGGCGAACGATCCGGCGGGAGGCAGTCTCTTCGACTCAGCAGCCTATACCGGAAAGTTTGCCAGCTACGACAAGATAACGGGCTACTACGCGAGCACGGGAGGAGGGCGCGCGGGGGATGCCAACCGCACCATCCGCCTGCGGCGCTACCCGCGGGAGATCGAAGGACAGCGCACGAACCATCTCTTCCTCAACAACCGGGACGAGGACCGCGCCCACCTCATCCGGCCCAATGAGGTGATGACGGTGCAGTTGGTCGCCTATGACGACCTGCTGCAATACATCGTGGATGGAAAGGTGGTCTACGAACTGGAGTATGGGGACCAGGGACAAATCGAAAGCCCCTCCGCTGGCGAAGAAGCCCGCGTCCTCCCAGCGATCTACAGCGAGGACCGCTTTCCTTTCTACCGCGAGGGCTACTTTGGTTTCCGCATGGTTGGCACCCATCATCGCTACCGGAACTTCCGCGTCCACGAGCTGACCCCGGCCTCATCCGGCACCCTCACCGTGCAGTCGGTGGAGGAGCTGCGCCAGGCAGTCAAGCAGAGCCATCGCCACATTCGCATGGCGCCCGGCACCCACGTCATCACCGAGCTGGAAAACGGCACCAATGCCATCCACTTCACGGGTTCCCACAATGAAATCGACCTCACCGGGGTCAAGTTCGAGGTCCCCGTGAGCACCCTGCGCAAAATGGAAAAACAGCGCAGAAGCGACCAAGCGGTCTTTCAGCTCGACGGAGACCACCTCACCTTGCTCGGCCTGGAGATCGAAAATACCTATCCCAGCGGCAAGAGCGAGATCACGGACTTCGGGAGCTACAACCAGCATCCCGAACTCCACCCCAACCGCCAAATCGTCACTCTCCGGGCCAATGGCGACGACACCACCCTGCGAGGGTTGCGCCTGACGGTGCGCGGCTCCAGCCCCTACGGCTATGGCAACATGTATGGCATCGGCGGCGGGGCCGTGGTCCGGCTCAAGAAGCACAGCGGCATCCTGGCCAAGGGCGACCGCGCCGTGATCGACGATTGCCGGGTCAAAATGGAGGCTTTTGGCCACGCCATCTTCTTCCAGGGAGGCGACGACATCCTGGTGCAAAATTGCCACGTGGAGGGCGAGCTGCGCCCGAGCAATGACCTCTATGAGGAAAAAGGGGAAGGCGATTTCGCACGCCACTTCAACTACCAACTGCAATGGCCCAAGGAGGTGCGCGGAGTACCCATTCCCCGCGACCACATGATCAACCTCTCCGAAGACGGCATCCGCGCCTACCCCGGCACCAAGCACGTCACGGTCAAGAATTGCCGGGTCGACAAAATGCGCGCCGGCGTGAAGCTCTACCTCGCCCGCAGTGCCGAAGTCACCGACTGTGTGGTCACCGACTGTGTGGTGCAGGGCTATTCCCTCCCAAGCCGGGGAAAAATGGTGCGTTGCGCAGGCAATGCCGCCTACGGCCCCCTCCTCTACATCCACTCCGATTTCCACAACAACCAGCACATCGACCTCACCGTGCTGCCAGCGACAAAATCCCTCGGCGATCACCCCTTGGTCGCCCTGAAGGGCTCCAAGAACCACATCCATCTGCACGCCGGTCAAGGCCTCTCCGCCACTCCCCCCCGCCCCATTATTCTTGGCTACAAGATGCGCTTTGACTTCCTCTCCACCGACTACCCGGCTGCACCCCGTGACTTTGCGGACCATTTTGCCAAATACGCCCCCGATCACTACCGGGCCGAGGGCAACACCCTCATCAATGACACCCCCTTCCCCGTCATTCTCGGCGAGCAGGCGCGCAAAAACACCGTCAAAAGCCGCGGTCCCGTCACCAACCTCGCCAAGAACCCCTAGCAGCAAGCCTCCTCCACCCGCCCCTTTCAGAAAACTTCGCGACAGTTTTGTCACCTTTCCCCCGTAGCTAGCAATTCCGTTAATTGCTCTGCTACTCCAATGACCGACTTCGCAACCCTGGATAAACTCATGCGACAAGATGGAGCGATCTCGCGCCGTCTCCTTCTCTCCTACGGCGCTTCACTCGCCGCCATTCCACTCTTGGGCCAACGGGCCTGGGGCCAAACTGAAAAGCCGGGCGGAGACACCCCCTTCACCCTAGGGGTCACCTCCGGCGACCCCGATCACCGCGGCGTGGTGCTCTGGACCCGCCTCGCTCCCAAGCCCCTCGAACCCGGCGCGGGCATGCCCAACCGCCCCGTAGAGGTCCGCTACGAGGTCGCTGAGGACGAGAACTTCCGCTCCCTCGTCACCTCCGGCACCACCCTGGCCACTCCCCAGCTCGGCCACTCCGTCCATGTGGAGCTGGAAAACCTGAAGCCCGATCGCTGGTATTTCTACCGCTTCCACACTGGCCAAGCCACCAGCCCGGTGGGGCGCACCCGCACCCTGCCCCGACCCAACGACACCCCCGACAAACTCCGCTTCGCCTTCGCCTCCTGCCAAAACTGGGAGCAAGGCTACTTCAGCGCCTACGAGGACATGGCCGAGCAAGAGGTCGACCTCGTTTTCCACCTCGGCGATTACATTTACGAATACGAAGCCGGCCGCAATGGCAAGGTGCGCACCCACCTGGGCAAAGAAATCGAGAGCCTCGATGACTACCGCATCCGCTACGCCCAATACAAAAGCGACCCCTCCTTGCAGAAGATGCACGCCCGCTGCCCCTGGTTCGTTACTTGGGACGACCACGAGTTCGACAACAACTACGCCACCCTCATCTCCGAAGAAAAAGGCATCCCCGCCGCCCACTTCCTCGCCCGCCGCGCCAATGCCTACCAGGCCTATTACGAAAACATGCCTTTGCGGAAGCGCTCCCTCCCCAAGGGCGCGCACCTCCAACTCTTCCGCAAAACCAGCTTCGGCCGCCTCGCCCAATTCAACGTCCTCGACACCCGCCAATACCGGAGCGATCAACCCAACAACGACCGCCAATCCCCCCTCAACGCGGAAGCCTTTGGCCCCCGCAATACCCTGCTGGGCAAACGACAATTCGACTGGCTGACCCACTCCCTGAACCAATCCACCGCCACTTGGAACGTCCTCGCCCAACAAGTCATGATGGGCCTGGTCAACCGCAACAGCAAAGGCGGCGAAGGCTACTCCATGGACCAGTGGCCAGGCTATCTCGCCGAGCGCGAGCGCCTGCTGCGCTTCCTCGCCGAGCGCCGCGTGCCCAATGCCGTGGTCCTCACCGGCGATATTCACTCCAACTGGGCCAACGAATTGCGCTTCGACGACCGCAAAGCCGAACAACCCGTAGTCGCCAGCGAGTTCGTCTGCACCTCCATCTCCAGCGGCGGCAATGGCAACGAGGTCCCCGGCGACTCGGAGGCCATGTTCCGCCAGAATCCCTGCCTCAAATTCTACAACCGCGAGCGCGGATACACTCTCTGCACCCTCACCCCCGAGCGTTGGATCAGCGACTACCGGGTGGTCAGCGACGTCCTCCAGCCCGGAGGGAAAACCACCTCGCGAGCCCGCTTCGCCCTCGAAGCCGGTTCCCCCCTCATTCAACGCGTTTGAGCGCGCCCGCTTCTTCCCCAGCGAAGCGCTTTTCCCCCATTCTGCGGGGAGAAGCGCTTCTTTTTTCTGGCAAAAGCTGGACTCGCCCGCCCGCTTTGCTTTCCTCAGCAACCGTGACCGACGCCCAAGCCAAAGCCGCCACCCTCATCGAAGCCCTGCCCTACCTCCAGCACTTCCGCGGAGAGACCTTTCTCATCAAGATCGGAGGCTCCGTGATGGAAGACCCGCAGCTGGTCTCCGACTTCATGCGCGACATCCTTTTCCTCGAAGCCGTCGGCATCAACCCCGTCCTCGTGCACGGCGGTGGCAAGGCCATCTCCGCCGCCATGGCCGAATCCGGACTCGAGCCCACCTGGGTCAACGGCTTCCGCGTCACTTGCGAGAAATCCATCGAACTGGTGGAAAAAACCCTCACCCACACTCTCAGTCCGCACCTCGTTGGTTTGCTGAACAAACACGAAGGCCGTGGCATCGCCATCCCCGGCACGGAGGTTTTTCAAGCCACCCGCATGACCCCAGGCGGACAAGACATCGGCTTTGTCGGCGAAGTGGCCAGCTGTCTCATCGAGCAAGTGGAAGCGGCCACCGCCAGAAGCGTGGTGCCCGTCATCTCTCCCCTCGGGCGCGAGCTCGACACCGGCCAGGCCCTCAATATCAATGCCGATCTCGCCGCCGCGGCCTTGGCCAAAGCGCTCAAGCCCGCCAAGCTCATCTACCTTTCCGACGTGCCGGGGCTGCTGCGCGATCCCAAGGACGCCAGCACCCTCATCCCCTCCCTCAATCCCACCGAAGCGGACGGCTACATCGCCGACGGCACCATCGCCGGCGGCATGATTCCCAAGGTCACCAGCGCCCTCGACGCCCTGCAGGCCGGCACCCGCAAAGTTCACTTCATCGACGGCCGCCTGCCCCACGTTCTTTTGCTGGAAATCTTCACCAGCCAAGGCATCGGCACCGAGATCGTGCTCTAGGCACCCCCACCTCAGCCGAGAGCATCTTTTCCCAGTTGGCGGAAGTTGTAGAGGCGTTGGGGCTTGGGGACGGTGGCGAGACCTTTGAGCGAGCGCGGACCCGTCTGGCGGGAGGGAGCGAAATGCTCGTCCCGAGTGGCCTCGAAGAGCTCGGCGAGGAAGGATTTGCTACCGAGAGCGACCCCATCGAGGAAGTAGCGCACCCGGCAGCGCAGGTAGTCGGCGGCTTCCAGCCGAACTCCGCTAGCGAGGACTTCGAGGGCTTTTTCCCGCGAAATGCGGTCGCGGAAGATCTGCGCGCGTCCGCCACCCTCTTCGTGCGCGAGCTCCTCTTCTTGGCGGATCTCACTTTCGGGAACGCCGAAGAGATAGCAGCGATAACGGCGGAGGGATTCCCTGATGCTGGGGGATTTTTCCGAGTCTCGCCGGGGGCGGGGCTCGCCAGTGGAGCCGACCACCCAGCTGTCGAGCCAGGCCAGCGCGCGGCGGGCAATTCGGCTGCCGCCGACGGCCTCGCCATAGGAACACCAGCGGTATTCGGCCGGGTCCTGGCAAATGCCGGCCCGCACGGGGTTGAGGTCGATATAGGCCGCCATGGCCTTGAGTGCGGGGCCTTTCCCTTCCACGAGCACGGACTTGAAGCGGTCTTCCCAGAGGGTGCCCCTGCGCTGATGGACGCGGTTGAACCATTGCGTGAAGCGTTGTTTGAGAATTTTCATGTAGGCGGAGAGGTTCCACATGCGTGAGAACCATTTTTCGCGCAACTCCTCGGCGGCCTGGTCATTGCCTTGGCTGCGATAGTGCTCCAGCTCCCAGCGAAGATTGGCCGCAGGACCCTCACCGAGGCAGTTGAAAACGTGCGAGATGAGCCCCGCATCGTCGGGAAGATCCTCCTCGGCCGGCCGTTGAGGCACCTCCACGAGCACATGGAAGTGATTGGACATGATGCAGTAGGAGACCACGCGGAGGTGGTAAAGTTTTTCGTAGAGTCGCATCAGGCGATAGAACTGGGCCTTCTCATCCTCGCCGAGGACAAAGTCACGGTTCACGACCCGGGAAACACAGTGGTAATAAGCCACCGGATGAGATTTGGGGGCAAGAAAACGACGCCGACGCATGTTTAGGAGACTACCCAATCACCCTCCCTCGGTCAATTTCTTTCAAATAGGGACAGGCACTTTTTTCTGGCGTTTTCAAATAGGGACAGGCACTTTTTTCTGGCGTTTTTCTGGCGAAATAGGGACAGGCACTTTTTTTCGGCACAAAGGCGAGGGCGAGCTCGGCAGTGGTGGCAGATCGAGCGGCGATGACGTCGCGGGGACGGGCGAGGAGGTCGCGCCAGCGCTATGAGGCCCGGCCACGCATGAACGCACGGACCGCTATGACTACGACACCCAAAGCAACAAAGACACTGAGCACAAATAGCCAGATAGGGTTATCGCTTTCGTCGTTCCGCAAGGCCGTCTCGGATTGAGAGGTTTCGTCTTCATTCGCCAAGCCGTTGTTGCGGGAAGCTTCGGTCTCAACTTTGGGACTCGATGGCTCATCTACCACTCCGCGCTGCCCGAGGCGCGACCGGAGTTCATCTTCCGCCTCATTCCGAGTCAACGTTTCGATTTCTTCAATGCGCTCGATTTCCTCGGGGCGTTTGTGCTGGTTCCGCAAGTTAAACGACGATGTAACTTCGACACTTCGCCAAGAAGGATCATCCTCCCGAAGATACTCCGCCAGAGAGACCAGTTCCAATGCTGGTTCGCCATCCCTCGAATACTGATTCTCGGCGTCTTGGATTTTTGCTTCCAAGTCAGGGTCGGACAGTCCGAAGCATCGTTCTTCCTTCACTGCTCCGTTCCCATCAAACAACACTAGGCGAGGCGGAACGCCTGACAAGATCGTCGCATACGCGAAGTCAGCGCCTCCACTTCCGGCCCAGACCTTGAGAGGATCAATTTCGAGTTCTTTGCCGAGATTCGGGCTAAACCATGCCTTGCCGTCCCAATCCCCACCAGATAACGCATAAAGCGCTGTTCCGTTTCCAAATGCAATTCGATAAAGGTAGCCCCCTGCAAGCAACGAAGCGTCTTGCCGATTGAAGAACTGCGTCATTGATCTGCCGTCGTAATTTTGTGGTTCGGAACCAAAATCGGGGGACTCGACAAAGAACGGAACGTAAGTTGTCGAGTTCTCTAGCAGTCGGATGTCCCGACCATTTTCCCTCAATACAGCCGATCGCAGTAGCGCTTCGTCTGCTTCGGTCTTTTCTAACAGCCATTTGTCCAATGGCTCTGCTAGTACGCTTTCACCCAGGGCACACGCAAGAACGAGAGACACAAACATTCGGATCATTCCTCTTCCTCCTCTACCTCTACCTGCTCGCATACCCTTTCGACATAATTGTTCTGACCGTCGTTCCATTGCCACTCGTGAACATCAGGCCCTCGCCATGAACACCAGTGAGCGCTGGCTCCGTTATACGCTTTGACTGCGACCGCGTCTTCTGGCCTCCTTTCCCCCTGGTTGTCACCAAAGGTTACCTTGGCTTGATCCCGCGAAGGAACCGGGACATTCTGCCCCGTATGGAAAGTGGTTTGTGGTCGCTGGCCATTCGGCATCGAACCGGGTCCACTACGCGGGGTTTGATCGTTCATGAATGTCTCAGCGATTTGGATTTTGTCCTCTAAGATCGCCAAAAACGCATCAACGTTTCGTTGCCAATTCCAAAAAATCTCGCGCGCTGCAGGATTGTTCTTGTTTCCACCCGCTCCGGTTACCTGCGCCAGACCGGTTCCGCCTACTCCAGTTTCTCCGGGGGACAGAACCTTAAGCGGATCACCCAAAGTAAACTCATAGTTAATGCCGCCATTGATCGGACTACTGTTGCCAGATCGCTCCCAAAATTGGTTGTAGAACCCCGGGTTGTAGGCCTGGCTTTCGTGTTTCTCAATTGCGTAAGCATACCACGGCGCACCGGGTCGCGACTGAGTGTATTGCTTGCACCTGTCGTCCGCCGGATTCTCCCCACCAATCACGAAGTGAATCTCTTCGGGGCCAACGACTATGTTCGCGCCCTGTTTGATCTGATAGGTCAGCTTCGCATCGCCGCCGAAGAAGCCCCGCTCGGTCAATTCGGTTTGCCAGTCCGCCTCGTTGTAGATTTCCCAAGTGTCGCCGTTGACCTGGATGAAGTTTCTATTGGAAGGAATTCTCACCCTGTCCTCGCCTTGCTTCCCGGCATATGGACGCTCGTATTCGACAAACAGCTTCGCCTCGATGGTTAGCCCATCAGGAAGCCCCGGCACCCTGAACTTGAGCTGGGGCATTCTTGGCGAGGCATCCTGATCGGACGTGTGGGCGTCGATCCATGCGATGTTCTCATTCGCGATGTCCTCCGAGGTATCCCATGGCACGACAGCCACGTCATCGCTGTCGTCGGCGTGATCATTGATGTCGTCAAACTCCACGGGGAGGAGAAACTTCACCGTGTTCGAATTCTGTTCAGCTCGCAACTCAATGACATTGGATTCCAACGCCCCTGCCGGAATGACGAATTCGGTGACCACAGCGGATACGACCACTTCCCCATCTGCAGCGGTGCGAGTCACGAGCAGCAACGGCACTTTGTAGTCGTACTCTAATGACCAAAAGAGTCTAATTTTCACATCTCTCTTAGGATAAGCATCGATTTCATACTCTTCGGACTCTTCTTCTTCGCTTATGAGATCGAGGCTGTCGACTTCTGACCACAATCTTAGAGCGGATGCAAAATTTCCTCCAAAATTGAAGGAGGGGAAGAACGTGTACGTCACAGCGACAAACTCATCTGAGTAGTCCGGATCGGCAACCCAAATTTGTAGATGCGGAAAATCAGGGGCGTCGCTGGCGTCGTTGGGATTCCCGCCGTTTTCAGCGATGTCCAGTGCATCGGGCGCTCCATCTCCATCGGTGTCTTTGTCGGTAGGATTCGAGCCGTAGAGCAACAACTCTTGCAAATCATTCAGACCATCGTCATCGCTATCCAGCAGTGTAGGGTCGAGCCCGAATAGCCATTCCTCGTAAAGAGTTGTCTGATAAAGAAACTGCTCGACACCATTCTCATAAAGATAGCTGTAGGATTGCCCGGGAGAATTGGGCGAAACCGAACTCAAAGACTGGCCGGGGAAGTAATAGCGCTCCCAAGCGTCGGGCAGGCCGTCTCCATCGGTATCAAGGGCCTCGCGAATCGGGCTTCCGGTTCCCCCACCATATTCGATCAATCCCAAGTCGTAGAGCTGGTTGATGTCGCGCGCTGGCTCCAGAGGGTCGCTGGGAGGAGTGCCATTCATGCGCTCCCAATCATCGGAAAGACCGTCTCCATCTTGATCCTGATCGAGACGCAGAAGGTAAAGAGTGGCGCCATAATCCGTCCACCCCACAATCGTTGACTGATTATTGATGGCAACTGGAAGATTATTTTCAAAATCGCCTCTCACCCTTACCGGAGCAAAGGCCGAGAAAGGGACATTGAGGCTGCGGTGACGAAGGAAGACACGAAAACCAAATTCCCAGTCACCATCTTCCTCCCCGGTCATCACCAAATGAGGCCAGTTATTCAGAGCGATACTGGTTTGGTTTTCATAGTTCAAGGGCAGCGGATTATGAAAGGGGGAATCATAATATCCGTGGCTCCACTGAACATCGGCGATGCCATCAAAAAACCAAGTGCCATCAAGGCTGACATTATTCGGAGATTGCGAGCCGGCGTATTGATAAAGAGAATAGTTCCCTGCGAACTCTCCCCAATCATTCAGAAGAGCGGGTCGATACCAGGCCTCGAAGTGGCTCGGGTTCTGTCCATCGGGCTCAGGGTCGAATGTTTCGTCCCGCATGGCAGGGAAATCTGTGAGCCAATGCCAAGTTGGGGTCAGCAAGAATTGCCGGGGGGCCTCAAATCCGGATTGGGCAGTGTGACGCACCTCGTTGCCGACCACTTCGCTCCAGTTATTCAAGGCATTGAACTGGGGATCATACCAAGTGGAAGGAGCCCGGTGAATGGTGTAACCACCGGAAGCGTTCGCATCGGGAAGAACCAGAAAGGGTTCCCCATTGGCATCTTCGCCAATCATTTCGCCCCAATCATTGATGCCATTGAGAAAGCGAACCTTCGAGGCGGCGTGAGCCATTGAAGACCCGCCTATCCCAGAGGGGACAGGCCAATGATAGACGGAACTTCCCTGCTGAGGCCCACCGAAATCCACGACAAAACCGAAACGTTCTCCGTTTTTGATGCTGCTGGTGGCGGCTTCTCCCACCACTACTCCGTGATTATTCAAGTCCCGGGCGACGAGGTAGGTGGGAGTCTCGTTCCTAACCTGGGTGCGACCCTGCCAAGTGCCGCTCATAGAATCATAGAGCCAAATCTGATAGGTGGAGGACTTACGGACATTGATCAAAACCTGCCCGAGATCATTGATCGCGACAATGTCCTTGCGGGTGTAGCCGTTGCCGGGAAGGTCGAGAACGGAAAGATCGATGTAGTCCACCGCCCAGTTGCCCAAAGGACCATCGCTGGCAACACCGGTCAATTGGGAGAGGTCATATTCCTCCTTGGCGTTGAGACCATCACGATCAAAGTCTAGAAAGCGATCCGAATCGTCATCAGGGTCCATATAGTGTTGTGTTTCCCAGTTATCGGGAATGCCATCATGATCGGAATCCGTTTGAGCGGAGAGGGAAGCGATCATTGTGCCAGCAGCAAAAAGCCAAGCAGCCAACCATGGAGATAAGGAAAAAGATGGGCGAATTCATATTCGAGACGGACCTTTGCTGAGGTTCGCCCTGATACAAGCTCGGCAAGGGGGCTTCGTCGACTGTCCGCAGGTGACGGTTTTGTCAATAAGGTGAGCAGGCGGAATGCGGAGTCTGGGAGCGAATCGGTCCGACTGTTCAAGCGAGCGAGGAGGGTCACCCTCTGACTCCCCGTCCTGCGATGAAGAGCCCGAGGGCGATCTGGGGCGGCATGACGATGGGGAAGCCGGACTTGGTCTCGGGTTCTGCGACGGCAGTTTTTCGATCGCGACGCGAGTGGGGTGTGCCGGAAAGCCATCATCCGCTTGCAGCTTCGTCTCCGCGCTATTTTTGAACCCCGGACCTTATCCGGGGCTCCCTTTTGCTTGCCGCTCCGGAGCAAATTCGAGGGTGGGCGATCTTGATCGGCCTGTCAGAGAGGGAGGCCGAGGGCGGCATCCGCCTGGCTACGCACCTCGCGGTAGCGCTCGGGGTCGTCCTTGAGGGACGCGCCGTAGCTGGGCACCATCTCCTGCAACCTGGGGGTCCACTCCTCCATGCGGTCGGGATAGATTTTACCCAAGAGCTCGAGCATGATATTGACGGCCGTGGAAGCTCCGGGTGAGGCTCCGAGGAGGGCAGCCAGGGAGCCGTCCCGGGCTACGATGGTCTCGGTGCCGAATTGCAGCACCCCGCCGGTGTAGTCGTCGGACTTGATGACTTGCACGCGCTGCCCAGCCGTCACGAGGCGCCAATTCTCGAGCTCGGCATCGGGGAAGAATTCCTTGAGCGCGGCGATTCGGTCCTCGGGCTTTTGAAGGCATTGCTCGATGAGGTAGCGGGTGAGATCGAAGTTCTGCGCCCCCACCGCGAGCATGGGGGTGAGGTTGGAGAGCTTGACCGAACTCGGCAGGTCCATCAGGGAGCCACTTTTGAGAAATTTGGGGGAAAAGCCGGCAAAGGGGCCGAAGAGCAGAGAGCACTTGCCGTCGATGACGCGGGTGTCGAGGTGAGGGACAGACATGGGGGGGGCTCCCACAGCAGCCTTGCCGTAGACTTTGGCCTGGTGTTTTTCCACGATTTCAGGCTTGTCGCAGACGAGGAACTGGCCGCTCACGGGGAAGCCACCGAAGCCCTTGCCCTCGGGAATGCGCGATTTTTGCAAGAGGGGCAGGGAGGCGCCCCCGGCACCTACAAAGACGAAGGGAGTGACGATGATGCGGTCGATATCCTTGTCCAGATTCCGCACCTTCAATCGCCAGCGACCATCGCCACGACGGGTGAAGTCCTTCACGAGGTGGTGGGTGGCGAGGCGAATGCCGTCCTGGGCATCGAGATATTCGA
This sequence comes from Roseibacillus ishigakijimensis, assembly GCF_016595415.1. Taxonomy (GTDB): domain Bacteria; phylum Verrucomicrobiota; class Verrucomicrobiia; order Verrucomicrobiales; family Akkermansiaceae; genus Roseibacillus; species Roseibacillus ishigakijimensis. The sequence goes on from NZ_JAENIO010000001.1 coordinate 83,833, forward strand.
CGAGGGTCTCCGTCAGGGAGCCAAAGTTGACATCGGTGCCGGACTTCACGCGGGTGGCGGCCACGGGCTCGTCTGAAGAGCGGCCGGCCATCAGAAGGGGGGCCCATTCCGCGATCACGGCCGGGTCCTCACTGTATTCCATTTCGGCAAAAAAGTGATGATCCTTCATGCGCTCATAGCGGGCACGGAGGTAGCGCTGGTTCTCCTCTCCCCACACGAAGCTCATGTGGGGGACGGGCTGGATAAAGTTCTCCGGCTGGGGCAGGATGCCCCGGGTGACGAGGTAGGCCCAAAACTGCTTGGACTGCTCGAAGGCTTCGTTGATTTTGAGCGCCTTGCTGATATCCACGCTGCCATCCTCCTGCTGGCTGGTGTAGTTGAGCTCACAGAGGGCGGCGTGGCCGGTGCCGGCGTTGTTCCAGGGATTGGAGCTCTCCTTGGCCACCTCGGCGAGGGCTTCCACGATTTGGATTTTCAGGGTGGGGTCCAGCTGATGGAGCAGCACCCCCAGGGTGGCACTCATCACTCCCCCGCCAATCAAGACCACATCGGCCTCCGCCATTGTCGCGACACGCTCATCCATGCCCGCCTGTCCTCTAACAAGTCGAAACTGTCAATAACGGGTCACGACGAAATGAAGCGAATGGCAAATGAAGGGAGTCTTTTTTTTGCACAAATGCTGTCCAAGAGGGCATACACCCTCACCGCATTGTTCTTTCAGAAGAGCAGCGAAGATCTTGATTCTCTGCTCTTCTGCCAGCTGCCAACCCCGAAAAAAAGTCCATGTTAGTCACCTGTCCCTCCTGCGAAGCCAGTCTCGATGTTGCTCCCGAGCACTACGGCCACACTGTGCAATGCCCCGCTTGCTCGGAGAAGCTCGCCATCGAAGCCCCCCAACAAGACAAGCAGACCACCAAGTCGGGCAAGCCGGAGCGCCTGGGCTGGGCGGAGAAGGACCATGCCAATGCCGACTTCCTGAAAAGTCTCGGCATCGGGGCGGTGGCGACGGTGCTTTTTCTGGCCCTCATGTTTCCCTTCCTCGGCACCCGCCTGGGCGATATTTTCCTGGATCGCGGCTGGGTGAACTATGCGGAGACCTTTCTCTTCTTCTGGGGCTTGGCGATGCTCCTCCTCAAGGTGCGCAAGAACCGTCGCCAGGAGCGGGCAGCCATCCTGAGCCTCTTTCCCGCACATCTCGGCAAGGAGATCCACTCGGGCAATGTGGGGGCCTTCATCGATAATATTTACAAGATTCCACTCACCCTGCGCGACAGCATCATCGTCAACCGTATTCGCAAGGCTCTGGAACTCTTTGAAATCCGCAATGACAATGCCGAGGTGGCGGCTTTTTTGGAAACGCAGTCCCACCTCGATGCCAACCGCTCCACCGGGTCCTACTCCCTGCTGAGGGTCTTTCTCTGGGCCATCCCCATCCTCGGTTTCATCGGCACCGTGATGGGCCTTTCCACGGCGGTGGGCGCGCTCGACATGGGCGATGCCAGCGGAGATCCGGAGGCGCTGAAGAATGCCATCAACAACCTCACCGGAGGTCTGGGCACGGCCTTCGACACCACTTTGCTGGGTCTCATCCTTTCCCTCCTGCTCAACTTCCCCCTCGCGGCAGTGATGAAGAAGGAGGACGAAACCCTCACCATCATTGACGCCGTCTGCACCGAGAAGCTCCTGCCCAAGCTCAACGACAGCAAGGCCTCCAGCAACGAGGAGATCCTCCAGCAGGCCGACAGCCTGCCCGAGCTGGTGGGCTCCCTGGCGCGGGCCCACGAGACCTTTCTGGAGAATCTCAATGAATCCACCCGACAGATGCGCCAGACCTCCGAAGTGCTAGAGGGCAACCTGGTGCAAGCCTCCGACAAGCTCACCCAGACGAGCAGCGAACTCTTCCTGCGATCGCATACCGAGCTGGACCAGACCTTCAAGCGCATCGCCACCGGCATTGACCACATCAATCAGGCCCTGCGCGAGCTTGGCAAAGACGGCCTCCCCGGTGAAGCCAAGAAGAAGAAAGGCCTCTTCAGCAAATAAATCCCCCCTCCCCCGCCATGCCCCGCCGCCGCCAGAGTGATGAAGGAGGAGTCTCCCTCTTTCCCTTCATGAGCATCCTCGCCTGTCTCATCGGGGTGCTCACCCTCCTGATCAGTGTCAACATGATCATCAAGGAGAACGAGCGCGACAACATCACGCAGGAGGAGCTCGACCGGGCCAAGGAGAATCTGAAGCTCAAGAAGCAGGCCGAGGCCGTCAAAAAGGAGCTGGCCAAGCTGGAGGAGAGACTGCAAAAGGAGAAAGCGGCCACCATCGAGCTGGAAAAACTGAAGGAACGAAGCATCGTCCTGCAGGAGCGAATCGAGGAGCTGGCCAAGGCGGAGAACCCGGAGGAAAGCGATGCCGCGCTGCAGAAAATCCTCGAGAATCTCCGCCAGGAAATCCGCGCGCTGGAGCGGGAGCAACCGACCCTGGAGAAGCGCAAGAAAGAGCTCTTGGCCGAGATCGAAAAACGCAAGATCCCGCCCAAGCCGAACGAAAAGGTGATCATCCGGCCCGGCGGAGTGGGCTCGCGCACCGCCCGCCATGTTTTCTTCGTGGAATGCAACTCCACCGGCATCGTGCTGCGGCGCGAGGACCAACCTGAGATCACGGTCTCCACGGCGGCCATCCCCAACAATGACCAATACGGAGACTTTTTGGAGGAAGTGAAGCGGACGCGCGACTCCATGGTTCTCTTTCTCGTGCGCAAGGCTGGCAACGAGGCCTACCTCTGGGCTGCGGGTCATGCCGAGCAACAATTCGAAGTCCGCACCGGCAAACTCCCCGTGCCGAAAGACGGGGAGATCGATCTCTCCCTATTCGAGCAATAAGTCATGGCCCGTCGCAGCAAATCCAACGAAGAGGGAGTGAACCTCGACTCCCTGATGGACGCCCTCACCAATGTGGTGGCGGTGCTCATTCTCGTCCTCATCCTCGTCCAGACCGAGGTCACCAACAAGGTGCAGGAATTCTTCGACAACCTGCAACCGGCCACTCCCGAAGAGGTGCAGGCCTCCCGCGAGGAATTGGCGAAATTGCAGGAAGAGAAGAAGACGCGGGAGGAAAAACTGGAGGAAGAAGCGCCCAGCCCAGAACAACTCGAAGAAGAGAAGCGCAAACTGGCCCTGTTGGAAAAGGATGCCCAGCTTGATGAAAGTCTCTTGGCCAAACTCGACGAGCTCAAAAAACTCGAGGAAGCGGCGCGCGCCAAACGCGATGCCGAGCAGGCAGAGACCTCCACCCTGCAGGAAGACATTGCCCGCCTGGAGGCCCAGCTGGACGAAACGCCCGTGCTGGCGGCGGAACCGCCCACCGAGGTCACCATCCCCGACAGCCGCGAGATCCCCAACAACGCCAAGGTGTATTATGCGCTGGTCATGAAGGAGCGGGTCCACTTCATCGACCCCTTCACCCCGATGGAAACATTCTACGAAGTGGTCGAGGAGAACCGCAAGGACTGGATCCGCGAGCGCGTGCGGCAACGGGGGGCCGACCGCTACATCTACGACCACGAGAAGGTGCGCGAGGCCTTCCAAGGCTTCGACTTCCCCAACGGACGCAACCAGACGGTGGAAATCGCGCACACCCCCACCCAAACGCGGCTCTTCCTCGACATCATTCCCGATGCGGAGGAGGGAGGCACCCCCCAGGAGCTCCTCAGCCAGCCCAACAATCCCTTTGCCAACATTCTCAAGATTCTCGCCCGCGACAAAGACAACGTCCTCCTTTTCCGCGTCAACCCCGACAGCTTCAACACTTACCTGCTCGCCCGCAAGCTGGCCGATGCCGCCGACGTGCCCGCCGGTTGGGAGATCCACACCTGGGATCGCTACCGCCAGCGCCTCGACGAAATCGAAGTCAATCGCCTCGAAGAGCCCCCTCCCCGCAAACCGGACAACAAGCCCAAACCACCCCGAATTGGTCCCAAACTGGACTGAGACAAGGCCGGGCAAACCAGCCGATACCGCCCCCTCCCGCGCGCCCGGAAAGATTCACGCTGCGAAACATGCGCTCGCCCTGTTGACTGCTGAAAGAAGCCCGCCGAGGCCAAGGTAGGGCGTGTGATGAAAAATTCCTTTTCCTCCCTATTGGCCGTCGCTTTTTTCTCGTCGCTCTCCCTCTCTGCTGAAGAGGGCTTCACCCCTCTCTTCGATGGCAAGAGCTTGCAAGGCTGGACCAGCGCCCACAGCACCGGCGATGGGGACTGGGGTCCCTTCTCCGTCAATGAAGAGGAGAAGGCCATCCACGTCTATGCCGACGCGGCAGCCAACTCCGAGCAGCGCAGCGATTGCCTGAATACCAATACCGAATTCAGCCACTTCATCCTGAAGCTGGAATACAAGTGGCTGGAGGATCGCTTCGCCCCCCGCACGGATTGGGACCGCGATGCCGGCCTACTCTTCCATGTCCATGGCGACCTCACCCAAGTCTGGCCCTTGTGCCTGGAGATGCAGATTGGCGAATCCCCTGGCGACAAGCCCAATGCCCGGGGCTCGGCGGGCCGCTTCCACACCGGCGACCTCTTCGTCTTGGGCAAAGACTTGCGCACCGACACCCCCGTGAAAGACGGGGCCTATGATCCCGAGGCCGAAAAGAAAACCGGCAAACACGTCCTCACCCGCCTGGGCAAGGAAAAGCCCAAAGGCGAATGGAACGAGATGGAAATCCACGTCCATGGCAGCGAGAAGGCCACCTTCATCCTAAACGGCGAGGTCGTTCTGGAGACCTTCAACTTTACCCAAAAGAATGAAGCCGGAGAGCGCGTCCCCTTGGAAAAAGGCCGCATCGGTCTGCAAGCGGAGTGGGCCGAGCTTCTCTATCGCAATATCCGCATCAAGGAATTGCAGCCCGAGTAACCCCCCCTGTCAGGCAAACGTGCTGGACTTCCCTGCGCGGATTATCCCCACTCATCGCCAGGCTGCCATGTTTGACCTCTTCGAATTCTATATCCCCTATTTCAACTACCTCAGCCCGCTCGTTTATCTCTTTCTGAACGGGCTGGGGTTTTACGGGGGCTGGCTGCTCAAAGGACGCACCCGCAGCCCTGGCCCCCTCTTTGTCCTCTGGGGCAGCATTTTCAACAGCCTCCTCCTACTCCTCCTTCCCACCTACTCGCTCCTGAACGATCGCCTAACGCAAGGGGTCATCATCGGACCCAATTTCGAAACGCTCTTCTGGCTGGTCCTCGATTTCGGCCAAATTCTTTCCACTGCTGCCCTCCTCTTCGGCCTGGTGCTCATTGCACAGGATTTTCGCGCCCATCTCGAGGAGAGCGAGCGGGAAAAATCCCTTTCCGAAAGGGAGTGAGACCGTTATTTCCTGACTCATCATGCCACTCGCCTACGCCACCGTCGGTTCCCCCGATCAAACGCCCCTCATCTTTCTGCACGGTCTGGGTGCCTCCAGCCGCCAGACCACATCCGCCCTCACCGGGCTGCCCGACCATTTCGTCATTGCTCCCGATTTGCCCGGTCATGGCGATTCGCTGGACTACGATCCAGCGCAGTTCGGCTTCGACTACTTTGCCGATCAAGTCATCGCCCTGATGGACGCCCTGGACTTGGCCAGTGTCGATCTGGGGGGATTGTCCATGGGCTCGGGGATCACTCTCAACCTCGCCCTCCGCTACCCCGAGCGAGTCAAAAAGCTCATTCTCCTCCGCCCCTCCTGGCTCGACCAGCTGGAGCCTGCCCACCTCTCACTCGTTGCTCGCGTCGGCCAATGGCTGCATGAGCAGGGAGAGGAAAAGGCGACCGCCCAACTGGCCTTTCATCCCGACTACCAAGAGCTCGTCGAGAAGAACATGCCCGTGGCAGAGTCCCTCACCGCGCTCCTCGACCGGCCGAAGGATGCCGCCAGCACGCAAGTCCTCTTCAAGATGTGGCAGAGCCGCCCCTTCGCCGACTTGGCAGAGCTGTCCCGGCTGACCCAGCCCGCATTGGTGCTGGATACCACCCGGGACGAACTCCACCCGCAAGAAGTCTCCCGCGCCATCGCCGGGGCCCTGCCCAACAGCCGTCTGGAGACCCTGCCGCCCCGCTATCACGACGGTCCCGCCTATCAGCAGGCTCTCAATGAGCAATTGCGCAAGTTTCTGCCGGCGAGCTGAGCCTGCAGCTTCTCCTCCTTTCATTCCTCTTGCCCAGCGCCCAGCTTGCCATTCACACAATTGCGGAGGGAGGCCCGGACGCGGGAAAGGGCCACATGGACGGATGGCGGATTCCACCCCAGCTCCCGGGCGCTTTCGGCAGGTTTCAGGCCTTGTCCATAGGTGAGCTCCACCAGGCGCTTCATCGTCGCCGGAAGCTTCTCGATACAGCTTTCCAAGAGCTGCACGCGGCCGTCGCCCACACCCTCAAAGTGATCCACGATACATTGCTCGACGGCCTCGTCGGTGTAGAGCAAGGGCAACCGGGCCTCTCGCCTTCGCAGCTCAAGCCACTTGTAGCGCGCAATGGCACACGCCCATTTGGGAAAACTACTGCCGGGGCGAAAATCCAGAGCTTTGCGCGAAACGGTTAAGTACGTTTCCTGCAGGAGGTCTTCCACAAAATGGGAGTCGCGCTCAAGCGAAGAGAGAAAGCCCTTCAGCACATCCTGATGGCAGACAAATTGGGCCTGGACGTATCGTTCTGCTTCTTTTTGCCGACTCACAAGGCCAGTGAAGCAAATCGAAGGGCCTTTGACGAAAAAAGTTCGTTTTTTTTGCTAAGGTTCTGCCGAAAATCGTCATCCCTCCTTTGAAGGGTTCTCTCTTTTGGGAAAATTCTTTCGCGAACAACCAATAAAAATCCAACTTCATTTCATGAAATCCAAAACACTCCTTCTCTGGACCACCGCCTGCGCTTGCCCGCTGGCGGTGCAAGCCGTAGACGTCACCCTGACTGCTAGCGATGCGCTTACCGATCCAGAACCTTATTCCTTTGGTGGAGCCGGCAATTGGGATAACGCGGCAGCTCCTTCGGCTGGCAATGACTACTTCACGGGCGGCTTTCTCCTGCGCACGCCCACTTCCGGGACCTTTGCCGGAGACTCCCTGACCGTGACCGGAGCGGGCACATTCACTGGCGCGAACAATGAGGCGATCATGTGGAAAGGCTCCGGAACCGGGGGCGTCATTACCATCGACAACCTGACCGTTGATGGCGGCCAGCTGCGACACGGTCAAGGTGATACCGATAGCTTCACCTACAGCGGCAATAGTTTGACGGTGGGAGCCAACGGCATGGGTTTGGCCACTCAGGGAGGAATGACCATTGCCTCACCCATCAATGGAGACTCGCAAATCGTGATTATTGACAGTGGCAGTGCAGGAGCCTCCCGGATCATCACCTTTTCAAGCGATGCCAGCACCTACAATGGCAACATCGTTCTCAATGGAAGCGACAATGGCCGCGCTCGGCTCACCTTCGCCGACGATGCCGTTTTCAATTTTCTCATCGGCAGCGCGGGCACAAACAATGCCATCTCGGGAGTTGGCACCGTGAACTTCAATGGCGACTTTGCCCTCGACCTCAGTGGTGCTAGCTCAACCCCGGGCGACACTTGGAATCTGGTCACGGCGGGAAGCGCGACCTACGGCAGCACCTTCACCGTTGCCGGGTTCACCGACAATGGTGACGACACCTGGACTTCCGGGGATTATGTCTTTGACGAGAGCACGGGTAGCCTCACCGTGATTCCTGAGCCCTCCACTGCTCTGCTAGGCGGCTTGAGCCTACTGGCCCTCTTGCGTCGTCGTCGCTAAGGCCCGGCCTTCACTCATTCACCCAAGCCGCCTTCTCCCGGAGAGAAGGTGGCTTTTTTGTGAATTTTCTCCCCAGCTCTCTTCCTCAAGGGGGGCCAGTTAGGAAACCTTCGGCAAAGCGAACTCCTCCCGATAGCTCTCCTGGTCGAGCTCCTTGGCTTGAGCAGCGAAGTCTCCCAAGAAATTCTCGTCCGCATCCACTCCGAGAGGGACGCCCCGACCGAGAGAGGCTTCTCCCAAACCGTTGGCGAGGAGATGCTCACGCATCCGTTGAAAGGATTCCTGCACAAGGGGGCTGTCCAAGCTTGCGGCAATTTTCTCCGCAGACTGCTGCTTGCCCAAGGCCAGAGAGTGATTGCCCAAATGGGCCATTGCGGAACTGAGATGGCCAGACTCGGCATTCTGCATGGAAAGCTGTTTCTTCCGACCCACGGCGGCTTCGATGAACTCACCAAAGGCATCGCCCCGCTGCTGGAAGCGCTTCAACTCCTTGCCATCCCGGTCGTAAGCCACACAGGTGGGATGATGATCCCCGGTGACATATCCGCCTTCATACTCCAGCACATTGCCAATGCTCAGGCCGCGATACCGGTCCATGCCCGCTTCGTAATCGAGCCCTTTCTGCGGGAGGCCACGCACCTCGAAGAGAATGGGGGCGGGCTCAGTATCGTAATAAACGATCTGGGTATTGGGCACGTCGCCATCATCGGTATGGGCCAAACGCCCGCCGATGGAAAAGAGCTGGCGGGGCAAGGCCGCCGGATCTCCGATGGCCCAGCGGCAAATATCGAGCTGGTGCGGTCCCTGATTGCCCAGGTCGCCATTTCCGTAAGGGCTTTGCCAATGCCAGTCATAGTGAAACTGCTGCCGCCGCACCGGCTCTTCCGCACGGGGCCCCAACCAAAGGCTATAGTCCAGACCCTGGGGCGGAGTCTGGGGCTGACTGACCTTCCCAATCGATTTGCGGGGCTTGTAGCAAAAACCGCGGGCGAGGGTGAGGGTGCCGAGAGCCTTCTCCTCCCGGAGCCAAGCAAACATCTCACCCCAGGCGGAATTGCTGCGGTGTTGAAAGCCATGGGCAATGAGGACGCCGAATTTCTTTTGGGCGGCCGCCAGAATGCGCCCTTCGTGCACGTTGTGGGAGACCGGTTTCTCAACGTAGACATGTTTGCCTTGGGCGGCAGCCGTGATGGCGATGAGGGCATGGGTGTGATTGGGCGTGGCGATCATGACCGCATCGATCTCTTTGTCCTCGCAGACCTTGCGGTAGTCGCTGAAAGTGCGCAGCTGGGGCAAGGAGTGGTCCTTTTTCAAGGCCGCCACTTCCTTGGCCAAAACGGCCGGATCGACATCACAGACCGCAACCAGGCGGGCGTGAGGACTCTTCAAGACCGCTTGCAGATGGCTGCGGCCGCGCGAGCGAATGCCGATCACCGCGACGCGGAGTTGATCGTTGGCCCCCACCGCTTGGGCGAAGGGAGCAAGGGCGGCACCCGTTCCCAGAAAGGCACCTCTTTTGAGTAACTGACGACGATTCATCTCTACAAGCGACGCAGCGGGCGGAGGGAATGTTTCAGGAGAATCCCACTCAATCGGGTAACCCGGTTCAACAAGCCAAAAAAAATCCCCGTCCGGCGGTCCAGACGGGGATTTGGGAGAAAAAAGCAGGAGGGGCGGGATTGTGGTTAGTCCTCAGCCGCTTCCTTGGGCACCACGCGCAGGAGAGCCTTGTTCTCCTCCGCCGGTGGAGTGTAGGTCCACTCCACCTCGGTGCCCGCCTTGTCCCATTGCAAGAGCAACTCATTCCAGCGCTCCATCTGCAGACCCATGGCAAAGCCGCTGCCAGATTTCTCAATAACGAGTTGCCCCGGAGTGACCGTTTCGAGATCACCTTTGGTGAAGAAACCACTCTCCCTCAGAAGCGCGATACGGCTGGAGTCGTCGACCATCGGGTCGAGCCCCAGGGCCAGAAGCCCGACCTCGGTGCCATCATCGAGGGAGTCACCATCGCTATCCGGGTCGTTATCGCTGGTGCCATAGGTTTCCTCTTCCTGCAATTCGGTCAAGCCATCGCCATCGGCGTCTTCCGAACGGTCATCAAGAACGGAAATGACCGCCACTTTTTCGATGGGAGACTCGCCAGGGAAGGTCACCCGGTAGCGGATCGAGTATTCGCTCCGAATCTCATGATCCGCCAGGCCATTGAAGACCAGGTCACCCGCGACAATCCCGAACTGGTTATTGTCTTCGGAGCCGGTTCCTCCTGCCAGCACAATGGATTCCACAGGTCCGACTCCCTCCCAATGGGCGGTGAAGGTGCCGACGACGGTGCCATTCCCGGGCCCTTCGGGCACGGTCTGATTGCTCAGGTAGATGAGGGGCGACGGCGTCACCACAGTCTCGATATTCTGAGGAAGATCTTCCCCATCAAGCACGACCATTTGCGCCACCTGCAGGACCGGATCCGTCTCCAGCATCAGCTTGCCCTCATCATCGGTGAGGCCGCTGAAGCTGCTGCCGTCCTCGAAGACGAGATTGACGCGCAGACCTTTGGCTGCATTTTCAAGGGTATCCCGCACCACCAACTCGCGACCTCCTCCAACATTGAACAAGTCGCCATTGTAGACGAAGCGGGGATTGAGCCCCACCGCAGCCTTGCGGATGGTGAGCTCGGGATCACCCAGCAAGAGATAGCAGAAGGTGTTGTTGTCCCAGCAACCATCGATGCCGTAGTTCAGCGAAGAGAGGCGCTCGGCTTCCGCCAAGGCAGGCCCGAGGCGGTTGAAACCATTCTCGAAGATGGCCCGGAAAACACCCTTGGCCCGCTCGTGGTTCTCGGAAGTGTATGAATTGACACTCGCACTCCAGAAGGCCACCGCGCCGGCGTCTTCCAGGCTCATGAACTCTTCCCCGAGACAATCTGACTGACCGATGCGGTTGTTTTGGCAGGCAATGCTGTAGCAAATGGGGAAGGCCCCATTGGTCAGGGAGGCCAGCTCACTCGCTTCAAAGGAATTGCCCCAGGAACTGGTGCCATCCCAGCCCGCGATCATCTCGCTGGTATTGCCATGGCCGCGGTAAAGGACATGACCGGTGCCGGAGTTGATGGCATTGATCAAATCCTGATTGGTCGCCCTCGGGTCACTCGCACTGGAGGCCCCGGCATGGAGGAGGTTGAAGGTCGGCTGCAGATCGTAGTCGGGATAGTCCACAATCTGGTTGGCCGCCCGGGCATACTTCGAGGGGAAGGCGGCACTCACTCCCCGGGTGCCGTTGTCATTCTCGCTATTGGCCGCAATGGTCGCCCGCAGAGGCCAGGCCCCGAAAGCCGGATTGCGCTCGTAAGCGAGGATTTTGCCCAACTGGTTTTCCAAATCCGCCGCATCATCGTAGTCCACTGAGAGACGGCCCACGTAGAGAGAAGCGAACTTGTTGTCCCCGATGACTTCGTAAACATGGTCAGAAGCACCATTGGCAGCGAAGTCAGGACCGGCATCGATGTAGTCGGAACGACCTGATGGAATGACCTCGGTATCGCCGACTAGCAGGACATAGACCCCGTGGCAGTAGTTACGGTGGTAGTAGTTCTCGATGTATTCGTCCACTTCCTCCCAATCCTTGCCGATCGGATCGAGCGGACTCGTGCCGACCGTCGCAACGTCCACGGTGAGCCCCTTCTGCCGCTTCCAGGCAATGAAGTCCGCCAAGTCATCCACATACTCGCGGGGAGTGAGGATGAGGTAGCGGGCACTGCGGATGCTCACCACCGGGATGCGCAAGCGGTTGGCCTTGGCCAAGAGGGAGGCGCCGTTCAAGAATGCCGGCTTATTGACCCAGACATCATAGGGGATGCAATCGCGGGCTTTGCCGAGATTGATGGGATGCACGATGCGGAAGCGAGCGCGCTCCACCACCCGGAAGCCGGGCTGGCCGCCGACTTCGCAGAGCGGGATTTGGAACTCACATCCCTCGAAGCCGCCCATGCGCTCGGGCTGGGTCAGGCCCACGAAGTCCCCTCGATAGGGCTCCTTCAAATTGGCGAGGAAGGCCTCGTCCACCAGCTCCGGGGCCCGGTAGCCGGTATGGGCCTCTTGGTCCGAGCCCTGGAAGCCCCCGGGGACCAGGATCGGTTCCTCGGGGAAATCGCGCAGGGATTCCTCGATGGTCTCCAGGCGCAGTTCTTGTCCGACCTTGGCTCCCACCGCCGCCGCGATGAGACCGCGCACATGCGGGATGCCCGGGCGCGCTCCCCGGGGATCAATCCCGAGCTTGAGCATCTCCTCACCATTCCGGGGCATCTGCCCCACCGCCTGCTCCGGAAAGACCGGACGCGGCGCTCCCGTGCGCAGATTGAGCATATACTTCGTTTTAGACAGCTCGGCAGCCGGATCTTCGACCGGGAAGTTGAACCAACCGCGTTGATTCTTGGGCAGGAGTTGCTCCCGATCAGCCAACAATCCCTTCTCACCCAATAAGCCCCGCAATCCAATGAGATTGGTGGCGGCATCAAGGTCTTCCAACTCCGGCAAGCCCTCGCCCAAGGTGACCACCTCCGGCAATTCGATGCGGGTGAATTCCCGGTCGCCATAGGTCACTTTGATTTTCCAAAAGCCCGCCACGCGCAGCTCGATTTCCGTCTCGTTCTCCGAGCAGGAGCAGATCTCCACGGTGATGGGCGTGCCTTCCGGGCTCTCCGCCACCAGCGGGCACCACTCGCGGGTCGGAGCCGGCAGCTCAGGCTGGAATTCCTTGCTCCCGTCAGGCCCGGTGATGCTGTAGTTCAGAATCAGCGCAGGATCCGCCACTTTGAAGGGGACCTCCCCATTGCCATCGGTCACCCCGGTCAAGGTATCGCCATTTTTCAATTTGAGAGAGACGAGATAACCGCTCAATGAGCCTCCCGAAGCGCTCACTTGAACCCGCGGTTGGTAGGGGTTCTCGAACACCAGCGTCCCCTGCCAGCTTGGGATGGAGACACGGCGCTTGCGAATGGTAAGCTCCGGGTCACCGAGCAAGTTGTAACAGAAAGTGTTACTCTTCCAGGAAGAGCCCCCCCCAGTCGAATTGTAGGACAGCAATTCCGCCTGCGCGAGGGCCGGCCCGAGACGGGTGAAGCCGCTCTCATAAATCGCCCGGAAAATGCCCTTGGCCCGCTCATGGTTCTCACTGGTGTAGGAGTTTGCTGCCGCCCCAAAGTGGGCCACCGCTCCCGTGTCCGCGAGGTTCATCCAATCTTCCGCAATGGAATCATTGGCCCGCAGGAGACCATTTTGGCAGGAAATGGAGTAAACGATCGGGAAAGCGTTGTTATCCAACGCCGGCAAATCATTGAAGCGATCAAAGGAATTACCGTAGCTACTCGACCCATCCCAGCCCGCGACCCAGCTGCTCTGGCCACCATGACCGCGGTAGAGCACATGGCCCACCCCTTCGTCGATGGAATCAATGACATCCTGATTGACCGCTCGATAGGTGCTACTATTCGCCGCCCCGGCGTGCAGAACCTCGAAAGCGGGAGGATTGCTGTAAGAGCCATAGCCCGCGATCTCATTGACCGCCGCCGCATACTTCGAGGGATGGGTCGGATCGACTCCGTAATTGCCATTGCTATTCTGGCTATTGGCGGCCAGCAAGGCCCGGGTGGGCCAGTCCCCACTCACCGGATTGCGTTCGTAAGAGAGGATTTTGGCCAGTTGCACCAGCAGCTCCTCTTCATTGTCCACGGACAAGCGCCCGACATAGAGACTGGGAAAAACGTCGTTGCCGAGGACTTCATACACGTGGTCGGAGTCCGTGCTCGCGAAGTCGGGTCCCGCCGTCACATGGCTGGATCGCCCGCTGGGAATGGTATCCACATCTCCCACTAGGAGGACATAAACCCCGTGGCAGTAGTGCTTTTTGAAGTATTCTTCCAGATAGGCATCGATGCTGCCGCGATTGGCGGCCACATCATCCCCTACCCCGGAGCCGACGTAAGCAAAGTCCACCGACAGGCCCTTGCTATTCTTCCACCGGGCAAATTCATCCAACTCGTCGCGATAGCCACGGGGAGTCAGGATGAGATAACGGGCGGAGCGGGAGGACTCGATCTTGATCCCCTTGGCCGTCATGGCTTCGCGGATCGCCTCGCCGTTGATGAAGGGCAGCTTGAAGAGCCAGTGGTCCCAGCCGTAGGGGCATTCATACTGAATGGGGCCCGCTAGATGCTTGAGGTAGATGCGACCTCGCCAAACCACTTCGATTTCGCCAGGATTGAGATACTCCACCAGGGGCCAGCTGAGCTGGGCCGCTGCGAACTGACCCGCATTCCCCAGCAGTTCGATCTGAGGTTGGGGCGAGTCGCTTGGTTTCTCGTAGTAAGCCCGGTCAATGAACTGGGGCGCGAGAAAGCCAAAGGGCCCCTTGTCCTCTTGATCGAGGCCAGAATATCCGGCCGGCGCGAGAGGAGCGGACAACTTCACCCGCCGTCCCTCCAGAGGCTCACCATTGAGCTCGAGGTGTTTGGCCGCTGAGCCGGGATGAACGGAGGCCAGACCCTGCAAACGCGGAATGCCCGGACGAGCGCCAGCGGGCGAGACCCCGGCCTTGAGTAAACTGGCCAGATCCTGAATGCCCTCCCGACCGATTTTTTCCGGAATTCCCTCCTGGGGCATGGCAATTTGAAAAGCCTTGCGAAAGCGCTCTCCTACCGAGGCCTCCTCCTTGCTCTCCTCGGCAAAGGACCACCACCCGGGGCCACCGGGCTCACGAGGAAAACCCAGCCCCCCCAACTCCGGCTCCACAAAACGAATGGAGGTGAACTCCTCCTCCCCAAAATTCACCGTAGTCTGATAGAAGCCGGGAATCTGATACTCAAATACCGTCTCCCCTTCCGAGGCTTCGACTACTTCAATACGGAGAGGACTCCCCTCCGGGCTTTTGCCATCCAATGAGACCCAGGTCTCTTTTTCCTGCGCAAAAGAAATGCTCGCCACGACTATCCCCATGGCTAGGATTCCAAGCGTTCTTTTCATTTTTTCTAGATTTAATTTACATAGGCAATCATAATAATAGACATGGAATCCTCTAACAAAAAAGCTAGAAATGAAATTCCCGAAACGGTTGCCCATTTCTCAAACCGCAGGGCCGGAGGATTATTTTTTCTCCTCTGCGCTTTTTTCTGTGGAGGACATTTTCTCTTTTCTTGCGAACCAGCCATGACACTCCCCGACCACGATGTCGCCTTTGCCGCCGTCTTCAATCTCGCCGAGGGGGAATCCGCACCTCTCGTAGACGACGGCATCCGCCTGGCCCCAGTCGACCCTCGCCACCGCCGCAAAGTCTCCGCCGATCAGCTCGCGGCCCTCGTGCCCGCTCTCACCGGCTCCCATCCCCCCACCCGGGCCATCGACTACTTCCGCCCCACCGCCGGGATTTGGCTGGAGAAAGAGGGCAAGGTCGTCGGCTTTCTCGAATTCTCGTTGGAAAGCGCCAGCTACCGGAGCGACTGGACCGGGATCGCCCCCGCACTGGATTGGCCCGCCGTGGTCAAGTGGCTGAAACAACTCGGACTCAATCCCCAATGGGATGAGAAAGCCTACAAAAAATTACTACAATCAAACTAGGAAAGAAATACCATGTAACCTATTTTGAATTATTATATGAAAATTCCTTTGACACCGCCGTCTGATTCAAATCAGATGCTAGTTGCAAATCTTGCGGCGTTTTTTCTTTTCCGACAGAGATTCTCCTGACCCGGCTTGGGTCCGCGAATGTCCAGAGAGGAGGAGCATTCGCCCTTGGTTTGCGTAAACCACGTAAAACCATGAAAAAAAACCACCTCTTGAAGTCGTGGCTGGCCGTCTTGGCCGCCATCGGCCTGTCTGAAGCACAGGCCGTCCTGCTTGAGGTGCCAGTCCCTCTCTCGGGCGGCACCGCGGGCCAAAGCACCAACTACAACGGCACCTTCGTGGCGAGTCTCGCCCTCGATGGCAACACCGGCAACTTCACCCACACGGCGGTCGCCGATACCGCCCCCAAGTGGTGGGTCGACTTTCCCGCAGGGGAAGAAATCTCTCTCAATCTGCTGCGCATCCACAACCGCGACAGCTGCTGTCAAGGCCGCCTCTCCGACATCACCGTCGACCTCCTTGATGCCGACATGAACGTGATCGAGACCGTGGGTCCCCTGAACGTGGCCAATGCCGAGGGTGGTCCCGCTTTCCTCGAAATCACCTTTGAGGACGTGGTCTCTGGAGTGGCCTCCATTGAAATCAGCCGCATCGATAGCACGGCAGACACCCCCGGGGTCCTCTCCCTCGGCGAGGTGCAAGCCTTTCTCGTGCAAGAAGAATACGTGCCACCCGGGACCAATTTGACGAATGCGGGCATCGTCTCTCTCAGCGCGACCCAGTCCACCACCCTCGGCAACTACCATGGTGGTCTGGCGCTTGATGGTAACTTGGGCAATTACACCCACACCGTAGCGACAGACGAGGACCCCACCTGGACCGCCGATTTGGGAGCGGAGTTTCTCCTGCAACACCTCACCATCCACAATCGGGATGATTGCTGCCAAGACCGCTTGCAAGACATCTCAGTACGCATCTTGGACGGCTCTGACAGCGAAGTCTTTGCCACAACGGGCCTTCTGAATCCCGGCAACGCTCTGGAAAACCCGGAAGCCCTCACTCTCGATCTCATGGCTCTCAATGGAGGCAGCCCGATCATCGGGCAAAAGATCGAAATCAAACGCACCCCCTACGACACTACCAGCGAAACCAATCCCGATGGCATTCCCGATGACAACAGCGCGGTTCTTTCTCTCGGTGAAGTCGTCATCATCGGTGGCGAAGTGGGAACGGATAGCGACAGTGACGGCATCGCGGATGAGTACGAGCAGCGCTATGGCCTCACTATCGGCAGCAATGACAGTGCGACCGATCTGGATTCTGATGGGCTCAGCAATCTGGAGGAATACCAAGGTCTCGGAAATGCCAGCTTCTTGGGCGGCACCGATCCCACCGAAGCAGATAGCGACAGTGACGGGCTCACCGATGGAGCCGAGGTCAACACCCATCATACCAGTCCCTTCCTCGTCGATACCGACGGCGACAGTCTGAGCGATGGCGATGAAATCAACCTCCACTCGTCCTCACCCCTCCTGGTCGATACCGATGCGGATGGCTTCCCCGATGACGTCGAGGTCGCGGAGGGCTCTTTACCCAATGACAGCAATTCCCTGCCGGTATTGACCCTAGTCACGGCCATTGATGGTCTGCTAACAGGCGACATCACTGATCCGGAGGACGATGGCCTGGAAACGCCCGCGGATTTTGGCGAGGGCTTCAACTGGGCCTACCTCACCTCCTCATCAGAAGCGACCTTCGACAATGGTCAGGGCGCCTTCAACATCCTCGACAACCAAGTCGGCAATGGAGAGGAAAAATGGTGCTGCGACGCCCCACCCCAAAGCCTGACGGTGAGACTCCTGGAGGGCTACTCGCTCACCCACTTCACCCTGACCTCCTCCGGCGACAGCCCCCAGCGCGACCCTCGCAACTGGTTCATTGAGGGCTCGGTGGATGGCAATACCTGGGTCCAGATCTATCCCGTCGTGGGCTCCAACGACGACCCCAGCGGAGGCGGGGCAGGTCTTTGGACCGCCCGCAACCAAACGCTACGTTTCGACCTCCCTGCAGCAGTACCTAACGCCACCTTCAACTGGTATCGCTACCGGGTCGAAGCAACCAACTCCACCCAACACGCCTTGGGAGAACTTGAGCTCTTCGGGACCCTCGATGATACCGATAGTGACTCCGACGGTCTTCCCGATTGGTTTGAAAACAACTACCCCTTTCTCGACCCCAACAGCGCCGCAGACGCGAGCCAAGACGGGGATTCCGACGGGCTCACCAACCTGGAAGAATACGCAGGTATCGCTGGCAGCGATTTCCTCGGAGGGACCGACCCCGGCAATGCCGACACTGATGGCGATGGCGCCAATGACGCCACGGAAGTGAAAACCGTCCTCTCCAACCCCTTCGACCCCGATACCGATGGTGATGGTCTCACGGATGGTGAAGAACTCAACACCTACTCCACCTCGCCTCTGCTGGCCGATACCGATGAGGATGGCTTCAGCGATTCCTTCGAGATCGACTTCGGCACCAGCCCCACTGATGGCAGCGATGTCCCTCTGCACACCGCCATCTCCATCCTGGATGGACTGCTCGGAGGGGACTTCACCGACCCCAATGACAACGGAACGGAAATCCCGGCGGAAACAGGCTCCTACTTCGACTGGAACACCATTTCTTCCAGTTCCGAATCATTCTTCAATGGCGCGGAAGGTGCCTTCAACGTCTTTGACAATCAGGTCGGTGGCGGTGGCGCCAAATGGTGCTGCGACGCTGCGCCGCAATGGATTGCGATGGAGATGTATGGTTCCTACTCCCTGACCCACTTCACGGTCACTTCCTCCAACGACAGTCCCCAGCGGGATCCTCGTGATTGGTTCATCGAAGGGTCCACCGATGGCGTCACCTGGGAGGTCATCTATCCGGTGGCCAACTCGGCCGATGACCCTAGCGGAGGCGGGGCCGGGCTTTGGAACGCGCGCAACCAAACCCTGCGCTTCGATCTCCCCAGCCCCTCCCCATTCTACCAGCACTTCCGCTACCGGGTGGAAGCCACCAACTCCACCCAGCATGCCTTGGGAGAGATCGAGCTCTTTGGAACAGTGGACAATACAGACACCGACAACGACGGCCTGCCCGATTGGTATGAAAACAAATACGCGGGACTGGATGCCAACAACAACGCCGATGCCGCAGCCGATGGAGACGGGGATGGTCTCAGCAATCTCGCGGAATACGGCTATGGCTCCGAGCCCGAAGTGGCGGACTTTGACAACGACGGTCTCAATGACCTCGGAGAACAAACAGCAGGCACCAGCCCATTCGTCGCCGACTCTGACGACGATGGCTTCAGTGATGGTCTCGAAGTGGCCCGGGGATCGAGCCCCCTCGATTTCAATGAAGTGCCGACCCTGGACCCCATCCTCTTTGGCGACTACCAGAGCATCACCGGGACCGAGGCGGACTTCGACACGCGGGGGCAGCTGATTCACGCCTGGAACGGCGGAGCAGCCCCGGTAACCGTTTTTGGCATCCCCTTCACTCCCACCAATCTTCTGGGAGCAACGGCTACCGGCCTCGACCCCTGGGATCAGCGTCCCGGCAGCGATGCCAACTACGAGACCCTCATCGATAGTGGCAGCTATGGGGGCGGCACCAACCGCATCGTCCTCGAGATTCCCAACCTGGCGGTGGGAGAGGAACACCTCATCCAAATTTGGGCCGTGGACTCGCGGGCCAACTTTGCGGGCCGGACCTACACCTTCGAGACCGATATTGACAACTATGTCGTCCTCGAGGGGGGCAATCCAACCGCCGATCCCCCCCGGGCCGGCGAATATGCGGTAGGGACCTTCACCCCGACTGACAGCAGTGTCTACCTCATCACCTACGGGTCTTCCACCGCGCAATACAACGCCATCATGGTGCGGCAGCTCACCGGTGTCGTCTACGATCCCGAGATCACTGGCATCGCCCACGATGGCAATGAGGTGACCATCTCGGCGACTGGACTGGATGCGGCCGTCACCTATGAACTGCGTAGCAGCCCCGACCTGGCCACGCCCTTCGCCCCGCTCACCCCAGCCGTGGAGGTGACGGGCCAAGCGGCAGCCGATTTCGTGGACCCCTCCCCTGCCGCCGACCGCCGGTTCTACCAAATTTGGCAGGTCCCTGCGCAAGGGAACTAACAAGGATGGGCTCTCAAAGGACAAGAAAAGAACAATAGAAAATTCAAGTCACATCCCTCGTCGTTCCAGCGACGAGGGATTTTTTTAACTAAAAATTGAGAAGAAATATTATTTTTGTTGACAGGAAATAGGGTTTTTTATCAAGTGATATTTCTCAAATAGGGATGATTTTTTTCATTTTTGATTTTAACGGCAGGCAATCTGCCATGAAGGTTGAAAATCCGAAGAATTCACCATCCTCAATTTGCCAATCAAACCCCATATCATGAAAAAACATCAACTCTTGAAACCCTGGCTAGCGGCCCTAGGGCTCTTCTTCGGCTTGAGCCAAGCTCAAGCAACAATGGTGAGGCTCGCAGTCGATTTATCGGCTGGGACAGCTGGCCAGAGCACCACCCACTCCGCCCAGTTCGCAGCTGATCGAGCAATCGATGGCATTCTGACCAATGTCACTAATACGCTAACATCTGACCCCTCTCCACGTTGGTGGGTTGATTTTCCAGTGGGCGATGAAATTGCCGTTCAGGTGCTTCGCATCCACAACCGGGATAACTGTTGTCAGGCCCGGCTCTCGGATATTACCATCACTCTTCTTAACAGCAGCGACAATGTCATTGAGACGGTGGGCCCTCTCAATGTCGCCAACGTCGATGGAGGGCCGGAATTCCTGGAAGTCGAGTTCCCATCGCCAATAAGCGACGTCGCCACGATAGAAATCAGCAGGATCAATAGTACCGCCGAGCAACCCGGCGTCTTGGCCATTGCCGAAGTGCAGGCGTTTGTTTTTGAGGAACAAAAAATTCCTCTTGCCACCAATATCGGACGAGTGGAAACAGTCAACCGAATTGTCAGCCAAAGTTCCTCAAATGCCTCGGCGGCGAACGGAGTCGACGGCAATTACGGAAACTTCACCCACACCCTCCCCAGTGACGAAAATCCTGCTTGGACCATCGACTTTGGCGAAGACATGGTCTTTCAGGCAACCACCATTTTCAACCGCGTCGATTGTTGCCCGGGACGCTTTCGGGACCTCTTTGTTGAAGTCCTCGCTTCAGACGATAGTGTTCTGTTTAAGAGCGATATCCTAAACCCTGGCAACGAATTGAATAGTCCCTCTTCTCTCTCGGTGGATTTGATGACCCTCAACGACGGTGCGCCCTTCGTCGGTCAAAAATTACGCATTAGCCGCGTCCCGCTGAATGAGGATCCGCAGACCGCAGATGGAGCTGTTCTCTCAATGAGTGAAGTGGAAATCTACGGAGGGAGCCCTTTCCCTGATACCGACAACGATGGTATGGACGATGACTATGAGACCCAATACGGACTGAACATAGGGACCGACGACAGTGGTGAAGATGCGGATGGTGATGGCTTGACCAACATTCAGGAATTCAACGGCACCGGAGTTGCCAATTACTTGGGAGGAACTGATCCGACGAATGCAGATGTTGATGAAGATGGTCTCAATGACTTTCAGGAAGTGTCCACCCACCAAACTGATCCCTTTGTAGCCGATACCGACGAGGATGGCTTGCTGGATGGAGAAGAGGTCAACACGACCAACACAGATCCCCACCAATTTGACAGCGATGGGGACACCTATAGCGACGGAATGGAAGTCTCGCAGGGCTCGAACCCCAATGACCCCAACAGTGTGCCCATTCACACAATGATTACCACCGTCTCTGGGCTCTTGGGAGGCGACATCACCAATCCCTACAACCATGGGGTGGAAACTCCTGCCGAAACTGGAACCTTCTTCAACTGGAAGACCATCACCGCGACTTCCCAAGCCTACTTTAACGCGCCCGAAGGAGCCTTCAACATCTTTGACAACAGGATCGGAGGAGCTAACGACAAATGGTGCTGTGAAAGCCCTCCCCAAGCGGTGACCCTGGAGATGCACGGAAGCTACTCCCTCACCCACTTCACAGTGACCTCTTCCAATGACAGTCCGGAACGCGACCCGCGGGAATGGGCTATCCAAGGTTCCAATGATGGGGTGACTTGGGAGAACATCTATCCCGTCCCAGGCTCGGCCGACGATCCCAGTGGCGGAGGCAATGGTCTCTGGACGGGACGCAACCAAACTCGCCGCTTCGACCTGCCGGACCCAAGTGCTTCTTACCGCTATTTCCGCTATCAAGTCGAGACGACCGGTTCCAACCTCCACGCCTTGGGTGAGATCGAGTTCTTCGGCACTGTCGATGAGACCGATAGCGATAATGACGGCCTGCCGGATTGGTATGAGAGCAAATACGCTTTCCTCAACCCGAATGACCCCAGCGATGCTTCTCTTGATGAGGATGGGGATCTTCTGAGCAATCTCGAAGAATATCAATTCACCTCCGAACCGGGAGTGGCTGATACCGAAGGCGATGGCGTTGATGACAAAACTGAGAAAGATAATGGGGCCAATCCCTATTCCTCCGATAGCGATGTTGATGGTTTCACCGATTTGGTAGAAGTGGCCCGGGGATCGGACCCTGCGGATGCCGGGTCGCTGCCTCCTCTCGATCCGATCAACTTCGTGATTGTAGACGACGAGGCCTACCAACCGATCACGGGCACGGCAGCCGACTTCGACACCCGTGGGCAATTGGTTTATGCTTGGAATGGTGGTGCCATCGACGTCACCGTTTTCGGGATTCCTTTCCAAGCCAGCAACTTGCTCGGCTCGACGGCAAGCGGATTGGACCCATGGAACCAGCGTCCCGACTCTGATCCCAACTACGAGACTCTTCTCGACACAATTAGCTGGAGCAGCGCAAGGCCGCGCATCCTTGAGATTCCTAATCTTGTGATCGGGGAAGAGTATCTCATTCAGTTTTGGGTAGCTGATACAAGAAGTGGCACATCTGATCGCACCTACTTCTTCGAAACAAATAACATGAATTCGGTAGGTCTTCTGGCAGGAAACACCTCCAACAACCCCCCGGATGTTGGGGAATTTGCGGTCGCCACCTTCACCCCAACGATGAGCGATACGATGTATGTTTTTGCCGACGGCACGGCAGCTGCACAATACAACGCCATCATGGTGCGGCAGCTCACCGGTGTCGTCTACGATCCCGAGATCACCGGCATCGTCCACGATGGCAACGAGGTGACCATCTCGGCGACTGGACTGGATGCGGCCGTCACCTATGAACTGCGTAGTAGTCCCGACCTGGCCACGCCCTTCGCCCCGCTCACCCCAGCCGTGGAGGTGACAGGCCAAGCGACAGCCGACTTCGTGGACCCCTCCCCTGCCGCCGACCGCCGGTTCTACCAAGTCTGGCAGGTTGTCCCGGCCACCGAATAGCGGCGCGAACGAGCACCTCCCCCTCTCTCCCCCGTCGGCTTTGCCCGGCGGGGGATTTTTTTTGCAATCCCGCCTCAGTCGTTGACTTGGAAACGTCTCTCCTTGCCCCGAAAGAAAGATGCCTCTAGCCTGTGGCCACAAACTCATGATGAAACTCCTGCCCTCCGCAGTGGTGGCCGCGGTCTGCTCCACCCTTTATGCTGACACCGCTCCCGATTGGGAGAACGAAGCGGTCTTCCGCATCAACAAGGAAGAGCCCCATGCCACCAAGATGCCTTTCCCGGCTGGAGAAGTGAACGAGCAGCGCCTCCAGTCGCCCTACGCACAGGTACTCAATGGCACTTGGAAGTTCCACCATGTGGGCCACCCCGACCAACGGCCCAAGGATTTTTACAAGGTCGATTTCGATGTTTCGGGCTGGGACGAGATCAAGGTGCCTTCCAACTGGCAGATCGAAGGCTATGGCACGCTCATTTACTCGAATGCCACCTATCCCTTTGCCAAAAATCCTCCCCTGGTCATGGACACCCCTCCCGGCAACTTCCTGACCTACCCGGAAGACAACCGCAACCAAGTGGGCTCCTACCGCCGCACCTTCACCATTCCAAAGGACTGGCAGGACCGGCAGACCTTCATCGCCTTCGAGGGGGTCGATTCCGCCTTCTATCTCTGGGTCAACGGAGAAAAGGTCGGCTACTCTCAGGACTCCCGCACCACGGCAGAATTCCGCATCACCGACTTCCTGAAAGAAGGCGAGAACACCCTGGCAGTGGAAGTTTATCAGTATAGCGACGGCTCCTATCTCGAAGATCAGGACATGTGGCGCCTCTCCGGCATCTTCCGCGACGTCTATCTCTGGTCGGCCGGACAAGCCGATATCGCTGATTTTGAAACGGGAGCCACCGTAGCTGAGGATGACACAACCGCCATTCTCAAGCCCACTCTCACCTTCCGCAACTTCGCGGACCAGGAGCAGAAAGCCAGCTATCAAATTTCCTTGGGTGAAGAGACCTACTTTGAAGGCGAAGTCGCCCTCCCCGCTGGGGAACGCACGGTGGTGGAGCATCAGGAAGTGCGCCTGGGAGAGCTCCCCCTCTGGACCGCCGAAACCCCCAATCTCCACGATTTCCGTCTGACCGTGCAGGTCGAGGGCCAAGAGCCGGTGGTTTACGCTCACAAAACCGGCTTCAAGCGCCAGGAAATCAAGAATGGTCAGTTTCTCATCAATGGCAGGCCGGTTTTGTTCAAAGGCATCAACCGACACGATCACGATCCAGAGACGGGTCACTACGTGAGCGAGGAATCCATGCGCCGCGACATCCTCGTCATGAAATCTTTGAACATGAATGCGGTGCGCTGTTCCCACTACCCCAATGATCCCCGCTTCCTCGAACTCTGCGACGAGCTGGGCCTCTACGTCATCGACGAGGCTAATCTGGAGGCCCACGGGACCGGTTGGGGCCACTGGGCCCAGGAATCGTTGGCCAAGAATCCGTCTTGGAAAGAAGCCCACCTTGATCGGGTGCGCAACATGCTGGAGCGCGACAAGAACCACCCTTCCATCGTGATGTGGTCCATCGGCAACGAGTCCGGCGACGGTGTCAATACCATCGCCGCGTCCGACTATCTCCGCGAGCGCGACCCTTCCCGACCCGTTCACTACGAACAGGCTGCCGAGTTTGATCACGTCGATTTGATCACCCCCATGTATCAGCCCATCCATGGCACCAGAGAATGGGTCAAGCGGGAAGAAGAGAAGCCTCTCGCCGAACAACGCCCCAACATTCAGTGCGAATATTCCCACGCCATGGGCAATTCCTCCGGCAATCTGGCCGACTACTGGGACCTCTGGCGCAGCGAGCGACTCTTGCAAGGAGGCTTCATCTGGGACCTCATTGACCAGGGCCTCAGCGCCAAGAAGCATCCCGCCGACATCTGCGGACCCGATACCCACCTGATGGGAGTGCTCACCGAACGGGATGGTTTGCCCGCCGGGGGAGTCCTGGTGGCCAACAAAGACACCCTGACCCCCAAGAAATCATTGAGAATCGTAGCCCGCGCCCGCGGCAACAAAGCCCCCCAAGTAGGCAGCGAGAACAACAATCGCAACGAGTCCGATGGCTACCCCATTGTCACCAAGGGAGACACCTCCTACTCCCTGAAAGTGGACGCCTCGAACCAGAACCTCGAGTTCTTCGTCTACACCGACACCTGGCACGCCGTCACCGCTCCCCTGCCCCAGGATTGGCAGAGTAAGTTCCATGACATTGTGGGTGAATACGATGGCGAGAAGCTGACCCTCTCCATTGGCGGAAAGCAAGTGGCCCAACGGGCGCTCAAAGGCAGCCCCCACCAGAATGAATTCGACCTCGCTATTGGCCTGAACACCGAGAAGCCCTCCCGGCGCTTCGATGGCTCCATCGCCCGCGTGCGCGTCGATCTGGACGGGGAAAAAGTCGTCGACTGCAACTTCCAGGAACTGGCCAAACAGCCCCGCACCCGGGACTTCCAGGCCTACGGTGGTGACTTCGGCGACCAACCCAATGACCGCAGCTTCTGCCTCAATGGCGTGGTCCGGCCCGACCGGAGCTGGAGCCCGCAGGCCCACGAGGTCCACAAGGTGCACGAGCCCGTCCACCTCTTCCGCACCGGTCTGGCAGAAGGCAATGGCCCACTGCGCTTCCGCCTCTATAATGAATACGACTTCATCGACCTCAGTCACTTGAAGGGACGCTACGAAGTGCGCGAAGACGGCCGGGTGATTCATCAGGCGGACTTTGAGATTCCCGCCTGTGCCGCAGGCGAAACCGTTGACCTGATCCTCGCGCGCCCGGAAGTCGAGATGCGCTCGGACCGGGAATATCACCTCCGTTTCCTCTTCAATGAAAAGGCTGGCGACAAACGCCAGGTAGCCTTCTCCGAGTTTCTCCTGCAGGCAGCCCGCTCCGCCGATCGTCCCGAAGCAGCGGAAGTCACTTGGCAAGAGAATGATAAGACCGTAACGGCAAAAACCACCACAGTCACGGCGGTCTTTCAAAAAGACACGGGCTCGCTCTTGTCCTATCAGGTGGACGGCGAGGAGCAACTGGCCGCCCCGCTCGGCCTCGACTTTTGGCGCGTCCCCATCAACAACGACGAGGGGGCCCGACTGCCCTTCCGCCTCAATCCCTGGTATGACGTCAGCAAGAGCTCGCGCTCCAAAAAAGTGGAACTCGACGGCAACCATGCCCACTTCGACATCAGCCTCGGAGTTGGCAACAGCGACGCCGTCCTGAACTACTTTTTCCAAGAAGACGGTCAGCTGGAAGTAGAGGTCAAACTCTGGCCCCGGGAAGCCCCCATGATGCCCCGCTTTGGCATGAGCACCCAGCTGAAGGCCACGGACTGGAAGTGGTTCGGACTTGGCCCGCATGAGAACTACATTGACCGCAAGCGTTCCGCTTGGACCGGAGTCCATGGAGGGAAAGTGAACGAACTCTTTGACTACTACTTGGATCCACAAGAGTCAAGCAACCGCACAGAGGTCCGCTGGACCCGTTTTGGCGAACTCACCTTCCAAGCGGTGGGTGATCGCCGGCTGGAAGTAGCGGCCTACCCCCACGACCCTTTGGATATCGAGCTAGCCCGCCATCCCATCGACCTCCGGCCGAGTGAAACGACCTTCGTCCATCTCGATTTCGGCCAATTGGGCCTGGGGGGCACGAATTCGTGGGGCGAGCTTCCGCTGGAAAAATATCGCCTTCCCGCTCACGGTCAGTATCAATACTCCTTCCGAATCATTCCCGCGAAAACCCGATGACCCTGCAACCCAACGACAACCTTGCCGACCTTGCCTCCGACGCCAAGTCCCAGCTGAAATACTTCTTCGACAGCGACGCCACTTTCGTGGCGGCTGCCCCCGGCCGGGTCAACTTGATCGGGGAACACATTGATTACTGCGACGGCTTTGTCCTGCCACTGGCCATCGAGCGTTACATCGTCATCGCCGCAGCTCCCAATGGCAAAAACGAGATTCACCTGCGCTCGGTGGGCCAACCGGAGGCGGTCATCCCGCTGGATGGCGAAATCACCCTCGGCGAACCCAAGTGGAGCAACTATGTGCGTGGAGTCGTGGCTGGCTTCCGCGCCCGGGGGCACGAGATTCCCGGCTTCGATGCCTGCTTTGTCTCCAGCGTGCCGACCGGGGGAGGGCTCTCTTCCTCGGCGGCTCTGGAATGCGCAGTCGCCACTCTCTTGGAAGGATTCCTCGACACCACATTGGACACCAAGGAAAAGGCTCTCCTAGCCCAGAAGGCCGAACACGAATTCGCAGGCGTGCCCTGCGGCATCATGGACCAGTTTGCCTCCGCCTTTGGCCAAAAGGATCAACTCGTGCTCATCGACTGTCAGAGCGAGGAGCCCGAGCTGGTGCCCTTCACCAATGCAGAATTAGAGATCCTCGTGGCCAATACCAAGGTCTCCCACGACCTCTCCGATGGGGGCTATGCAGCCCGCCGCAAGGATACCGAGGACGGTCTTGCTGCCGTTGGTAAAAGCAGTTGGCGCGACGTCACTCGGGATGAAGTGGAGGCCGCCAAGGACGCCATGGGTGACCGTGTGTTCCGCCGCTCACGCCACGTCGTCAGCGAAATCGAGCGCACCATCCAGGCCGCACAGTGCTTTAAAAGTAACGACTACGGAGATATTGGTCGCCTCATGAAGGCTTCCCACGAATCCCTCCGCGACGACTTCGAGGTCTCCTGCCGCGAACTCGACCTCATGGTAGAAATCGCGGAAAGCATCGGGCAGGGTGGGGGAGTACTGGGCTGCCGAATGACCGGGGGCGGCTTTGGCGGCTCGACCGTCACCCTCTGTCACCGCGAACAAGCCCGCGAAATCGCCACCGCGATGCACGAGCACTACCTCGCGGAAACCAAGATCGCGCCCGAAATCTTCGCCACCCGTCCCGCCCAAGGCGCTCATCTTTTGTAGCTTGAGTCCTTTTCGACCAGTGAGAGAGACCTCCTGCGGGTCTCTCTCGCCCCCGAATCTTCTCTTGAAAACAACCTGAATACCAGTAGCGTAGAGAAATGAAGGGGGAAGAGGATCTTTCCGAACAAGTGGCCCGCTTAGCGACGCGCAGCGTAATGATCGCCCGAGTTTGCATCTTTTTGCTCGCCCTAATTCTCCATTTCCAATTGGTCATGGGTTGATTACTGGCCTTCATCTTTCTCGGGCTTCTCGGCGCATGTGCCAAAATCTCCTAGGCCGAGGACGAGAAGTTTTTGAGGTCAAGCTTGCACGTGGTTCGTAGGCTGCTACCAAGTGCGCCATGAGCGAACGGGTGGCCATCATGACCTCGGGCGGTGATTCAGCTGGAATGAATCCCGCAATCAAATGCGCAACAGATTACGCACGTGCCCACGGCATGGAGCCCTACCTCGTCTATGACGGCTTGCGCGGGCTGATCGATGACAAGATCAAAAAGGCGGAAGCCGAAGATGTCTCGGGGATCCTCCACCGCGGCGGCACCATTCTGCGCTCCTCCCGCTCCAAGCGCTTCTTCGATTACAAGATGCGCGAGGTTGCCTACAACAACCTGAAGGAAAAGGGCATCGGCAAAATGGTGGTCATCGGGGGTGATGGCTCTTTCAACGCTCTCCACCAGTTCCACAGCGATTTCGACATTCCCTTTGCCGGCATCCCCGCCACCATCGACAACGACATCCCGGGCACGGACTACTGCCTCGGCGTCGATACCGCTCTCAACGTCATTCTCAATTCCATCGACTCCATTCGCGACACCGCCACCTCGTTTTCGCGTGCCTTCGTCATCGAGGTGATGGGCCGCCACTGTGGCTATTTGGCCATGGTGAGCGCGCTGGCTTGTGGCGCCGAGATTTGTCTCGTGCCCGAGATTGAATACGACCTCGACTGCATCCACGAGCGCCTGCGGATGGAGAAAGAAGGAGGACGAACCTACCTGATCGCAATCGTCGCCGAAGGCGTCAAGATGGGGGATTATCTGACCCGCTGGATCAACGATTCTTTGAAAATGGACACCCGGCTCACCGTTCTGGGCCACACCCAACGCGGCGGCTCGCCAACTGTGCGCGACCGGGTCATGGCCTACCAATTCGCCACCGGAGCCATCGATTCCCTGCAACGGGGCGAGACCAGCCGCATCATGACCTATCAGGACGGAGTCTACAGCACCACCAGCGTGCAGGAAGTCACCGAAGGCAAATCCATCATCAGTGATAAAATCCTGAACCTCTGCAAACCTCTTTGCAGTTAATCCCCACACCAGGTGCCCGCCAAGCAAACAGAGCGGTCTTCTCTGTGCAAAAATAGCACGGCCCGAAGAGGCAGTCGCCTCCCTTTGGGTTGACCCCGGTCAGAGCGTGCTTTCCTTCCCCAGAGCCTGCCGGATGCGGCGGGCCACTCCAATGCGGACCTGGTGCTGCTGGCGGAAGTCGGCCAGCGAGCGCGTGAATTCCTCATCACTATAGTCGTCATCCTCCTCCACCGCGATGGCGAGGGGAATCTCCGCCACCAACTGCTCACCAAGAGCAAGAACCTCAAAGAGAGGCTCGCCTTCCGCCCTTTGCTCGAGGCCATTCAAGGCCAAATCAGCCAGCTGGTCGAAACCCAAGAGGTAGGAGAGCTGCTCCTCATCGGGGATGAGTGATTTTCTAGCGAGAAGGCTGGAGATCTGATGGCGAATCACCAGCAACTGCTCCATCGCTTTCCGGTGAGCAAGAGCACCATTGGCGGCCAGGACTTCCACCCGACCCCGAAAATACAGGGCCCGCTTCTTTTGCCAATCCCGCCACACCCGCACTCGCCGGGTCGCCCTCGAACAAGCTAGAATGACGATCTGGTAGGCGAGGGCGGCAGAAAAGACACCCCCGATCGCCAGCTTTACCGGCCAGATCAACTCCCAGGTAGTGACGAGAGGAAGAATCACCAGCGTAGTGAGGGTGAAAAATCCACTCCACCGAGTGAGCCAAGAGCGGGTCAAGGCCCGATATTCACTAGCGAGAATTTGACTCTCGCTGGGAGGGGAGGGGAGTTCCGTCATCTACTTGAAATCGATTGATACCCCTCATAACCGAAAGTAGACCCAGCGAAAAGAAGAGAAACGGTGCCGGGCTCTGATATCGGAAACGTGCCCTCCCGCCTCCCCTTTTTCGTTAATTTTTCTTAACAATCAATCGGTATTTCGCTAAGGTCCGTTCTCTAGCGTGGTGTTTTTCGTTGCAAGCACTTGACCAGAAGTTGCCTTTCCTCTAAGGGGCTTGCCCTGACGACGCCACCAACCCCCACTGAGTGAACCCCAAGACCCCGAAAATGACCGTCCGAATCTTCCTGACCGCCTCCGCCACCCTCTTACTCGGTTGGATGGCTGCAAGTTACTTGAGCGTCGCCCCTCTCGACGGCTATCTCTCCCACTCTCCCGGTGGCGAGCAGCAAGCCTTGGCTCTCTCTGACTCGGAGTGACAAGAACTCGCCGCGAATCGACTATGATTTGCGTGGAAAGATGACGCGGTGCCGTCCGCAGACAGGATTTTCCCTCGGATTTTTGGGAGATTTCTTGCTATTTGCGCACTGGACGGTTTGCTCTTACCCTCTTTCGAAGGGTTTCATCTTTCATGTCTGTTCTACTCAAATGCGCGGCCTGCGGGCACCAGGTTCCTTTTCAAGACGGCGAACTCACCACCGAAGCAATCTGCCCGGGTTGCGAGGTGTTGCTCCGACGGCGATCGTTGGATGACCTCATGGCCATCCCAGTGAGCATGGCTCTTCCGGATCGCTTCGAGCCCGCTGACCTGAATCGCGTTCCCAAGCACACCCGGGAGCTGATTCATCGCTACCGCAAAGAACCGGGCCGAGCCGGAAAAACTGGGGATCCCCTCAGCGATAGCAATCTCGTCCTTGCTCAAGCCATCGAGAGATTGGCCTTTGCCATTGAGGGAAAGGGCCTTCCCGGAACGCCGACGCAAGCTGGAGAGGAATCCTTCCAACCCCAGCGGACTTCCTTCAATGCAACCGCACCCCAGACTGGCGAGGCCGCACAAGGTCACACCCAGGAACGAGGGGCAAATGGCAAAACTGCCGCCGTCAGCGAAAGCGGAAAAGCCCTCCCGGTTGGCGCTCCCGTCCTCGTGCGGCGGGAAGCCGCGGCCGAGGCTCACCGTTTCCAGCGCCGCACTCAGGCCGATACCGACGTCAAGGGCCCGCAGAAGTCATCACTCAACCGATGGGTGGAAGACCACCCGCTGACCATGATGCTCCTCGGCCTCGCGGCCCTCATCGCGCTTGTGGTCATGACCACCATCCTGATGAATCAAATGGATGACCGCGAACAAGCTCGGGAAGCCTTCACCCCGACCATGTCCCAGGAAGCCCAGGGAGCAGATCCGGACTTTGCCCACGCCGAGCGCGAGGCCCGGGGCTTCCTCAATGCCATCGCTCTCAATCCCGCCAAACCCTACATCTATCAGGCGGACGCCATCCTTCCCAAGCTCGAAAGATTCTACCAGCCCCTCCCGGACCCGGCCAACTACACGCTACAGCTGAAAAGCCGCCAGCAGCTGGAGAATCGCGCGGTCTATATCTACCACGTCACCTCCTCCAACCGCACCCAACCTCTGGTCGTTTTACAAGAGGACAGCCGCTTCAAGGTCTTTTGGGAATTCGGAGCCGGGGTAGGGGACCTCTCTTGGGAGGCCTTTCTCACCGACGAACCCTCCGAAGCGGTGCTGATGCGCGCCTTCCTGCGACCAGAGCCCACCGCCAACGCGGCCTATCCCGCGAACACTTGGAGCTCCTGGTTGGCGGAGAACTGGGATGGCTCGCAATCCGCCCGCGTCTTCGCTCGCCGGGACAGCCCGGAACACCGGCGCTTGCAGGCTGCTTACGAGAGCCATCCCGTGAAACGACGCAGCTCTTCCTGGGTCATGGCTCAGGTCCGGCTCAAGCACTCCGGGATGGGTATCAACGCTGCCGAAGGTTCCTACGACAGCGCCGAAGTAGTGGAAGTGCCGCTGGGCAGCTGGTTGCCTGAAGAATACGTCGTGGGCGACACCATTTATTCCGCCAAAGACAAGCTCAAACCGAGCAAGGAGAACAACCAGGGCCTGCCCGACCGGGAAACATTCTAAGGCTGCATGCGGGTCCGCACCTCCCGCCCCCCGTCCTTCTCCCGAATTTCCAGCCAGATCGTTTCGGGGGGGAAAAGGTCCGGAAAGAGGTCCGCCCATTCCGCCACCACCACTCCACCAGCCTCAAGGTAGTCATCCCAACCGAGATTCAAGACCTCGGCCTCATGCTGCAAACGATACAAATCGAAGTGAAAAACCGGAAGGGAACCCCCGGAGTATTCCTGCAGGAGCGAAAAAGTCGGGCTCGTCACCACCTCCGGGCTACCCAAACCGGAAAGCACTCCTTTCGTCCAATGGGTCTTTCCCATCCCAAGCCCGCCCACCAAGGCGACAACACTGCCGGGCGCTAATTTTTGGGCGAATAGTTCAGCTTCCCTAACTAATTTTTCGGCAGTAGGGCAAAAAATTTGAAATTCCATCTTCATTTCTGTCAAAAAAAACTTGCTGTTCGAACCAGGGTATGGTGAATTCCCCGCCCGTCGCGAGACTAGACCGTTCGAACCGTGTGTCGAACCTTGCTCCGGGCAATTTCAACTTTTTCAGAGAGAACACTATGGCATACGCAGTGATCAAGACCGGAGGCAAGCAGTACCGCGTAGCGGCTGGCGACCAAATCGACGTTGATAAACTCGACCTAGAGGTCGATAGCGAAACCAGCTTCGATCAGGTCCTGATGGTCAACGATGGCAATTCCATTCGCATCGGTAGCCCCGTGGTAGAAGGAGCAACTGTCTCCGCCAAAGTCGTCAATCAATTCCGTGGTCCCAAAGGCGTGGCGTTCAAGTTCAAGCGCCGCAAGGGCTTCCACAAAACCAAAGGATTCCGCCGCCACTTCACCAAATTGGAGATCACCGGCATCAACGGCTGAATCCCCTCAACCTACAACCCTTCTAGAAAGACTTCAGGCTATGGCTCACAAAAAAGGACAAGGATCTGTTAAAAACGGACGCGACTCACGCAGCAAGCGTCTCGGCGTTAAGAAGTTCGGTGGTGAAGCAGTGATCGCTGGCAACATCATCGTGCGCCAGCGGGGCACCAAGTGGCACCCCGGCAAGAACATCGGCATGGGCAAAGACCATACTCTCTTTGCCTTGGTCGACGGCAACGTCTACTTCGACCGCGAAGGTCGCCGAGTGAACGTGGCTTCCGACCAGGAAGCTGTTGTTGCCAACTGAAGCCTGTTTCTCCTCTCACTTTCAAGAGCGGTGCTCCCTTCTGTGGGTCGCCGCTTTTTCTTTGCCATCATGTTTGAGATTGTCCTCGTCGAACCAGAAATACCCCATAATGCCGGGGCAGCAGGACGTCTGGCGGTCGCCACGGGCTCCCGCCTGCACCTCATCAAGCCGCTCGGCTTTTCTCTGGACGAGAAAGCGGTCCGGCGGGCCGGCCTCGACTACTGGAAGCATGTCGACCTCGTCGTCTGGGAAAGCTGGGCCGACTACCAGGCCGCCCATCCGGAGACGCGGCAATGGTTTCTCAGCACCAAAGGAACGGGCCACCTTTGGAAGACTCCTTTCGCCCAGGGGGACCACCTCATCTTCGGCGCCGAGACGCGGGGACTCAGCCCCGAAATCCGCGCCAGCGCCTCTCCTGGGCAGTTACTGCGCATCCCCATGGCCGCTGGTCCCATTCGCTCCCTCAACTTGTCCACCAGCATCGGCATCGTCCTCTACGAAGCCTGTCGGCAAGTCGGGGAAGGCCTCAACTGAGCCAGCCTCACTCTCATCCCGGGACGCTACAGATCCCCCTCCCGCACCTGGCCGTCGACGTTGGTCTGGAAGTAATGGCCCGTCTCCACATGCAAGCCCGTCAGCCAACCTCCCCGGCCAGGATCGGTATCGATACAAACGGCATGGCCAAGGTTGAGGGGGAGATGTGATTTCTGCGCCGTGTGGCCGCAAATCATGATCTTACCCGAAAAATGAGGCTTGGGCGGCCCATAGAGAGGGTGATTGAACTTTTGATGAAGAAGAATATAGGGCAATTGCTCGGAAACCGGAACTTCGGCCTCCAAATAGGCATGCACGAAAATATGGCTCTCGGTCTCCACGAAGGGCTTGTTGCGCAGGAGAAACTGCCAGTGCGAATCCGGCACATCCTCCATCCCCCGGGGACCGTATGAATCCAGGGTTTCCTGCCCACCCCAAACCGCGACCCAATGGGCGTGGTCAGTCTTGTCGATGCGGGAAAGCACAAACTTTTCCTCGTGATTGCCGCAAAGACAGTCAATGCGATGGCTGCGGCTCTTCTCAATGAGAAAGTCGATGACGCCCTTGGAATCGGGTCCCCGGTCGACATAATCACCAAGAAAAATCACGTGGTCTTCGGGCTTTGGAGCCAGAACGTCCCAAAGCTGTTGCAAAGGGGCCAGACAACCGTGAATGTCACTGATAGCAAGGGTTCTCATACGAATCAAAGAGGATTGGATTTGGAGCTTTACCCTAGCTTCACCGAGTGCTTTTTGGAAAGACGAAGGATGTCACCGACCTGCAGGACAGGCACGGCATTGGGATCGGTCATTTTTTCCCCGTTGATTTGCACCGCTCCCGGTAGGATGGATTGCTTCTTGAGCTCACCGTTTGACTTCTTGAGCTGGAAAGCGGCCTCATAAGCAAAGGAAGCAATCTGGAGCACCGAGCCTCCTGCCGGAAAATCCGCCAGGGGAACTTCCTTGGCCCCGGCGGCATCATCGCGTTTGGAGAAACGGGCCTCCCATGTCGCCCGGGCCTCGTCCGCCGCAGCAGAATCGTGGTAACGGGTGGTCAACTTGTGAGCCAACTGCTTCTTGGCCTCCATGGGATGGAGAGCGTCGTCCCGCTGTTCGCCGAGAAGCAATTGATAGTAGCGGTCCATCAGGGTGTCGGAAGTCGACATCAGCTTCCCGAACATCTCCGCAGCGGGCTCGGAGACCCCCACATAGTTCTGGTAGCTCTTCGACATTTTTTTCACCCCGTCCAATCCCTCCAGCAGCGGCATCGTCATCACAATCTGCGGCAGCTGACCCTCTTCCTTCTGTAGATCACGACCGACCAGGATATTGAAGAGCTGGTCGGAACCGCCGATCTCAACATCGGCCCGCACTTCTACCGAATCCCAGCCCTGCACGATGGGATATTGGATTTCGTGCAAGCGGACTTCCTGCCCGTTGTCGATGCGGCTGCGGAAGTCTTCCCGCTGCAACATCTGCTGCATGGTCACCCGGGAATTGAGCCGGAGAACGTCCTCGAAAGTCATTTTGCGGAACCAATCGCCATTGTAGACGATCTCGGTCTTGTCCCTATCCAACACCTTGAAAGCCTGGCTGGTGTAAGTCTCCGCATTGGCGAGAACCTCTTCCCGCGAGAGGGGAGGGCGGGTCACCGAACGCCCGGAAGGATCACCAATGGTCGCAGTGAAATCCCCAATAATGAGAACGGCCTGATGGCCAGCGGCCTGGAATTGACGCAATTTCTCTAAAACCACGGTGTGACCCAAGTGCAGATCGGGAGAAGTCGGGTCAACTCCCAGTTTGACCCGCAAGGGACGACCCTCTTTGGCGCAAAGCTTCAATCGCTCGCCTAGTTCTTTTTCAGAAAGGACCTGGGCCGTCCCCGCCAGAAGAGTACTCAATTCGTCGCTCATGTTGGACCGCTTTGTAAACATGACCCGCCCTCCGAGACACGTCTTCTTTTCAGGAAATCTCCCTCCTCTTCCCGCCCCGGTGCCATTCCCCTCACTTTCTCACTAAAAAATTGCTTTTTCCGCTTGAATCCCTTGGCTGGTGGAGTATGAAGCTCGCCCGCTATTAAGTTGGTGGCCGTAGCTCAGTTGGTAGAGCCCCTGATTGTGGTTCAGGTTGTCGCGGGTTCGAGTCCCGTCGGTCGCCCCATTTTCCAGGCGGGACCGTGGTTGTCCATGCTTGGGCTCCCTGCTTGCCTGTGATGTCCATCGAGTCCAATCTTTCCTATCACTTCCGCGACCGGCTCCTACTGACCACCGCCTTGACCCATCCCAGTCTGACGGCCGAATCAAAAGAGGAAATCACTGACAATCAGAGACTTGAGTTTCTGGGTGATGCTGTTTTGCAGCTTACCGTGACCGAAGAACTCTATCGCAGATTTCCTGAGGAAGGGGAAGGGACACTCACCAAATGGAGAGCGCGGCTCGTCTCCAAACCGGCCTTGGCGGAATTCGGGAACAAACTCGAGCTTGGCCAAGCCCTTCGCATGGGAAAGGGGGAGGCTGCCAGCGGGGGGCGGGAACGGCCCTCATCCCTCGCGGATTGCGTGGAAGCACTCTTGGGCGCGGTTTATCTCGACGGCGGTTTCGAAGCGGCCCGCCAAGTGGTCCTCGGTCTCATTGAGGGTGCTTTCGAAACAGTGACCCAAAGTTCTGCCAGCGGAAATCCCAAAGGCGATCTTCAGGAGATCCTACAAGCCATTGCTCCCGCTAATCCCGTCTACGAGATTCTTTCCGTCACCGGTCCCGATCACGACCGCCATTTCAAAGCCGTGGTCACGTGGAACGATCTCACACTGGGGCATGGAGCGGGCTCAAGCAAGAAACTGGCGGAAGCTGCAGCAGCGGCCGACGCCCTGAAGACGCAAAAGTGGACAACCCAGCCCTGAGAGATCCCTGCCCTTTTCTCCCCGCCATCGAACGAGTGTGGAGAGCGCGAGACTTGGCGCGCTATCGAAAGGCCGAGGATAAGCGGGACGATTTCTATCTGAGTGCCCTGTCTTTCGCCCAATCCCTCTATCTGGAAGGAAAGCCCGCCCAAGCTCTCCTCCAAATCAACAAATCATTCTTCGCCCATCACCCCAGCGAGGAGATGCTGACAATGTGGCCTCCCGCCTACCGAGCCGTTTGCTGGATCATCAGCCGCGAACAGGCGCGAGGGGAGAATGAGCTTTTCCTCGGGAACCCCGTTCGCCATTACCAGCACCTCGCCAGTCGCATCAGTGGTCCTCAGGCAAGGGCGCGCCGCTGGCGAGCCTGGGCCTGTTTCCATTTGGCAAAAAAAGTCGCACCCGGTTTCCCGAGAGACGAAAGGCAAATCGCCCAGGAAAGGCTCACGATCCCCAGTTTCCCTCACACTCTCGGGCGATTGGAAACACTGGGCTGGAGAGGGGAAGGCAATGTTCTACATGGAACATGGAAGGACTTGGTCACACCCGGCAAGTGAGACAAGCGGTCCCCACCTCAAGCCAAGCCGCGTCCAGGCTTTTTTCTCGCCCTTAGGAATCGCGTCCAGCCAAGTCCCGTTTCTTAAGCCATACCGACAGGACGGCGACGTCGGCTGGGGTGATGCCAGCAATGCGACCGGCCTGTCCCAAAGTGGAGGGGCGGATCTCGGAGAACCGCTGCCGGGCTTCCATCTTGAGACCTCCCACCGCGTGGTAATCCAAATCTGCCGGCAGAGCCAAATTCTCCAACTTGGCCATGCGCTCAATCTGTTGGGCTTGCCGTTGGATATGACCGGCGTATTTGAAATCGCTTTCCAAGACCGCCCAATGTTCCATGTGGAACTTGCTCCGGATCTCTTCGGGAAGATTTTGCCACAGATTCTCGGGGCGCCGGAACCAAGCCTCAAGTTTGGTGCCTTCGTAAGTGGTTTCCCGAATGAATTTGCTTCCTTCATCAAGAAGACTCTTTTTTGTGCTGAAACGCTGCCAACGCTCTTTGCTGATGAGTCCGGCCTCGTGGGCGAGGGGCGTCAAACGCTGATCCGCCGTGTCCTGCCGCAGCAGGAGACGGTGCTCGGCCCGGCTGGTGAAGAGCCGATAGGGCTCGGTGCAACCCTTGGTGACGAGGTCATCAATCATCACCCCAATGTAGGCTTGGTCACGCTGAAGAATAAGAGGATCCCTGCCGAGCACCTTTAGGGCAGCATTGGAACCAGCCAACAAGCCCTGCGCGGCTGCCTCTTCGTAACCCGAGGTCCCGTTGATCTGACCGGCGAAGTAAAGACCAGCCACCCGTTTGGTCTCCAGAGTGGGGTAGAGCTGGGTCGGTGGGCAGTAATCATATTCGACCGCATACCCAGGCCGAATGATCTCCGCCTTTTCCAACCCCGGAATGGAGCGGATAAAATCGAGCTGAACGGAATAGGGGAGGGAGGTCGAGACCCCGTTCACGTAAAACTCCCTCGTGTGACGGCCCTCGGGTTCCAAGAAGACCTGGTGGCGCTCCTTGTCGGCGAATTTGACGACCTTGTCCTCAATGGAAGGACAGTAGCGCGGCCCCACCCCCTCGATGGAGCCCCCATACATCGCGGAGAGATGAAGATTATCCCGGATATGATCATGGGTTTGCCCATTGGTCCAGGTGATCCAGCAGGGGAGCTGTTCCACATGGAACAAGCCATCCGCAAAGTGATTGAGCGAAAAAAGATCGTCCCGACCCTTGACCAACTCTTCGGGGTGGTAGGAAAACAAGCTGGGCCTTTCGTCACCATCCTGTCGCTCGCAGCGAGAAAAGTCCAGCGAGCGCCCGTTCAGACGGCAAGGAGTGCCGGTCTTGAATCGCGCGACTTCAAAGCCCAGTTCTTTGAGAGAATCGCTCACCGTTGAAACGGCATCCCCTGTGCGACCCCCGCGTTCGGTCTGCTTGCCCACGTGCATCAATCCCCGCATGAAAGTGCCCGCCGACAATACGATGGACTGGGTGACCAAGTGCAGCCCCATGTTGGTTTCGAGGCCCACCACGGCGTCGTCTTCCACCAACAGGCGAGTGACGTTTCCCTGATGCAGATCCAAGTTTGGAGTGCTCTCCACGATGTTTTTCAGGCGAAATTGATAGGCCTTCTTATCACATTGGGCCCGCGGAGCCCGCACACTGGGCCCTTTGCCACTATTGAGCAGCCGCCATTGGATGGCAGTGGCGTCGGTATTTTGCGCCATGATGCCCCCAAGGGCGTCAATTTCCCGCACGACATGGCCCTTTGCCAAGCCCCCGATAGCAGGGTTGCAACTCATTTGCCCGATGGTGTCGAGATTTTGGGTGAGCAAAGCAACCTGGCAGCCCATGCGGGCCGCTGCCAATGCCGCTTCTACTCCCGCATGACCAGCGCCGATGACGACGACCTGATAGGATTTGGGAAAGGTGAACACCGCGCCATCATAGCGACCGGGGCGGGGGAGGGGAAAGCCAATATCGCGGCCTGCCTTTTCCCGTGATCACGAACACCGGGGATCATGTTTCACATGGAACATTCCCTCTCCAAATCCCTGCTGCTGCGGTAGGCTTGGCGCGGAACAGCGGCTTCTCTCACGAAGCAGTCCTTGTTCCGATTTCGGTTTGGCATGGCGCGGGACTATGCTAAACACCGCTCCATGACTCCCACAGTTCGCAGCGCTCTCTTCGTCGCGTTTCTCTTGGTTCTCCTATTCGGACGCCAAGTGGCAACGCACTACGAAATTCAGCATTTCCAGCCCTACCTCGCTCTCTGCTTCGCCTTGGCCGCCCTCAAGCCAGCGCGCTGGCTCGCCCTTCCATTTCTCGGTTACTTGCTCTCCACCCTCTTCACGCAGGGCAACCTCGGGATCTGGGCCCTTCCCACCCTGCTCAGCTTCGCCCTGATAGCCCTCCTCGGCCGTCAGTTCCGCCAGATCCGCCGCACCTCCCTCTTGCTCGCCGGATCCCTGGCAGGCGCAGCCGTTTTCTATCTCGTCACCAATTTTGCCAGCTGGCTCGCTTCCCCGGGTTACGCGAAAAGCTGGACCGGACTGGCCCAGGCCCTTTGGACCGGTCACCCGGGATATCCTCCCACGTGGAGCTTTTTCCGCAACGATGCCCTGTCCACCCTCCTTTTCACCGCCCTCATCCTTGTGGCCAATCGCCTCGCTTTCCCAAAAAGCCTCGCGGCCGAAGGCGAACTCACCCCGGTAGCCGCCCGCTGAATGCCGCCCAAAAGGCCACCGGAGCCACTCGGGATTTTCATCAGGGGAGGGGAGAGCCACCAGTAGGGGCACCAGAGTGACCCCGATTTGACTTCCCTTTTCTCCCGACGCCCAAAAAACCCTGCCTTTGGGGGTCAAACGCGGCTTGCCTGATGGGCATGGAGCGGGTATTCCCTCCCTGTAACATGATCGCATCACCCCAAACGAACGAAGGACTCGACTTCTCCGATTCGCCCATCAACAAATCACTGAGCAGCGAAGAAAAGATCGAACTCTACCGCACCATGATGCGGATTCGGCGCTTCGAGACCATCTCGCTGAAATATTACAACTCAGGAAAAATGGGGGGATTCCTCCACCTCTACACCGGGCAAGAGAGCATCGCCACCTCCTGCGCCTCCTTGATGGGGGATCACGATCACATGATCACTGCCTACCGCTGCCATGGTCATGCCCTCGCAGTGGGCATGAACATGAAGGAATGCATGGCCGAGCTTTACGGGAAGAAAACTGGCTGCTCCAAAGGCAAGGGAGGCTCCATGCACTTTTTTGCTCCTGACAAGAATTACTGGGGCGGGCATGGCATCGTGGGTGGCCAGATTCCCCTCGGAATCGGTCTTGCCTACGGCATCAAATACAACGAGCAAGTGGGCTGTTCCCTCTCCTTCATGGGCGACGGGGCAGTGAACCAGGGAGCCGTGCACGAATCCCTCAACCTCGCCGCGCTCTTCGAGCTTCCTGCCGTCATCATCATCGAGAACAACGGGTATTCCATGGGCACCTCCCAAAAGCGCTCCTCGGCCTACCGCGATTGCCTGGCGCAACGGGCCGAATCCTATGACATGGCCTGGGACCTCATCAACGGCGAGGACATCTATGAACTCCGCGCCAAACTTCACATCGCCATGGAACGGGCCCGCAAGGAATCCCTGCCTACCGTTCTTGAGATTCAGACCTACCGCTGGTATGGCCACAGCGTAGCCGACGCCAACGCCAAGAAATACCGCACCCCGGAAGAGATTCAAAAATACAAGGATGAACACGATCCGCTCATTCTTTGGGAAAAGAAGCTCATCGCGGAAGGTCTCCTCACCGAAGAAGAAGCCAAGCAAATCGGCAAGGACGCACTCCAAGAAGCTACCGAAGCGGCCGAATTCGCCGAGAGTTCACCCGCCCCCACCGCCGAAGACATTCAACAGCATGTCTACTGGGAGAGCGACAATGACACCGAGGCCTCCAAGATTGGCCGTCACTTCTTCAATGATTAACCTGGCCTGTTCCACGTAGAACACCGAACGAAACCAACTTTTACCCTTACTGAACAAATGCGCGAAATCGAATACCGCGATGCTCTCAATGAAGCCTTCGACGAGGAACTGGAACGCGATCCCAGTGTCGTCCTGATGGGCGAAGAAGTGGCTCAATACAACGGAGCCTACAAAGTCACCCGTGGCCTCTGGGAAAAATGGGGCGACAAACGAGTGGTCGATACCCCCATTTCCGAGGCCGGCTTTATCGGCATGGGCATCGGAGCCTCCATGCTCGGCGTCCGCCCGGTGATGGAACTGATGTTCTGGTCCTTCCACTCCGTTGCCTTCGACCAATTGGTCAACAACGCCGCCTGTGTCCGCTACATGTCGGGCGGCCTTATCAATTGCCCCATCGTGATGCGAGGCCCGGCCAATGGCGGCACCAATGTGGGCGCGACCCACTCCCATTGCCCGGAAGGCCTCTTTGCGGCTTTCCCCGGCCTCAAAGTCGTGGTGCCAGCTACCCCAGCCGATGCCAAGGGCTTGATGAAATCGGCCATCCGCGACAACGATCCGGTCTACGTGATGGAGAACACCCTGCTCTACGGAAACAAGGGCCATGTGCCTGATCCTTCCGAAGGGGACTTCACCATCCCTCTCGGCAAGGCAGACATCAAACGCGAAGGAAGCGATATCTCCCTCATCGCCCATGGCCGCAGCGTCCTCCACGCCCTCGAAGCCGCCGAGACCCTGCAAAAGGAGCACAACATCTCGGCCGAGGTCCTCGACCTCCGCAGCATCCGGCCCCTCGACCAAGATGCCATCATCAAGACCGTGCAGAAAACCAATCGTGCGGTCCTGGTCGACGAGTCCAAGCCCTTCAATGGCGTCTCCTCCCAGATCGCCACTCTCATCCAGGAACACGCTTTCGACTACCTTGATGCCCCGGTGAAGCGCGTTTGCACCGTGGACGCACCCGCCATCTACTCCCCGCATATCGAGAACGAGCAACTCCCCAATCCTCGCCGCGTGGTCGAGAAAGTCCTCGAAATTGCTTGAGGCCGGCTTCCTAATCTCTAGTTATTCCAAAAAGCCTAACTGTGCCCGTTCTTTTCTTGCGGGGACTGTTAGGCTTTGTTATTTAACTAGGGATGAAATTGGGACGTCGCCTTTGGTCCGCACTTTTGGGAAGCCTGCTTTTCCTGAGCTTTGTGGCCCTGGCCGTCGCCCCCATTCCCAGCGTGAAGGCCCGCTGGTTCATCTGCGCTCTCGGCCTCTTCCTCCTCCTTCTCCTTTTTCTCGACTGGAATCAGCCCCGTCGGCATGAACACGACCTCCTCAAGCGCCTTCGCGTTGCGGAACGGGAACGGGACGAAGTCGAACGCTATTTCTCGGCCTTGATGGACTCCGTGCCCTCGAACATCTACTTCAAGGACCTGGAGTCCCGCTTTGTCCGCGTCAATCAATCCATGGCCCATTGGGTCAAAGTCGGCCACCCCCGCGACCTCGTGGGCAAGAGCGACCACGACCTCTTCAAACCCGAACACG
This sequence comes from Roseibacillus ishigakijimensis, assembly GCF_016595415.1. Taxonomy (GTDB): domain Bacteria; phylum Verrucomicrobiota; class Verrucomicrobiia; order Verrucomicrobiales; family Akkermansiaceae; genus Roseibacillus; species Roseibacillus ishigakijimensis. The sequence goes on from NZ_JAENIO010000001.1 coordinate 126,559, forward strand.
CGGAACAAGCGCGGGCCGATGAGCTGGAAATTATCCGAACGGGGAAAAGCATCGAAGGATACGTGGAGAAAGAAATCTTTCCGGATGGCAAAGAAGGCTGGGTCCTCAGCACCAAGTTGCCTTTCCGCGACCACGGAGGAAAAATCGTGGGAACCATGGGGATCTCCAGCGATGTGTCCGAAATGGTCTTCACCTCCAAAGCGCTCGAAAGGGAAAGAAACACCCTGCGCTCCCTCATCGACAGCATCCCGGACAATATCTACATCCGTGATCGCGACGGAAAATACGTCGTGGTCAACAAAGCCCTGGCAAACTTTGTCGGTATCGATGATCCAGAAGCGGTCTGCGGGAAAACACCGGGAGAACTCTTCGGCCCGGAAAAAGGAGAGGCCTTCATCGCGGAAGACAAGCAAGTGATGGAAACAGGCGAGCCCGTTCTCAACCGCCGCAGCCAACTACGCAACAACAAAGGGGAACTCCGCGACCTCCTCATCTCAAAAGTGGCTGTCCGCGACGAAGAGGGGAAGGTCTTCGGCATCGTCGGCATGAACCGGGACATCACTGCCGAGATCAGCGCGCGGAGGAAACAAAAACAGGCCGAACGGCAGATGCGCGAAATTCTCGAACACAGCCCCGCGCCCATTTACGTCAAATCGCTCAGTGGCCGTTACCTCATGGTCAACGAGCGTTTCGAGCGGCTCTTCAACCTCAAGGAAGAGGATATTCTCGGGAAAGAAGACAAGGAAGTCTTCAAAAACATCGAATCAGCGGAAACCGTTCGCGAACTGGACAGGCTGGTTATTGAGTCCGGGAAAGCTCATCAAACCGATGAAGAACTCATCACGCCGGAAGGACCCAGAACCTACGTGTCCTCCAAGTTCCCCATGCGCGACGCCCAGGGACGCATCTATGCCGTAGGGGGCATCTCAATCGACATCACAGAGCGCAAGGAGGCAGAGGAAGCCATCCGAAAAATCAACGATGAGCTGCGCCAAGCCAATGAGAACCTAACCAAGGCCCATGAACAACTCATGATGGCTGAAAAAATGGAATCCGTCGGGCGCCTTGCAGCCGGCGTGGCCCACGAGGTCAAAAATCCCCTCGCTATGATCGGAATGGGACTGGAGCTCCTCGCGCGGCGTATTCCGGAAGAAGACACCAAAGCAGCCGATACCGTGGAAAGAATGCGGCGGGGGATTGAGCGGGCCAAAACCATCGTCAAGGGATTGGTCGATTTCTCCTCCGATCGTTCCCTTGACATCAAACCAATCTCTGCCAAGCACATCATCGAGAGCTCCCTTGATCTGGTCGACTACGAGCTCCAAAAGGCCCAAATCAAGATCATCTGGGAGCAGGACGAACCGCTACCCGAAATCCTCGTCGACCAGGTAAGGGCCGAGCAAGTTCTCCTCAACCTCATCATGAACTCCATCCACGCCATGGAGGGACCCGGAAGCATCACCATCGAAACAGATATCGTAACCTTGGAGGGCGTGATTTTTGATGCCGGTTCCCGCCAGCGCGAGCGTCCTAAAGATGGCGATCTGCGGCTCCGCATTCTTCTCCGCGACACCGGACCGGGAATTCCCGAGGAAGTCCTCGACAAAATCTTCGACCCCTTTTTCACCACCAAAGAAACAGGGAAGGGGACCGGACTTGGCTTGGCGGTCTCTAACAAAATTATTGAACTGCACGGTGGGAAGCTGGCCATGCGAAACCGCAGCGATGGTGCGCAAGGAGCGGAGGCCGAAGTTCAATTCAAAATCGCCACCGGCAAAGAATTCTCCTGAAAGAATCACTATTAACCTGAACCTGAAGACCAATGATACTAAACCCACGGAAGTCAGCCAAAAAGAACCTGACCAAAATCCTGCTCATCGATGACGAGAACGACTTCACCGAACTGCTGGCCGCCAACTTGGAAGAAGCCGGCGACTTCGAAGTCAAGCAAGTCAATGATCCCCGCCAAGCTCTTCCTACTGCCCGGGAGTTCAAGCCCGACATTTGTCTGGTGGACCTTGTGATGCCCAAAATGGATGGTGGAGACGTCGTCAACGCCCTGCAAAAAGATCCCAACCTCAAAGAAACCCCAGTTGTCATGCTCACTGCTTTGGTGGAAGAAAGCGCCGACAATCCAGGGGAGGCACAGGTGAGGGGAGGCCTCCCTTTCATCTCGAAGACTTCCGACCTCAGCGTGATTCTGAAAACGATTGCTGACCGCGTCCAAAAGTCGGCTTCTTGAGAAAAGCCGCCCAGAGCCTCCCTTTCCTCTTGTCAAAGAAGCCGCCCTGCCGATTGCTAACGGCAACCGCCGTGAAACCAAAAAAGTCTCCTTCCTCCCAACCAAGTGCGCCCCTTGACCATAAGGAAACGAACGGGCAAAAATCCCTCCGGCCCCTCAACGGCTGGGGGGCATTTCTCGTCTTCGCCCTCCTCCTCTTTTTGCCCGCTTGGCTCATTGTCGATATTTGCCAACGCATCGACTGGCGCTACCCGCTGGCCTACCTCGTTCTCATCTCGATCTTAACCGTCACCTTTTACCTCATCGACAAACGCAAAGCCCGCGACAACGCGTGGCGCATCCCGGAAGCCAATTTGCACCTCTTCGAGTTCCTGGGAGGCTGGCCAGCAGCCCTTGTCACTCAACGATTTCTCCGTCACAAGACGCGTAAAAAACGCTACCAAATCGTCTTTTGGGTCATCATCATTAGCCACCAAATCATTGCCTTTGAATTACTTACCGGTGGCCGGATAACACGCAGCCTCTCTGAGGCGCTCAAAGCCGCCTAGAGGCCAGCAGCCACCCGCGACCCACCTGATTAAAAAAAGAAGCCGTTCCGGGCTTTCTTCCGTCATAATTTGTTTGCATCGCTTCATCATTTCTTCGTAGCCTCAAGTCCACACCATGAAACATTTCGCACTCATCGTTACTTCGGTCTTCGCTGCATTGGTTTTCACCTCCTGCTGCGGGTCACCATTCAGCCTCTGCGGTAAAAACGTGGAACTCAAGAATTGCTCGGACTGTGGACACAAGCAGACTTTCCCCCATCAGGGTTGTGAAAATCAGCGCTACGTCGAAAAGCAGATCACTGAATATGTCGAAGAACAAGTCGTCATCGAAGGCAAGGGTGGCAAAGGCGGCATGACCACCGAAACCATCACCGTTCGTCGTCCCGTCGTGAAGACCGTGCGCGAAGAAGTGCATTGCGGTGATTGCGGTTCCAAGTTCTGCGCCACTCCCGATTGCTGCGGAATCGTTCCCGTTTCCGTTCTCAGCCGTGCCACTGCACAAGGTGCCACCGGCGAACCCCACATCGGAACCATTCCGACCATGAAGGTTCTCGTCGAAGGCGCGCGTGAAAACAGCTCGCTCTAAGAATCTCTTCCCCTGGTGAAAACTTTCAAAGAAGCCGGACCACTAAGGTCCGGCTTTTTTGCGTCCCTTCTTCTGGCCACGACTATCCTCAACCAACTATCCTGCCAGAACCAGCAAGGTCCCCTGAACCACCCCCAGCCCAACCAAAGGGACAGGCCTGCGAGCCATTCCTTTCTCGGCCTCACCGAGCAAGAAGCCAACAGCCGGGCCCAGCAATTGGGATTGCAAGCCCGGGTGACCCGCCGCGATGGCCAAAGCTTCATCATCACCAAAGAATTGCGGCCCGATCGAATCAACTTCGAAATCGACCGCAACCAGGTCACCAAGGCCGACTATTACTGAGGCTCTTCCCCAGCCAATAGTGGCGTCACCGCCGGGAAGGAATCCGAAACCTGCTTCATACCCCCGGATAGGATGCGGGAATGAATCTTTGTCGCCCCAGGCAAATCGCGAAAGAAAAGAGGATCCACACAAGCAGCAGTCGCCAAGGGGTCGGCCATGAGTCCATTTTCGGCCACTACGGTAGCCATTAAGGAGTCGGTCAGACCAAGCCCAGTCTTGGAATCGATGATGTGGGAATAGCGACGGGAATCAATCACAACAAACTGCTCCAGATCCCCAGAGGTCGATACCGCACACTCGGATACCGAGATCGTCCCCGCGATTTCACCTTTCTCTCCTCGCAAGCCAACCACCCAGCCCGCAGCATTGGGCGGAGCAAGACCGCAACGAACGTCGCCCCCAATCACCACCAAAGATTGAGGCAAGCCGCTACTCTGCAAGGAAGCCAGCATTTGATCCGCCGCATAGCCTTTGGCCAGTCCGCCCAAATCAAGCCGCAGCCCTTCGGCCAAGCGCCGCACCCGACTTTGATCAAAATCGACCTCGATCTTCTGCCAACCACTGGCCTCCAGCGCGGCCTGCAGAACCTCATTGGCCGGCAAAACCCCCGACTTTTTCGTCTCCCGCCAAAGATGAGTGGCCGTTCCCAAGGTCGGATCGAAAGCTCCCTCCGTTTGCTCGGCCAATTCCACCGCATAGCCAACCATCATCACGAAATCAGAAGACGCCTCGAACCACTCCTCCACCGGACTGCGATTGAAACGACTCAACTCGCTATCTGGCAGGTAGTCTGAAGCAATTTGGTTAATCATTTCCCCCCGCAAGAAAGCCTTCTTCATCGCAGCTTGCGCGATTTCCTCGTCTTCCGCATAGACCGTGATTTGAACTGTCGTTCCCATCAGGGCCTGCTGCTCGTGAAAGCGGAGCTTCTCGACCACTGTCGCCGCCGACTTTTCCCAAGGCTTCACCTCGTTCCGCGACAACCACCACACCAGCCCTCCCAAGAAAAAAACCAGAGAGAGAAAAGTGAGAAATTTTGCTTTCTTGCGACGAGGGCGTATAGATGAGGACATGAAGAGATTGATTGCTTTCTGGACGAGTTTAATCGCAATGACCGGATTGGTCCAAGCCGGAGAATTGGCAGTCGGAGCCAAGGTTCCCACTGTTAAAGTCAAAAATCAAAACAACGAAACCGTCGATATTGCCCAACAAGCGGCAACGGGTTGGACTCTCATCTATTTTTATCCCAAGGCAGACACCCCTGGCTGCACCAAACAGGCCTGTTCCCTCCGCGATTCCTACGCCCAACTGACTGAGCAGAGGATCAAAGTCTTCGGCGTCTCCACCGATTCCGTGGCGGACCAGAAGAAATTTGCCGAGAAATACGAGCTCCCTTTCGATCTCTTGGCCGACAAATCCAAAAAGCTCGTCACCGCCTTTGGAGTGCCCGCTGGAATGGGTTTTGCCAAACGCCAAGCCTACCTCTTTCATGAGGGCAAGCTTGTCTGGCGCGACTTGAAAGCCTCCACCGAGCAGCAGGCCGCCGATGTCCTTGCCCAAGTGCGAGAAGACTGACAAAGCGAGAAAAGACATTGCCAAGCCCCCGCCGTCTCCCTTGACTTCAGCCATGGAACACCATGTTTACTTTTGGCTGAAAGAGGAAAAGCAGGATGCCGAAAACCGGGCCGCGTTCGAAAAGGGCTTGGACAATCTTTTCAAAATCGCGGGAGTAGCAGGAGGCACTTGGGCTGTTCCTGCCGACACCGCCGTCCGTCCGGTCACTGAGAAATCCTGGCACTACGCCCTCTCAATGAAGTTCGACACCATGGAGGCGCACGATGCTTACCAGGTCGACCCCGACCATGACGTTTTCATCGACCAGTTCAAAAGCTGGTGGGACAAAGTCCAGGTGATGGACTTGGCAGGCCAACGATAGTTCCACCACCCACTTGCAGGAACTGGCAGCCGATCTATCTTTTCAGCAATATGAAAAGAATACTTGCTGCCATTGATTTTTCGGACGTCAGTTCCGAAGTGCTGGCCCAGACGGCCGCTCTTGCCCAGGCCACCGGAGCTCAGGTGACTCTCGTTCATGGTATCGAACAGCTTGCGGCTTTTTACGATATCTACGGCTACACCATCCCGGATGTCACCTCTTTCGAAACCCACGCCCGGCAACGGGCCCAGAAGGCTTTGGAGGAACGAGCCCAAGAACTCCAACTCAGTCCCGATCGCTATCAAACCCGGGTCTTGACCGGCCCTCTCGTCGATAGCCTCATCGACTGTGCCCGCGAAATTGATGCCGACCTCATCGTGCTGGGTAGCCATGGCCATGGCATCGTGGCGCGCATGTTATTAGGGTCGACCGCCCAGCGCATCGTCAACGAAGCGGTCCTGCCTAGCCTCATCGTCCCGGCCTGATTGAAAAACCATTTCCCGGATGGTGCCCCTCCCCGAAACACGCTACCTTGCGAGTGTGAAAGAAGCACGCTTGCGATTTCTCCATCGGAACTACAGCCGGACCGGACGTTGGGGCTGGCGGATGAGCAGACGCATCCGGCCCTTTGGTTGGGGAATCCTTCTCCTCACCATACTTGCTGCCGTCCTTGGAGCGAACATCGAAAACTCCGCCGTCTATATGATGTTCACCCTCGGAGTCTCCTCCATGGGTTTGGCTCTTCTCTGGTTGGCCTTTCGCCAAGGAAAAATTTCCGGTCACCGCCACTTGCCGGAGTTCGCCAGCGTGGGGGAAGAGCTCCACTACACGGTCACAATTAAGAACGAGCACCGCCGGAAACTCGTAGTCATGCTTTTCGAAGAATGGCCCCCTGATCCCAGCCCCGATTACAAAACCTTTGCCACGACCCCGGAACCGGGGGAGGAGAAGAGAAATCTCGTCGATCGATTTCTTCTCTACTACCGCTGGACTTGGCTTCAGGAAAGAGAAAGAGGGTTTTCCCTCATTGAGGCCCGGCAATCCCCGCGTCAACTTGCTTCCGGAGAGGTAGGACATCTCCATTTCACCCTAATACCCCAACACCGGGGCCTTCTGAAAATCGAAGACTTGAGACTCCTCTTACCCGACCCCATGGGTCTCTTCCAACGCTCTCTGCCCACCCGCATTCCTCCGGAGCACATCGTAGTGCTGCCCAAGCGCTATCCCATCACCAACTTGCATCTCCTGGGAGCCGCGCATCACCATCTGGGGGGTGATTCAGCTTCCAACCGTTCCGGTGACAATGGGGATTTCCTTCATCTCCGGGACTATCAAAACGGCGATGCCATGCGATCAGTCGATTGGAAATCCTGGGCTCGCACCGGACAACCGGTCGTTCGCGAATACGAAGATAACTATTACCCGCACTATGGCATCATCCTTGATACCAATGCCCCACTCCACCAGGCGTTCGAAGAGGCCGTCTCGATCGCCTCATCTTTTGTGGTCTCAATGAACACTCAAGAATGCCTCTTGGACCTCCTCTTTCTCGGTGATCAGAGCTATCGCTTGACCGCAGGGCAAGGAGTGGCAAGGAGAGCCAAGCTGCTTGAAGCCCTGGCAACGGTCACAAGCAACCAGCAGGACAATTTCAAAGATTTGGAAGCCCTCATCAAGAAGGAAAGCTCCCATCTCACCGCCCTCATCGCCATCTTTCCCGACTGGTCACCCAGCCGCCAGCTTTTGGTCCAGTCACTCCAGGCGCGTGGAATGGTCATTCATTCTCTCATTGTCGGGGATGATCAGGTGAGCGCGACCTTCGAACAATTTCCCGTGCCTCAAGCTCATCTTCTTTCCCTTTCTCAGATTCCAGCCGATTTGGCACGGGCCACGCAAAAATTTGCCCCATGACAACGACCTCTCCCTCTTCCTATCCTGCGCCCCCCAAATTTCTTCTGGGTCTCGCGGTCATTATCTGGGGTCTGCTCACGGACCATCTCTTGACGGGTTTGGTTACCGCCCTTCTGGTGGAAGGCCGCCACTGGTTGAACTGGAGATGGCAATTCAAACTCCGGGGCTACTCGCGAGCTTGGATTCTCTCACTCATCGTCCTTGCCGGTGTGGTGGCCTATCATTCCCTCAACTTATCCGGGCCGACCGCCGCTTTGGCCTTCATCGAATGGCTGCCCTTAATCTTTCTGCCCCTTATCCTTGCCCAACAATACGGTGAGGAAGAAGCAGTGCCGACAACCGTTTTTTCCCTCGTCGCCCGCCGTCGCTTGCAACGAGAACGTCGTCTCGGAAAGATCATTCCCGAGTCCTACATCCAGCTCGGTTATCCCTATTTCGCCTTTATCCTCCTGGCCACCGGCTTCACCGCCAGCGGGCAAAGGGATCAACTCACCTTTTTCCTCATTCTCATCGCTCTCGTCGCATTTGCCTACTACTTTGGTCAACAACGAGATCAACGACGACTCTGGCCAACAGTGGTGGCCATGATTCTCGTTGCCACAAGCTCCTATTTTATGAGTCAGGGTCTGGTGCAGCTCTATTACTGGCTCAAACATGGTCACTTCCTCTCCAGCCAAGGCAAGGATCTGCCGATTCAACAACGAACAGCCATTGGTCAATTGGGCGAACTCAAGCAAACCCGCCGCATCCAATGGCGCCTCAACGTGCCTAAACAAACCCGGCCTCCCAAGTTGCTCATGACCGCAGGCTACAACGCCTATCGAGCGGGAAAATGGCAGGCCTGGGATCCTGATTTTCCTGATCAGGACCGAACTTACGTGGATCTCCTGACTCTAGCTGGAGAAGAGAATGAAGGAGAATTTGCCTTCGATACCCAGGGTTTCGAACTCAACAACGACGACAGCCCATCACCACCTCCCATCCGAATTCGAGGGGCCATTGCGACCAACGAGAAAACCCTACCTGCTCCCTCTTCACCGGGTCTCTTTGCCCAAGCCCACGAAATTGATAGTATTGAACAAAATCGACTCGGCACACTACTTGCCATCAATGCCGGCAGTGTTGTCGACTACCATGTTTGGGAAAGCCGCCATCCAGAATGGCGAGAGGCTCCTCCCATGGAGCAAATTCGCCCCAACGAAGAACCTGAGATCATTGCGCTATCCCTCCCGAATAAAAACGAATTCTATAACGAACGCCAAGCCATTGAAGAAGTCGCGGAAGGGCTGAAACTGGCAAGCCTCCCAGAGGAGAAACGAATTCAGACTCTCAAGGATTACTTTCAAGAAAACTTTCGCTATTCCACCCATTTGCGCATCTCCGGAGCAGATGGTCGAAGTGCCTTGGCGGATTTTCTCACTGAAACCCGGGAGGGACATTGCGAATATTTTGCCACTGCCACCACTTTGCTTCTGCGTGCCTCGGGAATCCCCGCTCACTATGTAGTCGGCTACGCAGTGCATGAAAATTCCAAAGAACCAAACGAATACGTCCTGCGAGGAACCCACGCCCATGCCTGGTGCCGCGCTTATCTGGGAGGAAAAAGTGAAGTCATCGTTGATGAACGCCAGGTCGAAAAAAATGGAGAATTGACCACTCTCTCCTTCACCCGAGTGGTTTGGAGTGGAGGACAGTGGACCGACATTGATTTGACCCCGCCCAATTGGTTCCAAATCGACTCACCTCCTCCCAACTGGAAAGAACGTCTCGCTGACCAACTTCAACGGGGTCGAGAGGATTTTCAGGTTTGGCGATCCAATGAAGCCAACCGGGGCTGGGTGAATCTTCTCTTGGCCGTAGTTGCTTCCGCAGTGCTCATTTTTATTGGCTGGCGTCTCATGACCACGCGACTGAAAAAAGATTCTCCCTCACCCCATTCAAGAGCCGAAAATTTCGGTTCCAGAACTCTTCTGAATGAGAAAATTCCTACCTTGGAACACCACCTCGGCAAGCGTCGGCCCGGAATGAGTTTGGATCGCTGGCTTGCCGAAAATCTCCCTGATTTCCCGGAGTCGAATCTCGCAACGATTTTGAGCTATCAAGCAGAACAACGCTTTGCCGATCGCAAGTTGACTCACAGCGAATATGTGGAATTCGAGCGCTTGATCGAGAGTCTCGTGGAAAGTTGTTCCCAGAGGAAGGAAAGGTCTTTTTAAATTTGGAAAGAAAACCCTTCTTCCTCTCCTTGTGAATAAGCTCTCAAAAAGTCTGTTCCTCGTTGATTTCATCAGTGTTCCCCAAGGCCAACAAGTTCTGAAACAACTGGGAGAATCCCAGCCATAAGCCCGTAAAGTTATTCACAGAAGAGTTGCTTCCAAATTGCTCCCAACTTATTCACACCCTTTTTCGCAGCTTTGAGTAGTTCTTCACAATCGGATTTGATGGCCCAGGCAATCGTCGAGGGAAGCAAAGGGGTGGGCTTGACCGCGCCCAATCCCTCCGTTGGCGCAGTGGTGGTTCGCGAAGGAAAAATCGTTGCCCGTGGGTTTCACCGAGGCGTTGGTCAGCCTCATGCCGAGATCGAGGCCATTGCGGATGCGGACCGCAAAGGGGTCAATCTGAAGGAATGCGAAATTTTTATCACTTTGGAGCCGTGTTCAAGCTACGGTCGCACTCCACCTTGCACGGCAGCGCTCATCGCAAACGGCTTTCGGCGTGTTGTTTGGGCTGCTGACGATCCCAACCCCAACCATAGTGGTCGGGCTTGGGAAATTCTTCGAGACGCTGGAATCGAAGTGGACAGGGGTCTACTTGCAGAAGAAGCGGCTTATCTTCATCGTGCTTTTTTCAAAGTTCAGCGAAAAGGTCTCCCTTGGTTGATTGTGAAGACCGCGATGAGCCTTGATGGTCGACTGACCCGCCCGCCGGGTGAAGGACAATGGTTGACCTCGCCTTCAGCCCGCGAGGATGTTCAGAAGCTTCGGGGGGAAGCCGATGCCATTCTCACTAGTGGAGAAACAGCTCGCTCGGACAATCCCCGTCTCAATTATCGCGGACCCAGAGCGGAAAAAAAACAGCTCAAGCGAGTCGTCCTCACGCGTATTCCCGAGGCGGGTTTATCTGCGGGTGCTCACCTTCTCAATCCCACTGAGTCTGGTCCGACCCGTTTTGAGGGGGGTGACATTGAGCAAATTTTGCGCAATCTTGCGCAAGAAGGAATCCAGACCATCCTGGTAGAGGCGGGAGGTCGTCTGGTCGGAGATTTATTGAAACTGGGGCTGGTCGATGAATGGGTCGCTTACTATGCCCCTCTTGTCTCGGGAGGACCGGTGCCTTCGGTAGGCGGGGGTCAGGAGTCTCATCTTCCGCGACCTCTGAGCTTGAAAAACCTGGTCTATGAACAAGTGGGGCCAGATCTGAAAGTGAGAGGGTTGATTGGACCGCAGTTGCTCAAAAAATCGGAATCTTTGCGGAGAAAAGGAGAGACAGAGTAGCAAATCACTTTATTATAACCGAGATGAGAAATGCAATTTTTGCCACGATTTCCGCAGGAGTCTTGAGTGCGGAAGCCAGCAAGTGGGTTTATCCAGAATCGTTTCCAGAAGAGCTTGTTGAGACCATTCATGGAGTTGAGGTGGGCGATCCCTATCGATGGTTGGAGGATTTTAATACGGAAAAAGCGGCTCGCTGGGCTCAGGAGCAGAATGCGTTGACGGATTCGTTTTTAAGCACGGTGGAAGGGACTGAGGAAATCAGCGCGCATTTGACCGAACTGTGGAATTATGAGCGCTATGGATTGCCCTATCGCGAGGGTGGTCGTTACTTTTTCTCTAAAAACGACGGTCTCCAGAATCAATCGGTTCTTTATACCTGTTCTGATCTGAAGGAGGAACCTCGTGTTCTTCTGGATCCGAACCAGCTTTCTGAAGATGGCACGGTCGCCTTGAGCGGCTATTCCGTTTCTCCCAATGGCGACTATCTGGCTTATGCGATTTCGAAAGCTGGTTCGGACTGGAAAGAATGGAAGGTGCGCCAGGTGAGCACCGGCGAAGATTTGGAGGACCATCTCGAGTGGTCAAAATTCTCCGGAGCTTCCTGGAGCAAAGATAGCAAAGGGTTTTATTACGGTCGATTCGAGCAACCGGAAGAGGGTGACGAATTCACCGCTAAAAATACCAATAAGAAAATCTATTATCATCGTTTGGGAGAGAAACAAGAAAGCGACCAATTGGTGTATGAGCGTCCTGACCATCCTCTCTGGGGGTTAAATGTGGGTGTTACTGACGATGGGCGCTTTCTTATTTATTCCATTACTCAGGGGACGGATACCAAGAATGGTCTTTTTTATCAGGATCTCACTCAAGAGGATTCGGAAGTTATCGAGTTGCTTGCTGACTTTGATGCCTCTTATCGATATGTTACTCATGACGAGAAAACCTTGTATATTCAGACCGATTGGCAGGCTCCCAAGCAACAGTTGATCGCAGTCGACTTGCATGAGCCGGAGCGCGAAAACTGGCGAACCGTCATTCCAGAGGGAGAAGCGACTCTGCGAGCGGTCAATTATGTCGGGGGTGTCCTCTTTGCAAAATATATGAAAGATGCTCACAGTCAGGTTGTTCGATATGGCCTTGACGGAAAGAGCCTGGGAGAGGTGGCTCTCCCGGGCTTGGGTAGTGTGGGTGGGTTTGGCGGGGAAGCTGATAGTGAGGAGACCTTTTATTCCTACTCTTCCTTCACCAGTCCCGGCACGATCTATCGTTATGAGATCGCGAGTGGAAAATCTGAGGTCTTCCGCCAAGCCGAGGTGAAGTTCGATCCTGAAAATTACGAAACCAAGCAAGTTTTCTTTTCTTCCAAAGATGGCACCAAGGTGCCGCTTTTCATCGTGCACCGGAAGGATGTCCTCCTCAATGGGAAGAATCCGACTCTTCTCTATGGCTATGGCGGGTTTAATATTTCACTCACACCGGGATATTCTCCGGTTTTAATGACTTGGCTTGATATGGGTGGAGTCTATGTCACTGCCAATCTGAGAGGGGGCGGGGAATATGGCGAAGATTGGCATCAGGCAGGTATGCTTGACCAGAAACAGAACGTTTTCGATGACTTCATTGGTGCGGCTGAATATCTGATTGCCGAAAAATATACGAGTTCTGATAAGCTGGCGATTTCCGGGGGATCCAATGGTGGCCTCCTCGTGGGAGCTTGTCTCGTGCAACGTCCCGATCTCTTTGGAGCCTGTCTTCCCTCGGTGGGCGTGATGGACATGCTTCGCTTTCACAAGTTCACCATTGGTTGGGCTTGGCAGGCCGAGTATGGCTCTCCTGACAAGGCGGAGGATTTCAAAGTCCTGCGAGCCTATTCTCCGTATCACAATTTGCGTAAAGGGGAGTCCTATCCCGCCACCATGGTGATGACTTCCGATCATGATGATCGGGTGGTTCCTTCGCACTCTTACAAGTTCGCTGCCGCCTTGCAGGCCGCCAATGAAGGACCCAATCCGATGTTGATTCGAATCGAAACCAAATCGGGCCACGGCGCCGGGACACCCACCAGCAAGCGTATCGAGCAGGCAACTGATAAATTCGCCTTCCTATCCAAAGCTCTCGATTTTCCTATAAAAGTAAAAACAGCCGGGCGTAGCAACGGTTGAAACGCCGATGAAGCCTTCCCTGCGCACTGCTCTTCTGTTGGCCGCCTTTGCGGTTGCCGTGCTACTTGCTACCAAGGTGGGCGCGCAAGTTGAGCTTTGCCCGGGGATGCCCAACGGGCCGTTGATTTCCAATCCGGCAGAGGCCAGTTGTGTCTACGATGCCTCTAGTCATTCGGCAGTGGTGACCTTTAATCAAGCCACGGTGCTGGAGTGGCCGCAGCTACGACAGGGTGCGGAGAGCGAAATGACCTTCACCTTTCCCACGGCCGTCTCCAATGCCACTGTGCTCAATCGGTTGGGTCGACTATCGAATGGCCAAATGCATCGTCTTGACGGCACTTTGCGATCCAATGGGCGGGTCATTTTCTTGAGTCCCCACGCCGGACTTTCTCTTGCTGGCGATTTGCAGGCGAGAGAATTCGTGGCGGTGGCAAGTGGCGTCAGCGCGAGCGGGATAGACGGTCTCCTTGCGGGTGATACCGAAGTGGTCTTCGAGCCTTCAGGAGGGACCCAGGGTGGTGGCCAACTTTTGACAGTCTCCAATGCCCGAATCGAGGCGACCGGGGGCGATGTGGTTCTGGGAGCGGCGAGGGGGGTCATCATCAGCAACACCGTATCGAGGCCGTCGCTGATTGTCTCGCAGGAGGCGACCCGGATCTTTGCCGGTGATGGCATGCGCTACGATCCGACCATTAGTGGTGGCGAGCAACTCTCCCCTGTGGTGGGCAGCCGGGCCAGCGTAGTTAGTCATAGTGGCCGCATCACGGCAGGCACGGATGTGGAGATTCGTGGTAGCGAGAGCAGTGAGCTGCTCATCACGGGTCCTATTTCGGCAGGGGAAGGAGGGCGGATTTTCCTGAGAGTGAGCGAGGGACGCATTGATTTGAATCCGCAGGCTACGCTGGCGGGAACTCTGGAGTCGACCGGAAGCTTTTCTTCTTTGCTTCTGGAGGGGAGCTCCGGAGATACGCCGGGTGCGAGCAACCCGGCGACCAGTCTCTTTCCTTCTTTGCGGAAAGAGGGCGCCACCGATCGGAGTGGCGGTCGCACCAAGGCAATCAAAGTGCATCGCGGCGCACCCGTGGTGGCGAATGCGGGCTTCCGGCGGGAAGAGCAAGCAAGGGGCAATCGAGAACGCGTGCGGGCCGCAGCGGAAGGGCAGCGTCGGCAGACTCTGGTGCAGCGCTCGGGCTTTTTTGGCCTTCGTCGCAGTGAGAAACCTACCCAACGCTAGTAGCCTTCCCTTTCCGCTTGCGGGCGGAAACGAGGCCAAGGATCCCGGCGAAGATGAGCAGGGCACCAAGGGTCCAAGGATGAGGTGTTCGGCTGGGGGGCGGGTTCGTGCTCGTTTGCAGACTGGTGAGCTCTTTGAGGTTCACTTCGTCGGCTGGGATCAAGGCTGGCAGGGGGCCCTGATGGGTCATGAGGAAAGGCCCGTAGCGGAGGACGGCTTCTTCAAGCCCGGCATCCGAGTTGCTCTTGTCGATGGACTGGCGTAGGAGGTGAGTTTGCAGTCGCCAGAGATTTTGATTGGGATTGGGATGAAGTCGGCTTAGTTCGTAAAAATCCCTCATAAAGTGAGCAGTCGAGAGGTCGGGAACTTGCCAGAGGGTCATCAGCACGCTGCGGGCACCGGCAAGCATGAAGGCGCGGCGGAGACCCAGCACGCCCTCCCCGGTGAGAGGAAGTCCGCGACCGGTATGGCAAGCCGAGAGGGTGACGAGGTGGGTGTCACCGAGGGGCAGCCGGGCAATGTCGGCCGGGTAGAGTTGCTGCTTGTGACTCAAATGAAGGCCGGAGCTCTGGAGAATCTCGGGCTGGGCATCGAAGTCGCCTCGAAAATGAGCTCCTTCTTTTTCCCCCTGATAAAAGGCGTGGGTCGCCAGGTGAAGAACCGTCCCCGGCGAATGCTGCTTCAGGAGGATTGCCAAGGGATCCCTTGGATCGAGGGCGGTGATGCTTCCCTTGGGGGCGAGTTTGCTGATCTCGGCCAGTTCTTCCGCCACTGAGGGCAAATCCGAGAGGGGATGATTATCCGGCATCTCGGGGGAGGAGAATTGGGAAAGACCAAGCAGGGTCCAAGGGCCGGCGAAGAGATCGAGGGGAAGATGCGCCTCCGAGAGCGCACGCCGGGAGCTGACAAAGAGAACCTGAGGGTAGACTTCGCCTAGAAGTTTTCCCTTGGCATCAAGTAAACTGTTGTAGGGAAGGAAGTGCAAGGCCCCATCCGGGCAGAGAAAAAGGGTCTCGGTGCCTGCAGGTAGCCGGGTGAGGGCAGGAGCAAGAAATCGCTGGTGGATTTGCTTGAGGACTGCCTCCAGCCGTATCGGCGGGGCTTGGGAGGGGGAACCGCCGAGGATGACGCTGCGGTGATTCAAGCGGGCGGTCAGGGCCTTGAGCCATCGATTAAGAGTCTGCTCGCTAGCCAGTTCGCAAAAGTGAATCTCGCTCTGGGTTTCAATAATTGCTCCGTAATGATAGTGCCACTGCCCGTTCTGTGGCTTGCGGTAGCGGATGAAATCAATGAAGGCTGCTGAAGGAGCCAGGGCGTGTGCTTCTGCGGTGTCAATCTGTGTTTCGGCATTTTCCCTCGATATCAAGCTATCCTGCAGAAGACCTTTGTTGGCCGCGAGAAGACGGTGCAAGCGGCGGGCGTTGCCCCGGCAAGCGGGGAGGGAATAGAGGTCGAATTGAGAAAGAAAATTCAGCCGTTCTCTTTCGCTTCCGTGATTGAGCAGGTGCTGGAGGGCGGCTTCCGCTTGTTCGCAGGCGATTGCGGTGGCTTGGCGGGCTTCTTCTTCCCATCCGGCCAAGTGGGCGTTCCAAGCGAGATTTTGCAACCATTCGGCGCGTTGCTGATGTCCGTGCGCCAGGCCCTTCATCTCGTTTTCAATGGCCTGCAGAGCCGATTCCATCTCCTGGCGGGCGAGTTCATGATTGTGCTGAAGCATGGCCGCAAAGCCGATGTTGTGGTGGTAGCTGGCCAGGGCGGGGTGGTGGCGGGGAAAGTAGGGGCCGAGGAGGGCGAGGGCCTCGCGGAAAGTGGCTTCCGCTGCCTCGGGATCATTGGCGAGCTCGAATTCTCCCGCCTTGTTGAGAATTTCCGCTTCCGCTCGGGCCCGGGTGTAGCTTTCAGGCTGCTGCCGAATGAGGGTGAGAGCGGTGATGAGCGAGTCTTGCGCCGCGCCTTCTTCCCCGGCCCGGTGTTGGCTGAGTGCGAGCAGATCGTAGAAGGGAGCGAGATTCAGCCCTTCCACTTTTTGGCCGAAGGCGATCGCTTGCTGGGAATGCTCGCTTGCGCGGTGGTAGTTCCGGATGGTGAGGAGATAGCGCGCTAAATGGTGGTGCCGTAATGCCCGCAGTTCGACCTCGTCAACGGGGGTGGCTGCCAGGGCGCGGGTTAATCGGGACCCAGCTTCTTGATACTTGCCCGCCGAGAGGAGTGTGAGAGCGAGGTGATCCGCAGTGATGCTTTCCCAATAGGCGGCCTCCTCACTGGGCACCTGCTGCCAATAGTGGAGGGACGAGCGGAAGGCGGCTTCAGCCTCTCCCAAGGCGCCGCTTTCCTGACAAGCTTGCCCAAGCAGATCGGCGAGGCGCGCACGCAGTTTTAACTCGATATCAAGGGAATTGGCTTCGCGGAGGGCCTGCTCGAGGACTTGGCAAGCGAGACCGGATTGTCCATCCGCGAGGAGGGCCATCCCTTGGGCGAGGCGGGTGCGGGCGAGTTCCTCATTGTCATCCGCACTTCGCTTGGCGAGGGAGAGAAGTTCGCTTTCCCGGTGGCGGAGCTCTGCGATGGCTTCCTGGTAGCGGCCGGTGGCGAAGAGCTCACTCGGGCTCGGTGCGGCCGTCGCCGGACAAAGGGCGAGGAGCAAGGAAGCGAGGACGAGAATGGAAGGCAATCTCACGGCAGGGTGGAAATGAGCCTCACGGCTCGTGCGGAGGAGAGATGCGCAGATCTTCCACCGGCTTTCCGCCGAGTAGGTGTTCCTGAATGATACGCTCGAGATTATCCGGATGACAATGACGATACCACACGTCGTCGGGATAGACGACTGCGACGGGTCCTTCCACACAGACGCGGAGACAGTCAGCCTTGCTGCGGCGGATTTCTTGGCTCGGCTGGGGGAGCTGGAGTTCACCCAACCGCTTTTTCAGATAGTTCCAGGCAGCTTCCCCCTCCGGGGGTTGGCAGCATTTTCCTTTTGTGGGCAGGGCACAGAGGAAGATGTGCCGCATGTTGGATTGGGGCAATGGGCTTTGCTTTAGAGGTCCTTTTTCCATTCGTCTTGACAGCTTGCCAGCTTCTCGCGTCGCTCGCGCACAAGGCGAACGACGAGGGAAGTCCAGCCGGTTTGATGGGAGGCACCAAGGCCTTCACCGGTTTCGCCATGGAAGTATTCGTAGAAAAGAACAAGCTCTTTCCAATGTTCGTCCTCCTTGTAACGGGGATCATCGCCATTACAGGGGCGGCGGCCGTTTTCATCAGGCAGAAAGAGGGAGATGAGTCGATCGCAGAGGTCAATGGCAACCTCCCGCAAGGTCGCGCTTTGGCCGGATCCGGTCGGATACTCCACTTGGAGAGAGTCACCGTAGAAGTAGTAGTAGCGTTCAAGAGCTTCGATAATGAGGAAGTTTGTCGGGAACCAGATAGGCCCTCGCCAGTTGGAATTGCCGCCAAACATGCCACTGTCCGATTCGCCCGGAACGTAGCTTACCGTGTTTTTCTTGCCCTGGTGCTCGAAGACAAATGGACTGTGGCCATGGGCTTTGCTCAGAGAGCGGATGCCGTAGTCGGAAAGAAATTCCTGCGGATCGAGGAGACGCTTGAGGGTCTTGAGGAAGCGATCTTCGGGAGGAATGGCCAAGAGCACGCGGTTGGGATTCTTCTCCCCTTCCGCCCGTCGCACGTTGATGTATTTGAGCAATTCCGGCTGATTGGTGAGAAACCAGTCCATCCGTCTGCGGAATCCGGGCAGGGCATCGATGGTCTTTTGCTTCAGCACGGTGACCCCGATCATGGGTAGGAGACCGACTAGCGAGCGAATTTTCATCGGGATGGGCTTGTCGTCTCCCACGATGAGGTTGTCGTAGTAGAAACCGTCTTCCTCATCCCACAATCCGCTTCCTCCCAACGAGTTCATCGCATCTGTGATACTTACGAAGTGTTCCAGGAATTTGGAAGCGATGTCTTCATAGGGCGGCCGGGTGGGGGCCAGCTCCAGGGCCATGGCGAGCATGGTCAGGCAGTAGGAGCCCATCCAAGCGGTGCCGTCGGCCTGCTGGAGGACGGAGCCGCTGGGCAAGCTGTGTGAGCGATCAAAAACCCCGATATTGTCGAGGCCAAGAAAGCCTCCGCCGAAGACGTGGCGCCCCCCCACGTCCTTGCGGTTGACCCACCAGGTGAAATTGATGAGGAGCTTTTGAAAACACCGTTCGAGGAAGTCGAGGTCTCGTTGTCCCTTCCGATCAGCGATTTTATACACCCGCCAGACCGCCCAAGCGTGCACGGGGGGATTGACGTCTGAGAAGTTCCACTCGTAGGCGGGGAGCTGACCATTGGGATGCATATACCATTCCCGCAGGAGCAAAAGCAGCTGGTGCTTGGTAAAGCCCGGGTCGAGAACGGCGAAGGGAATCATGTGGAAGGCGGTGTCCCAGGCGGCAAACCAAGGGTATTCCCACTTGTCGGGCATGGAGAGGATGTCGCGCGCGAAGAAATGCGACCAATCCGAATTTCGCCCGGCCAATCTTTCGTAGGGTGGGGGAGGGCCATCGCGATCTCCCTTCAACCAGTCCTTGATAACGTAGTAGAAAAACTGCTTGGTCCAGAGAAGTCCGGCGTAGCCTTGTCGGCACATGTTTTCCTCTGCGGCCGAGAGATTACGAGGAATGACCTCCTGGTAAAATTCGTTCGCCTCCGCGATGCGTTCGGCAAAGGTTTCCTCAAAATGGTCCAATTCCTGAAAACCATTGTCCTCCTTCAGTTCGTGCAGCCGACAATGAACCACCACGGTTTCCCCGGGGGCGATGAGCAGCTTGAAGTGCGCGGTGGCCTTCGTTCCCTTTTCCTCCGGATTGATGGCATCGACTTCCTGATTGATGAGGTGGCGATGAAAGGCATCTTTGACATAGGGGCTGGGACCCGGGGTCTTGAAGACGCGTGGATAATTGGTCTCGTTCTCGGTAAAGAGCCAAGCCGTCTCGCTGCAGGCTTGGTCGGCCAAAGAAGCGTAAAAGCGGAATTTCCCCAGATTGCCATGCTGGGCTTCCAAGCCCGCCCCCTTGCGCCGAATATCCGGTCGCCGCACTGGTTCTTCGTATTCGTTGCCCCACTTCCAAGTGTTCCGGAACCAGAGATGGGGAAGGAGGTGGATTTCCGCGGTTTCGGGGCCCCGGTTGGTGAGGGAGATCTTCCACAGGAGGTCTTGGGGTGAGCGCTTGGCGACTTCTTGCAAGACGTCAAAGTAGCGCCCGTCTTGGAAGGCCCCGGTATCAGCCAGCTCTAACTCCCGATCGAGATAGCCTCGCTTGCCGTTTTCATCCCGCAATTTGACGTAGGGAAACTTCGCCTGTGGGTATTTGTAGAGAGCCTTGGTGTAGGAGTGTGTGGGCGTGGAATCCAGGTAGTAATAGCATTCTTTAACGTCCTCGCCATGATTCCCCTCCGGCCCAGTCAGTCCAAAAAGCCTTTCCTTCAAGATATCGTCCTGGCCATTCCAGAGTGCGGGGGAAAAGCAGAGCCGGCACTGGCGATCGCACCACCCCTGCAAGCCGTCTTCACCCCAGCGATAGGCCCGGCTGCGGGCGTGGTCGTGGGGAAAGGCACCCCAACTATTCCCGTCGGCCGAGTAGTCCTCCCGCACGGTGCCCCATTGCCGCTCACTCAAGTAAGGGCCCCACCGCCGCCAGTTTTTCTCCCGAGCCGCCTCCTCAGCCAATCTAGTCCGTTCCTGAATCATAACTGATGGCTTGGCTTTTAGCAGGATCCAGCCCAATCGGCGAGCGATACCTCTGCAGAAACTCCCGGAGGAGGGTCAACGGATTGACACCCCGGTTCCACTGTGAGATCGTCGCTCATGGCTGCCGCGCAACCGCGAACCGCCACTTTGGTGGGACTTTTTATCTTCATTGGTCTGGTCGTGCTCGCCTGGCTCATCCTCCTCGTGGGTCGCTTCGAGAATCGATACGAAGAGACTTACACCATCAGGGTTGAGCTCGCCGATGCCAGCGGCGTCGTCAAGGGCACCCCGGTCAAGCTTGCTGGCGTGCGCATCGGATCCGTCGTGGGCCCTCCCCGGCTGCATTCCGTCTCACCACCTCGAGTCATCGTGCCGGTTGGTATTGATTCCAGCCGCAACTTGCCAGTGGATGCCCGCTTTCGGGTGCAAAGCGCCACCGTCCTAGGGGACAAACTTCTGACCGTGACCATTCCGCCTTCCCCGGCAGCCCGCAATCTAAAGGATGGCGACCTCGTGGAAGGAGGAGGGCAAGCTGGTCTGGAGGCCATCACCAATGATGCCCTGGCGGTTGTCCACGAAACCCGCACCCTCGTTACCGAGGCCCAGAGCAGTTTACAGAGTTTCGACAGTGCGGTGGGTGAGATTCGTGGCGTCACCCGGCGTCTGGGAGAAACCGTTGATACCGTCAATCGTGAGCTCTTGAACGAAGCGAATATCCGTTCTATCAGTTTCACTATCAGCCATGTCGAAGATGCCTCGTTGGGCATTCGCAATGCCAGTGCCGAGTTCCAGCCCGTCTTGGCTGCGGTCCGGGAAGCGGTCAATCGGGTCAGTGCCCTCGCCCAGACGGCCGAAAACACCTTTAGCGAAATCGATCAGCAGCTGACTCAGGTCGGCCCGGCCATAGAAGAAGTGCCCGCAACCATGAGGTCGCTGCGGAGAGCGGCTGACCAAGCGGGGGAAGCGGTGGTGCAGGCCGAGAAAACCTTCGCCAAAGCAGGAGACACCCTCGATACCCTCACTGGGGAAGAAGGCCTGGTCGGGGCTCTCACCCAGGATGCCGAGGTCTCAACCGACACCAAGTCCTTTATCCGCAACCTTCGCCGTCACGGTATCCTGGGCTACAAGGACGAAGAAACCCCGGCCGATGATCCACGTGAACGCTATCAGGGACGCCGCCGGTAAAAACTGGCCCGCCCGCCAATTCTCTAACAGCCAATTTGGTGCAATAACTTTTCAGCTATTTCTACTTGCTATTTGTTTAATCTAATGTAACACGGGCTCGTAATTAGCTGTTTTCAGCCAATTACGTTGGGATCAAGTAGCAAAATGGCCTTCCTCCGACTGGGGGGTTGGAGGAAGGCCGACTTGAGTCCGACCACTCTTGATGGAGCGAATAGGAAGCTCCGTTGGCAAGGCACTGAATTCTTCAGGGTGTGCCTTGGAAAGAATGCCCCGTCAATTCGTGCGCAGGGAAGAGATTCACAGGAGGAGTCGACGAGGATAGAATCGGCTTTGATTGAGTAAAGTAAACAGACTCCGGCAGGATTTCTGGCTTCCCTTTTCAAACTGCTCGCAGCCCCTCCTTGTGATCCATTTCATCCAAGTGAGGCCTCTAGGGGTAGTACGGAATGCTGGCATGGTGGTGATTAGTGGCCAAGAAGTGGTGCTTCTCACTTTCTATCAGATAAAGAAGATAGAAAGAAAGTCACTGACTGGATTTCTAATGGCACCCCATCGTCCGAGAGCACGATCATTTCACTCGTAGGTGAGGAGAGTGCTTCCCGGTTCCAACTCCTTCTTGAAACTGTCTTAAATAGACATTACTATATATTTAATGATATATCAAAAAAGGCGACAATGCCCTTGGTGATTGCCGGAAAAAATGGAGATGATGGGAGGGGTTATTTGTGTCTTATTTTCAGAGGTTTAAGAAATACGTAACTTATAGTTTTTCGTGAAAAGATAAGAGTTTTCCTGTGTTTGTGATTGACTAAATTGAAGAGTTGGACCTTTAGTGAAAGTAACGATACGCAAACAACAACGCTTACCAATGAAGACTTTTCTTTCCTTCCTTCAGTCGCCGCGAGTTGCTTCTCCTATGGCTGGATTTCTAATGTCAGGTATTCTTCCGGCGGAGGTTATCCGCGTTCCGTTGGATCAGACAACACTTCCGGCGGCCATTTCCGCTGCTGGGCCGGGCGATCGTATTGAACTTGCGAATGGAACTTATTCCCTGTCAGGAACGCTAAATATCAATAAATCATTAACGATTGTCGGGGAAAGTGAGTCCGGAGTCATCATTGATGCTTCGGGAAACGGAGCCAGCTGGGGAATCAAAGTGCAGGCGGATGACGTCACTCTCGACACCTTTACAATGAGACCTCCTCTCGTGCCTGGTTCAGTGGGGACAAGCGGAGGGGGAGGGTATGCTATCCATGCTCAATTCGATGCGGGTATCCCGCAAGCGCATAAGAATTTGACTCTGGCCAATATCACGATTCGGGACGGGAACCGGAGTTCTTTCGATGTCAACGGCTATGATGGGGTGACCTTGACGAATCTGACCGCGACCGGAAATGCCGTTGGCAACGGCATTCAGGTCTCTGGTTGCACTGACGTCATTATGACCGGCTGCGAGGTGTCCGGGAATGCTTGGGGAGCGATTGCGGTTTATGTTTCAAAGCCTGGGCAGCTGAATCGGCCTAGCAGCAATGTGGTATTTGACTTTACGGCCAATCCCGATTTGGAGGGAATCTTTTATATTGAGGATCAGGATGGCCTTACGAATAGCGGGATCGCGGTGGATGGAGCCAGTCATAAGGTAGTTGGCAAGGGGTCAACGACCCAACACCTTTTCTTGAATACGGGCGACGAAGACGATGCTTTTGCCCTCATGGATGCGATCGAGGCTCGCTTTCCCACCAGCCTGGCCGCCTATGACCTGGCAACCGGCCATCTCATTGTCAATCCGGCAGGAGAAGCAGGGGTGATTCAGGCTGCTATCGATGCCGCTGAAGAGGGAGACGTCATCGCTCTGCCTGCGGGAATTTTCACGGAGGAATTGGTTATCGACAAAAGAATCTCATTGAGGGGTGCCTTGGCGGGAAAATCGGCAGGGATTGTGACCGACAGTCTTTGGAATGATGAGCAAAACAGGACAATTTTGGATGGTGGAATCATCGTTAGGGCAGCTCAGGCCGGTGTCGATGGAATCGATATTCGCAACGGGCGTGGCTACGGCTCGCGAAAAGTGGGTATCGCGGTTGAGGCCGAGCGGGTTTCCATTCGGAACGTATTCATCTCCGAT
The DNA here is from genome assembly GCF_016595415.1 of Roseibacillus ishigakijimensis. Lineage (GTDB taxonomy): Bacteria > Verrucomicrobiota > Verrucomicrobiia > Verrucomicrobiales > Akkermansiaceae > Roseibacillus > Roseibacillus ishigakijimensis. Next base: position 150,055 of record NZ_JAENIO010000001.1, read on the forward strand.
GTTTATGTCGCTTCCGAATCGAACTACGATGGCCTGGTTACGACCCCGAGCACGAACCACTTGCTTTTCGCTGACTCTACTGTCCTAAGCTGCTGGCGTCCGATTTATCTGAACCCTGGTGATGGCCATGTGGTTGCTGGAAACTTTTTGGAGGGACCAAGTGGCTCAGGGGTTGGAATTGGCTCGGACGGACTTAGCAGCTTTTCCCTGGTGAGCAACCGCATCACGGGATTTACCGAAGGCTGGGGCAGCAGTGCGGTCGGCCAGAATGTGCGGGCGAGAAACAATGATCTGGACGGAAACTTCATCGCGGTTGGCCAATATTCCGGCGATCCCATTGATGCTCGGGAGAATCTTTGGGATAAGCCTACTGGCCCGGATGAGAACGATGTCTTGGGATCCGTGGACGCGGCCGATCACTACACGACGGCGAGCCAGGTAACCAATCAACCGATAACTAACTCCCGTACTGGCGTCGCTTATTCTCTCATCCAGGACGCACACAATGCGGCGGCTCCGGGCGATACCATCCTCGTGGGCGATGGCACGTATGTAGAGGATCTGTTGCTTAGCAAACAAGTATCCTTGCAGGGCTCCGGGCCTGATACGTGCATTCTGTCCGGTGCCATTGGCGGAGGCCAGGCCACGGTGCGCATCGAGACCTCGGAGGTCTCCGTCAGCGGATTGACCATCACCCGCGAAGGAAACAATCCCACCGATTGGAACGACAGCAGTCTCAATTTGGCCGGCATTGCTATCCAAGGCCAAGGTTTCACTGGCATTGCCGTCCACGACAACCGAATCACCGGAAACCGGACCGGCATCGACTTGAACAATACGAGTGGGCACACCATCCGCAACAACGTCATCGACAACAATCATACCGGGACCATTCTCCGTAATCAGACCGATGACCTCCTGGTGACGGAGAACTTTATCACCAACAACCGCACGGTGGGTATCCTCTTCCTCGATGCCAGCGGTGGAAGCAATTCCCCCTTGCAGCAGGCTCAAAATGCCAACTTCTCAAACAACGATATCAGCGGCAACTGGTATGGGCAGGTCGTCGACCGACAGGCCGGAGGTTCTCTCCCCGCACCTGGTGGAAACCTCAAGAACTTTGCTAACAACTGGTTCGGCACAACCAATCCGTCCTTCACCAACAGTAATAGCGGCGAACCCGGCTATGCCGTTCTCATTCCTGTTGCTTACGGAGGAAGCGCCGAGGCCCCTGCTTCCTCGCAGCCTGATTTCGCGGGTCCGGCTTCAGCGAACCTTACCATTGTTCCGCTTTTCACTGATGGAACCGATACCGATATCGATTCTGGCAATGGCTGGGGCATTTACGGATTTCAAGGGGAAGCCACTTCCGTGGGAACCCCAGTTTACAACGTCACACAAGACACCCATCATGCGACCCTGGAGCGAGCGATCGCGGCGGCAGTTGCCGGGGATGAACTTGCCCTTTCGGGCACCTTCACCCTCTCAACCACCGTCACCCTCGACAAGGAACTGGTCTTGAATGGAGATCACGACAACGAGGGAACCAACGCCCTCATCACCGGCACTGCCGATGCCCTTTTTCACTTCGGGGCGGGCTCGGATAGTTCGGAAATCAAAAACCTTGACTTCGATGCCACCGGAGTCACCGCCCTCTCCTTTGAGCCCAACCTCTCTGGCTTGAGCATCACCGACTCGACCTTTGCCAATCTCACTGCACCGGCAACCTTTCCTCAGGGCGTGATTGCCACCGTGAGCACAAATGACACCTCCAACACCAATGGCTGGATGGTCGAAAACGGAGCATTCGTCACCTTCACCGGAAACACTTGGGGCAGTGGCAACACTGCTGACATCACCCTCCTCGCCCCTGCCAGTTCATCTGATGCTATCCACTATGGGGCCCCCTACGACACGCCAGGTCTTTTTCCGCAAGAAGGATCCCTCGTTGCGCTTGCTCAGGCCAATGATGGGGCGAATATCGTCGATCAGCGGGGTATTGTTTCACTCAATCTGACCCAGAGTCGCGGCTATACGACCATCCAGAATGCCATTGATGAAACCGACTCTGCGGACACCGTCGAGGTTTATCCCGGAACTTATGTCGAGAACGTCGTTACCACCGTTCCCGTTACCCTACGCCAGGCGACGGGGACCATGGGTGTCGTTACCATCGCCCCTGCTACGGGTATAGGCGTGGATCTCGCAGATGGTATTGATGCGGCCACCCGCAGCATACTTCAAGATGTGACGATCCAAGGTCCTGGAAGCTCCGGGATCAGTGCCGGCTCATTTGTGACCGTCGCCAATGTTACTTCTTCCGGCTTCACCTATGGGATTAATATTCGGGAGGGACAAGACGTCTGTCTCGAGAATAGCCGTTTTGATCAGAACACAAGCGCCGGGCTTAAGATCCCATCGACCGTTAGCCTGACCGGCCTGAAGATCGGGGGCTGCAACTTCGACAACAATCAGTTTGGCTTCTACGCTGATGCCAATAAGTCTGCCGAACCCGACCTTGGCGACGTCTTGATCTCAGGCAGCAGTTTCAGCGACAACAGTGAGAAGGGCATCTACTTGGAGCGCCTCAGCAACGCTGTTTTTTCTGGTTTGCAAATTGTGGGCAATGGCCAGGGCAACACCGCATATCCGGGAATGGGTATTGACCTGAACCTGAAGTGGAAGGCTTATAGCAACATCACTATCAAGGACACCTTCTTCAGCGGAAATGGATTTGACAACGATCCCGTCAACTACAACCCGCAGGGTGCTCTGGGTATCAAGGCCCGGGACGACGGCCCAAACTATGGTTCCAAGTCTGCGTCCATTGACAACCTCACCATTATAAACAATGTCTTCGAAGACAATGGTATGGGTCTCACCCTCGGCGAGCCCGGACAAGATAATCCTACCCCCACCACCCTCACTATCGTTTACAACAAGTTCCTCGGGGACCAAGAGAAGTCTCTTGCCAACCATAATGTATCCCCGGTTGAAGCGGGCCTCAACTATTGGGGAAGTGCTACCGGTCCTGCCGCTGGCACAATAAGCGGTGCCGTTGACATCGCCCCCTTCTACACCTCTTATGACAGCACCAATTGGCCAACCGAGAACGGACTCGAGGGACTCGATGCGCCTGTCGTCAACCTCAGCCAGACAACTTACCACGACACCATTCAGGAAGGGATCGACGCTGCAGTTCCTGGCGATACCCTCCATCTTAAGGGCACTTTTGGGCCCTCCTCCACCATCGAACTCGACAAGCCCCTCACCATCGATGGTGATGGTGATAGCGATGGCAACAAGGCCCTCGTCATCGGCAGCTTCGGAAGCCCAGCCGGTTATTTTCTGCACGCCACCGCCTCCTCGGCTGGCTCGACCCTCAAGAATATCGCTTTTGAAAAGAGCGATAAAAACGGTACCCAAAATCTCATTTACGTGGGAGGCGATGACCTCACTTTTGATGCTCTTAACTTTGACGGCCAATATGAAACCGGCGATGGTGAAGTGAGTCGAGCCTTCGAGGTCGCTGGGGGGGCCACGGGGCTGACCATTTCCCATTCCACCTTCGATAAGCTTCGCCAGCCCGCCTATATCAATCCCGGCGCCGAAGTCGCCGTCACCAACAATTCCACCAAACGCTCCAAGGGATGGGTCATTGGCAATGGCGCGGTCGTTACTTTCTCCGGCAACACCTGGGGTATGGAAAACGATCCCGAAGAAAGCGGCGTCGATACCCGTAACATCACCAGTGCTTCACCCCTTGTCATTACCGACATCGCCTTGCTGGGGTCCAACGCCAACCCTGCCGATCCCGCTGAGGCCCGCTACTATGGTGCCCCTTACGACACCCCTGGTCTCTTCCCCCAGAACGGTTCCCTCGATGCCCTGGTCGCCGCAAACAACGGAGCCAGCATCGACGACCAGCGCGGCATTGTGGCTCTCAATACGACCCAAAGTCTTGGCTACACCACCATTCAATTTGCCATTGATGAAACCATCGCTGGGGACACCGTCGAAGTCTATCCCGGCACCTACGATGAGAACGTGATCACCACCGTTCCGGTTACCCTGCGCAAAGGCACCGGAACGACCGGCGCGGTCATCATTGCGCCTACCTCTGGCAACGGGGTCTTCCTTGCCGACGGCAGCGATGCCATGACCCGGAGCATCCTGCAGGATGTCACCGTGCAGGGCTCGGGTGGCTCAACCCGCGGCATCCAGGCAGGCTCTTTCGCGACCCTCTCCCATGTCATTTCAACCGGAAGCCGCTACGGAGTCGAACTTACCGGAGGGGAGGACCTCGCCATTGAGAACAGCAGCTTTGACAACAATACCAGCAGCGGCCTGAAGATTCCCTCGACCGTGAACGTCACCGGCCTCACTGTTGAGGGCTCGACCTTTGATGGCAACGGGTTCGGATTTTATGCCGATGCCGACAGCGGGGTCCAACCTGACTTGGACGGCGTTGTCATCACTAACAGCAGTTTCAGCAATAACACCAACAAGGGAATTTACACGGAGCGTCTGAGCAATGCCGTTCTTTCCGGCCTGACCATCTCACACAATCTGAGCACCGGCAGTGCGGGTATCAGCATCAGCGTGCTGCACAAGTCCTACGCCAACCTCACCATCAAGGACTCGCTCTTCAGTGGCAACACCGGAGCTGCCCTCGTGGTCAAGGCCTTGGGAGCAGCAACCCTTTCCAACGTGACCATCTGTAACAATGTCTTCGAGGGCACTAATGGAAAGGGACTTGTGATCGGGGAAAATGGCATGGCAAGCCCGGCCCCCTCGGGCTTGCTCATCAAAGACAACAAGTTCTTCGAAAACACGGATAGTTCGCTCGAGAACCACACCGGAACAAGTATTAACGCGGACTTCAACTTCTGGGGCTCGAGCGCGGGTCCCGAAGGCAATGACCTGGTCGGCGACACCATTGGCATCGCCCCCTTCTACACCAACTACGATGGCACCAACTGGCCGACCGTCACCGGACTCTCTGGCCTCGATGCCCCCGTCGTCAACGTCACCGCAATGCCCGATCCCACCTACCATGACACCATCCAGGAAGGGATTGATAGCGCGACGGATGATGACGTTCTTCATCTGAAGGGCACCTTCAATCCCACCTCCACCATCGTTCTCAACAAAAAACTGACTCTTGACGGAGACGGAGATACCACCGGGACCAAGGCCCGCATCGTGGCCAATTCCAGCGCTCCCGCAAGTAATGTGATGCGAGTCCCTGCGGCAAGTGGAGACGGGTCACTCATCCAGAACATCGAATTCGAGCTTGCGGACGACATCTCAAAGAATCTCATCACCATCCAAGGCAGTGACCTGATCTTTACGAACCTCGATTTCTCGGGCCAATGGCTATTCCCATCCAATCGGGTCAGCCGGGCCTTCGAGGTCTCGGGTGGAGTCAGTGGCCTGACCATCTCGGAGTCCACCTTCGACAAGCTCCGCCAGCCCGCCTACCTCAACCCGGGTGCCGAGGTCACGGTTATCAACAATTCCACCAAGCGCACCAAGGGCTGGGTCGTTGACAATGGCGCGGTCGTCACCTTCTCCGGCAACAGCTGGGGCCTGGAAAGTGACCCCGCGCTAGGAGACGCCGACACCCGGAACATCACCGATACCTCCTCCATTCCCTTCACCGTGACGGACATTGCCTTGTTGGGCCATAATTCCGATCCCTCGGTGCCCCGCTACTACGGTGCCCCCTACGATACCGAGGGCGAACTTCCCGAAGAGTCTCTCACCGCTCTGTCTGACCTCAACAATGGCGCCCTCATCGACGACCAGCGTGAAATCAGAGTCATTAATCTGACCGAAACTGACAACAATCTCCGTGGTTCTACTGGAATTCAATTCGCTATCGGTAGAGCCGGTGACAATCATGAGCTGCTTGTTGCTCCGGGGACTTACGAGGAGTTTGTTACCATCGACAAAAGCGGCCTGAAACTCACTTCCGCGGAAGGCAAAGGCATGACCACCATCAGTCCTCCCGCCGGACATCCTGGCACTGCCTTGGGCACCGTGCTGGTCACCCCCAATACCGATGGAGTTCAGCTGGGAGATTTGGATGCGGGCTTCACTATCGTCGGATTCGACGGAGCGAGTTCGGGCATCGAGTCGGCCGCCGTTTACTTCCAGGGCGCGCACGCCGGAGCAACCGTGACTGGCAACTGCCTCGTTGCGGATGGAGACTCAGCCTTCCTTACGGAGTATAATTTCATAAACTCGGACTTCATCCTCTCCCACAACGAATTTACGGGAACGACCTTTACTGGTGGCTCTCCGGGAGGATCTTACGGAGACAGCCAGTGGACCACGGCAAACTACCCCCGCATCCTTGTCGCGGTAAATGGGCCCTTGGCCACGAACGTTAGTTTCACTAACAACGAGATCACCGGAATCGCGGGCAATGGCACCGACCATGGGGCATCGCTGGTGATGTTCTATGACAGCATCGCAGGGCTGACAGTAAGAGAAAACAACTTTGGGGGCATTACCGCTGGGGGCGCAGGCACCGCTTCCCCTCGCAGTTCTCTGGTCCTTCACGGGACAGGAGTGGAGGTAGAAAATAACGTCTTCTCCGCCACCGCTCCAATCGCCTTCCGCACTCTTTCCGCAGTTGACTCCCTCAAGGACAACAGTTTCATCGGAAACAACGCATTCTATACGGTTGCCAATGACTTCGCCGGAGAACTCGATGCCAGTGAAAACCACTGGAACAGTGAGAACGGTCCCACCGATGAGATGAACAAACTCTATGGTGATGTCATCTTTAGTCCTTGGTTTGCCGCCAGCAACGGCCTTCCTGCCCCGGATCTCGAGCTGAGCGATCTCCGGTCCACCCTCGCAAACGATAACATCGACGACATGGAGATCGATTCTCCCGTCGTCGTCTCCGGCTCCTTCCACATCGCCAAAGGTCAGACTATCACCGTCACCCCCGAAGGTTCTCTCACCGTCCCCTCGCTTACCAGTGCGGCCGGAGATGGCGCCCTTGAGGGCGGGAAACTCATCGTGGACCGGGGGTCTCTGACCATTGGCGACCCCTCCGGAACCTCCATCTTGAACGGTTCCTTCATCGTCTTCAATTCCTTTGGTTCCATGGACATCACCGACGACACCACCATCACAAGCACCGGGTTTGGTCTCACTTGGGTTTCAGACATTCATGTTGCGGCTGGAAAGACGGTCACGGTTGAAGGTCTGCTCTCTTGGGATGGTTGCGTGATTGATTCCCAGACTCCCACCAGCCCGTTCAATTTGATTGTGGCAGATGGCGGAAGACTGGTCTTGGCTCGTTCGGAGGTCTCCGATGCTGCCGTGACTATCGACACAGGGGGTGAAGCAGACATCTATGACAACCTCATTCTAGCGGGGTCCACAATCACCGGGAGTCCGGGTTCAGATGCTCATGTCTACCACAATATTATCCCCAACGATCTGGCTCCTTTCCCTGCGGTCCTCATGGGTGATCTGACGACTGCGGAGAGCGGTTGGAGCAATGTTTCGGATCGAATCGACACGCGAAACAATCTCACCCTCGAGTTTCAGCAGCCTGACGATGTCACTCGGACCCTGGAGATGAACGCGGTCACTGGACTCTATGACCTCTACCTGCAGCCGGGAGATGGCTTCAAGGTTGGCCTCGATGTGAGTGCGTTGACCGAAGCGATCGATACCGTCGATGCTAAAATTGCTTACTCTTACTCTCTTCTGGAGCCTTGGAACCCTGCCAACCCAAATCCCGATTACGAGCTCGATGCTCCCTGGGGGAATATGCATGCTGTATCCGAGGACTTGGAGGGCGTGATTGGATTAATCAGTTCAGGGACTGGGCAAAGCTTGGAGTCCAGTAGTCCCACCGCCGAGGATGATCAGGTGGTGCGATATCTTCTCACAGCCAGAAGCGATGCTCCAGACACTGTCTCTGGTATCTTCTTCCGCCCCGATCTCCATGACTCCGCGATTGCAGAGACAGAATTCGACAACCCCGCGAGCACGAACGAATTGTCCCGCCCCAGCGGTGCCAATCCGTCGGAAGCCATTAGATTGACACCCTTCACTGCGAATACTGGACGATTGATCATCGATGGCACCACGCCTGAGGTCGACTATGCGACTGCACCCACGGGGTATCAGGCACAGGCCTCCATAGGTTCTGTTGATGTCTTCGGGTCCGGCGAGCTTGCGGTGAGGGAAGCAGGTGCACCCATCGTGATCCATTTTCTCACTGCTGACAATTTGGCGGGAATTGATGATGAGGATGTCGTGGTTACTGCCACCTCTGGGTCAACGACTTTGACTGCCGATCGGTCTTCCTCCGATTTGGGGATTGATGACGACGACCACACCTTCGATTTGGCTGTTCCTAGTGTGGGAGCACCAAGCGGGACCTATTCTGTGAACGTTGAGGTGCGCGATCGTTCCGGCAATGTGGCGAATTTTCCTCTGGGAACGTTCACACTCACCGACGAGGTTCATGCCACCGTGCAGTTGGATGGCTTCGAGGGTGCTGCCCGGGAAGTGACCTTCAAGGCTACGGATTCCTCAGGTGCTGTCTTAGGGACTTGGGAGGATGTTCTGGTGGACTTTACTGCTGATCCGATGGGTGAAGGAAACTTCGGGATGGTGTCTCTTACAAGCATTCCGGCGGGTACTGTGGCAATCAGTGCAAAGACTGACTGGACTCTGCGCAAGCGCCTTTCGGTTTCACTCACCGATGGCTATGGTTCGATTAGTTTAACCGCAGCTCATGATAATCCTTCTGATAGTCATGATGGCATGCTGACTGCAGGAGACTTCGATGGTGATAATATCGTGAAGGGCACTGATTATACTCTTCTTCGGCACGTTTATAACAAAGTGCTCAATGAAGAAGAAAATATTTTCCCTGAGATTGGAGATATCACCGGTGACGGCGTAACCACGAGAAGTGACTACGATCAGTTTGTGATCAACTATTTTACTGTCGGCGCTCCCGAATAAGCACATCAATCTTCTTTTAAAAACTGTTTGTGGTTCAAATAATAATATTCTATGAAAAGCTCATTCATTTTCTCTGCCTTCATCCTGGCGTCAGCCAACTCGACCGCTTTCGGGGCTTCACCCCTGTGGGACGGCGATGCGACGGCAACTCAACAACATTATCTCTTTACGAATAATGATGATACTGGATTGAGTCCCGATTCCGCCAGCAATCCTTACGGGACCGCGATGGTCGATGTCTTTCACCCGAATCCGTTTGCATCCCATTGGCAAGATCCGGGGGTTGATAGCGATTACTCGGGCCCTCCTTCGACGGCAGATGGGACTTGGGGAATCGGCCCGGATGGGGAGATCTCCGCCAGCGTCCCCTTCACGAACGAAAGCATTGGGACAGGAGAGACTTTCGTGGTCGAATTCTACATCTCGACTATCTGTTATATCGATGACTTGGCAGCCTTTCCCTATTTGGAAATCGTTGACTATTCTGTGATTGGTTTGTCCGAGAGCACGACTCACGTTGAAGACGATGACTCTCTTGCGGGTGGAGACTGGAACGAGAGAGTATGGACGGGTAGGATTGAAGGGGTTACCACCGACATTCTCACTTTCAAATTGGCCACGCCTGATAGCGACGGGTCTTCTCCCCGATTTGATTACTTCGTCGATGATCTGGAGATATTCACTAATTTTACGGTTGTTCCGGAGCCATCTTCCTTTTTCCTCCTAGCGGGGTCAGGGATGATTCTGTTTCTGCGTAGATTGCGCTGATCCCGATTAGAAATCCTCTGGTGAAAGGGAGAATCTGCACGCGATTCGGCGACCGGACAGTAGCGGGCGTTCATAGCTTCTTGCTTTCTATCCGGTCCCGATGCGCGTGCTCCTATCCAAGAGCGACTCGAGTCTTTCTGGTGACGGGCTTCATGCTGACCTCGGGAAAACTATTTCCGGTCGAGGCTGAGTTCGTCACCACCCGGGGATCATTCACGGTTGATCTTCACCTGTCAGAGGCGCCCTTGGCGGTTGCTCATTTTGTAGACTTGGCGGAAGGGGAAAGGCTGTGGATCGATACTTCTTTGGCAATTCCTCGCCGGTTTCCCTATTACAATAACAGAAGGGTTACCGTTGTAGAAGGTAGTGCGGGTGACCGTCTTGGGATTATCGGAGGAGCTGATCTGATGGGCGATCGGGAATTGGGCTATGTCATTCCTGATGATTACGGGGAGAGGGCCGCTGAATGTGCTTATTCCCTGGTGATGGAAAGCAATGGGCCGAACGCCAATGCGGGCCGCGTTGCGATTCTTGGCGGAATCGTTCGGACGGAGGAGAGGAGTCACCGTCTTCTCCTCGGACGTATTATAGCGCAAGATGACCGGGAAGTGATCGATCAGATTCTTTCCGCCGATAATGAAGAGGTTCTGGTGAAAGAGGTTCTGATTACTCAGAATGAGAGCGAGCGAACCCGGATGAAGGAGATGCTGACGGGTTTACCGCGAGTCGAATTTCCCGTGCTGCACCCTCGAGTCGCGGTAGAGCAAATCGTCTTTTCTTCTCCGCAGCCCTCCTTTTCCGTTTTTTGGTCGGCTCAAAGTGATAACTTAACGATTTGGCGTCGCGCGCACCGGCACTACCAAGCGGGAAACTTGGATTTTTCTTCTTTTCCGCCCCTGGTTGCCAACGGGCCACAGATGTTTCTGCGTTCCGCCCTCGTGATCTACCCGGAGTCGGTTGCCCCCTTGGCAATTTCCACTTTGTCCGAACAGATATTGACGGTTACCAGTGAAGATTTGGGACAGATTCGCTATCATTTCGATGGAAGCGGCGAGTCCGGAGATTACGAAGTCTTCGTCTCGCCAGATGAACCTCCGGTTTTTGTCGGAGAATTCTCTCTCGGTGCTGAAGAGCGCTACGCCACTCCCTATTCCCTCACCTTGACGATATTGGCTCCCGGGCTGGGGGGCTCGGCCCGGCAGAAAATATCCTTGGGCTGGGATGAGAGGCAGAGTGGGATTCTCCGAGGGCGTCACCGCACCGAGTTGTTCGGTGATGCCGGGCAGCTCTTCTTCGCGGACTGGGGTGGAGCGGAGCTGGCTCCTAATTGAGGCAGCACTTCTTGTATTTCTTTCCGCTGCCGCAGGGGCAAGGGTCGTTGCGGTTGATCTTCGCCTTCTTCTCGGGCTGGGGTGTGGCGGGGGTTGGCTCGGGAAAAATATCTTCCGCTGATTCATACAGGCTCAGTCCGTCGAAGCCTCCCTCGCCAGTGGCGAAGGTTCCGCTGGCGAGCAGGTGGTCCATGAGGCGGAACATGGGGTTGTCGTCCCTATCCTCGAGGAGGCGGATCCCTTCTTCTTCTGCTTCCAAGATTTCGAAGATCAGTTCATTGATGAAGGCGTATTCCTCTTTTTCGGGATTCTCGACAAAGACGTCGTAGCCACGTCCGAAGCCGTCCGTCCAGTTGGAGAAGTAGGGGGCCTCGGGGTCCATGGAGTCCTCGGCGTCGGGCCAGGGAAAGACGAGGGGGAGATAGCTGTCGTCGCGCAGGCCTTGTTTGACGGTCTCGTAGTGGGTCTTGAGGAGTTGGCGCCAGAGCTTGGCTTCCTTTTTGTCACGAAAGTCGGGGATGGCTATCTCATCCCCGTTTCCGAGACTCCAGACGGCGGCTTCGATCTGGCGGAAGGGGGGGTCATCGGGGCTCATGGCAGCGGCCAGCAGAAAGCCGTCCAGCTCGTCGATGCCGCTGAGGCTTTGCGAGGTCGCGTGGAGGCTGAGCAAGTATTGCATCTGGGCGTGGGGATTGCTGTCCGCCGGAAATTCGCCGAGGAAATCGAGGCGTTCCTGCAGGGCCAGTTCGTTCTCCAGTTGGAAAAAGTTCGGCCGGGCAGTTTCACGTTTTTCCCGCAGGCCGAGGGCAATCTGAACCTCTTCCCAATCGCCGTTCAGGCTGACGTCGACGCGATTGTTGGCAAAGGCTTCTTCGATTTGCCCGGCCATCTGCTTGGCCTTCAGCTCGATAAAGGCCGAGATGAGGCAGGAGCGCGTCTGGCGGTCGAGAGATTCCTTTTGGAAGAGAGGGAGGAGCTGCTCGGTAGCGGAGATCCGTTCTTCTTCGTTGCTGGGAAGGGCGGTGATGGCATCGATGAGGGAGGAATTGACGAGAATGTCGTCGCCGATGAGTTCCCGCAAGACGGGCAGGATGTCCATGCCGAGGGGGGCTAACAAATGAGGGAAATCGTTGGGATACCAGTCATCATCAATGGCACTGGTCGCGTGGAGCAGGGTGATGAATTCGGCCAGATTCTCGCGACGAGCCTGGGTAGCCAGCGCGCGCCAGGCGTGGATGGAGACTGCGGATTCCTCGTCATCTTGCTCAGGGGCCAGGTGGTATTCGTCGATGAGATCGAGCAGGGTTTCTTCGTCGGCCTCGGTGAATCCCAGGGCGGCGTAGTCCGGCCAGTCCTTGCGCTTGAGGGTGGGCTCCGGGAGGCCGGCCAGCTTGCTGTAGATCTCGTCCGCAGTCATGCGGGTGACTTTAGGCGGGGAAGGGTAGGGAGGAAAAGGGGATTCCCGGGGGGAGGGGAGCTTTTTCTCGCGGGACAGGCTTTCCTCTTTCGGACTTGTCCTGAATCGCCTATCGTGCCCCGGTGAGCAAAGCGGAGATCACTTTTCCCGACCGGCGGCTGAGCCCGGCAATCGATCAAGTGGGGGTCGAGGAGCGGGCGGCCCGCTTTTGCACGCGAAGCATTAAGAAGGAGAGCAAGCTATCAGCCCTGCGCTTGGCGGTTTCCTTACTCGATGTCACGACCTTGGAAGGGGCTGATTCAGTGGGGAAGGTGCGCCAGATGTGTGCCAAGGCCCGCCATCCCTTGCCGGGGGACGCCTCGGTAGGCCCGGCGGCGGCGGTCTGTGTGTATCCGCGCATGGTCCGGATTGCCGCCGAAGCGGTGGCTGGCAGCGGGGTGAAGGTCGCCAGTGTGGCCACGGCCTTTCCCAGTGGGCAAATGCGCCTCGCCGAGCGCCTGGACGAGATCCGCTACGCGGTGGGGGAGGGCGCGGATGAGATCGACATGGTCATCTCGCGCGGGCAATTTCTGCAGGGGGAGTATCGCGCCATTTTTGACGAGATTGCCGCTTGTAAGGAGGCGTGTGGCGAAGCCCACCTCAAGGTCATCCTCGAGACTGGGGAGTTGGCGACTTACGATGCCGTTCGTTGGGCCAGTGACTTGGCGATGGCGGCGGGGGCCGATTTTATCAAAACCTCCACGGGCAAGGTCAGCCCGGCGGCCACCCTGCCGGTGACCCTCGTGATGCTGCAGGCCATTGACGACTTCTACCACCGCACTGGCCGCATGGTGGGGATGAAGCCGGCGGGCGGAATTTCCAATGCCAAGCTCGCCTTGCAGTATCTCGTCATGGTGCGCGAGGTCCTGGGTCCCCGCTGGCTCACCAACGAATGGTTCCGCTTCGGGGCCAGCTCCCTGACCAACGACTTGCTGATGCAAATTCGCAAGCAGGAGACGGGGCGCTATCAAGCGCCGCAGTATTTCTCGAAAGATTGACCGGGCGAGCCGACCATTCGGAAAAATCGAAATTTCAAAAACTCAAAAATCCAAGTCCCTCTTCCCTGCGCGACTTTTCGCCTTGGCGGTTCACCTTTTTACCCTCCCTATTTTTTCATGCCCGGTTCCCATGATTTTCTCCTAGGCGATTATGCGCCTGCTCCCGAGTCCGCTGACCACGTCAAGCTCGCTTCCCGTTACGACCACTACATCGATGGCTCGTGGGTGAAATCGGCCAGCCGTTTTGAGACCTGCAATCCGGCCACCAACGAGGTTCTCGCCGAGGTGGGATTGGCGAAAAAGAAAGAGGTCGATCTCGCGGTGGCGGCGGCCCGCAAGGCTTATGAGGGCGATTGGGGCAAAATGTCGGGAGCCGAGCGGGGCAAGTATCTCTTCCGCATCGCGCGGCTCATCCAGGAGCGGGCCCGGGAATTTGCCCTCGTCGAGACCCTCGATGGCGGCAAGCCCATTCGGGAAAGCCGGGATGTCGATCTCCCCCTGGTGGCGGCCCATTTCTTCTATCACGCGGGTTGGGCCGACAAGCTGGAGTATGCCTTCCCCGGCAAGACGCCTCGTTCGCTCGGGGTGGTGGCGCAGGTCATTCCGTGGAATTTTCCCCTGCTGATGGCGGCTTGGAAAATCGCACCTGCCCTCGCCTGTGGCAATACGGTGGTGCTCAAGCCTGCCGAGACCACCCCCTTGACCGCCCTCAAGTTGGCCGAGCTCATCGAGGATGCCGGACTACCGCCGGGAGTGGTCAATATCGTCACCGGAGCCGGGGAGACCGGGCAGCTCCTAGTCGAGCACCCCGGAGTGGATAAAGTGGCTTTCACCGGATCCACCGAGGTCGGCAAGGCCATACGCCGGGCGGTGGCGGGCACGGGCAAGCGTTTCACTCTCGAGCTGGGGGGCAAGGCCGCCAACATCATCTTTGAGGATGCCGCCATCAATGAGGCCGTGGAGGGCATCGTGAACGGCATCTTTTTCAATCAGGGCCATGTCTGTTGCGCGGGTTCGCGCCTTTTCGTGCAGGAGAGCATCGCGGGGGAGGTCGTGCGCAAGCTCAAGAAGCGGGTGGAAACCCTCATCGTGGGTGATCCGCTGGACAAAAACACCGACATCGGCGCCATCAATTCCCCCGAACAACTCAAGCGCATCAAGCTCTTGGTCGATGCCGGGGAAAAGGAAGGAGCTTGTCTCTGGCAGCCCGAGGGCAAATTGCCGCGCAAGGGGAACTGGTTTCCGCCCACTCTCTTCACCGATTGCGCGCAGAGCCATCGCATTGTGCAGGAGGAGATCTTTGGCCCCGTGCTCGCCATCCAGACCTTCCGCACCCCGGCCGAGGCCATCGCCAAGGCCAACAACACCCCCTATGGGCTCAGTGGCGGGGTGTGGTCGGACAAGGGAGCCAAGGTCTTTCAGATGACCAGTCAGCTGCGCGCGGGAGTGGTCTGGGCCAATACTTTCAACAAATTCGACCCCACTTCCCCCTTCGGTGGTTACCAAGAGTCCGGCATCGGACGCGAAGGGGGGCTCCAGGGACTGGCCGCGTATCTCGCTCTTTAGCGGAGTCCGGGAATATTTTCGCGCCGGAGGTAAAGGATTCCCAAGCTGGCTCCGAGACAGACAAAGGCGAGCATGGCGAACATGCCCAAGGCCCCGGCGAAGCCAAAGCTAAAGACGTGCCCCAGAATGGCCGCGGTCATGATACAGGCTGCCAGCAGCGCTCCCGCCACGACGGTGCCGGGGATGAGGACGAGGATGACGGCCGCCATTTCGGCGAAGCCGACCAGGTAACGGCCGAGAGGCTCCATCTTGAGCGAGGTGAAAAGATCGACTTCATCCGGATGACTGCTTAGCTTCATGTAAGCGGGATAGACGAGAATACCCGCGACGATGATTTGCAGGACGAGGGAGACGGTGTTGGTCTTTTTAGTCATGGTTTCGGTTCGGTTTTGTTTCGGTTTAATGAACAATGGGTTGGCGGGGGAAGTGGTGCCCTTCGTGCTGGATGTGATCCAGGATGTGGTGGAGAGCGTGGCCACTGGGGATGTAAAGGTGGTTGATGTTGAGCTCCTCCTCCGAGCGCACTCCGGCGGCGGCCAGCAGTTCGTCGAAGTCGTGCAGCAGCCCATGGACGTAATTGGCCACCCGTTGTGATTTCACCTCGATATCCAGCCCGCGATTGAGGCTGGGGTCGTGGGTGGTGATGCCTACCGGACAGGTGTTGTTCCCGCATTGCAGAGCCTGGATGCAGCCCATCGCCAGCATGAAGCCCCGGGCGGTGTAGCAGGCATCCGCCCCGATGCAGAGGGCGATGATTTGTCGCAGCGGGGTGATGAGCTTGCCCCCGGCAATGAGGTGAATGGATTCCCGCAAGCCCTCTTCGCACAGGATGCGGTTGACGTGGTAGAGGCCGACGTAGATGGGCACGCCCACCCCATCGATGAAGGCGGTGGGGGCGGCGCCCGTGCCTCCCTCCGCTCCGTCCACGGTGATGAAGTCGGGTGTCACTCCTTGTTTTTTGAACTCCTGCATCAAGGCGCGAAATTCTTCAGGATTGCCCAGACAAATCTTGAAGCCCGTCGGTTTGTCCGCGATCTCTTGCACCCGGCGGAAGAAAGTGACCGTGCTCTGTGCATCGGTGCACTCCAGATGCCGCGGCGGGGAGACCACGTCGAATTCCCGGCTCACTCCACGGAGCTCCGCGATTTCTTCCGAGATTTTTTCCTTCGGCAGCAGCCCTCCCTTACCCGGCTTGGCCCCTTGCGAAAATTTCACCTCCACCATTTTGACCTCAGGCTGTTCCACAATGGCGCGGAACTTCTCTTCATCAAGGAAGCCTTTCTCGTCGCGCGCCCCGAATTTGGCCGTGCCCAATTGGAAGATGAGGTCGCAACCTTCCATGAGGTGGTATTTGGGAAAGCCACCTTCCCCGGTATTCATCGCGATGCCGGAACGCTTTGCCCCCCGGGCCAAGGCGCGCACTGCCGGGGCGGAAAGAGCGCCATAGCTCATTGCGCTGATCAAGGTCGGGTGGTGAATGGTGTAGGAGTTGGCAATGCCCCGCTGGGCACCGAAGGTCAGGGAGAATGGCTGCCGCTCATTCTGCGGAATCGGGAACATGGAATGGCGCAGCTTAATCTCGCTGGCATCATATTCACGCTGGGAGCCGAAGCTGGCGGCCGAGTCGATGGCTTTCGATTTGCGGTAGACCTCGGCCCGTTCGTTGCGATTGAAAGGCCGTTCCTCGGTATCGTTGGCGAAGAGATACTGCCGCATTTCCGGGCCAATGCTTTCCAAAAAATAACGCGCCTGGCCGATTAGGCCAAAGTTTGCCAGCAGGGTGTGGTCCTTTTGTCCATAGAGGTAGAGGAAGTTAAAGGCCGTGACCAGCAGGAGAGGCGCACTTAGAAAGTGGAAGTAGAAAGAGATAAAAATACCCGCAAGGACCATCAGAACGGTCACCGTGGGGAGAACGAGATTGAAAATTTTCGCCACCGCGTGCAGGTCCACGGTTGCTGTCTTGGAGCCACGAATCATCACTAACAGGTTTTACTAAATTGTCGGATTTTGGCTAATATTTTTTCATGGAAAATGGGATCATGTTTTCGGTGTCCCTGGGGCCGGACACGCACCCACCTTGACAATCTGCGGCTTGGGCCCCTACCGTGCCATCGTCTTCACTGAGTTCGCGCGGGCTCGTCTCTTCCCTTCGATCGCTCATCGTCACCATGTCCTCTCTCGCTATTCCAAAAACCTATAAGCTCTTCATTGGCGGGAAGTTTCCCCGCACCGAATCCGGGCGCTACCGCGAGATGAAGGACGGGAGCGGCCAATTCTTGGCCAACGTCTCTTGGGCCAGCAAGAAGGACCTCCGCAACGCGGTGGTGGCCGCGCGCGCGGCGCAGAGTGGCTGGGCCGGGCCCTCGGCTTACTTGAAGGGGCAGATTCTCTACCGCATCGCGGAAGTCCTGGAAGGTCGCGCCAGCCAGTTCGTGGACGAGCTTTTCCTGCAGGGAATGAGCGCCCAGACCGCTGAAGCCGATGTGCGGGCAGCGAGTGACCTCCTCGTTCACTATGCGGGCTGGAGTGACAAATACACCTCCCTCTTTTCCAGCGTAAACCCCGTGGCCAGCGCGCATTTCAATTTCTCCTGCCCCGAGCCCAGTGGTGTGGTCGGCCTCGTCGCTCCGCAGGCCGGTTTGTCCGGACTGGTCTCCGTCCTCGCGCCCGCTCTGGTGGGGGGGAATACCGTGGTCGCGCTTGCCTCCGAGCAATTTCCCCTCAGTGCCATCTCTTTTGCCGAGGTTCTCGCCACTTCCGATGTCCCCGCTGGCGCGGTCAATATCCTGACCGGCCTGCGCGAAGAATTGGTCGGGGGGCTGGCCAGCCATATGGATATCAACGCCCTCCTTCTGGCCTTGGAAGAGCCCGAGATGCGCCAAGCGGTCGAGAGGGAAGCCGCCGAGAACCTCAAACGGGTGATCACTCATCCCGACCAAGCCTTGGCCCCCAGCCCTTATCACATCCTTGATTTGCAGGAAATCAAGACCACCTGGCATCCCGTGGGCGGGTGAGTTGCCCCGGATTCTCAAGGAGCGTAGGCGTCCCGCCTGCGTTCTTCACTGACGCAGGTCAATTTCATCGAATCCACCTCTTGGCGGGGCTGTTGAAGAGTAGGTGAAATGACACAGCCTCCCATCAGCACAAAACGCCCTTTTATCTTCCCCTCGGAAGATAATTCATCTTTCATCAAGAAAGGTCTTGCCATCCCCCCCCGCCCCCCTCCCCATGTCAACATGATTTTGCTATCAAGAGATATTTTCCATGAAAGATTCTGATAGTCCTATCAATACCACTCGTCGCTCCTTCATGAAAAGAAGAGTCGTGGAAACAGTGGCCGCGTCTTTTTGATAAGATGAGAAGTAAATATCAATTTATCTAAACTTTTGAGTATGACTAAGTGCGCCATATGCTTTCCTCTCGTCGCCTTGCTTGCTTGTGAGAGTAAAAACGAAAGAGAAAAAGGTAATATTCCTGAAAGGATAGAACCTTCTCATCTTGGGATTGAGAAGGTTGACAAATCGAACGATGAAGGTTCTGAAGATGGCCAGATCGACGGGTTGTTAAAGGCGGGAGAAAATTTAGATGTAGAGGCGATCAGGAGTAAGCTACGTTCGCTGCCTCCCGGTGAGGTTGAAAGTGCGTGGGATCTACTCATCCAAGAAAATCTGGATTCCAATCGCTTACAGTATCTATTGGCGGCTTCAATTAGTGAATTAAAACACGCTGGGAAGATTGAGTTTGCTTTTGATTTGGTTAACCAAAAATTTGGCCCTGGCTCTATTAGAAATAACCTAATTGAGCATTGTTTTAGAAACCTTGATAACGCTCTTAATCGGTTTCCATCGATGTATATGTCACTCGAATCTGATGTTGAAAGAGAGCGAGCGCTAACGGGCCTGGAGCAGGCTATGGCCTATACAGATAATTTGGTGTCGTCGGATTTCCGAGGAGTGGATTTACCTCCTCTAGAATTCGAAGAGTTTCTTCAAGCAACTCTCTCTTATCGATTACGTGCCACAAGCAAAGATCGTCGATTAGGTATTCTTAATGACTCGTTCAATTTATTGGAAGAAATGAAAGCGGATGGAACTATTTCTTC
This sequence comes from Roseibacillus ishigakijimensis, assembly GCF_016595415.1. Classification (GTDB taxonomy): domain Bacteria; phylum Verrucomicrobiota; class Verrucomicrobiia; order Verrucomicrobiales; family Akkermansiaceae; genus Roseibacillus; species Roseibacillus ishigakijimensis. The sequence continues at coordinate 169,285 of NZ_JAENIO010000001.1, forward strand.
CACATTTAAAAACGAATTCCTGTTAGCCACGGCTGAAAAGATGCCTTTTGAAATCTGGAAGATGGTCTCTGAGGAGAATTTCAAGCTTGAACCCTCTGAGATGAATAAGATCGCAATCGAGTTAGCTCGCGCGAATCCGCTCAAGGCTCTCAATGCGCTTGCTAAGACCAGTCAAAATGAGAGTTTAAGTCATGCTTTCGAACAGTGGTTGAAAATGGATAACCAAGCTGCAAGCAAGTGGATGGAGGTCCACCGGAATGAGCTTAGCCAAGAAAAGTTGGAAATGCTGGATGCTTCTTTTGTAAGGTTTTCTTTGTTCTCAAAAGATTTGTCGGCAGCCAAACATTGGTATTCGAGAATTGAAGATACGAAACTCAGAGCGAACTTGGATGGAAGGATATGGCACGCCGAAAACGCATTGGTGAGTCAGGCCGCAAGAAATAGTCCCGAAAAAACTGTGCTAGAAATGGCAAATGGGACTTCTGAATTTGAGCCGCTCTATCTTCCAACCGCTCTCAATGCTTGGATGAAGGAGGATGGGGAAGCGGCGGCCCAGTGGGTGGAACGGGAGGGAGTGAATCTACCCCCTGAAACCCGCCAATTTGTGGCGATGGCCTATGCGCGGGAGGCGGCCAATCAGGGTCAAATCGACCTCGCCGAGCAGTGGGCTGAACTGATTGTGGATGAGGAGCGGAAGGAACGGGTGATGCAACACATTAATAACAAACGCTAATCAGTCTGGTCCCATGGGCTAGAAGGCCAAGATGGCAGAACCCTTTCACGTCATTGTCTCTACGATGCGCTCCGGCAGTTCGCTCTGCGGGCATCTTTTGGCCGAGGCGGGCTGGATTCTCTATGCGGGGGAGACTCATACCCAGTTGGGGGGTGAGGACGGCGTGGCAGAGGCGATTGCAAGGATTCGAGAGCAAGGACAGGGGAGTCGCTGGGATGCGCCGCCTTGCGACAAGGTTTTGGGGCATGGGCATCTGCCTGATGAGGGTGAGTTCGTCGCCAAACGGGCGGAGCGGATCTACCTTCTCCTACGTCATCCCCTGGCAATCTGGCGTTCACAGAAGGAGACCGGCTGGTCCTTTTGCTCCTTGCAGGCCTTGGCGGATCAGTTGTCCTTGATGCGCTTATTAATCGAGAAGGTGTCCTTGGAGAGGTTGACGGTGTTGAGCTATTATGAGCTGACGCAGAAGGAAGGGCGCAGGCAGCTTTTTGGGCAGTCCATCGAGGGCTATACTCCGAATGCGAAGGCGGGCCAGCCTGTGTGGGGGGATCCGGGCGAGCTTATTGCAAGTGGGAGGATCCGGGAGTGCTCGCTTAGGGATGATGTGGAGAGGGCTTTGCCGGAAGTGTGGATGGATCTAGGTGATTTTGATTTTGCACGGGCGATGGCGGAGTTTGATAGGATTCTCGAGCTGACGGGGAAACGGGATCTCGCGGTGAATTGGTGGGACTCCGCCTTCTTTGCGGCTGATGCTCTTCAGATCGGAGGAATGAGTCGGCGGGAGGGAGTGGCGATGATTTCGGTGGAGGAGTTTCGGGCCCGGCGGGACTTGCCCTGTGCGGCGGGAGCGTTTGATCGGATTGACTCCACGGAGTTGGTTCATCGTTGTGAGCCCCCAGAGCTGCTGAAGTTGCTCGGGGAGCTGCGACGCATTCTCAGGGAGCAAGGCGTGCTGCGGCTTGAGACGATCGATTTCGATTTTGTCCGTCGATTGTCGCTGGGACAGGAAACGGATTATGTAGATTGGTATCGAGAAAGGATTCTGTCGGCCAAGGGTGGGGTTTCCGGGAGGGTGTCAGTCATCAACCATCTTTCTCGGGAATGGGGGCATTGCTATTTCTATGATCGGGCCAGGTTGCAGGCCTTGATGGGGAGGGCTGGTTTTCATGCGGTGCGGGAGGTGCCGGCTGGTGAGTGGCTTGGGGCGGGAGGGGGCATGCCTCTGCGAATTCATGCGAAGGAGCGATTTGCCTGAGAGGGAAGGAGAAGGTGAGGCTGAGATTTTTTGTGAAAAAACGATAGGCTCAGGGGAGGCTTTGTCGTATCGCTTGAGCACATGAAGAAGATTGTTTTACTTTTTTCTCTGGCGGCGGGCTTTGTTTTTGGGGAACCGATTGCTCTTCCCAAGATTGATGGCACGGGGCCGGGTTGGGTTGAGCTGACCGAGGCGGACTTCGAGAACATCAATTGCGCGGAGGATACTTGGAAGTGGGAGGGCAATGCGGCCGCCTGCACGGGCCAGCCGGTGGGGGTCATCGCGACTAAGAAAAATTACACCAACTTCGAGCTCATGGTGGAATGGCGCCACAACAAGGCGGCGGGCAATTCCGGGGTCTTCATCTGGGGCATTCCGGGCATTCTGGCGGCGATGAAGGATGGTTCTGATGCTCGCCGTCTCCCGGCCGGAATCGAGGTGCAAGTCCTCGATCTGGGATACAAGACCAACTACGAGAAGGATGGTAAAGTGGCGGATTGGTTCACTTGCCATGGGGATGTTTTTCCGGTGGGAGAGGCCAAGCTGAAGCCCTTTGCGCCCCTGTCGCCCAATGGCAATCGCTCTTTCCCCACGGCCGAGACGACCAAAGGTCACGGCGAGTGGAACCACTACTACATTCGCTGCATCAATGGAGAAATCCGCCTCTGGGTCAATGGCACGGAGGTTTCGGGAGGAAATCAGGCCGAGCCTGCCAGTGGTAAGATTTGCCTCGAGTCCGAGGGCTCGCCCATCGACTTCCGCAATCTCATGATTCGCGAGTTGCCGTAGGGCGGCCAGGGAGGGCCCTCAGCCCTAGCGCGCTGAGAGCACTGCCGGAGCACTGGCGGAGCCGAAGCGGTCGGCTGCAGTCACCGCCACCGCTTGCGCTCCGGCGGGCACGGTCACCGAGGTGGCTCCGGCGGAAACCACGTGGGTGCAGCGCCAGGTTTTGCCGTAGCGGGCTTGCACGGCATACTTGGAAGCTCCGCTGACCGGGCTCCAGCTCACTTGCACCCCGTTGCCGGAGGCGCTGGCTTGCGCGCGGGGAGTGCCGGGGGCCTTGGTGCTGAGCCAGGGCATGGGCGGCACGAGGGCGGGCTCGGCGTAGAAGCGGCCTTTGAGGGCATTGCTGATGCCGCCCCGGTTTTGCATGAGCGACTTCATGCTCCAATGCACGTGCCCGACCCAGTTTTTATCAATGGTGCGGGTGAGATTGAGCTGGTTGAGCATCTCGCCAGCGCTGCGGCCGGGATCTTCGGAGGAGCCGATGCGGGCGGTGGCCACGCCGGGCCAGACCGGGCGCTCACCCTGCTGCCGCCACCAGGTGAGGAGGCGGGTGAAGCTTTGTTCGCTGTTGATGCGCCAGTAGAGCTGGGGGCTGAGGTAGTCGCACCAGCCATTGGCGAGCCATTTGCGGGAATCGGCGGCTAGGTGTTCGTAGGCATTGATGTTGGCGGTGGTGCCAGCGGGCACACCGGGACGCCAGATGCCGAAGGGGCTGATGCCCACGCGGACCCAGGGTTTTTCCCGTTTCACGGCTCCATACATGTCCTTGACGAAGCCATCCACGTAGGCCCGGCGCTGGGCAGGGCTCTTGCCGTCGGGGAAATTCTGCTTGGGCGAGCCGTCGCTATTGACGTCGGGATAGGGGTAGAAGTAGTCGTCGATATGGAGGCCATCGATGTCGTAGCGACGCACCACGTCCATCATCACCTTGAGGGCGTGACTGCGGGTCCAAGAGCTGGCGGGGTCCATCCAGAGGTAGCTCTTGAAGCGCTTCATCTGCGAGGAATGGGTGCGGCTGACATGGTTGCTGGAAGCGGCCATCTCGGCATTGGGCAGGGCGCGGAAGGGATTGAACCAGGCGTGGACCTCGATGCCGCGGGCGTGGGCTTCGCGGATGCAAAAGGCGAGGGGATCGTAGCCGGGGCTGCGTCCCATGGTGCCACTGATCCACGGGCTCCAGGGCTCGAGGGAGGATTGGTATACGGCATCCGCATTGGGGCGCACTTGGAAGATGAGCGCGTTCATGTTCAGCGACTGCATGCGGTTGAGGATGGAACGGAGCTCGGCTTGCTGACTGCCGGCACTGAGGCCCTTGCGACTGGGCCAATCGATGTTGTAAACGCAGGCCGACCAAGCGCCCCGGAATTCGCGGGGCACAGCGGGGGGACGTTCTTTGCTGGGGGAAAAAGTCTGGGCTCCAGCCCAAAGGGTGAAGAGGAGGAGGAGGGAAGTGATCGCGCGAATCATGCCCTCATAAACTCCCACACCCCGGCTGGGGCTCAAGGGAAAAGTGCGGGGAGGAGGTTTTCGGGCATCGACCTTGGTCTCTGCGTCGTTCTCTCGATCCCCACTGCAGGAAGGGCCTTCGGGGAGGTCTGTGAATTTCGCCATCGCACGCTCGGCCTCCATTTTTCCGGGCCCGGACCCGGGGGCTCCGCTGCGCTCCACCCCCGGCTAACTTCTTTCGTCCCTTCGAGACTGCCGGAATACGCCGTAGAGGGGGGCGAGGAGAAGGGTAGCCCCGAATGAGGTCGCTTGTCCCTTTGGGACTTTAAGGCGGCGCTTCTATCGCTACTTATTCTTCTGAGCTTCCTCGCGGAAGCTGGCGATGACGAGGAGGACGGCGGCGACGGAGATGCAAGAATCGGCGACGTTGAAGGTGGGCCAGCGGTAGTTGATGAGAGGGATGGTGACGTCGAGGAAGTCGACCACGTAGCCGGCCGAAAAGCGTTCCCACCAACTGGCTTCTTTCAATCGTTCCAGCCAGAAGCCTTGCAGGAGGCGGTCGGTGACGTTGCCTGCGATGCCGGCGAAAAGCAGCACGCAGGCAGTTTTCATGAGGGGTGTGGTGAAGGCTCCCTTGCGCCAGAAGACGAGCAGCAGGGTGACCGCGATGAGGGGCACGAGGAGGAAGACGATGGGCGCCCAGGCGCTGCCATTGCCGAAGCCGAAGGCCACGCCCTGATTGTGGACGCGGGTGAGATTGAAGAAGCCCTCAATGACCACGATGGGCTCGTCAAAGGTGCCGAAGCGTCCGGCGACGGGTTCGCTGAAGCGATAGACGACCCACCATTTGGTGATTTGGTCGAGAATGTAGAGCGGCAAGGCCACGATGAGGAGGAGCTTGCCGAGATGGGAAAAGGTGGGTGGGTTGGTGGTGTTCAAGGAGGGAAGAGGTTGAAAAAATGTCGGGCGCGAGCCAATTGATTCCGAGAGGCTTGGAAGAGGCTATTAAGTTTTTTGAACAGACCGGATATTGAGGTTAAGATGCGGAAGGGCCAGAAGAGTGGGTGGGGTGTTTGCTTGCCAGTGGAATGATAACGCGGTCAGATTTGGCCTGGCGTTTTTTGGCCTCGGCGATGATTTGAGTGACTTTAAAATCGTGACGCGCGGCATTCGCTTCTTTCAGGGAGCGAACTTCTTCAAGAATGGTTTTGTGGTTTTCAGTTATCATCGCCAAGAAGATCTTCTGGGGTGCAAATAACACTAGCCCGGTAGTTGAATTCGGCAAGGCAGTCGGAAATTCGTCGCCAGTTCCGGGGATTAGCCAGATGTTTGCAGTTCCAAGTGACGAGAAAATCTATTTGGTGAACGGATGCCACCGCAATATGGATGGCATCATCAGCGGCTTTTGTTGGAATGATTTGTTTGGAGAGGAGCGCTTGAGCAATGGTGGCGACTTCATCGGTGAGTTCGAGCAGGGGAATTTCTGCCAAAAACTCAAGGCGTTTCGCAGCCATTGCTGGATCGCCGAGAGAGCATTCATCGAGAACCGTTTGAGAGCAAACCAAGTTGAATTCCTGCCTTTGCTCGTCCCACCAGATTTTTGTGAGGTTTTGTCGAGCAGCTTCGATCAAACGACGGGCCGGCCTCCCGCAGTAGAGACTGGGAATGGTTGTTTCAATGTAAGCTGTTGCCATGTTCCTGAGGCTGGAGAGCGATGAAATCAAGCACCCACCACCTCGTGGCAGCGTCCGCAGAGTTCGGAGCCCTCCACCGGGGGCTCGTAGCAGCGGCAGCGGGGGCACATGGGGTGGTCGCATTTGCTGGCGGTGGCTTTGAGCTCCTCGCCCTCTTCCACCACCATCTCGGCCACGATGAAGAACTCCTTGGCGAAGAGGTGGTCCTGCAGCAGATCGCGGCAGGGGTGGTTGGCGGGCACGGTGAGGACGACGCGGGCTTCGTTGTTTTTCTTGAATTCCTTGGCTTGCACGAGGGGCTCGATTGCTCCTTGCACAAGGTCGCGGATCTCCAGCAGGCGATTGACCAGGGGGGTGGCCTCGTTGTTTCCGAAACGGGCGTCGGGCACGGGGAAGGTCTCCTCATGCACGCTGCCCTCGCGCCCCGCATGTTCCCACGCCTCCTCGGCGGTGTAGGCGATGATGGGGGCGAGCAGGCGGACGAGACTGTCGAAGATGGCGTGCAGCGCGGTCTGGCTGGCCCGGCGACGGATGTCGTCCTCAGGATCGCAGTAGAGGCGATCCTTGGTCATGTCGATGTAGAGCGAGCTGAGGTCGTGGGCGCAGAACTGGTTGATGGCGGAGAACACTTTGCGGAACTCGAACTTTTCGTAGGCCTGGAGACATTCGCTGACCACGGCATGGAGGCGCTCCAGGATCCAGCGGTCGATGAGGGTCATCTGCTCGGGCTCGACGGTGTGTTTCTCCGGGTCGAAGCCATGAAGATTGCCGAGGACGATCTTGAAGGTGTTGCGCAGACGACGGTAGGGGTCGCCCACTTGCTGGAAGAGGTCCTCGCCGAAGGGCACCTCGTTCTGCCAATCGACCGAGCTGACCCAGAGGCGCAGGATGTCGGCCCCGTATTTGTTGTAAAAGTGAGCCGCGTCGGTGGGTTTGCCTTTCTTCTTGGCGTCGCTCTTGGAGGTCTTTTTACCGGTGTCCTTGTCCACCACGAAGCCGTGGGTCATCACGGTCTTGTAGGGGGCCAGGTCGCGGTAGCCCACGCTGAGCATGAGGGAGCTCTGGAACCAGCCGCGGTGTTGGTCGGTGGCTTCCAGGTAGAGATCGGCGGGCACACCCACGTCCTCGTTTTTCTCCATCACCGCCACATGACTGGAGCCGGAGTCGATCCACACGTCGAGGGTGTCGGTGGCCTTTTTGGAGCCTTCGGGGAGGCCGAGCTCGGCCACCCATTCGGCATCGGATTTTTCGAACCACACGTTGGTGCCTTTCTCAGCCACGATATCGGCGATTTTGGCGATGAGGTCGGCATCGAGGAGAGCTTCGCCCTCGGGGGTGAAGAAGACGGGCAAGGGCACTCCCCAAGTGCGCTGGCGCGAGATGCACCAGTCGGGGCGGGATTCCACGGTGCCGTAGATGCGGTTGCGGCCCCAGTGAGGGAGCCATTGCACGCGGTCGATCTCGGTCATCGCTTTCTCGCGGATGCCTTCCAGCGAGATGAAGAATTGTTCCACCGCGCGGAAGATGATGGGGGTCTTGGAGCGCCAGCAGAAGGGGTATTGGTGCTCGTAGGTCTCCGAGCCCAGGAGGGAGTCGCGCTCGGCGAGCATTTCCACGATGCGCTCGTTGCTCTGGAAAACATGTTGGCCCACGAGTTCGTCCACCCCGCATTCGTCAGTGAACTTGCCATCGTCGTCCACGGGGGAAAGGACTTCCAAGCCATTGGCGAGTCCGGCCACGTAGTCATCCGCGCCGTGTCCGGGGGCGATGTGGACCGCGCCCGTTCCGGTCTCGGCGGTCACGAAGCTACCGAAGATGACCTTGGAGGTGCGGTCGAGGAAGGGGTGTTGCGCTTCCAGGCCCTCCAGCTCGCTGCCGGAGAGTTCGCGCAGGTCGCCGGCCGCTTTCCAGCCGGTCTTGGCGCCGAATTGTTCCACCAGATCGCGGGCGATGATGAGCTTTTTGGAGGCACCGTCTTTCTCGAAGGTTCCCGCCACGTAGACGAAGCGCTCGTGGAGGGCGATGCCTTGGTTGGAGGGCAGGGTCCACGGGGTGGTGGTCCAGATGACGAGGGAAAAACCGGTCCAGTCGCCGCCGAGGAGGGCGAAGGGCACATAGACGGCGGTGCTCTTTTTGTCCTGATACTCGACCTCGGCTTCGGCGAGAGCGGTGCGGGCCCCGTAGGACCATTGCACGGGCTTTTTGCTGAGGTAGACGCGGTCTTTTTCCACCAGCTTGGCAAAGACGCGCAGGATGTCGGCCTCATAGCTGGGGGCCATCGTCAGGTAGGGATTGTCCCAATCGCCAAAGACCCCGAGGCGGCGGAAGCTGGCTTTCTGAATCTCGATCCACTTCTCGGCAAATTCCTGGCAAAGGGTGCGGATTTCGGCGGGCTCCTTGCCGCGGGCGTCTTGCAGGACCTTGAACTCGATGGGCAGGCCGTGGCAGTCCCAGCCTGGCACGTAGGGCACCTCGTAGCCCGCCATGGACTTGGACTTCACTACGAAATCCTTGAGCACCTTGTTCAGGGCGGTGCCCATGTGGACGTCGCCATTGGCGAAGGGCGGGCCGTCGTGGAGAACGTAGCGCGGAGCCCCGGATTCGCGGCGCTTGGCCAGAATGCGGTCGTAAATCTTGCTCTCCTCCCACCGTTGCAGGCGTTCGGGCTCCTTGTTCACCAGATTTCCTTTCATGGGAAAGGTGGTCTGGGGCAGGCAGATCGTCTCTTTGTAATTGACCTTATTCTCGCTCATCGGGCTAGGGCGGGGGACCCTAGGGCGCATTTTGCTCTTGCGCAAATCTAAAGGCGTGCAAGGGGCTCTTCGGCTCTAGAAGGCAAATTGAGCCCTCACTGCCGATTGAGCACGTAGATGGGGTCGCCGAGGGCTTGGGTCTGGTATTCGACTACTTTGCCGCTGGCGATGAGGGCGCGCAGATTGGCATTCGGGGACGCGGTGGGATCGAAGCGCCCCGCGCTGGCCTTCAGGTAGGGGATGAGGCGGGGGGCCTGGTCGATTTCGGGCACGGGGCAGCCCGTGGTGCAGGGCACGCGACCGACGAGGCGCTGGGCCCGGCGCTGGCGCAGCATTTCGCTCGCGGTGGGATTGTAGCTGTGGATGACGACGCCATTGGGCACCATGCCGCGAAGCTTGGGATCGGGGTGGCTGGGGGGGTAGAGCATTTCGGCGTAGATCCCGCTGACGCCTTTCTTGGAGTCTCCGGTCTGGATGGAGGGGTCGCCATTGTGAGCGATGCGCACGCCGCCCATGGTGAAGAAGCCGGGAGGGGTCTGGGCGTCGCCGGTGCCGAGGCCGCGCTTGCCGGTGCCGCAGAGAAGGGTCTCGCGGATCTGCCGGGTGCGCAGGGAGACGACGTGGAGACGCTGGCTGGCGGGGTCGACGAGGTAGAGCCACTGGGGATTGTAGTCAGGATGTCCGGCCTGGCGTTGGGCGGCGATGGCGGAGTCGATCACGCTCCATTCGAGCCCAAGGATTTTCCCTTGCGCCGGGGCGGAATTGCCCGCAGGCGAGCAGGAGAAAAGAAGCAGGGAGCAGGGAAGGAGGAGAGAGAGGAAGGCACGGAGGGTCATGCCGTCATTTTGGATCCTTTCCGCCGAGAAATCCAATCCGGAAATGATCGGTGCCTTCTCTTCGACCTTGGCGACTCGCAAAACCCTGCAGGACCGTGTCGGGGCGGAGATGGCCTTTTTGTTCTCTTCTCCCTACTCGGTTTCCTCGCTTTGGGTGGCGGCGCGGAAGTTATCGAAGCGCAGGGGCTCGTCGAGCCGCACATTGCGGGCTTCGCAAACGGCGAGAAGGCTCAGCGGCGGGGTTCCGCCGGGGAAGGGATTACTGCGGGATTCCAGCTCGATGAATCGGGTGCCCCCCTGGGGACGATAAGAGGTCACGAGGACGTCGCTGGTGCGATCGAAGGTGATGCGCAGGGTGCCGGCACCTCCGGCGGCAGGGTATTCGTTCTCGTTCTCTCCACTCTGCACGTAGAGGCGGGGCTCGGGACCGGGCTCGAAGGAGGCTCCGGCAGCAAAGCCCTCTGGCGAGAGCTCGGTGAGGAGGATGAGCCCCACCCCGGCATAGGCGTGGCCGCTGGAGGCGGGAGTCACCGCGCCGGTTGCGAAGTCGAGCTGCACCTGCCAGGATCGATCGACGGGAAAGGGCTGCTTCCATTGCAAGGCGGCCATTCCCTCCGTGCTCGTGCTCCCTCCGCTCAGGAGCATCTCACCATTGATTTGCTCGAAGGTCAGGTTGCCGGGGAGAGGGCCGTCGGGAGAAACGGGATTCCAGAGCCCGCTGCTCAAGCTGGGCGAGGCAAAGGTGTCACTGCCCGTGAACTCGGCCTGGCCCGTGAATCCCTCGTCGAAGTAGGGTATCCCCGCGTAGCGGAAAAAGCGCGAGGCCGAGCCGCGGAAGGGAATGGAGCGGAGCTCGCCCGTGATCCAGGTCGGGTCCTCGGCAAGCGGCTCGGCGCTGAGTTGGGCCAGCGGCAGGGGGCCGAAGCGGTCGAGTCCCCGGCTGGTCTGCACCTCGAAGTCGACGTCGCCTCCCAGTGCGATGCGGGGCACGCGCACCACGAGCTGTTGGTAGCCGGGCTCCCCGGGCACGGGCTCCAGGCCGATGCTGGGCATCGGGCCATCCGGCACTTTCGGATCGAGACCGAACAGGTGCTCGAAGCCATTGACCGCGCCGTCGCCATCGGGATCGGCGAGGAAGGCGGAATCCCCTCGTGCCCTTTCATCAGCGTCAAAGGCGCTTGTCTCGAAGGCGCTGTAGAGATCGCCCTGCAGGGGCGGGGCCGTTTGGATGGCAAAGGTTTGCCCGGCAGCGGAGCCCTCGCCGAGAACGAAGGTGCGGACGGCTCCGGGCTCGCTTGCGGCGGGCAGGCGCACCGCAGCTTGGCTGACCACGTTCTCGTAATCAGAGGCCGTGGAGGTCTGGAAGGAGACTTCTGCCGCTGGGTTGCCATTCTCCGTGAGGGAGGTCGTGAGGTCGCGGTCCGGCACATGTTGGACCTCGACGAGGGCGAGCCCTTCTTCAGCTGCGAGCGAGAGTCCGTCGGTCAGAAAGCGATACTCGGGCTCGGGGAAGGGAATGTCCTCGGTGGCCAGAATGTATTGCAGGAGGTAGGAGCCTTCCTGACGGCTGGCGAGGGTCACGATCTTGTCCTTGGCAAAGACAAAGTGACTGCTGAGACGGAGGCTTTGGTCTTCGCGATAGGCGGTCCAATGGATGCCGTCCGAGGATTCCCAGAGGCGGGCTTCAGTTTTCATGAGAAAACGGGAGCCATTGGTGCTGAGGTTGGAGCCGCCATCGAATCCGCCCCCGGTGGGAGGGCCCGAGGCGGAAAAATAGAGGCTGCCATCATCGGAGTAGCGGGTGCCGGAGGTCGCCTCCGTATAGACGAAGCGTCCGCTGCCAAAGGCGAGGCCTTCGCGGTCGGCATAGCCCAAGTTGGTGCTCACCGTCGTCCAATTGACCAGATCGCTGGAACGCCAAGCGGTTGCGTTTCCGTTGTAGACTTTGCTATAGAGAAGGTAGTAGTCGCTCCCGGTATGAACTACGGAAACGAGGGGGTCGCCGAAGTTGCCATTGTTCGTCAGGAGGTCCACACTCAGACGTTCGACCCAATTTTGCCCATTGGGTGAGGTGAAGATGACCAGCTTGGCATTGCTGGTATCGACATCCCGGTAGCCGCTCAGGAAGAATTGGCCTTCGGCAAAGCCACTCAGAGTGAGCCTCTTCACCCCATTGATTTCGGTTGGCTTGGGGAGGGAGGTGAGGGTGCCGTGGGCGAAGGAAAACTGCCGTGAACGCTCCCACTGGTTGGCGAAGGACTGATCGATGCCGATAAAAAGAGTGATTCCGTTGCCCGCGATGGGGCGGGAGAGGCTGCTGATCTGGGAGTTGGTGACCTTCGTTTCCCAGCTTTCCCCATCGGAGGAGGACTTCACAAGGAGGCCGTTGTTCATCGTGCCGATGGCGACGAAGGAGGAGCCATCGAAGACGAGGCCTTCCTCAAAGGAGCCGACCTCATGGTTTGGGGCAATGGAATGGCCCCGCAGGACGGTCCAGAGTGAGGGAGAGCTGGGGTCGTTTTCCAGAATCAGCCCCCCTTCGCCGACCGCGTAGGTGCGGCCCCGGAAGGTGACGAAGTCCTTCAGAGTGTTGGCGGCGTAATGGTCGTTGGTGGTGCGGACCTGGGCCCAGTTCTGCCCATTGGTGGAGTAGAAAATGGCTCCGTGTTCCCCGCTGGCGAAAAAGGCGCCGTCCCGCTGGCCCAGTCCGCCGGACACGCCGCTGGTGGTCCAGGTGGTTCCGTCGTCGGTCGAGCGGTAGGCCCCCGCCAACCAAATGCCGTCTTGATAGGCCCAGTCGGTGACCCGATCAAAGCGTGGGGTCTCGGGAAGGGATTGCCAAATCCGGCCCTCGAGGGAGCGGTTGACCCCATTGCCGGAGAAGCCCAGCCAGATGCCATTGGCGTAGGCGAGCTGGTTGGTCCAAGGGAAGCCCGAGGGGTCGTCGCTCGCGAGGGGGACCTCATCCCAGCTGAGACCATCACGGGTGAGAAAGCCGACGGGGGCCTGGTCCCCATTGAGTCCGGAGCCCACCAGCCACCCTTCCGGTCCGGCAGCCAAGGCCGTCAGGCGGGAGGAGCTGGCCACTTCTGGGGGCGTTTTCAGGGTCCATTTGCGACCATCGAGGGAGAACGCGACCGCGCCATCGAGCGAAGGCAAGGTGGAGGCCCCGCCGAAGCCAGGTTGACCCAGGAGGGCGCACCAGATGCCCTCGTGTTCCTCCAAGCGGAGAACATCGAGGCGGGTATCGAGAGAGACATCCTCGAAGTGAACGAAGTCCGTGGTGGTGTGCAGGAGGCCGTCCAAGCCGCCGAGCACGACCCGCGTGCCATCGGTGGCGGCCTTGGTGTAGGTGAGCACCCCCGCTTCCGGGCTGACCACTTTCCAATCATAGGCGGATGCACTGGCGGTCAAAAGAGACAGCAGGCAAAGGAGTTGGCGTTTCATTATCTTTTTTGTGCGTTGTTGATTTCTGCCCGTTTTTTCGAGAAACGGACAGGCTCTCAATGTAACGAAATCGGCCTTGGAATATTCGTATGTTAGATATCCTTATTTCATTTTATCTATATGCAAAAATAGGGTTTTCTGTATCAAGCGATTATCGATTGGACGAGGGTCAGTTCCGGTTATCCAAGGGGCGGCCGTGGCGGTGGTTGGTCTCCGAGACGCTTTGCTCGAGTAGGTAGGGCAGGAGCTCGAGGCGGGCGTGGGCGGTGACGGGGTGGTGGTGATTGCGCCAGGCCAGCGCGATGTGGGGGCGGCCCGGGGTGCGCAGGGTGGCCAGTGGCTCCCGGGTCAGGCGCGCGGCCAATGCCTCGTCACTTTCCTGTTGGAAATCCAGGCCCGCTGCGGAGGTGAGGCTTTCCAGGGCGGGGGGCAGGGCCTGGGCCGAGCTTACGGTGAGGGGCACTCCGGCGGTGCGGGCCATGAGGGCGGAGATGGCTAGCTCGCGAGCGGTGCTGGTGGAGGTCACCCGGAAGGTGGCCGCGCGCACCGGGCGGTAGCGGAAGTCGTTTTTCTCGCAAAGTAAGCCCGAGGGATCGTGCTCCCGGGCGAAGTGCTGCTGCCACCAGTAGGCGGCATTCCCGGCAGCGGCGTGGAGCTCCTCGGCGGCATCGGGGACCCGGGTTAGCAGGGCTTTCAAGAGCTTGTCCACGGCTTCGGGGAGGGGGGCCACCCGGCTGGGTAGGACGACGCTCTGCCAGTGGGAGAATTGGGCAACGTAGTTGGGCCCTCCGGCTTTGGCTCCGGGGCCAACGGCTGATTTCTTCCATCCGCCGAAGGGTTGGCGCTGCACGATGGCACCGGTGATGGTGCGGTTGATGTAGGCATTGCCCACTTCCACCTTGTCGCGCCAGAAGGCGATCTCCTGGGGGTCGAGGCTGTGAATCCCGCCGGTCAGGCCGAAGTCGCTGGAGTTTTGAATGGCGATGGCCTCCTCCAGATCATCGTAGGCGATGATGCCAAGGACGGGGCCGAAGAGCTCGGTCTGCTGCAGCCAGGAGCCGGCCTCCACTCCTAAACGGATTCCCGGGGACCAGAGGCAGGGGTCGTCGGAATCGCATTGCGGTTCCAGGAGCCACTCTTCTCCGCTGTCGAGCTCAGCGAGTCCACGGGCGAGATCGGGGGAGGGCTCTTGCACCAAGGGAGTGACGAGGCTGGAGCGCACGCCATGGGGGCCGACCTCCAGCGAGGCTGCCGCGTCCTTGAGACGTTCCAGGAAGTTGGTTTTCTCCAGAACCGAGCGTTCGACGAGAGCGAGGGAGGCCGCCGAGCACTTTTGGCCGGTGTGGCCGAAGGCGGAGCGCACCAGATCCTTGATGGCGAGGTCGGGGTCGGCGCTGGCAGAGATGATGAGGGCGTTCTTTCCCGAGGTCTCGGCGTGGAGGCGGAGGTCGGGCCGCCAGCCGAGAAAGAGTTGGGCGGTTTGGCTGGAGCCGGTGAGGATGACTCCGGCGACGCGCTCGTCGGTGATCAAGCTTTGGCCGACCTCGTTATCGGGCAGGGGGAGGAACTGGAAGGCGTCGCGGGGGAGTCCGGCTGCCCAGAGCACCTTGGCGAGGGCTTGGGCGGTGGCGAGGGCCTCGGGGGCGGGCTTGAGGAGGGCGGTATTGCCGGCGGCGAGGGCCGCGAGGATTCCTCCGCAGGGGATGGCGCAGGGGAAGTTCCACGGGGAGGCGATTACGATGGGCCCGAGGGGCCGGGCGGCTAGGCCATCCTGCCAATCGGTCTGGGAAAGGCTGTGGGCGTAGTAATTGGCGAAATCGATGGCTTCCGAGACTTCGACATCGGCCTCGGCGGGTGCTTTTTTCCCTTCTGCGACCATGACGGCGATGAGGTCGCCACGGGCCTCGGCGAGGGCGACGGCCACCTGGCGGAGGAGCTGTTGGCGCGCGGTGGCGGGGGTGTCGGCCCAGGTGCTTTGGCGTGCCCGCTCCAGGGCTTGCGAGACCTCCTCGCGAGTGGTCACCAGCGGGGGCTGCCCGGGAACGGGGCGGGCGAGGACCTCATCCAGCCACTGCCGATTGGCCGGGAGGGAAAAGTCGGTGTCGGGACAGTTGGCAAACCCTTTTTCCGCTGCCAGCGGCTCTTCGGTTTGCCGGTTTTGCTGTCGTTTGGGGCCGGAAGGCACGCTTCCGCGGTTTTGGCAGGCTGCGAGAAAAGCTTCCTTTTGCTCCTGCCAGGGCATGGAATCGGGGGCGAGCTGGAAGAGGTCGCGCAGGAAGTTGCCGGGGGTGGTATTTTCATCCAAGCGGCGCACCAGATAGGCGATGCTGGCCTCGAATTCCTCGTGACGCACGATGGGGGTGTAGAACAAGACCTGCCCCGCCCGTTGCAAGACGGCCCGGGCTTGTGGAGGAGCCATTCCCTCCAGCATCTCGATTTCCACCTCTTCGCGGACGCCGTAGTCATCGCGCAGGACGAGGGCGTAGGCCAAATCGAAGAGGTTGTGGGAGGCGATGCCCAGGTGGACGGCCGCCGCATTTTCCGGTTGCATGCCATAGTGGACGAGACGCTTGTAATTGGCGTCGACTTCCGCCTTGCTGTTGTAAGGGGCGAGTTCCCAGTGGTGGCTTTCCGCATCTACCCGCTCCATGGCCAGGTTGGCTCCTTTCACGAGGCGGACTTTGATGGGGGCGCCACCCTGGGCCACCCGTTGCCGGGCCCAATCGGTGAGGGCTTGTTGCATGGGGAAGGAGTCGGGCAAATAGCCTTGCAGCACGATTCCCGCCCGCAGGGTGAGGAACTCCTCTTCCATCAGGACCTCGCGGAAGACATCGGCGGTCAGCTGCAGATCCCGGTATTCCTCCATATCCAGATTGATGAAGGCTGCCGGGCTCTGGCGCTGGGCGGCGCGATAGAGGGGACGCAGGCGCGTTTTGAGGGTCTCCTTGCTCTCTTCGTAGGCAGTTAGATTGATTTGTGAAAAGAGGGAAGACAGCTTGACGGAGAGATAGTTCGCGGTCCCGTCTTCGAGGAGGGCCACGTTTTGCGCCAATCGATCGCGGGCTTCTTTCTCGCTCAAGACGGCCTCGCCCAGCACGTTGAGGTTGATGCGGGCCCCTTCTGCCCTTCGTTGGGAGAGGTGGCCGGCCAGTTGGTCGCGGCGGGCGGGCAAGATGACTTCACGCGATTCTTCCCGCAGGCGCCGCGTAATGGCGGGCATGACCACTTGGGGCAGCAGGCGGGAGCCCAAGCCTGCGGTGGTCAGCAAAGCGCGGTCCAGGAGGGGAAAGCTCTTGGGCGTGCCATAGGTCGCGAGCAGATTGCGGAAGAGCCGGGCTCCGCCGTGGACATCGGGGGTGCGCAGGATGCGATCGGTCAATTGAAAGGTCAGCTCCATGCCCTGGGGGTCGGCCAATAGGTCCGCCAGCTTGGCGCTCTTCCTCGCCTCCGACGCCGTCTCGAGCTGCTGCGAGGTCACCAGCAGGTCTTCGGCGAGGGCGAGGGTTTTTTCGGTGAGAGCGGGCTCAGTCATGGCAAGGATGGCGGTGTCAGTCTTCCCCTGGTGAGGGGCATGGGCAGTAGAAAGGCTCATGTTTTTATCATATCAGAGGCGTATTGACCGATTTCGACGGTCTTTTCGTGATTTTCAGCAAAAGGCGAAAAAAGGCCTCTCTTCGCCTTTTCAACCTGCTAGACGGGAGTTCATGTTCAGGGAGCCGTCAAGGAACCAGCGGGAAAAATTTTTCCGCGAGATGAAAGATCCGCTTTTGCTGGAGAGACTTTTCTGTTGTCTCCCAGATGTGGTCTATTGCCTCAAGGACAGGGAGTTGAGGTATCTCTCGGCCAACGATGCCTTCGCCGAGCGCGTCCATCTGGGTTCCCGCTGGGAGGTGGTGGGCAAGCGTGCGGGGGACTTTTTTCCCGAGGTGCTGGCTGCCCACTACCATGCCCAAGACGAGCACATTCTCGCCACCGGCAAGGGCTTCCGCGAACGCTTGGAGCTGTTGCCCCTCCGGAATCGTGAGCTGGGCTGGTTCCTTTCTAGCAAGGAGCCGGTGTTCAATCGCGCGGACGAGTTGGTGGGCATCGCGTGTGTCTCTTGCGATCTGCGGCTGCCTTCCGGGCAGGAGAAGGGCTATCGCGAGATGGCCAAAGTGGTGGAGGAAATGGAGGAGCGGTTCAGTGAATCGCTGAGTCGGGCGGACTTTGCGGCAAAGGCCGGCTTGAGCGAGTTGCAGTTCGAGCGGCGTTTGAAACGCATATTTGGCCTCAGTTTTTCGGCATTATTGCGCAAACTCCGCATCGACCATGGCTCACGTTTGTTGGTAGAAAGTGACCGTTCTTTGCTCGAGATTGCCCATGCCTGCGGCTACAGCGAGCAATCCTCTTTTGCCCGCCAATTCAAGTCGGCGGTGGGTCTGAGCCCGGGCCGTTACCGGGAAGACTATCGCGACTGGTGGTAGGGAAAATTGGCAAGAACAGCTTCCAATTTCTTGGAAAAACTGGTTGTCACCATTTTCGAAAAACTTGCAAAAGTATAGCAACTTCGTTTCAATCGGAGCGTCTTGCAAAATTCGTCAATCATCTTGGAACGGATCGGGGAGCTCGTCAGCCAACTGGGAGAGCCCGAGGATTATTTTGTCGGCAAAGATTGGGGTCGCCTCATTTTGCCTCGCGAGATTCTGTGCTTTCATCGCTCCAATCAAATGGAAGAAGAGGGCTGGGGTGGTATTTCGACCTCCGCCAAGCGTTATGACCAGCACCGCCGCTTTGTTCTGCTCGTCGCCCGGGAGGGCTCCGGGCGGGTGGGGGTGGAGACCAATCTCTGGAATTTGCAGCCGGGCGAAGCGCTCCTCATGTTTCCCCACCAGGCTCACTATTATGTGTCTCTTCCCGAGAAGTTTTCCTGGCTATTTGTGACCTTCGACCTCCCTCTTTCCTTTTGGTCCGCTATCCAGCCGCTACGGGATTCGCCCCGGCGCCTGTCGAAGGACATGCTGGCAACCTTGTATGAATTCCTGTCCAGTTGGACGGAAGCGGACGACGAGTTGGGGGCTTTGCAAGCGGCCAGCTACCTCGGTGGCTTTTTGTCTGAACTGAGTGGAGAAGAAGAGCTGCCTTCCCTGGGAGTGGAAAATGAACTCGTGCGCCGGGTGCGGGAGCGGGTGCAGAATAACCTACGGGAAGACCTTTCGGTGCGGGCTATTGCCGACTATCTCGAGGTCTCGGGCAGCTACCTGCGCGAGCAATTCCGTGAAGGAGCCGGGGTCTCGCTCGGGCACTTCGTGCGCTCGGTGCGGTTGATGGAGGCCACCCGCCTCCTGCGTGATAGCTCGCTGAGTGTGCGGGAGGTGGCCGAGCTTTCCGGTTTCGGTTCTTTCACCGCCTTTTCCCGGGCCTTCGGCAATGTCTACGGCACCAGCCCTTCTGTTTACCGCAAGACCGTTGGGGGTGGAAATGTCGAAGACGATCGCGCGGGAGAGGAAGAATAACTCTCACTATCGATGAAGGCGCTTCCTCTTTTTCTTGTCCTTGCTCTCACCGCCCTCGCTTGGGCTGTCGGTGGCGGAAAGCCCGCTCCGGTGGAACCCATTGGAGCCGGATTGCGGGAATCCTTTTCGCTGGGCGATCATTACCAGAAGGTCCTTCTCCTGGAGGGCTTTCCCATCGTTGGCTCGGAGAAAGTGGCCGACGAGGCCCTGCAAGAGGCTGCGGTGGTGATTGGGCATATGCTCAAGAATCGCCCCGACATCCTGCGCCAGCTCGGCGAGAATAAAATCCGCCTCGGCATCATGGCGGTGGAGGAGCGGACCTCGGATTTGCCCGAGCACGGCGATCTCTATCCTCACGCCTTCTGGGACCGCCGGGCCCGGGGTCTCGGGGCCAGTCGCGAGCGGCCTGCGGTCTCCTGTGGGGAAGAAAACTTGCTCCACAATCCCGGTGACCCTTATCAAACGGAGTCGATCATGGTCCACGAATTCGCGCATGCCATTCACCTCATGGCGGTCAACGATCTCGATTCAACCTTCGACGAGCGTTTGGAGAAAACTTATCGCGAAGCCATGGCGCGGGGCTTGTGGAAAGGTCTCTACGCCGCTGACAATTCGCGCGAATACTTTGCCGAAGGGGTGCAGTCCTGGTTCGATACCAATCGCGAGAATGATGCCCTTCACAATCACGTCAACACCCGCGAGGAGCTGGTGGACTATGATCCGGCCCTGGCGGCTCTGGTGAAGGAAGTTTTTGGCGAAAATGACTGGCGTTATGTTCGTGCGGACCATCCCTCCCGCGCTGGAGAGCCGCATTTGCGGGAGTTGGACCGGAGCCAGCTGCCTCCTTTCGCTTGGGGGAAAGAGGAGCAAAAAGCTTACGACCTGGTGGCTGAGAATGGTCGCCTCAAGCCCGACTGGAAAGAACGGCAGGAGAAGCAAAAGCAAGAGGCTGGGCCCGCCGAGTGAGCCGCCCGCCCTTCTAGCGAAGGAGTTCCGGGTAGGCTTGCATGGCCACTTCCCGGGAGGCCTCAAGAATGAAGCGGGACTCCGTCATGGCCAGGACCTCGGCTGCCAAGGCTTGGCAATCGCTATAGTTGAGCGCGCGGATGGCGTGTTTGACCGAGGGCAGGCGCGGCGTCCCTACCGAGAGCTCGTCGATGCCGAGTCCAATGAGGACCGGAAGCAGCTGTAGATCGGCAGCCATTTCGCCGCAAATTCCGGTCCAGATGCCATGGGTCCGCCCTCCTTCGATGGTCATCTTGATGAGGCGCATGACGGCGGGGTTGGAGGGCTTGTAGAGCTTGGACACGCGGGGGTTCACCCGATCCACCGCCACGGTGTATTGGATGAGGTCATTGGTGCCGATGGAAAGGAAGTCGACATGGGCCGCGATGTCGCTGGCCATCACTGCCGCCGAAGGCACCTCCACCATGGCGCCCACTTCGATATCGCGATCGAAGTCGAGGCCGTCTTTGTCCAGCTCCTCCTTGCATTCGGCGAGAATCTCGAGAGCTTGCTGGACCTCACTGAGCCCGGAGATGAGGGGGAACATGATGCCGGCCTTGCCATGGGCGGAGGACCGAAGAATGGCCCGCAGTTGCTCTTTGAAGAGGTCGCGTCGATCGAGGGAATAGCGGATTCCCCGCCAGCCGAGGAAGGGATTGGGCTCGGGTTGGCCCAGGGGCTCGCCGGGGAGCTTGTCGCCTCCCACATCCAGGGTGCGGATAATGGCTTGACTGGGGGCGGCGGCCTTCACCACCTTCTGGTAAAGGCGGGCTTGGGTTTCTTCGCCGGGGAGTTCCCCTCCCTCCAGCATGAAAAACTCGGTGCGGAAAAGGCCGATGCCCTTGGCTCCGGAGGCGGGCACCTGGTTGAGCTCGTGCTCGAACTCGACATTGGCGGAAAGGGTGATGGCGCGGCCGTCGGGAGTCGTGGTTTCGGAGTCCCTCAGCTTGTCGAGGCTGGACTTGAAGACGGCTCGTTCTTCCGCCAGCTGGCGGTAGCGTTGCTCGGTCTCGGGGGTGGGGTTGACGATGAGCTTGCCCTCATAGCCATCAATAATGCTGGGGCTGAGGGTGCGGATGCCGAGGACTGCATTCTTGATGCCAACGACGGCCGGAATGCCCATGGAGCGGGCGAGAATGGCGGTGTGGGAGACCGAAGAGCCTTGTTCGGTGGCGAAGCCCAGGGTGCGGTGGGGATCGAGGCTGGCCGTATCCGAGGGATTGAGGTCATAGGCAACCCGGATGTGCCGGTGATCGGGGCTGTCGTCTTCCTCGGGGGCGGCTCCTGAGAAATTTTGCAAAACCCGTTGGGCGACATCTTCCAGGTCACTGGTGCGCTCGCGGAGGTAGGAATCGGAGACCCGGCGCATCGCCTCCAAGAAAGTCTGCATCACGGCGTAGAAGCAGAATTCGGCATTCTGGCGTCGCTTCTCGATGGCTTCGTGGACGCGATCGACCAAGGCCTGATCTTCGAGAACCATGAGGTGGGATTCAAAGATACGCCCTTCGGCCTCCCCGGAAATGGTTTCGATTTGGTTGCGCAGGGTGGAGAGCTGTTCTTTGGTCCGCTCGAGCGCTCTGCGGAATCGTTCCCGTTCGCTGCCAACCTGGTGGGAAGAGACCGGGTAGACATCGGGGGCGGCAAAACCCCGCGCGACGACGTGGACCGGCGCAAAGGCGATCCCTTGCGAAACCGCCTCGCCTTCAAATATTTCTTCCCGCATTTCTGCCATCAGCGGCATTTTGCCCCGTTCCCGCTCTATCCGAAAGCGGAAAATGGCCCGCGGAGGGCTTCATTTTGTAATAACCCGTCTTGCGGGCTAAAAAAAACCCCGCCGGATGAGGGCGGGGCTTTCTGAGACTCTGTGGGTGACCGCTTGGTCAGGCCTTTTTGTATTTGAGGAATTCCTGGTATTCCGGGGGCAGTGCTTCACCGCGTCCGAGGGCCTTGTTCCACATCTCGGCGAGAGCTGCGGCTTCCAGCAGCAAGCCTGCTCCTTTGGAATTGGGGTCTTCCTCCGGTTTGCCGTGCAATTTGCGGGCAAGCTCCACGTCGGGATGTTTTTGGTAAATGGCCAAGCAAGCCAGGGCGGCCTTGCGGGTGAGCACTTCCGAGGCCGTGTAGTCGGCGACGAAGGCCTTGTTGAAGGCGATGAGGGCATCTTCCAGCTGGCCTTGGCCATCGAGAGCCATGCCGCGGCAATACTCGATCTGGGCGCGCAGGCCACCGGGCACCTCGCGCTCGTCATACTCTTCGCACAAGCCCTGCAAGCGGCTCCAGTCATCAGTGCGCAAGGCATTGTAGAGCGGGTAGAGCCGGATTTGCAGCTTGTGGGTCGCGTCGCGCAGGGGCTCGGGCTGGAATTTGGCGAAGAGGGTCTCCATCTCCTCGTATTGACCCAGCTTGCGGGCGCACTCGATTTCGTAGAAGCCCGCCAGGGTGGAGTAATTGCCCGGGACGTCTTCCACAAAGGCATACTTTTCCCGAGCGGTGGCAAAGGCCGCCTTCGCTTCTTCGTATTGTCGATTCTGGTAAAGGTCGATGGCGGTGGTGAACTCGGCCGGGGTGAAGAAGGTCACAGCTACTTCGCGGGTCGGGACGTCGGTGCGGTTGAGGGACTCGGCTTTCTCGCGGTAGCGGATGGTGCGTTCCGAGGCGGCCTCGATCCACACTTTGTCGGCTCGTCCGTCTTGAATGAGGGCCGCTTCCGCGAGAGGTGTCTGCGCGGGCAGGGCGGCGGCCCCCGCCAGAAGAGGAATAATTGCTTTCATAAGGTTCAGGGTTGGTCGGGGTTCTTTACTGGTTTTCGTCGGCGACGATGGGCTTGGTGTCGGAGTGGGCTTCGTAAGTGAGCACCAGCTCCCGCACTTCATTCCACAATTCCTTCTCCTCCTCCGGCACGCGATCGTTGGTGGGGATGCTGGCGGTGGCGGTGATGAACTCATGGCCCACTCTGTAGGCGAACTGGCGGTCGGCGGGGTTCTTGTCGGTAGCCGCTTTGTTCCGGTTCCAGAGCAATTCCATGTAGCGCTTCAGCGAGGGTGCGGAGACCGCGATTTGCCCGCGATAGGAGCTGTAGACTTGGAAGTAGGTGATGAGGGCTTCTTCCTGCTGGCCCAAATTGTCGTAGGCTTGCGCCAGGACATAGGCGACATTGGAGGCGTAGGTATTGAAGTTCAGTTCCGGCGCGAGGAACGCCTTGGCTTTTTCCTTGGCTTGCTCCCACTGTTCCAATTTGGCGAGGACTTCCACTGCGCGGTAGAGCGCCTGTTGCTTCTGCTTGTCGTCCGTGGAGTTTTCGTAGACCGCCAGCAGCTGCTGGACGGCTTTCTCATTGTCGCTGGAGCTATCCGAACGCCCGAAGACGTCGGCAAGACCGAAGCGGGCATTGAAGCGGTAGGACTGATCGTTGCGCCCCAGAACCTCCTCGTAGTAGGGAATGGCTTCGCGGGGAGAGGCTGTTTTCTCCCGCAGGTAATCGCCCACGCTGACGAGGATGTAGTTGGAGAGGGTGGGCAGATCGAAGTCCTGCTTGAGGTCGGTGAAGAGCACCTTGATCATGGCGTTGGCCTTGCTGGCTTCGCTGCTGGCATTTTCCTTGAGAGCCGTCCGGGCCTTTTCTTCGTAAACGCCGATGATGGCGATGCGAAGGAGTGCTTGGGCGGCCTTGTCTTCCGCGCGGATGCCGGGGAAGTCGTAGTATTTGTCCTTCAGCTCCTCCTCGCTGTGGTCCTTCAGGAAGAACTTGGTGTAGGAGTTGATGGCTTCTTCCAGGCCGTAGGCGCCGGGGATCTTGGCCAGTTGGGAAATCACTCCCTCCAGGCGGCTGAGACCTTCTTCGGAGCGATCGGCGGATTCCAGCGCGGGCAGGCCCGCCACTGCGACCTGGGCTTTGTAGGGGGAGGCGTCCCCATACTTGGCCCAGAACTGGTCGTAGTAAGTCAGAGCCTCGGGAAGAGTCTCGCTCCCTTCCTCGCCCAGCATGCCGACGAGGTAGAAGAGCGATTCGCCCGCCACCACGTCGTTTTCCTTGGTCTCGGCAAGGGTGAGCGCACGCTCGTAGTAGCTGCGGGCTTCCTCCAGCTCACCTTGGGTTTGCAGGATGTTGCCCTTCAGATTGAAGACCATCTCGCGGTTCCCGGCATCGGGGAAGTTGTTCTCCACCTCGGCGAGGCGCTCGAGGGCAGGCTCGTATTCTTCCTGAGCGAAGTGGGTATTGGCCCGGTCGTAAAGCGCGTAGGGGAGATAGGCGTTCTCCTTAGGGTTGGGGTAGGCTTTGAGGAATTTGTCCAAGAGGGGACCGGCCGTGGCCCAGAGCTGCAGCTGGGCGAAATTGGAGGCGGCGAAGTATTCCGCCGCGACCTTGAACTGGCTCTCAGGATAGGAGTCCACGTGTTGCTGGAGGTAGTCCTGGGCCTTGTCAAACTGACCGGTGTAGTAGTAGCTGCCGCCGAGGACGTGGAGGCAGATGTCGTGCTGCTCGCTGCCTTCCTCGACGATCTTGATTTGTTCGGAAGCGACTTTGATACAGGTCTCGTACTCACCCGCGTAGAAGAGCCCGGTCAGCATGAGGCTGCGCACGGAGTCTTCATATTGGCTGCCGGGGAAAAGGCGGAGGAAGTTCTGTCCGTGTTTTTCGGTTTCTTTCACGCGACCGACTAGCGAAGCGGTGCGGACCAGCTGGTAGAGGTAGGTTTCTCGTTTGTCGCCGGAGTTGCGGCTGTAGAATTGCTCGAGCATGTCGTAGGCCCCATAAGCACCCCGGATGTTGCCATTCTCCTCGTGGATGTAGGCGGTGGCGGCCAGAGCGGTAATTTCGGGGATTTGTCCGTTTTCAGAACGCTCGCGGCTCTGCGCCAACTGCTGCTCAAGGGCGGTGCGGTTGTAGGTGGTTGCGCCATCGGGCACATTGCCGGGGAATTCGCCGAGACCGGCAAGGGCGGCTTTGATGCTGTTTTCCGCCTCGGTGGAGGAGGGGACGAGAGCGTAGAGCTCGAAGGAGACGCGAGGCATCTCCGCTTGCAAGGCGTCAGCGGCCAACTTCATGAAAATGGGCGAGTAGGGCTGGGCCTCCCAAGGCTGGAAGAGAATGTCCGCGCGATGGCTGTCCATGAATTCCAGGAGAGTGGATTCTTCCTTGGCTTCGATGGCGGCTTCGCAAAAGGCTTGGAATCCGGCCATGATGCCGGCGGGAGGGGTGGGGAAGGTGTTCTTGTTTTGCACCGCAATCTTCAGATTCTCCAAGCCCCCGGCCATTTTCCCGCTTTTGAAGTGGCAGATGGCCAGATTGACGTAGAAGGCTCCTTTGGGGAAGTTGTCCCGCTGGGGATCGCGCTCGGCGAGGAATTTTTTGAACTGCTTGATGGCGGTCTCGTAGTCTTCCTGCCCTTGGGCCGCTTCCCCCCACTTGAGCAGGGCGCGGATGTGGTAAGTGTTCACACTCTGGGCATCCGGCTTGTTGGGATACTTTTCGTAGCAATTCTTGAAGGAATTGGCGGCTTCCTCGAACTTGTTGAGCTTGAGCTCACAGAACCCCCGGTGATACCAGAACCAGCCGAACTGGGGGCCGAAGAGCTGCATGGCGCGTCCGTCGAAGGTGTCGGTGGCCTGGACTAGGTAGCCCAGGGCCTCGTTCCATTTGGCCGCGCCTTCTGGCATGCCCAGGCGGCGGGCCTCGGTCATCGCGGTCAGGGAGTTGGAGTGGAGAGCCTGGACCCCGCCCTGTGCTGGGGCGGAGGTGGGGCTCACGAACAGGAGAAAGAGAGCGAGAAGCGCTCCAGAGTAGTGTTTCATGATGCTAAATTGGCTTGGATTGGGATGAAGTGCAAAGAAGTTCCAAAAACGGCCCGATTGACGGGCCGTGTTGAAGAGTTTCCGGGGGAGGAAGTTGGAGGTTGCTCGAGGCGAGGCCGCCCTCAGGGAACGAGGTCGGTGAAGGTGACCTTGGTGATCTCGTGCTTGCGCAGGGTATCGATGACATCGATGGCCCGCTGGTGCATGGCCTCCGGGTCGACGTAGACCTGCACCAAGGGTTCTTCACCCGCCGCCCGGGCCCCCATCGCGGCGATGGAAAGCCGTTCGGAAAGCAAGGGCAACTCCCGTGAATTCGGGTCGTCATCGAGGCGTTCCTGGGCCGGGCCGGTGTTGAAGTAGATCACCCCTTCGCTATCCACTCGGATGAAGGAGGGCTTGACCGGCGGGATTTCGTCCCTCCGCAAGGCGGCCGGCAACTGCATGTTGGTGTCGGTCTCGCTGCGCACGATGGTGGTGGTGACGAGGAAGTAGATAAGGAGGAGGAAGCAAATGTCGATCAGCGAGCTGATGTTCAACTCCGGTTCATCTTCTTCCAGTCCTTGCGCTTTTTTGTGTCGGGCCATGGTTCGTTCTCGTCGGTAAGGGGTTAGTTCGCGTAAGCTTTGGCGGTGGCGTAGGAGGCGAAGACGACTTGGTCCACGCCGACCTCAGCGGCCAGGGCGATGACGCGCTGGCAGTGCTTGAACTCGGTGTTGCGGTGGCCCCGCAAGTGCAGCTGGGGCTTCACCGTGCCGTCCATCTTGTTCTTTTGTTCCTCAATGTATTCCCGGATGGCGGCGTCATCATCGGCGATGGGGGTAAAGTCGCCATCCCCCATGCTGTAGCGCACGCCGTCCTCGCGACCGCCGTCGCCATAGACGTTGATCACGATGCGTCCCGTTTTCTTCTCCTGCGGGGAGGAGTTCTCCGCCACGGGAACTTCCACGCGCTTGTCCATCTTCACCACCACCAGATTGGCGGTGACAATGAAGAAGATGAGCAGGAGGAAGACCATGTCGATCATGGGTGACATGTCCACGGAGAGCTCGTCACCTTGGTTCGCGTTCTGGGCGCGCAGTTTTTTCGAAGCCATAGCAGGAAAAGGAAAATCAGGAAAAATGGGCGATTACTAGCGGGAAAGCGGACCTCACGCGACTCCTTCGGGAATCTTGGTCAGGTAGGCATCCGCATTCACCGTCTGCAGGGAGGCATTGAGCATCTCTTCCCCCGCGTGGTGGGCGTCGGCCACGAGACCGTTGAGCTTGTTCTTGAAGAAGAAGTAGGCCAGGAGGGCGGGAATGGCCGTGATGAGGCCCCACATGGTGGTGAGGAGGGCGACGGAAATCTGGCCCGCGAGTTGGGAGGGCTCCGCTTGGCCGGTCTCGGCGAGGACGCCGAAGGCGCTCACCATACCGATGACGGTTCCGAGCAGTCCCAGCATGGGCGCGGCTTGGGCCACGAGGGCGATGTAGTTGATCCACATCATGTTCTTGCGGTTCTCGTTGATGGAGAAATCAGCCATGGCGTCTTCCACCTGATCGCGGCCGAGGGTCTCGGGCTGGGTGGCGTCGATATTGGGCAGGGAGTAGGCAGCCATGCGGCCGAGGTAGGAGGGGTGGGAGGCTCCCAGCTCAATGGCGGAGCGCACCCGGCAAGCGGTCATGTGCTCGAGGAGAGCGTCACGCAAGTCATCGGGAACGAACTTGGAGCGCGTCAAGTTCATGAAGTTAAACACGCAAAGGGCAATCAGGGCGAGGATGGCCACGAAGATGAAAATCATAGTGGGGCCGCCGTCCAGAATGTATTTGTCGAGAGCCGTCTTGTTGTCCTGGGCAAAGAGGCTGCCGGAAGACGCGAGAAAGACAAGGGAAGCGGAGGTCAATGTCCGTGCGAAACGGCTGCGTGTTTTTTCAATCATGACAGTTTAATTGGTGTGTTGAAGAAATAGTGGACAGTCGGAATCGGTAGTAAAGAAAAGAAGTTGCCAAAATGCGCTTACAGCGATCACGACCTGTTCCGGTGGTAATGTTGTGTTTTAACGGAGAATTTCCAAGTTTCTTGGAAAAAAAATGTGTTTACACAGAAAAGCTCCGGTAGACCGGAGCTTTTTGACGGAAAGGGCAATAGGACTGCGGGGCCCGGACTATTCTCCCTGGCTCCAGACTTGGGCGACGATGGCTTTGCGCAGGGCGAGGGGCTCGACCACGCCAGTGTGGCGGAAGAGGACTTTGCCTTCGCCGTCGACGAGGAGGGTGTGGGGCATGGCGCCGTTCCACTCGGGGTCGAGGGCTTTGACGAGCTCTTCGGTGTCGCCTGTGAAGAGGTAATTGTTGGTGCTGCGGCCTTCCTTGGCGGCAGCAGCCTTGGCGCGGGGGGAGAGGCCGCATTCCTTGCGGGCGAGAAAGTCCTCCGCTTTTTTCAAGTCTTCGGCAGGATCGAGGCTAATGGTGATGAACTCGAAGTCCTGCCAGGAATACTGGCGATAGATCTCCACGAGGTCGGGGAACTCCATCACACAGGGTCCGCAGGTGGTGGACCAGACGTTGAAGAGGCGGAAGTCGGTGCCATTCCCGTTGCTGCGGAGCTTGGCGATGGTGTCGGCATCGGCGGTTTCCAGGGTGACGGGAAGGTTATTCCATTTCTCGTTCTGGCCGGCGACATGACCAGCCTTTTCTTTCCACTTGGTGGTGCATCCGATGGGGCGGGTCTTGGTGATGGCAGGCTCTTTCCCGGCCAGGATGGCAGTGAGGGCGTCGCGGGCTTCGTTCTTTTCCGCCGGGCCGAGGCTGCGGCGGCCGTCGTCGAGGCGACCGTTGTATTTCAGCTGGAGGTCAGCATCGAAGATGAAGACGTGGGGGGTGGCCACCGCACCGTAGGCTTTGGCGGTTTCCTGCGTTTCCCCGTCGTAGAGATAGGGGAGGTTGAATTCTTCATCGGCGGCGATGAGCTTCATGTCTTCGAAGGAGTCATCGTAGACCGTCCAGCCGAGTTCTTCGAGGTGGAGGCCTTCCGGGGAATTGCTATTGATGGCGACGAAGCCAACTCCTTGGGCGGAGAACTGGTCAACGAGGGCCTTCATGCGGCCGACCGAGGCGATGGCATCGGGGCAGTGGTTGGTGGTGAAGATGATGGCGGTTGCCTTTTCGCCCCGGATGTCGTCGAGGGTGTAGGTCTTGCCATCCACGCCGGGGAGCTCGAAGGCTGGGGCGGTGGTGCCTTGAGTGATCGGTTCCGGGGTGTAGGCGGAGCTCGTGGCGAGCAAGAGGCCGCTGGCGAGGAGGAGGGATGTCAGTGGTTTTTTCATATGAGCAAAGGGTCTACGTTTCGATTGGGGGCTTTCTTGAATAAATCGCAGGTTCAGGGGCGGCTGGCTTTGCGCACCTTTTTGAGCAAGGTGCCCAGGAGGTCGCTTTCCCGGTAGCTCAGGTCGCGGAAGAGGGTGGCAAAGAGTTCGTCGCGGGAGGCGCTGGCTGCGCCCAGCAGGCGCTCGCCTTTGGGGGTGAGGGCCACTTGCAGGCGTCGCCTGTCTTCTTCGTCGGGTTGGGTCTCCACCAGCTTCTGATGGCGCAGGCGCTGGATGGCGGTGGTCATGGAGCCGCTGGTGAGCCCCACTTTGTCCGCGATCTGATTGACTGGTTTGGGCCCTTTCCTGCGCAAGCGGCTGAGGATGGCGAGGTCGGAGGGGCCGATTTCGAAAGAGGCCAGCAAGCGGCGTTCTTGGGCGGCGAGCCGGATTTCAGTCTCCGCGATTAGTTCGCGCAATTTCAGAGCTGCTTGATCGGGTCGCTTCATCTCACCACCTTAGGGGGAATCCAGAGGCGACAAAAACCTTCTTTGCAAAAAAATGTCTCTCTTGCGCGATAGTGGCCAAGGGGGGTGCAGACTCTTTTAGAACCAGGGCTTTTGGTTGGTGAGATAAGTGTCGACAAACTCCTGGTCGGTCTTGGTGAGATAGATGATTCCTTCGATGAGTCCAATGATCTGGGAGACGATGCCGCAGCTGAAGAGGGCAATGACCAGCATGATGATGCCTTCCTTTTGGTAGCCGAGATAGAATTTGTGAATGCCGAAAGCACCCAGGAGGATACCGAAGAGGCCGGCGACGAGTTTCTTATCGGCGCCGGGAATTTGTGGGCCGCTGGCAGGGGGAGGGGTTCCTTGTTCCATGATCCTGATTCAAGCAGAATCGGGCCTCTTGGCAAGGGAGGAATAGTGACGTTGAAGGACCCTTTGCGAGGTCCTTCTCAGGTGTCGGTCACGTTGCGGGGTTCTTGCCGGAAGTGATGGTAGCGGCCCTTGGCAGGTTCCCAGAGATAGAGATGCCAGAGGTAGGAGCGGAAGACGAGTTCGCAATTTTGGCGGATATAGAGTTCCTCACGGGCACCGGGGTATTCCCAGCGGAGGTTTTTGCCGCGGGAGCGGAATTTTTCGCGATTGAGGAGGATCCAGATGCGGTCGCCGCGGGAGAAGACTTCCTGGAGCTTGGCCATATTGTTCACCACTTCGGCGTCGCCATTGCGGTCGCGCAAGACTCCGTGGGGGTCGCGGTAGGCAAAGTCGGCGAGGGGAGGGACGACGAAATCGTAGTCGGCTTTGCCGGCCTCCATCTTGGCTGCGTGGGGATGGGGCTCGGTAATCATAATTTTGTCGCCCGGCGTGCGGTGGGCGACGGCGTAGCGGAGGGGGGTGATGGGGTCGCCGAGGATTTTTTCGCTGTAGGAGGGGGGGATGCGCCAAGGGCTCCAGGAGAGGATGGTGGCAGTGGTGAAGAGGATGAGGAGAGCTTGGGCGAGGCGGCGGCGACGCTCGGTCTCTGGCACGTGGCGGGAGAGGGCGTGGGCGGTGACGCTGAGGCCGTGGGCGGCGAGCAGGATCCACAGGGCGATGAGCGTGTATTGGTAGCGGAATGAGACGGAAGTGATGAGGAGATTGCAGGCGATGATGCCGCCAAAGGTGAAGAGGTGAAGGGAGAGGGCCTCGCGGGACCGTTGCCTGAGGGCGGTGATGAGGGAAATGAGGACAAAAGCGCTGAGAATGAGGTGAAGGCGGGAGTAGCCTACGGCCATGGAGAGGAAGTTGCCAGGCTCCCAGAAGATGGGACTGATGGTCGCTTCCACATTGGGGGAGACCCCCACCGCGCGGGTGAGGCATTTGACTTGAAAGAGGAGGACATCGAGGAAGACGAAGGAGCCGGCCAGGATGCAGGCAATGACGAGGCGGAAGTCGGAGGCAAAGCTCGTCCGGCGGGCAAAGAGGACATAGACGAGCCCGATGACGGGGGCCATGGTGAGGGAGATTTCCTGACTGAGAATGGCTCCGGTGAAGGCGAAGAGTGAGGCCAGCCGCCAGTGGCCTTTTTCATCGGCCATCACGAATCCGCGGATGAAGGTCCAGATGCCGAGGAGGAGGAAAAGTTGCTGCTGCTGATAGAAGCGGGCGATGTGGGAGGAAAAGATGAGGAAGGGGTGGAGGGCGTAGAAGAGGACGGCGATGGCGGCCAGGGCGCGGCTTCGGAAGACGAGCAGGGCCATTTTCCACAGGACCCACCCCGTCAGGATCCCGGCGAGCACCGACAGGCCGCGGAGGGCCCAGAGGTGGGGGCCGAAGAGGTAGGCCACCGCACCGGCCAAATAGTGGTAGAGAGGGCTGCGGGAATACCAGATGCCTTCTCCGATCTCGGGAACTCCCTTTTCCGCGATGGCGATGGCAGCTTGCATGGAGGCGAATTCATCATCGTCGATGGGTTGGTAATCGAGCTTCCACATGCGTAGGAGGGCGATGAGAACCAGGAGGGTGGGAAGGAGAAAGGAGCGGGGAAGGGTGGGATGGGAGATCGCTTCTTTTTTTACCAGGAAGGGGATGACGGTGAAGAGGCCGCCGACAAAGAGGGAGGTGGCAAGGGCGAGCCAAGGCCACTCGGGGTGCATGAAAAAGAGGATTTCGGAGCGCTCGAGGTAGGTGGATTTGATGGCGAAGAGGGAGGCGGCGGTGAAGGTGGTGCCGAGGAGGGCGGGGACGAGAGAGGGGGGAAAGCGGCGTCGGCGGAAAAAAGTGGCCAAGAGGAAGGCTCCCCCCCCGCAGGCCAGGGCGATGAGGCGGCGCGCGGAAGGACGACCGGAATCGCCGAGATATTCCAGGGCCGGGGCGGCAGTCATATTTGGCCGGATGGTGGGCTGGATGCTCTCTCCGGTTTGGGCTCCGAGGGTGGTGAGCTGCCAGCCTGTTTCTCGGGTAAAGGGTTCCCAATCCTGGCCATCGCGGGCCCAGCCATCGATGGCGATGCGGGGGGCGCGGATCTTTTGATAAAGCGGATTGCGGGCGGCGGTCAATCGCACGCGGAGTTCATTGCGACCAGCTCGCAGGAGGCGCCCGACTCCGAAGGCGGAGAGCTCTTCGGTGGTGCGCTCTCCCAGAGTGCTGAGGGGCTTTCGTTGAATGGGTTCCTCGAGGAAGCCATTGGGGTCGGAGAGGCTGCTCTTTTCTTCCTTTTCGCCATAATGGTCGTCGAGGAGGGCTCCTTGCCGGTTGGCGGAGGGACGTTCGCCAGTACGGTTGAGCTCATTGCGATAGACTTCGAACTCGTTGTCGGTGGGGTCGCCGTGCGCGGGATCGAGGTAGCGCTCACCACCCCAGGGGGAGGAAAGTTCATCGGTATCGACCAGGGAGGGAGGCGTATCGAGAGGGCGGCGGCCTTCCCAGGCCACTTGCCAATCCCCGGCGGCGAGACCGAGGGGCGCGCGCGAGTTGGGTTGCACCGGGTGGCCATTGATCCAAGCCCGATAAGGGGAGTTGGAGAGGATGCGGAGGACGGCCTCGGTTTGGTCCTTCTTCCGATCGAAGTGGTAGACGAGGTCGCGAGAACCACGTTCGGTGGAGGAAAGGTTGAAGAGGCGGGTGGTGAAGGCCTCGCGAAAGGCGATGTCGGGCACGACCCGTTGCACGAAGCCGACCGGGGAGGGGGCGAGGCGGGCCTGCCGCCAATCGCGCAGTTTGAACTCCGGGCGCGTCCACTCAAATTCGGTCAAACCCTTGGGCACGGGTTCGGCTTGCCAGGAGCGGTCGGAGCGGAGGGGGAGCACGGAGCCATCGGCGAGGTGAATCTCGCCAAAGACGAGCAAACGGGCACCCGGCTTGCGTGACTCGACATTGATGGCCAGGGTGTTGGAGCCCTTGCGAAGACGGGGCCGGAGGTCGAACCATACGGGGAGCGACTGGTTGGCATGGAGGCTCCACTGGTATTCGCGGGGGAAGTTGAGGGCCATGGCCGATTCGCCGCCATAGGCCCGCTGGCCAGCTTCGGTGAGGCCGTTTTGGAAGGGGCGGGTTGCGCGCCAGAGGGAGAAGGCTCCCGAGGTATTGCCATTGACGATGAGTTCGAAGCCTCCCTCGGTGGCGATGGCCACCCAGGCGGAGGTGACGGTCTGCGGAATGCGGATTTCCTTGCGGAAGCATCCGGTGAGCTGCACTTCATCATGGGTGGAAATCCAGTGAACGTCCTGGGGGAGCTCGACGGGATAGGCCACGGTATCGGACAAGCGCCAGGCCTCGGTGAGGAGGAAGCCGAGTAGGGCGGCGACGGCAGCGAGGAGGAGGCGGAAGGGCAAGCTCATGGGCGGCGTGATTTTTCCCGGGCCTCGGCGGCGGCGAGGGTATGGCCGTGTTGCAGCTCTCCTTGGGCGAGCATCAGCCATGAGGTGGAGATCACGGCCTGTTTCTCCTTGCGTTGGAATTTCTCATAAAGAGCGATGAGATCGCGATGGGCGCGGTGGTTGAGAGCGAGGTCTCCACTCTGGAGGGCGATGAGCTGGAGGTGGAAGATGGCTTGCAGGCAGGAGGGGGAGCGCTGGTGGATGATGGTCAGGCGGCGGGTGGCCTCGGCCATATTGCCACTATTGAAGTCGTCGATGGCGGTGCGGAGGAGGGCGCGGCTCAATTCGCGATCCAGCGGGTCGTTGAAGGGACCATCGGCCATGAGGTTTTCCAAGAGGACGCCGGCTTGTTGCTGCAAGCCCTCCGCTTCCATCGCGAGGATGGTTTGAAGGCGGGCTTCGGGAGCCTCGCTTTCCTCAAGTTGGCTGTGAAAGATGCCTTTTTGCCAGATGACACCGCTATCGATGGCCAGCGCTGGCATCCAGCGGCAGGCCTCGTCGAGGGCGACAAGGGCCAGGGAGGGATCGTCGTCGAGGGCGGCCTGGCGGGACTTTTTCAAGGCGAGGGAGGAGGCGGAGATGGGCACGCAGGCGAGCGCGAACCAGAGGAGGAAGGCGGCTGCAAAGGTGGAGCCACAGAGGTGGAACTCGTTGAGCCGGGAGCCCGCACGTTCGTCGTCACGGCGCCAGCCCAGCCAGCCGAAAAGGAGGAGAAGGCTCCCCAGGTGGCCGAGCACCCAGCCTTTGGAGAGGAATTGGCAGAAGGCGGGATTGTAGCCCAGCCACCAGATGAGGTCGGGGATCTCGGCAATGCCGATCGACCAGGGAGCCATGACGGGGGGGCGAAAGGCGGCGAGGCGGTGGGGCGGATCTTCCAGATCGATGACGGGAGCCTCTCCCTGATCGCGCTTCCCGTGGCCGAGGAAGATATCTCCTCCCAGCCAGGTGATGTTGTCGTGTTGTTGTTGCAGCCAAGCGAGTTTGCCGCTGGTGTGGGCATCGAAGACGGTGACGAACTGGGGGAAAGCGATGAGGTAGACGGGAATCAGGCAGAGCAGCCGCATGGAGAGCAGGTCGCGGCCCAGGAAGCGCAGGCCCACGGTGAGGGTGAGGAGGAGGACGAGCCCGATTTTCCAGAAGAAGGTCGCCGGGGCGTCCAGGGTCTCAGTTGGGGTGTGGGGGACCTTCATCCAAGCTTGTTGCACCGCTAGCAGGAGCAAGAGCAATCCGATGACCGCCACGGCCAGGGCGGCGATCTTGGGGAGCGACCAACGCGGTTGCCAGCGTGCTAGGAGATTCAGTTCCATCCGTCTGTGCCGACGATTTCGATCTCATCTTCGCTTTTCAGGCCCCAGTGACCTTCGGCGATGACGCGTTCACCTGAAGTCAGTCCGGAGAGGATCTCGGCGGCTTCGTGGTCGACCATGCCGATGGAGACGGCGCGGGATTCCCGTTTATTCTCTCCGGTAATCACCTCGACGATGGCCTTCCCGGCAGCGATGGAGAGGAGGGCTTCGCGGGGGACGGCCAAGGAGGTTCGCGTGGATTCAATGCGGGCAAAACCGGTCATCCCGGGGGCGAGCGCGAGGTCTTCCGGGGTGTTGATGAATTCCAGTTCGGCGCTAAAGGTGGCCGCCCATTCGGGAGCCCCGGTGCCCCGGGGGCGCAGGGGCCGGTTGATCTCGGGCCCTCCTTCATTGAAGGTCACGATGGGGACGATGCGTTGCACGCGAATGGGGAGTGGCCGGCCGGGATAGCTTTCCAGATAGGCGAGGCCTTCCTGGCCCTGCTGCAGCCAAGGGAAATCGGCTTGGTCGAAGTAGCCGTCGAACCACAAGCCGGCGGCAATCACCAGCCCGGGCTTGCCCGCGTCCTGATTGTATTCGCCGGGCCGGATGAGGATGCGTTCCACCACGCCGGAGACCGGGCTATAGGTTTTGTGGTCGGCAAGCTCCTCTTCGCGGTGGCGCACGGCTTCGCGGGCATCCTTCACGGCATTGAGGGCGATGACCTCACTTTCCTTGACCCCCTGGGTGGACATTTTGAGAAAGAGTTCGGCGAGTTCCTTTTCTTGCACCGCGCTGGTGAATTCCTTTTCGGCTTCCAGCAGGGTGGTTTGGGCGATGAGGCCCCGCTTGGCGGCCTCGCGGTAGCGGGCGACCTTGTCGGTGGCTTGGTCGGAGAGCTGGCGAGCGGCTTCGACATTGATTTTCTCGCGGTCGGGGCGCTCCTGTGCCAGGACGTAGGCGGAGCCCACCCGGACCCGTTGCAGCTCGGCTTCGGCCGTGGCCAGAGCGAGGCGGGCGCTCTCCAGCTTGATTTCCGCTTTGATGGGATCCAGCTCGAGGAGGAGTTGGCCCTTTTCCACGAAGTCGCCTTCCTCAATGTGCACCTGGGCCACGGTGGCCATGGGGATGACGGGGACGAGATAGGGGTCTGCGGAGCAGGTGGCCTCGGCCAGCATGGCGCGGGTGAAGGGGCGCTCCTTCACTTCGGCGGTGACCACGGGGAAGGGTTTGCCGAGCTTGCGCATCAAGGCGGCATAACCGAGTCCCGAATCATACATCCGTGCGCCGGGATTCTTGTAGGCAGGCCAAATGACAAAGGCCGCCAGCAAGGAGGAGGCGATGAGGAAGAGGAAGAGGATCAGGATAAGCCCTCGGCTAGCCCGGAGGAGAGAGAGGAGGCTTCTACCAGATTGTTTGATCAAATCAGACACGGGAAGAGATAGTGAAACAGGTTATGATTTATTGTCGAGTGCAAGGCTCGCTCAAGCGCTTGGAGAGAAGTTTACTGAGGGCAAAGCTGGTCAATTCGGCCGCGATTTGCAGGACGCGCCAGAGCACGGCGACGGCCATGGCCTCGGGGGTGGAGAGATGGGTGGAAAGGAAGAAGGTGATCCCGGCCTCGCGCACGCCGATGCCCCCGGGGACGCCGATGGCGAAGAAGCCAATGAGCCAGGCCGAGCCATCCGCTGCGGCGGCCGAGGCCCAGGAGTAGGGGGCGGGGAAGACCGCCTGCACCAGAAAGACGAGGAGCAGGGCGTGGAAAGCGCAGAGAGTGAGGTAGCTGGCGAGGGCGCGCAAGAGGGGGCCGGGGCGCCAGCCGGAGATGCGGAGGGGGGCCAGCCGATGCTGGATGGCCCGACGCACGGGGGCGAGGGCCAGGAGGGTGGCACCTCCCAGCAGGGCGAGGAGGGGGAGGAGCCAGAAGAGCTTATTTGCCAGGGAGGATTGGCTGCCGGTCAATTTTTCGAGCAAAAGCGAGCGCAGGCCGGGGTCGAGGGCCAGCCCGAGGAGGGCGAGGAGGGCCCAGGCAGCGATGGTGAGGAGAAGCTCGGCGACGAGACTGGCCCCCGCTATCGAGCGGGTGGTGCCGAGCGCGGGAGCCCGCACCACGCGGGAAGCGTAGCCCCAGATGCCACCGGGGAGCCACTTGAGGGCTTCACATTCCACCCAGGTGCGGGTCGCTTGCAAGCGGCTGCCGCGCCAGCCGAGGGCCCGCAGGACGTCGGCCCAGATGGAGGCATTGCAAAGGGTGTAGAGGAGAAGCCCCAGCCCCACTCCCGCCACCAGACCGGGGTCTGCAGTGGCGAGTGCTTCCAGGAATCCGTGGCGCTGTTGCCACAAGGCCCACAGGGGGAGGCCGAGGGCACAGGCAAGGAGGAGCGCCTTCAGCACGCTCTTGACCTGGAGGCGGGGGGGAGGGGCTTCGTCCATGGGGTCCTAGTTTTCCTTGTAGCCCATCACTTGATTGGCTGCCGCGATGCCACCGGTCATGCCGAGAACTTCTTCCGCTCCTACCAGGGCTTGGGTGGCATGCTTGAAGTCAAAGTTCTTGGGCCGTCCGGTGCGTCCCGTTTCATTAGCAGTTCGCGATCCTCCGTAGAGCAGATCTTCCCCTTCCACCGCCAGCTTGTTCATGAAGAGAGTGACTCCTGCCTGCACCGCGGAGTCGAGGGTCGTCCGCACCTGGGTATCGGTGATGGTCC
This sequence comes from Roseibacillus ishigakijimensis, assembly GCF_016595415.1. Taxonomy (GTDB): domain Bacteria; phylum Verrucomicrobiota; class Verrucomicrobiia; order Verrucomicrobiales; family Akkermansiaceae; genus Roseibacillus; species Roseibacillus ishigakijimensis. Next base: position 206,165 of record NZ_JAENIO010000001.1, read on the forward strand.
CATACAGGCGGAGGGCGAAGGCCATCCCCACCAGTTGGTAGCTGCCGTCGAAGCCTTCCCGCTCGGGGAAAGTGCCATCGGCCCAAGCGCTGGCCGCTCCTCCATTGGCATAGACGTAGGCCGGGGCGAGGAAGCTGGTATTGCCGGTAAAGAGCGCCGTCTGGGAGAGGGCGGCCCCCCGCAGGAAGTAGCGATGGGCAAAGGGCTCCAGGTTCACATCCTGCCCATAGTCGTCGGCAGTGACGAACCAGGTGGCGAGATTGACTAGCTTGGGCCGCCAATCGTTGAGAGTGGCGGCGTAGAGGGTGGCATCCTCGGCTTCCAGCTTCAGTGCGGCGCGGGCGGCCGCTTCCATAAAGAGCGAGCTACTATGGACGGCGTCGCCGGTGCCGGGGAAGGAGCCGTCTGGACCTTGTTTGGAAAAGCCCCAGTTGATCATCGCGATGCCATCATTGATGAGGCTGGTGTCAGCAAGCAAAAAGCCGACTTCAATGACGTCGGCTCCATAGCGTTGCTGCTCAATGTAGTAGTTTTCCCGGGTTCCATTCTCGTAATCAATGTTTACCGAGAGAGCCCCCGTGGGCGACATCGTTAGGGAGTCGCCAAACTGGTCAATCATCTGTCGTTCGTCCGGGGGCCGGGGTGGCTCCGTTTGGGCGGTGGCCAGAGTGGTTAGACTCAGGCTGATGGCGATGATTTCCCGAATTCGTGTCTTGGTGTATTTCTTCATGGTTGGAGAGTGAGACGGTAGAACCTTTGGGGCGCGGAAAGTGCGCTCGTATCGCGATAAGAGTTGGCAGAAAGGTCTTCTGCCAACTTTTGCCACGTGACCAGATCGGGCGAAGACCAGAGGGTGTAGCTGGTCTCGGCCTGGGGGGCCCAAGTGAGAATAACGTCTTCACCATCCAAAGTGAGGGCGAGCTCGGGGGGGAGCGACCCGGTGGAAAGTGAAAAAGAGAAAAGGGACCCGCTCTGGGCCCCTTGTGTATCGGCTTGCGGAGTGCCGGCCAAGACGGCATCTCCCCCTAGTGCAACAGACTGACCGAGAAAGTCAGCCGGCGCGGGGGCCGTGCGTTGATAACGTGCGAGGAAGTCACCCTCCCGACTGAAGGTCAGGACGGCTCCAGCGGTCAGGATCTCCCCCGCCGCCGCCATGTCGGCCCCGACCACGACCTGTTCCCCAATTGCGACCGAGATGCCGAAGCGCTCGCCCGGTTGCCCCTGGGGGTCGGCGAGGGTGGCCAGGTGGTTGCCGGTTGGGGTCTGGAAGAGGTAGGCTTGCCCTTTGGCGGCGATTTGGTCGCCATCGTTGGCATCCTGATTGGAAGCGCCCACGACGAGGAGACCTTGGCTGAGGGCCAGGCTGCCGCCAAAGGCGTCGCCAGTGCTGCCATCGGGAGCGGTAATCTTGCGCAATTGCTGCCCGCTGGCGGCATCAAAGAGGTAAACCGCGCCACTATCAGTGCCCTTGGGATCGGAGAAGGGAGTGCCGACTGCGATCAGGCCATTGGCCACTGCGACGGAGGCACCGAATTGGTCAAAGGTCTGGCCATCACTTGCTTCCAGCCTGCGCAGCCAGGTGCCGGTGGTGGCGTTGAACACATGGACTGAGCCGAGGTCTTCCCCTTCCTCGCCATCTTTCCATGCCGCCACCACCGCCAGCTGTCCGTCGGTTGCTACCGCGTTGCCAAAGGCATCGCCGGGGGCTCCATCAGGAGCGGTGAGCTTGACGGGATTTTCCCAATCATGAATGGAAAAGAGCCAGGCTGAACCGGAGCCTTGTCCCGCGTCATCATCGTCTGGAGCGCCGACCACCATCACTTCTCCGCCAGCGGCTACCGAGCTGCCAAAGGCATCGCCGGCGGCCCCATCGGGAGCAGTGAGTTTGGTGAGGAAGGTGCCGGTCGCGAGGTCGAAGACCACGGCCGCGCCGGCATTGGAGCCGAGGTCGTCATTCCCCTTCACGCCGGCAATGGCGAGGTCGGAGGTGGCGGCCACGGCTTGTCCGAGGCGATCCAAGCGGGATCCTGCGGGGTCGAAAAACTCACTCTCCCCGGCCGCTTCGGCAGAATGTGCTGCTGCCAGGGGCAGAGCGCCGAGAAGGGCCAGGGAGAGGATGTTCATTTGCTATGAGTAATTTGTGTTAGAAGTCGCCTTTTTGTCCGCCGGAGTAGCCATCGCGGCCATCCCAGCCGGTGGTGGGGTCAGGAGTTCCCTGATAGTAGCCACCGCCTCCAATGCTTGCGCCGTTGAGGGCAGGGGTGATGCGGAACCAGAAGTCAGCGAAGTTCGAGTCGCTTTCAGCGCCTTCTTCCTCCACGTCCGCCCGGCTGTGGTCTTCTACCATCACAATAGTAGAATTGCCATCAGTAAAGGTCATGAATTGATCCTTGCCGCCGGGATTGGCTGCGCTGAGGGAGAAGAGGGGCTGACGCTTGGTGTCATTGCCCTCACCCCGTGCGGTGTAGCGGTGGGGATTGGTCACGTAGCGGTCGAAGCGGTTGTGAGGCAGGACGCAGAGCATCACCGTGCGGCCGGCCAATCCGAGTTCTTCAGGGTTGATGACCACTTGGGCTCCGGCTTCGCTCACCTGGTTGTCCAGGATGGTCACCGCATTCTGCCCCGCCAGGGAGCGGAAGGGCAAGACCTCGGGAGAGAGACCGGCCACGGCTTCGTAGTCTACCAGAGCCAGGGCGAAGTCCATCTCGCTGGGGTCGCCAAGCAAGTCGATGGTCACGGAGCCGGAGGCGGGGAGGTCGAAGAGATCCATGGAAATCTCGAACTCTTCATCGTTCCAGCCCAGGGCTTCCAAAACGTCTGCGACATCCTGGGAGTAGCTCTCTTCGCCAGCGAACTGCAAGGTTGCCGGAGCGGTGGGGACGAAGTCGACCAGTAGGATGACGTCATTGAAGTCGTTGTCGCGGCCTTGGAAGACTTGGTCCTCGAAGGAGACGATGAGGGGGTTGCCCGCTAGGCTGAGGTTCGCTGCGGCCAGCTCCAAACCACCGTCATTCAGGAAGTAGTCCTGGTGGATGCGCACGGTGCCGCCATTTCCTCCGTCTTGCACGAGGCCGAGGCGGAACTCGGTGCCTCCGGGCAGGATGCCCAGGCTGGCAGTGGAGCCAGGGATGAGCGGTGCGGTCGGACCCGTGCCGAATTTTTCCCAAATGGTGGTCCAGGATTCGTTGGGATTCGCAGCGTCATACCAAGCGACGGAGTTGATTTGACGGGCTCCGTCGTAGATGACGGTGACGAAGACTTCGCAGTCTTGCTCCAGGAAGAAGCGATCCTCGTCGAAGCCGCGTTTCTCCTCTTCCAAGGGGGTCCCGTCGGTGTTGCAGTTGAGCTCCACCTTGACTTCGTTCCAGATGTCGCGGGCGTAGCTGTAGAAGAGAGGATCGACGCCGTAGTTCTTGGTTTGGTCGCTAGTGAGGTCGAACTCGATGATGTTGTCGTCGAGATTGCACAGCGGGCAGTCGTCGATGGGGGTGTCGATGCCGTCACCGTCGTCGTCGATGTCGATGAAGTTGTAGTTGCCGTCGCCATCGGAGTCCAGAAGGGTTCCATCGGAGAGGATTTCTTCCGCGTCCGGGATGCCGTCGTTATCGGAATCGAGGTCGAGGTAGTTCGGCGTGCCGTCGTCGTCGTAGTCGCCAGTGCCTTCGTTGCCATTGGCGATGCCGTCGTTGTCGGAGTCGCGGTCATCGAAATCGTCGAGGTAGTTCGGGTTTCCGTCGTTATCCTCGTCCTGGCGGCCTTCGATGCCATCGATGATGCCGTCGTTGTCGGAATCGGTATCGAGGAAGTTGGGTAGGCCGTCGCCATCCCAGTCGCCAGCTTCTTCATGCTTGTCGCCTTCGCCGTCGCCGTCGGAGTCCATGTCCCAGTGGTTGGGCTCGCCATCGCCATCCACGTCGAAGACATCGGGGATGCCATTTTCGTCGTTGTCGGTGTAGTCGGTATTGCTGCCGTCGCCGTCGTTGCCATTGTCTTCGGTGTCGCGCCAGTTCACGAGGCCGTCGCCATCCTCGTCTCCAAGGGGGTCGTAGAAGCCGCCGCCTTCGTTTTCGTCGAGAATGTAGTCGTTGTCGCTGTCCTTGCCGTAGCCTTCGCTCTCATATTGCGAGTAGTCTTTGCCACTGTCGTCGTCATCCTCATCACGATCGTCGTCGTCATCTTCATCGCGATCGTCGTCGTCATCTTCATCGCGATCGTCGTCGTCATCTTCATCGCGATCGTCGTCGTCATCTTCATC
>NZ_JAENIO010000020.1 GCF_016595415.1 Roseibacillus ishigakijimensis
TTCTGCAAACCCATTGCAAACCCACAAAAAAAGCGACCGTTAAGTCGCTCATTTTTAGTTACTAAAATGGTGGAGGCGAGGGGGATCGAACCCCTGTCCTGGATGCCTTTCACACAAGCGTCTACATGTGTAGCCGGACGTTTGCTGCTTTAAGAAGCGCGAGCCTCATCCGGCCCGTTCGCACTTCCGATGTCCCTGTTGTATCTCACTGCGTCACCCGGAACCCCGGCTCAACAGCCAGCCTGCTAGTTGTCGGCGGCCCTGATAACAGGCATCTCAGGGCGGCCGTTGCCGTCAATTAAGCAGCAAGTGCGAGCTCGTTAGAGTCTGCAATTATGTTTTTGGACGGCTTTTTTAAGAGGCCAACCGACCAACCTCTACATGCAGCCAGCGTTTCCAACATCCAGTCGAAGCCAAGGCGCCCCCGTTTTTCACGCGGAGTGTCGGGTAGGATGCACGCGAATGAGCCACTAATCAAGGGAATCTTCAAAAAAGTGTGCGCAGCAAACCCACGCCTCTTTCGCCTGGGAAAAGGCCCAGCTCCATCTGGTTCATGGTGTAAGCAAAGGAGAGCCCGCTCTCCGGATCGCAAAAAGCATGACTCCCTCCCGCCCCGGGATGACCGAAAGCCCCTTCGTGAGGACCAAAGAGCATCCGCAACTTCTGCCCCTCTCTCATCGGGTCAAACATGGGACCGGGCCCGAAGGAAGTCTCCAGGTTCATGACCTGATCCGGGCCCTGAATCAGCCGCGTCGCCAGCTCAGCGCGCACCTCGGCCGGAAAGACCTCTGCCGCCGTATTCCCCAACACGGCTTGGTAGAATTTCGCCAAAGCCCGCGCCGAGCCCACTCCTCCAAAAGCCGGAAAACCGCCCGCCCACGCCGCCGGATCGTTCATTTCGCTGGCGGACTGATAGCCCTTCAGGGAGCCGAAAGCCCGCCGGGCAGCGCTTCCCTCGGTCTGCATCGCCTCGTAGAAAGGCTTCTCTTCCCTGCGCACGAGATAGCGCCCGGGATAGAGCTTGGCCACGCGCGGAAACTCCTTCTCGGGCAGTCCGATCCAGAAGTCGAGGTCGAGAGGATCCCCCACCCATTGGCGGAAACACTCTCCCAACCTTCTGCCCATTAGACGCTCACAGAGTTCATCGAGCAGAAATCCGATGGAGCGGGCATGGTAGCCGTGCTCCAGCCCCGGTTCCCAAAAAGGCTCCGTCTTCTCCAAAGCGGTCACCACCTCGGCCCGCTGTGACACCTGCACCACCCCGTCGACCCCGGGCAATCCCGCCCGATGGGAGAGCAGCTCAAAGAAGGTCAAGTCCCCCACCTGAAGCTCGGGCCACACCCGGCGCACCAGGTCCTCCCCCGTCAATCCCGCCTCGCGCAGAACCAGTAAAAAAGTAGCCGCTGCGGGCACCTTCGACACCGAATAAACCGGCACCAGGGTCTCATCCGTCCACGGCCGCTCCTGCTCCCGCTCGCACCAGCCGTCGGACAGAGTCACGACCTCTTCCCCATTCCGCCAGACGGAGACCGAAGCACCAATCTCCCCCCGCTCGGCAAAATTTTCGGCAAAGACCTCCTGCAAGCGCTCCAAATTCATCCCGCTGCCATACCCCGCCGCCGCCCAATGGACAAAGCCAAGTCGGCAAAATCGGAAAATTTTCCCTCTGTCCCCATTTTTCAGCCGCGACAGAAGAGAAAACGTCCTTTGCTTTGGAATCGACTCTCGCTCTCAGCCCGACACACTGGGAGAAACTATGAAAGCACTCGCTTGGATCGGGGGCAGCCTGGCCGCCCTCATCATCCTCACCCTCGCCTTTTCCTCCATCCAGCAATCCGGCAGCACGTCCAGTGGCCCAGCCTTGGGAAATTACCCCGCACTGGCCACCGTGGAGTTTGACGATCTCTCCCAACTCCAAGTGCTCAAACTGGAACGAGGTCAGCTCCTCGACGGAGACCCCACGCCGCCGAAAACGGGGATTGTTTCCTTCGCCGCCCATGGCAGTCGGACAACAGCCTACACCAACCGTTTCTCCATCAGAACCCAACAGATTAATGGCCAGATAACGGGCAGGGAATACACCAATTCTGCCGCTCCCAGCGGACTCTTTTTGTTATTGGAGGCTCCCTTCTTTCACCACGCCCCCAAGTATTCGTTCAACCAAGGCCAACTCGACGACCATTCCTTTGGTCAAAAGGGGGCTCGGGCCGTCGAGTATGTAGAGAGCCCGGCAACAGAAATGCAGAGCGGACGGCCCCACCTTCCTCCCCTCTGCCTTCAGCTGGCCGACGGTCAGGGAGGTTGGCACACGGCCATCGGCCCCATTCAGGAAAACGAGGCCGACGATTCTCTGGCGGTGGTGACCTTTCCGGTGTGGCCGACGACAGCGAAAACCCTGGACTTCCGCGCCCTCATCCCCGGAGAAGCCCCCGAGACCTTCTCTTTGCCCAATCCCTTCCCCGCTCCCAAGGCGCTCTCGATGACTCCCAGTCCCTTGCCCCAGACCCATGCCGAAAAAGACTTCACCCTGACCCTCAAATCTGCAGGCTTGACCGCCATCCCCGAGCTCGGCGAGATTCTCCACCTTGACTATCACTTTGAGAGCCATTTGCCAAAACCACTCCACACCAGATTCCCTCTCCGATCGCCAGTAGAGGTCACGGTGCCTAGTCTACGAACAGAATGGGGACAAATTACCGAGATCGGAAATTTCCGTATGCCGGACGACTCCTTTGAGCATGGCCATGTCATTGCCAGTGATGGCAGTCAATTCGAGGCCACCTTTCGTATCGAGCGTTCAAGTTTTTTCCCCCGAAAGCTCTCTGACGTGATCATTTTGGCCAAAGCCAAAGTCGCCCCGGATGGCAAAACAATCTCTCTGCTTTCACAAGAAAAAGGACTCGGCCTGAAATCTCTCCTTCCCGGGGAACTCAGCCCCGAAGGTGGAGGGCAAAAGCTCCCCCTGAGTGCCCAATTCGAATGGAAATCCCCTTCTCAGCGGAAGGCCGCAATCGGAACAATGAGCTACGGTTCTCTGACCTTTTATCTTTTTGTGGCAAACGCGACCACATCAAGTGGAGGAACCCAATCAAACGGGAGTGGTCAGGGCTCAGGCCCCTTCAAAGAAACCCTCCAGAGTTCGCAGACCTGGTATGGAGCACTCAATCCTGGCGACGAGTTCACCATCGCCATCGGAGAAAAACTACCTGATCAAGAAATCACCTTCACCTTCGACCGCAGTCACTTGCGACAAGGCGAGTGAGGGAAAAGTTCAGGGTTGGCGGAAGGGCGAATCCGGCTCACTCTCAACGCGATGCCCACGGTGCTTTTGATTGAGGACGAGATCGCGATTGCGGAGACCCTGCTCTATGCCTTGCGCACGGAGGGGTTCGCGACTCATCACACCCTCACCGGGCAGGAGGGCTTGCGGTGGTTACGTGAGAATAAGGCCGACTTTCTAGTGCTCGACATCGGCTTACCCGACATGCTGGGCTTCGATCTCTGCCGCGAGCTGCGCACTTTTTCGCACATTCCGGTGCTCTTCCTGACAGCGCGAAGTTCGGAGATCGATCAAGTGCTGGGCCTCGAGCTGGGGGCGGACGATTACGTGACCAAGCCCTTTTCTCCCCGCGCCGTTGTCGCCCGGGTGCGGGCCATACTCCGGCGGCTGGCTTCCGCCGAGACGCCCTCCGCTCCAGCGCAGGTGCCCTTTCTCCATCATGAGAAGGAAGCAATGTCCATTCACTGCCAAGGCCAAGCTCTTCCGCTCACCGCCCACGAATACAAGCTGCTCGCTCTTCTCCTGGGTCAGCCGGGGCGCACCTTTACCCGGGATCAGTTGCTGATGCAGGCTTGGGACGACCCCGGTTCGGCCATGGATCGCACCATTGACGCCCACATCAAGAGCTTGCGGGCCAAGATTCGTCAGGCCGCGCCCGGGCATGACGACCCCATCCAGACCCGCCGGGGCTTGGGTTATTGCCTCCAGCTCTAGTCGGCCAGATGGACAGACACGAAAAAAGCCTTGGAACAAGAGGAGTCCCAAGGCCTTCCCGATTCACGCGACAGAAAAAATGTCGCGGAAGAAATTAGGGCAAAAGATTGACAGAACGAGCGCGCTTGATTTCGCGGACGATACGGCGGTGCATCTTGGCGGAGACGCCAGTGACGCGACGAGGAAGGATTTTGCCAGTCTCGCTGGTGAACTTGGAGAGGGTCTCGGGGTTCAGATAGCTGACTTTTTCAAGCGGCAGATCAATGCGCTTGCGGGGCATGCAACGGTTCGCCTTGCGGAAAGCGATACGGCGTTCGACTGTTTTCGGTTCTGACATGGATAAAAATTCTGGCAGGGGTTAGCGCATCTCGCGGTGCAGCGTGCGACGCTTGAGGAAAGGATTATACTTCACCTTCTCGAGACGTCCGGGTGTGCGGAGGCTCTTTTTGTTGCGGGTGGAAGTGTAACGGGACGTCGGCTTGCCCTCAGCTTTCGCTTCGGTGCACTCGAGGATAATGATATCGCGCGGCATGGTTCTGTTTCGGAAAAGGGGCGGGAGACTACCTTAATCGTCTGACGAGTCAAGCGAAACCGAACGATTACTGTCAGCAAATGCTCCAAAGCCATACTCCCCGGGGGCGACCCCGCGGCTGCGCTGCTCGGCTTCCCACTTTTCCTGACAATCGCGAGTGAGGCGTGCAAAGGGCAGAACCTCAAGTCGTTCCTTGGGGATTTTCTCCCCCGACATTTCGCAAATTCCGTAGGTGCCTTGGGCGATACGATCGAGAGCCATCTCGATCTCATGCAAGGCATCTTTTTCCTTTTCCAGCATGCTGAGGGCAAGATCGCGGTCATAGGAATCGCTGCCCGCATCGCCCTGGTGCTGGCCATTGCCTGCATCCGAGTCGCCGGAACCGGCCTTGATGGCCTCACTTTGGACGCCATGAAGGGCTTCCATCAAGTCGGCATGGAGTTCGAGGAGCTTCTGCTGCTGCTTCTTGACGAAGGGACTCAACTTCACCGGATCGGTGACGAGGTCTTTGGTCTCAGTCAGGCTGGAATCCGCTTTGGCTTTCTTGGCGGCAGTTTTCTTAGTCGTTTTTTTCGCAGGCATGGTCTTTCGGGGGGAGAGAAACGGCGTTGTTAGTCGATAAATCAAGTCCTATGACGAGGAAATGAGGGGCGTCGATTACGTGGAGTTTTCGCCCACCGCAAGCTAAAAGTGAGGGTAACACGTCGTGGGTGCCTGCACTTGCGCTTGAACCCCTGCTCTCAGCCCATTAACAAACCGGGTCCACCCATGGAAATCACTGCAATCATTGAGGCCCTCCTCGTAGCCTCCGACGATCCCCTCCCCGCGGCGGAAATCGCCCGCCTGATTCGGGCCCGTGCCGCCGAGCGGGAAGAAGAGCTTCTTGAGGAGCAGGAAGAGGGTGCGGAGCCAGTGCCCACCACAGAGGCCGATGCCGCCCTGCGAGCTCTCGGGGCGACCAGCGAGATGGAGGTTATCGAGGGATTGGCGCAATTGAATGCCCACTACGAAGAGAGTGGCCGCGCCTTCCGGGCTCTCGAGCGGGCCAAGGGGTGGAAAATATACACCTCGCCCGACTATGGCGAGTTCGTGAAGCACCTCTTCCCGGGCCGCAAACCCAAGCGCCTCTCCGGTCCGGCTATGGAAACCCTGGCGGTGGTGGCCTATCGCCAACCGGTGACCAAGGCGGCGATCGATGCCGTGCGGGGCGTCTCATCCGATGGCATGTTGCAGAAGCTGCTCGATCTGGAATTGGTCAAAATCGGGGGTCGGGCCGAACTACCCGGCCGTCCCCTGCTCTACGAGACCACCGACTACTTTTTTGAGCACTTCGGGGTAAAATCACCTGACGACCTCCCCAACGCCCTGGAACTTCGCGGCATGGACCTCCCCGATGGCAGCGAGAGCGAGGAGGAAACGACAGGCGACAAGGAGGAAGGGAAACAACTCAACCTAGCGGAATCCTCCTCCGCCGACGAGCCTTCGCCACCCTCTGGAGCAGACGAAACCCCCTCGCCAGCAGAGAACTCCTCACCCACCGAGCCCCCCGGGGACTGACCCGGCTCCTGCACGGACTCGATTCACCATTTCCTTTTTGTAAAAACCTTTCTTAAGCTCCCCGCCGTGACTCTAGACGACATCCGCGTTCAAATCGACGCCATCGATTCCCAGCTCCTCGACCTTCTCTCCCAACGGGCCGATCTGGTCCATGAAGTGGGCGTGGTGAAAAAGCGCGATGGCCTGCAAATCTACGCTCCCGAGCGCGAGGACGCCCTCCTGCGCAAACTGGTCGCGATGAACGAGGGCCGTCTTCCCGAGCGCTCCATCCGGGCCATCTACCGCGAGATCATGTCGGCCGCCCTCGCCTTGGAGGACGACATGAAAATTGCCTATCTGGGACCGGAGGGGACCTGGACCCATCAGGCCGCAATCAAAAAATTCGGCCACTCGGTGGAGTATCTTGCCCAGCCCAGCTTCGCGGATGTCTTCGATCAAGTGGCTCGCCGCCAGGCCTCCTATGGAGTGGTTCCCATCGAAAACTCTACGGAAGGGGCCGTTTCCCACACTCTCGATCTCTTCGTCGACTCTCCCTTGCACATCTGCGCGCAGATTCTCCTGCGCATCGAGAATAGTCTGCTGGCCGCCATTCCACGGGAGGAAATCAAGACTCTCTACTCCCATCCCCAGGTCTTCGGTCAATGCAAGAACTGGATTCTGCGCCACTTTCCCCACGCGGATCTGGTGGAAGTCTCCTCCACCACCCGGGCGGCGGAGATCGCGGCGGAGCGGGCCAGCGAGGGAGCAGCAGCCCTTGGGGGAGCCCTCGCGGCCGAGCTCAACGGCCTGGCAGTGGTGGAAGCGGCCATCCAGGACCGCGCAACCAATACCACCCGTTTTCTCGTCGTCTCCGAGAAAACTTGTCCCCCCACCGGAAACGACCGCACCTCCATCCTTTTTGCCGTGCGCGACCAGCCCGGCTCTCTGGTGGAGGCCTTGAAAGCCTTCAATGATTTCCAGATCAATATGTCGAAGATCGAATCGCGACCCTCCAAACAAAAGGACTGGGAATACATCTTTTATGTCGATTTGGCAGGTCATTGCGAAGACCCCGAACTAGCGAAAGCCCTGCGGGAGCTGGAAAGCCACTGCTCCTTGGTCAAGCTGCTCGGCTCCTACCCCGATGCCCGGGAATAGGCGACCAGCCCGCCTCCTCCCAAAATGAGGAAGGCAGAGTTTTTCATCGCTTTTTAAGCAAACTTGGAGATGTTGCCTCTCCAAAGAGGCTTCCACTGGTTCCAAATTTACAAATCATCTTTCATCCTCTACAATTTCTTCCACTCCCGACCCAAGTTCATGGCACGCGCATCCAATCTCACTATGTGTTCCTTCTGTGGCAAAAGCCATTCGGAAGTCAAAAAGCTCATTGCCGGACCGGGCGTCTACATTTGCAACGAATGTATCGACGTCTGTTCCACCATTCTGGAAAAAGAGTTGGTGGGTGAGAGCCGGGAACGCCTGGCCGCTGCTCCCGAGCTGGACCATGCCATCCCCAGCCCGGCGCATCTGATGGCCAAGCTTGATGAGTTTGTCATTGGCCAGCAACACGCCAAGAAAGTGCTTTCGGTGGCCGTGCACAATCACTACATGCGCCTTTTCCACCAAAATCAGGAGGTGCCCGAGGAGTTGGCCGAGGTCGAAATCGAGAAATCCAATGTCCTCCTTCTCGGCCCCACGGGCTCGGGAAAGACCTTGCTGGCCCGCACCCTTGCCCGCCTGCTGGATGTCCCTTTCTGCATTGTCGATTCCACCAATTTGACGGAAGCCGGTTATGTGGGTGAAGATGTCGAAAACATCATCCTCCGTCTGCTGCAGGCTGCCGACTTCGATGTCGAGAAAGCGGAACAGGGCATCATCTATATCGACGAAATTGATAAGATTGGGCGCAAGACCGAGAACGTGTCCATCACCCGGGATGTTTCCGGCGAGGGGGTGCAGCAAGCGCTCTTGAAGATTCTCGAGGGCTCGGTCTGCAATGTCCCGCCCCAAGGGGGCCGCAAACACCCGCAACAAGAATACATTCAGGTCAATACCGAGAAGATTCTCTTTGTCTGCGGAGGAGCCTTTGTGGGTATGGAAGACATCGTCAAGCGGCGCCTGGGCAACAACTTCCTCGGCTTCCGGGCCCAGAGCGATGACGCCAGCGAGGAGGAGAAAGAAGAGACCATTTTGGAAAAAGTTCAGCCCGAGGACCTGCTCCACTTCGGCCTCATCCCCGAGTTCATTGGCCGCCTGCCCGTGCATTCCGCGCTCAACAAGCTGAAGCGGGACGACCTGATTCGCATCCTCACCGAGCCCAAGAACGCGCTGGTCAAGCAGTACACCAAACAACTGGCCTTGCATGATGTGAAGCTGAAGATCACCCCCGATGCCTTGGAAGCCTTTGCGGAAGAAGCGGTCACCCGGGGCACGGGAGCGCGCGCCCTGCGGAGCATCTTCGAGCGCATCATGCTCGACGTCATGTTCGAGGTCCCCTCCCGCGACGATTTGGAGTCGGTCACCATCACGGCAGAAGTGGTGAGAGGAGAAAAAGAACCGGTGATGCGGAAAAAGCGCCGCGCGGCTTGATTTCTCCCCCCTCATCCCCGAAGGTCTGCCCGCCTGCCAACATGAAATTTCTCCCTTTCCTCGCCTTTCTGTCCATCGTCGGGCTGGCTTCCTGCGCCAACAAAAGCGACGAGAGTGAGGCCGACAAAGAAGACGGTGCGGCCACCGAATTGGCTAAGGGTGAGGGCGTCATCCCGCCCCCCGGGGGAGAAGAAGGACTCCCGGAAACAGGAGAGGAGATCGGCTTGCCGGAACTCACCGCTGAGGACCAGGCCGGCCAACCCGCCAAGAAAATCACGGAGTTGGACGGCTTCATCTTTGAAGACCCGACCGGAGATTTACCCGATTCCCGTGATCTGGCTCCTCCCCCCCAGCCCGTGCTGGGAAATCCTTCCGAGATAACCTCGGGAGACGAAACAAGCTTGCTCCCGGAGCGCTAGTCTGTTTTGCAAAGGTCTTCCCCAGCCCGTCACCAGGCGTGCTGAGGACTCTGAAATCGACCCCTTTCACTGCCGTGCGCCCGCCGAAGAAGTTCAAGCCCATCCCCTTTCCCTACCACCACGAGCTCACCCTCGAGATCGACTCCCTCACCAACCTCGGGGCCGGGGTGGGCCGGGTCCAGCTGCCCGAGGCACCGAAAGAGCAAGGCCCTTGGGTCGTCTTCGTGCCCTTCTGCCTCCCCGGGGAAACCGTCCGAGCCCGCATTTACCGGAATGATGCCAATTGCTCGCAAGCTGACCTCATCGAGGTCCTCACTCCCTCTCCCGACCGGGTCACCCCGCGCTGCCCCCTTTTCGGCAAATGCGGAGGCTGTCAATACCAGCATCTCGCCTATCCCAAGCAATTGGAATGGAAAAGGCAACAGGTGGCCGAGCTAACCCGCCGCATGGCGCACCTCGACATTCCCGTCCTCCCTCCCGTCCCCTCGCCCAAGGAATGGCACTATCGCTCCAAGCTCACCCCCCACTTCGCCAAACCCCGCGACGGCGAACTGGGACCAATCGGCTTTCTTGCCCCCGGCACCCGCAGCCGCCTCATCGACGTGCCCCAGTGCCCCATCGCTCTGGAGCCCATCAATGAGGCCCTGCCCGCCATCCGCCAAGAGGTCAGCAAGCGGGCCCACACCTACAAGAAAGGCGTCACCCTGCTCCTCCGGGCACATGAAGAAGGCGTGGAGACCAATCCCCGGGCGGTCATCAGCGAGAAGGTGCACGACCTCACCTTCCACTTCCTGGCCGGAGACTTCTTCCAAAACAACCCCGCCATCTTGCCGGCCTTCGTCGACTACGTGGCGGCCGAGGCCGCCCAGGACGGCTGCACCCACCTCGTGGATGCCTACTGCGGCTCGGGGCTCTTTGCCCTTTCGCTCGCCAAGCACTTCCAGCAAGTGGCCGGGGTGGAGGTTTCCGAGACTTCGGCAGACTTTGCCCGCCGCAATGCCGAACTCAACCAACTGCCCCAGGTCAGCATCATGACGGCTTCGGCGGAGGAAATCTTTGCCGACATCACCTTTCCGGCCGAAGAAACCGCGCTCGTCATCGATCCGCCACGCAAAGGGTGCACCCCAGGCTTCCTCGCCCAGCTGGCCCGATTCGGCCCCCGCCGGGTGGTCTACGTTTCCTGCAATCCAGCCACTCAGATGCGCGACTTTGTGGCCCTCGATGAAGCGGGTTACGAAGTGGAAAAAATTCAGCCCTTCGACCTCTTCCCCCACACCCGCCACCTCGAGTGCGTGGCCACCCTCAAGCGCAAGTAAAAGGGAATGGGAGAGACCGGGGCGGCGCGCAGCTCCCCCGGGCGCGGGAAGAAATCACTCTTTGAGCAGCGCTTCCAGGGTCAACTCGGCGAAAGGGCCCGGCACTCCCCTGTGCTGGATTTTTCCTTGCTTATCGAGCACCCAGCAAGCCGGATAACGCGCCACTTGATAGAGTTCCGCAATCTCCCCTTTTTCATCGAGCCAGTTTTCCCAAGTCACAGTTCCATCCTTGATGAGATGGCGCAACTGCTCGGGGCTCTCACTCGCCACCCCCAGGATAGCCGCTCCCTGGGAGGACTGCTGCTCGGTTACTTTCCGTAGAAAAGCCATCGTCTCGTCGGCCGCTTCCATGCGAGTGTGCCAGAAGACAATCATCACCGGCTGTCCACGGTAATCCTTCAATCTCATGGCGTCTCCAGCCACATTCCATCCCAGAATATCGGGGGCCTTCATCCCTTTCTCCAGATTCATGGTGGCGAAGAGAAAGCGCTCCACCATCTCGCCGATGGTGGTTTGCCCCACCTTGACGTGAGCCGATTGGATCACCGCCTTGCGGATGCGCTCCATGCGCTGCTTGTTCGCCTCCAAATCACCCCCACCCATTTCGCGGGAAAGAAGCACCAGCGCGAAGGCAGCCACCCCCTGCACCTCTTTATCAGGATGAGTGAGCTCCACTTTTTCGAGAAACTTGCGGGTTTTGGGACCATTGTCGACCACGAGAGCAAGACAGAGCGCGCCAATTTTGGGACTCTCGAAATGAAAGCGCTCCGCCGCCGAGCGCACCACTGAGAGCGGGGTCTTGTCGGGAGCCGTCGGAACGGGCTTGACCGAATAAGCGGGGGCCAACTCCAAGAGCTTGGGCGCGTAATCAAGAAACCAGTCCTGATTCCAGGAGCCATCCAGCTGCCGCAGGAGGTCCTGCCCGAAAGCATCGGGATTAGGGCCGACTTTCCAAAGCTGGCGGCGAGCTTCCACATCGGGAGCCGCATTGACCTTGGCGACCCACGCAGCCACTTCACGCTCATAGTCCGCGACTACTTTCTTGGCACCCGCCTCATCTGCGAGCAAGGAAGGGAGCGGAAAAAGGAGAAAAGTAAGAAGAAATCGGAAGAGATGGGAACGGTTCATGAGGAAAAGGTAAGCGATAGCAGTCAGTTCTTTTTCTTGAGAAGTTTGCGTAATTCCGGCCACTGCTCCTGACTGACGATGTAGCCGATGCAGTTGGCTGCCCCGCAGCGGCAAGGATGGTCCTCGTAGCACTCGAGGTCAAAGCCATAATCGAAGGTAAGCTCTTCGCCCTTCTCGATGTCGCGCAGAGCGTAGATAATGATGCGGTCCTCACCATCCCCCTCAACGGTATAGGCGATACAATTCGGATCGCAGGAATGGTTGATCAGGCGCGCGGCGTTCCACTCCACGCTGCCATCAAGGTCCCATTCCTCATTGAGAGTGAAGATGTAGACGGCCGCATCGCCATCCTTTTCGGCCTTGGCCATTTGCGCCCAAGCGCGGCGCTCGCTCTCCTCCTTGTCAACGGGCTCGCCCACATACTCGATGATCTCGGTATCTTCGAGGATGTCGCAGGCGGCGTAGACGCCAGTGCCGTGGATCTCGGACTGACGCACCTCCACCCATTTGCTCTCCCCCCGCAGCTTCATTTCTTCCAGGCGCCGGGCGGCGGCCTCTGCAGTGCGCGCGGCCCGCGAGCGCTTATTCTTCTTTTCCTTAGCCATGTGACCAATCGACAAAGGTCTCAATACCCTCCGCGCTCACCAGATTGCGGAAGTTTTTCTGAAACAAATCCAATGACCCGGTATCCCCCTCAGTTGACGCGGCGAAAGCCCTTCTCTGGAATGGCAAAGTCGGCAATATCACTGGGCAGGGAAGGAAAGAAGCCTCTGAGCTCCTGCACTTCCAACGTGGAGCCATTGATAAAGCCCCAGCTCGCCCCCTCTTCTTTCCCGCGAATCGCCACTTGATAATCAGTCAATTCGATAAATTCCTTGACCCCGGTAGCCGGATCGATGCGGCGCACCTGCCGCTTGGTGGGCACGAAGACAAGCCATTCGTTGAATTCGGGAATATCGAAGCCGCTCACCGCCGGCTCGGCCGTAAACTTGGTAATGGTCAAGCCCGAGGCCGCGAACTCATCGACCGCCCGCTCCATCTCGGCGGCGATTCTGTCGTTCCCCCCCGCTTTTTTGGCAGCGCGCTTCAGGTAGCGAGGATAGGTCTTGTTCACCACCTCGGCATATTCTCCCCGCAGCGTCAAATCACCAAGCTCTTGCACAGCCTGCACCGCTGCCGCCAGAATATCGGCCGGCACGGGTTGGCGCTCGATTCTCTTTTCGAGAATATCGGCATCTTCCAACCGCCCTTCTTGGGAGAAAGCGGGACAGATTCCGAGGAGGGAGAAGGCAAGGATGAAACTGGGAATGCGCACGTCCTACGAGATGCACCCCAAGCCCCCGCAGGTCAAGCCAAAGGCTCGCCAAGTCCCGCCGCCCCCTGCCCGCAGGTAAAAAAAAACGGCCCGGGCGAACCCGGGACCGCTTTTGCAAAATTCGAGCGGAGATTCTCTTAGAGAGAGTCGCCGAGCATCTTCATGGCATCCGCAGCACGGCAGGAGTAACCCCACTCGTTGTCATACCAAGAGCAGACTTTCACCATGTTGCTACCCATGACCATGGTCAGGTCGGAGTCGTAGATGGAGCTGTGGGGGTTGCCCACGATGTCCTGCAGGACGAGAGGCTCCTCGGAGTATTCGAGGACCCCTTTCAAGGGACCTTCCGCCGCAGCCTTGAAGGCTTCGTTCACCGCTTCCGCAGTCACTTCCTTCTTCGTGATAGCCACAAAGTCAGTGAGGGAGCCGGTGGGAGTGGGCACGCGGAAGGCACCACCATTGAGCTTGCCGTTCAACTCGGGAATCACGAGGCCGATGGCCTTGGCCGCCCCCGTGGAGGAAGGCACGATGTTGATGGCCGCTGAACGCGCACGACGGAGATCGCCGTGAGGAGCGTCAAGGAGACGCTGGTCGCCGGTGTAGGAGTGAATGGTGCTCATCATGCCCTGCTCGATGCCGAAGGTATCGTTGAGAACCTTCACCAGGGGCGCGAGGCAGTTGGTGGTGCAGGACGCGTTGGACACAATGTTGTGCTTGGCCGCGTCATACTCATTATCATTGATGCCGAGGCACATGGTGAGGTCGGGATCCTTGGCTGGAGCCGAGATGAGAACCTTCTTGGCTCCGGCTTCGAGGTGCTTGGAAGAACCCGCACGGTCCACGAAGAAACCAGTGGACTCGAGCACGACGTCCACGCCCCACTCAGCCCACTTGAGATTGGCGGGGTCACGTTCCGCGGAAGCGTGAATCTTGTGCCCATTGATGATGATGAACTCGTCATCATAGCTCACCTCGCCGTCGAAAATGCCTTGGCTGGAGTCGAACTTGAGAAGGTGCGCGAGAGTCTTGTTGTCGGTCAGGTCGTTGATGGCGGCGATGCTGGTGAGTTCGCCTTTTTCGACCAGTGAACGAAGGACCATGCGGCCAATGCGTCCAAATCCATTAATTCCGTATTTTGCCATAGAATGAGCGGTTTGTTTTTGTGTGAATGACGGCTCGAATTAGCGCGCCAACGAGAGGGACTTAGCGAAGGAGGGGCCGGAGGTCAACTATCGCTTGGGACTTTGCCCCCAGCCAGATTGTAACGCCTTCCTCACTTGGACCACTCGCCGCGAGGAGATTTCGCCCTTTCCCCGGGCCTCCAATTCTTGCTAGGGATAAATCATGACAAATCGCGAACTTTGGCAAAGGCTGGCGAGCTTTTCCTTCGATGTCCCCGGCGCGGCCTTCACCTTCACCGACCGCCTGGCCAAGGAGAATCTCTGGAGCCAAGGTTTTGCCCGCCAGGTTTGCGAAGAATACCGCCGCTTCCTCTACCTCTGTGTGACGGCGGGCCATCCCGTCACCCCCTCGGAGGAAGTGGATGCCGCTTGGCATCTGCACCTCCTCTACACCCATTCCTATTGGCAAGACCTCTGCCAGGACACTCTGCAAAAAGAAATTCACCACGGCCCTACCCAAGGAGGCGAGGCCGAGGATACCAAACACCGCGACTGGTATGCCCGCACCTTGGCCAGCTATGAGAAGGAGTTTGGCCAGCCCGCCCCCGCCGCCATCTGGCCCCCGGCGGACAAACGCTTTGCGGGCGACATTCGTCCCGTCGACATCTCCCGCAACTTCGTACTGCGCAGACGCACGGTCTATCTCTCAGGATTGGTCACGACGAGCTCTCTCGCTCTGGCTAGTTGTAGTGATGGCGAAGGAAGCCTCTTGATCTGGGCCTTTTTCATAGTCGTCCTCTTCATCGGAATTATCAAGATGGGTGCCGGTCGAGGTGGCGGAGGCGGAAAAGGGGGTGGTTTTGGCGGTGGCTGTGGTTCCAGCTGCGGCTCCAGCTGTGGAGGCGGCTGCGGCGGCGGAGGCGATTAGTCCACTCGCACCCGCCGGTGGTGCCACTTGAAGTATTCCTGATGCGAATAGCCGTCCTGAGTATATCTCATCATCGTGCCAGCGGGAAAGGCGAGATCCCCAATGCTCTTGCGCAGGAGAGGTAGCCCTTTCTCGGAATCCGAAAAGTCGATTCGAAAATAGTTCTCTGCAATCTCCCCATCCCCGCTCCCCCCGCTCGAAGAGATTGTCCCTACATTCCACTTTTTCAAAATGGCCTCCACCGGTTCGAGGTATTGCTTTTCCCCTTCTTCCCAGCCAATCCCTCGAACCCTCACCTCAACGGAGAGCGGAATTTTTTCGCGATCGGCCTCCTCCTCGCTTTCTATAGCCTCGGCAAAAGGGTCCCCAGAGAGCGACCCTCCAACGGTTCCCTCAAAATGCTCCAATGCCCATTCCTCGGCGTCAATCTTCCGCGAATTCTTCGCATCCCTGCGAATCTCTGACACTCGCATTAAAAACGAAAGCTCATCAAATTCCTCACCGCTCTGGGAGTGCTCCCAAGCCTCGCGAATGTAAAATGACATCCAATCAGGATGCTCGATTCCCCAGCTCTCGAAGTTTTTTCGCACTTCCGATTTCTCACTTGTGTTCCAGAGATCGAATTTGGAACGCAGTTGAAAGCCGATCAATCTTCTTGGAGATTTGAAAATTTCTTCTCTCGTCTCCGCCGAATGCTCCTCATTCAACTTAGCGACGAGTTCCTCCAGAAACAACTCTCCAACCGGGAGGATTTTTTCCGATTCGGCCTCGTCGGCCTCAGTCTCGGCAAAGAGGGCCACTGACAACGAAGCAAAGAACCCCAAAAATAAAGCGCGCCTTCTCATCAGCAAACAAAAAGAATGGAATCCACACTAACGGCACAAGCAGCGCTGTCGAGTTCCTTCCACCGCCTTGCCTCCTAACCCTCAGCGTTCTTCACCCAAGCACTCCAAAGAAACACCCCGGCCAAAGTCGGTGGCACTCATCCGTCTGGAGCCTTCCGGCTGCACTTGGCTGAGCAAAAGCGAACCTTCGCCACAGGCGATTTGGAGCCCGTCCGGATGAGCCAGAACCTCCCCGGGAGTCCCGCCGGCGTCCAGGACTTCCGTCGGAGGAAACACCTTGAGCCTTCTACTCTTCCCCCGCCCGTCGCGGTAAGTGGTAAAGGTGCCCGGCCAAGTGTGGTAAGCCCGGATGAGCCGTTCCAGCTCCTCCGCGCCCTGTGACCAATCGAGGCGACCGTCCTCGCGCTCCAGCTTGGGGGCATAACTGGTCGCTGATTCGTTCTGGGGCGTGCGGGTGGCGGTATCGTTTTGCAAGGCCTCCAAGGCCGAAAGAAGAGCCTCCGGCCCCTGCTCCGCCAAGCGATCGTGCAACTCGCTGGCGGTCTCCTGCCTGCCGATGGCGGTGGGATGAGTAGCAATGATGTCGCCAGCATCGAGCGCCTTAACCACGTGCATCACGGTCCATCCCGTCTCCGCATCGCCGTTTTGAATGGCAGCTTGAATGCAGCTCGCGCCCCGATATTCCGGTAACAGAGAGGCATGGAGATTGATGATGGCCTTGCGTGGCAGATCGATGAGCTTTTGCGGCAAAATTTGCCCGTAAGCCATCACCACCATGACCTCGGCCTCCAGCGCGGCCAGCTCGGCCAAAGCCTCCGGTGCCCGCACCTTCTCCGGTTGCAGGACGGGAATGTCGGCCTCTTGCGCGATCACCTTGATGGCGGGGGGCTGCAATTTCGAACTCCGCCCCACGGCCTTATCCGGCTGGGTCACCAATGCCACCACCTCATGGTCCGACTCCAATAATGCCCGGAAAGCCGGCAACGCGATCTCTCCCGTGCCCAAAAATACGATTCTCATAGTTCCAAATCAGGCCTTCTTACCGGCCATTTCCTGATAAATCTCGAGCTGCATGAGCCGCCCGATGACGTCGTAGAGGACCTTGACCGGAGTGCCGGTCGCGTCAATATCAGTGACCAGATTTTCGCCATAATGCGCGAGGATGGGCTTGGTCTCCTCCTCGTAGAGCCGGATGCGCTGCTCGATGACGGCGTCATTGGCATCATCGTAGCGGTTCTCCTTCAGGGCCCGCTTGCGCATCCGGCGGGCAAGCTCCGTGCGGTCGGGACAGGAGAGATGAATGACCTGATGAATGGTGATATTTTCCTCCATCAACCGGGCCTGCTCCACATTGCGGGGAATGCCATCGAGAATGAGCAAGTCGATATCGGGCTTGTAAGTATGGCTATCCGCCCAGTTGCGCATCTGCGTCTCCCACAACTCCACCGTCAGGGAATCAGGAACCAGCTCGCCCTTGGAAGAATAGCGCACAAACTCCTGCCCGAGACGGGTCCGGGTGTCGAGAGAGCGAAAGACATCGCCGCAAGCACAGTGAAAAAAGCGCGGAATCGCGCCCAGGGTTTTCCCCAAAGTTCCCTTCCCCGCTCCAGGTGCCCCGAGGAGAAGAATGGCGGACATCTTCGACTTTTTACTCATGAGTCGAAGCGTTTATACAAGAGTGATTTTGAAAGCAACCACCGAAGGCGAAATCCCATCATTCTCGTGAAAACTTCCGCAAGGAGCCCGGGTAGGGGTTGCCATCCTCAATGCCATGAACCGCTTTTCCAAGCCCTCCGCCCTTCTCTCCCCGACGCTTCTTCTCGCTATGCTGGCCTTCATTTTGCCGCTACCCGCCTTTACCACCCGGGACGCGGACGAAGTTTTCGCCGCCCACGAGAAAGCCTTTTACCGGGAACGCGGGGACCGGGCCTGGTTCCGCGAACACAACGAGGGTCGCCAGAAGGTCTCCTTCTGGATGCGGGCCGAGCAACTGGAAATGGTCCTCGACGCCTATGAGAGAACCGAAGATCCCCGCTATCGGGAGATGTTTGCCAAGCTCTTCCACGGCTTTCAGCACGACCACGGCGAGACCTGGGAGCGCAATGAATTTAATGACGACATTCTCTGGATGGTCATTGCCTGCACCCGGGCCTACTTGCTCACCGGGGAGCAAGGCTATCTCACTGCCGCCCGCGCCAATTTCGACCTCTGCTATGCCCGGGCCCATTCCCCTGACCTCGGCGGCGGCCTGTGGTGGAAGACAGACAAACAGTGCAAAAACGCCTGCGTCAATGGCCCCGGGAGCATCGCCGCCTCCCTATTGGCCCAAGCTACCGGCGAGGACTCTTACCGGAAAAAAGCCCGGAACCTTTTCACTTGGCTCCACCACCAGCTGGTCTCCGCCGACAGCGGACGAGTCCACGATCATCTCAATCGTCAGGGTCGCCTTGACCCCCGCTGCTTCACCTACAACCAGGGGACCTATGTGGGAGCTGCCCACCTCCTGGACGAGCCCGACCTCGCCGAGCGAGCGATACGTTACACGCGCGATGAGCTGTGCAAAGACGGGCTCTTCCCCCCTGCCGGCGAGCGAGGCGATGGCGGCGGGTTCAATGGAATCGCCGCCCGTTGGATCGCCCGTTTTGTGAAGGACCGCAGTCGAGAAGACGAGTATGGCCCTTGGCTACGCAAAAACGTGGAAGCCGCGCTCGCCTCCCGACGCGATTCCGATGGCCTCATCTGGTGCCGTTGGCCGGACAAGACCCCTCCCGGGAGACGCTACTCATGGGGGTGCAGCTCCGCAGTCGTCCTCCTCCAAGTCGTCAACCCCGGATAGCCCAGCAGGGAGCCCGCTTTTCCTTGATAGAGCGCCCCATTCGGCACGAAAAAATCAGGGAGCGGCTAAAGAGAAAAACCTCATCAAAGTAAATTGATGAGGTCGCCAAGGCCGGGCGGGAAATGGAGCGGGTGATGAGATTCGAACTCACGACATCAACCTTGGCAAGGTTGCGCTCTACCACTGAGCTACACCCGCTTTCCGCGTGCGGAGGCGGACGATACAGGAAATCCCGCCCCACGCAAGCACTCAATGGAAAAAATTTCTCGAAAGTCCCAATTCCCTCACAATGAGACAATTTGCTCCAAAAAGAGAGATTTCTCCTCCGCTGCAGGGAGATTCAAAGCCCCGGGAATTTTTGCGGTTGGGAGACTGCTAGCAGATGGCTAGCACCGCCACAGCGAAACCAGAGAACAAGCGCCAAGAGATAGCCTGTAAAAAACTGGTAGCACCGGGCAGATTTGAACTGCCGACCAAAGGCTTATGAGTCCTCTGCTCTACCACTGAGCTACGGTGCCACTTTTCTCGGGGCCGAGGGAGTTACCCTGCTTGCAGACCGCTGTCGATAGTAAAAGTGATCTTTTTTCATCCCCTGGGGGCACCACCCGCTGGCGAAACAACTGGCCACGTCACCGATCCCGTTGCACGCCATGGGCCACCACCAATTCGAGCTGAGGAGCCGCTGCCAGGTCGCGGGGGGTGATCATTTCCCGCTCGACGGGCACGGTGTCACTGCCTTCCACTTTCAAAATCACCTCGCGATAGGGCTGCCAGGGGAGGTCGCCGAGCTTGCGCACTTGGCCCATTTCCTCGCCCGTGACCGCGAGCCAGCCGTCGTAGGGCAATTCAGAACAATAGATTTCCTCATCACTCATGCGGTAGCGAAAATCGTAGACCAGCCCCAGCTGCTCCCGCATGCTCTCGATCCACGCCGGGATGTGCGCACGTTTTTCTTTCTGCAAGCGATAGGCGGCGAAGCGTCCCTTACCCCGCAGGAGCCATTTGCGCAAAGGGATTTCCTGCACGGTAGGCACCATGCCTTCCAGGACATACCAATCCTTACCTTTTTTCACGACCACTCCGCAGTGGGAAAAGTCGCTGTTGGTGCAGCCCTCGATGGCGTCGACGATGTCCTGGCCGGGTGGGTTCGGCAGGGACTGGAAAAGCAGGTCCCCGACCTCGGGCTGATAGACGACCCCTGCTAAGAGGGCATAGCCCCAGCGCCAGATGGAAAGGGCAAGCAAAAGCACGAGGAGCCCGACCAAGCGCAAACGAGCCTTCTTTTCCCGAGGCAAAATCTTCATCCTCTCTCTCTAGCAAAGGGTGGCCTGTGGCACGAGGAGAAAGGGAAAAGAGGGGGAACAGGCTCCTTCCGAGCTTGTCAGCGAGGGGGCAGCCCCTATCGTTCGCCTTTATGGAATACGTGATCACCCTTTTCCTTCTCATCTTGTTGCAGGCGGTCCTCGGCTTCGACAATCTGCTCTATATTTCGCTCGAATCGAAACGGGTGGAACCCGCCAAGCAGGCCTTCGTGCGGCGCCTGGGGATCGGCCTGGCGGTCGGCTTCCGGATCGCCCTTCTCTTCGTAGTGGTCTCTTTGGTGGAAAACTTCAAAGATCCCCTCTTCGAGATTCATCTTGGAGGCCCCACCACGCCGGAAGCCACCCATGGGGCGGAGAGCGGCCCCGTCAGCAAGTTCGTCGATGGCGAGTTCAATCTACACGCTCTCATCGTTCTCTTCGGGGGGGCTTTCATTCTCTATACCGCCATTAAGGAAATCTTTCACATGATCGGAGAGCACCAGATCGGCCATGGCGACCACAAGCCCGCTTCGGTGGCCAAGACGGTTTCCCTGATTGTGACCATGAACGTCATCTTCTCTTTCGATTCCATTCTTTCGGCGATGGCTTTGGCCAAGGACGAGGCCACAGGAGAGCAGCGAATCAGCCTCATCATCATCGCGATTGTCATCAGCGGCATCCTCATGATTTGGCTGGCGGACAAGGTGTCGGACTTTCTGCAAAAAAACCGCATGTATGAGGTTCTCGGTCTCTTTGTCCTCCTGATCGTCGGGGTGATGCTAGTCACCGAAGGCGGCCACCTCGCCCACCTGCACCTCGGCGGCAACGAGGTGGTGGCCATGACCAAGACGACCTTCTACTTTGTCATCGCCGTGCTGGTGCTGACCGATATCGTGCAAGGACGTTATCAGAAGAAGCTGCTGGCTAAAGGCGAGAAGAAGGCCAAAGCAGGTGAGGCCGCTCTCCACTGAACAAGGGCTCCCAGCGGCCACCGGGTGACCGCTGGCTGGACGGGAAATTACCGCTGGCCAATTTTTTGGAGAAGAACTTTGGCCAGACGGATCCCGGCCTCAAAGTTCTCCACGGTGAAGTTCTCGTTGGGAGAATGGATCTGGCAGTCGGGCAAAGCGAGACCGAGCATGAGCGTATCGGTGCCCAGGATTTCCTTCATTCCTTGAATGATGGGGATGCTTCCGCCTTCGCGAATGAGAACCGGCTCGCGGTCAAAGACCTCTCGCAAAGCCTCCTGGGCCGCTTGGCCAGCCTCCGAATGAGGATCGGCCACGTAGGCCTTACCGGAATGCCCGGCCTCGAAGACCATGTGCACGCCAGCGGGCAGGTGGGCCTCGAGATGCGCCCGCACCCGCTCGGTGATGACGGTGGGCTCTTGGTCAGGGACAAGGCGACAGGTAAGCTTGAAGCCGGCCTCAGCAGGCAGCACGGTCTTGGAACCCTCTCCCTGATAGCCGCCCCAGACGCCATTGACCTCGCAGGTGGGCCGCCCCCAAAGCCGCTCGGCTGAACTGTAGCCTGCTTCCCCAAAGAGGTCGGGCGAGCCCGTGACTGCCAGGATATCCTCACGCGACATGCCGGGCACGCGGCTCCACATTTCCCGCTCCCAGTCGGCGAGGGGTTCGACTTCTTTATAAAAATCGGCCACGGCCACCGTCCCGTCATCATGGTGCAGGCTGGCAATGAGGCGTGCGGCAGCAGTGGCGGGATTGGCCACCGCCCCTCCATAGACTCCCGAGTGGAGGTCTTTGTCGGGGCCGAAGATCTTGACCTCGCAGGCAGCGATGCCCCGCAGGCCATAGCCGAGGGTGGGCACCCCGGGAGCCACCATGCCGGTATCGCTCACCGCAATCACATCACAGGCCAATTCTTCTTTCCGCTCCCGGAGAAAAGCCGGCAAATTCGGACTGCCAATCTCCTCTTCTCCTTCGAGGAGAAAGATGAGATTCACCGGCAGTTCGCCCTCTTCCTGTAAAAGCTCCTCAATACCCAGCAGATGGGCCATGTGCTGCCCCTTGTTATCGGTCGAGCCCCGCGCCCAGATCTTGCCCTCCCTGATTTCCGGCTCGAAGGGCTGGCTGTCCCACAACTCCAAGGGGTCGACGGGCTGGACATCATAATGACCGTAAATCAGGACCGTCTTGCGCCCCTCCAGGCGTTCGTTTCTCGCCAAAACAATTGGGTGCCGGGCCGTCTCGCATAGCTCCACCGACAAGCCCATGCGGGCGAATTTATCCACATACCATTGGGCGCAGGCCCGCACATCGGGTGCGTGACGACTATCGGTGGAAATGCTGGGAAAACGGAGGACGGCGAACAGATCTTCGAGCGCAGGAGTCATGGCGGCATCATCCGGTAAACTCGGTGGGCCGCAACCCTAGAAATCAGGGAAATCGTCCTCTTCCTCCAAAATTTCCCGCCGCACCCGCAAGGCATCGTAAAGGGCGAGCAACAGCATCCAGCAAGTCAGGAAAAATGTCAGCCCCCACCAGATGAGGAAGCGCCATTGGGTGCTCTCCACCCAATCGCTGAGTGGCCAATTGCCAATCACCAGCAGGGTGAGCACCACGATGAGCAGCTGGGCAAGGAAGCGGCGGCGCGCCCCCCGATCGTGCAAGAGCGCCCGGGAGAAATACCAGATGTCGACGAGGAAGCTTCGCTTTTTATCAGCCACAACCCCGGCACGGTGGCCGAAAAATGCGCTCAGCTCAAACGAAAAGCCCGCTCCCCTCTTTCTTCAGACTCGCGCCAAGAGCCACTGGCCCTGGAAGTGGACGCGGGCAAACAAGAGGGCCTGGGTCGTGGTATCGAGAAACATCACCACCCAGATCCCGGTGAGCCCCATACCGAACTGAGTCACCGCGAGCGGCACAACGAGAACCCGGTAGAAAAACATCGAAGTGAAGGAATAGCGCATCACGAGCTTGGTGGCCCCCGCGCCCCGCATGGTGGTTTTCAGAACCAGCGCCGTGGCGAGCAAAGGCTGGGCCAGCCCACAAAGAAAGACCAGCGGCCCCGCCAAATTTTGGAACAAGAGCGAATCGGGACCATCCGGCACGATGAAAGCCACCAGTTCGCGCGGGTAAAGCAGAAAAAGAATGCCCAAGAACCCCATGAAGAGAGCGGCGTATTTCCAGCAAAGGCGGGCGGCTTTCATGGCCATCTCAGGATTACCCGCGCCAAGATATTGCCCCACCAGAGCCGCTCCCGCCGAGCCGATGGCAAAGCCCGGCAAAAAGCTCATCGACTCTACCCGGATGGCAATCATGTGGGCTCCAAAACTGCCAGCCTGCGGCAAAGAGGATATGAACCCCACCATCACGGCCTGAATCGCCCACATCCCGCCCATCTCCAGAGACTGGGGAATGCCAACCCGAACGATGCGCGTCAAAACGGCCCGGTCTGGCCGGAAAACGGCCCCTCTGAGAGAAAGGAAGGCTTCTTCCTGATCCTTCTCGATCCGGAGGAGGAGGAAAAGGACCATCGCCAGAGCTCCGACCATCCATCCCAAGACCGAGCCCAGCGCCAAGCCCGCCACCCCGTGGCCGCCGAAAGCCCCGGGTCCGAAGACGAAGAGCCAACTGGTCACGATATTGACGAGATTGACCAGGACCATGGCAAAAAAGGGCGTTTTGGTATCCCCCGCCCCTCGCAGGGCATTGGTAGCAGAGAGCATCACCCCAAGAAAGGGCGAGCTCCAGACCAGAACGCCAAGATAGCTGCGGGCCTGCCGACTGGCCTCGCCAGTGAGGCCAAAGGCAGTGACCAGAGCCGGCAGGACGAGGGACATCAGGACCGCGATGATGAGCCCACTCACCAGCCCCAAGAGTAATCCCTGAGTGAGCCCCTTGCGGGCCATGTCGCCATCGCGAGCTCCGGTCGCCCGGGAAACCAGGGCCATCACCCCGGTGCCGATGGAACCCTGCACGATCATCAACAGCCAAGCGGTGTAGCCTCCCAAAGCCATGGCATCGAGCATGGCGATGCGCAACTCGCCTTCCGCAAGCCGCCCGGTGAAAACCAGGTCCACAGTGGCCACCAAGAAGCCGAGAATCTGCTCCAGGAAAGGCCAAAGAGCGAGGGAGGCCACTTGCCTCTTGAGGGAAAGCTTGCCGAGCCGCCCCCCGAGTTCTCCCTGCGACCGGGCCTTGGCTTCGATACTCACTCCCGGTCGCGACATCGCGGAGGTGGTAGCAGGCCCACCGGCAAATATCAGGGTCTTTTTTGCAAAAAAACAACCCGCCGCGCTTTTTAGCGGGACGGGTTTCGAACAGCGGAAAAGAAACGGTCAACGGTTGCCTGGGAACTGGTTCATCCAGAACTTGAGATGATTCCCCTTGCGCCGAATGCCCATGCTTTCAATGCGCTCGCGGACTTCGGGGCTCGCAGCCGCCTTGTCACCATCGGTCTGCCAAGGGCCTTCGAAAATGACCCGGCCATCGTGATCTCGCACTTTCACCTCACTTTCGCCAGAGCGCGTTTTCAGAGTAATGGTTCCCTGCCCATCCGACCAGGTGACCGAACTTTCGGCCCCGATTTCGAGGTCCACTTGACCCTCGCCCTGGGGCAACTCGCCTTCCAGAATTTCGTTGAGCCGCAGACCCAGGTCCACGTCATTGAAGTCCTTTTCGAGCATCTCACGCAGGCGATTGATTTCCTCCCGGGCCTCGGCGGGAAGCTCTCCACCTCCTGGCCAAATCTCCTGCAACTGGCCCATCTCCTCTACTTTGGGGGGCACGAAGCCAGGTAATCCTTCGGGGCGGGCTTCGAGAGCAACCCGGGCCTCACTCTCCTCCCCTTTCCGCAGAAACGCGACCGTGACCTCATCGCCCACTCCCCGCGCCCGCACGGCATCCCGCAAATCGAGGGGAGTGCGCAGCTCCCGCCCGTCAAAACTTAGCAAAATATCATTTTTCCGGAGGCCCGCCTTGAACGCCCCGCTACCCTCATGCACTTGGATGACCACGATTCCATGGCTGAGGCCAAGGTGGCTCGCCACCAACTCGTCAACCGGTTTACTTCCCACTCCGAGGTAAGGGGTGCCCTCATCACGACGCTCTTCGGCCACCGGCAAAGCCTCCACAATGGCGACCTTCTTTTCGGGAACCGGAGGGACGGCCTCGGGAAGCGAGGTGATCGCTTCTTCCCCGGCCCCGGGAGCGTCGCTCTCAAAATCAGTTTGAAGCTCATGTGGGGTCTCATCCAAATGACTCGGTCGCTCCACGGACCAGAGCGAGGTCGCCGGTGCAAGACTGAGAAACAAAACCGCCCTTCCGATTTGATTCATGCCAATCGTCTTCATTCTCATTGTGCCGGGGTAAGCGAGGAAAGGGAGTTCTTTTGCTTTCCTTTTTGTGTCGCCACGAATGTTTTCTCAGTAGGAAACCGGAACCATGTAGTAATCGACTTTGGGCTGGGAGACTTTCAGCCCGCACCCAGCCCCTTCCGGCGCCCGGAAATCGGCTTCCTCCTGGCGGACAACGCGGATCAGTTGATACTGCATTCCTTCCCGATTTTCCACCACTCCGGCTTCCAGGGAGCTAACTTTGCGCTGCACATTGACGGGCACGAGGGAGGCCTGGCGGAGAAGAGGCACAGGACCTAGGTCGGTCATCGCAGTCACCCCCGATTCCTGGGAACGGGGCATGAGCAAGCCCACGCTCGCGCCCAAGATCGCGACCGCCGCTGCCGCCGCCCACATGGGACGCCAACCGGCGAGATTGCGGGTTTCTTGGGGAAAGGCGACAATTTTAGAGGTGTCAGCTACGGGAACGGCCGAAACCTCTCCCTCTTCCCATCGTTCCATGGCCTCCACCATGCGCGACAAGACCTCGCCCGACACCGCGCTGGGGGCAAACCCACGCAGCTCTTCCTCCAATTGCTTCAACTCTGAATCCATGTTTTCTCCTATCTTCAAATATCTCCTCGAATGCGGGCCGCCGCAAGCTTCTTTCTCATCGCCTCCAGCCCGTAGCGGTAACGAGAGGCCGCCGTGTGCAGGGAAATTCCCAAGGTCTTCCCGATTTCGTCAAAGGTTCGCTCCCCCCAGACTTTCATGGTGATCACCTCGGCAAATTTGGGGGGCAAGTCGCGCAGCGCTTCTTCCACCAACTCGGCTTGCTCACCCTCGCTACCGGTCTCGAACCAATCGCCGCCTGCCACGGGGTTCAATCCCCGGGCATCCTCGATAACGACCTCCTCCCTCTTTCTCCGGCGGTCATCCTTTCGACCGCGGTCGATCGCTTCCCGCCGAATCTGGGTGTAGAGGAAGGGCATCCAAGCATCCTGCCCGCCCACGAAGCTGCCTTCCGCCACTTTGCGAGCCAGTTTGACGAGGGCGTCTTGCAAGGCGTCTTCTGCATCCGCTCCATTGCGGGTCTGCTGGCGGGCAAACAGCAAGAGGCGCGGGCCATTGACCCGTAACCATTCCTGCCAGTCGGGAACAGCGTCCTCGACTTCCTGTGTGTTTGCAGCAATCACCTGTTTTGACTCGTCATCCCCCACAGCGTAGTAAATTCTCGGCTTTGTTTAGGAAAAATCAGGAGAAAGGAGAAGGGTTGGCAAGGAGGGCCCTTTGCCCCCATCCCACTTCCCAATTTTAGAAAAAAACTTTGCTAAACTTAATATTCTAGTGGCCAAAACTTTGTCAACCTTGTAGCTTCTACCCACCCATTCTTTGCCATGTCCACGCAGCGAAAACAACATCTCAACGTCGGAAGCGCCGCCAAGGCCCCCCAGCCCGGAACGGGCGATGAATACAATCGCCAGCTACAGCAGGCCGAGAGCCAGCTGGAGAAGTTGCAACGCCAGCGGGAGGAAATCGAGCGAAAAAGACAAGAAGCGGAGGAAATCACCCATCAGCGCCAGGACTTTATCGATGGCCAAATCGAACTTCTCGAACGGCTCGACCACTCGGTGCAAGCCATCGACCGGGAAATCTACGACTCGCGCCAGGAGCTCAAGGAGCTGGAGGAAGCGCGCAAAACTTTTGCCAATCACATGCAGACCTTGCAGGGCATCGACCCGCGAAAGTGGCGCAAGACCAAGCTCGCCGAGGACTTGCAGGATGCGATGGACACCCTCGAAAACTGCGAAGCGGACTACGAAGAGCTCTCCGCCCATCTTGGCGAGGGCCGTCGCCGGGGACTTTTTTCCTCCCGCCCCAGCGGAAAGAGCGATTCCTTTACCGAGACCCTCAGGCAGGGCTTGGCCTTCAATCTGCCCATCATCGTTCTCGCCACCATCGCTCTTCTGATCTATGTCAACCGCTAGCCCCCTCTCCCTCTCCACTCTCATGCTGCCCTTCCAACGCAAGAAGAAGAAACCAGCCGCTGGAGCCGCCGATCTGCAGGCTCTGGTCGAACAAGAGCGGGCCGTGCGGGAGCAAATCGAGAAGCTGGAGGAAATGATTGCGGAGGCCCCGGATCGCATCCGGCGGGAGTATGAAGACGCCCGCACCACCATGCCGCCTCCGGATGACCTGGAGGATCGCTTGCGGGAAAAACGCTTCCAAGCACACCTCACGCGCGGCGAGGTGCGCAATCAACAACGCTATCAAGTCAAAGCGACCGGACTCTTCGTCCTTCTGCTGCTGGCCATCGGCTCGGTGATCTCCTGGATTCTGTCCTTTCTCAGCACCCTCTCCTAGCGGGGCCCCCGCGACCGCTCATGATGCCCCCAAAAAGGGTTTCCCATCGGGCGGCAACGCGCTAGACACGCTGCGTGTCCGACAACCAAATTGCTCTCCGACGAATCGCGGAACTCGCCCGCCTCGATCTCAATGAGGATGAATTGGCGACTTTCCAGAACCAGCTCGCGCCCATTCTGACTCACATCGACACTCTTTCTGCCATTGACGTGGAAGGCATTGAGCCCACGGCCCACCCCACCCCGGTCTTCGATGTTCTCCGTCCCGACAGTCCCCGCCCCGGCCTCTCCCCCGAGGCCGTGCTGCAGAATGCTCCGGACAGCGCCCAAGAGCAAATTCGCGTTCCCAAGGTTGTCGACGCCTCCTAAAGAACTCCTGCCCTTCATCACTCCCAGGCTTTTCCATGACCACACTTTCACAAGCCCGCGCCGCCCTCACCTCCGGCCAACTCGATGCCACTTCTCTCGTTGGTGAACTCTTGACGCATATTGAGGAAAAGAACCCCTCAATCGGCGCCCTCATCTCTTACGACCGCGAACAGGCTCTGGCCGATGCCCACGCGGCCGATTTGGACAAACCCCTGGGTGGGGTGCCCGTCCTCCTCAAAGACAACATCAATGCCCTCGGCCAACCCTGCACCTGTGGCTCCCGCTTTTTGGAAAAAGGCTACACCGCGCCCTATGACGCCACCGTCACGCGCAAGCTGAGAGAAGCAGGTGCGATCCTTCTCGGCCGGGCCAACATGGACGAATTTGCGATGGGCTCGGCCTGCGAAAACTCCGCTCTGGTCAAAACCGTCAATCCCCACGACCCCAGTCGCATCGCGGGCGGATCTTCGGGCGGCTCAGCCGCCGCCGTCGCAGCCGGGATGGCCCTCGCCTCCCTCGGGTCGGACACCGGTGGCTCCATTCGCCAACCTGCCGCCCACTGCGGCCTCGTCGGCCTCAAGCCTTCCTACGGCCGCGTCTCGCGCTACGGATTGGTCGCCTTTGCCTCCTCTCTCGATCAAATCGGCCCCCTCACCCACACCGTGGAAGATGCCGCCTTGCTCCTACAAGTAATTGCCGGTCACGATCCCCTCGATTCCACTTCCCTCCAGGAACCAGTGCCGGATTATTCCGCCGCCCTGGACAAAGGCGTGCAGGGATTGCGCATCGGGCTGCCCAAGCAATACTTCGCCGAAGGACTGGACCCAGCCATCGAATCGCTGGTGCGCCAGGCCGCGGCCCGGCTGGAGGCGCAAGGAGCCGAGCTGGTGGAGATCGATTTGCCCGCGACCGATGCCGCCGTGGCCACCTACTACATCCTCGCTCCGGCCGAAGCCTCTTCCAATCTTTCCCGCTTCGACGGGATTCGCTATGGCGTGCGCAGCCAGAATGCCAGCGACATCATCGACACCTACCGCAAGTCCCGCGAAGAAGGCTTCGGCCCCGAGGTCAAGCGCCGCATCTTGCTCGGCACCTACGTGCTCTCCTCCGGCTACTACGACGCCTATTACAAGCGTGCGCAGCGAGTGCGGAACCTCATCCAACGCGAGTTCACCGCCGCCTTCCAAGAGGTGGACGCCATTCTCACCCCCACCTCGCCAACTCCGCCCCGCAAATTGGGCGTCGCCGACGAGGACCCGTTGCAGGACTATTTGGCCGATATCTACACCATCTCCGCTAACCTGGCTGGACTCCCCGGAATCTCCGTTCCCTGTGGCACAGTGGACTCCGGGGAAGGAAGCCAGCTGCCAGTCGGGGTGCAAGTGATGGCTCCCCACCTGCGCGACGATCTGGTGCTCCAAATCGGCCGTGCTTTGGAAACCGAGTGATCATTGCCTCCTCGGAGAGGTTCAGGAGGACCAGTTCCGCGAGCAAATTGGACTCCTGAATCCGAATCGATTGCGAGCGCCGCCGAGCCCCCGGCCCGTTGCCTTTTCCCGCAAAAGAGGCGCTCTCTTTTCCGTCAGGAATACCGAAAAGGACCTCAGATTCCCCACAAAAGCGGAATGAGCAAGCTGGCGGTGAGCCAGAGAATCACCGCCAACGGAAAGCCCACGCGGAAGAAGTCTCCGAACTTGTATCCCCCGGCCCCGAAGACATAAGTATTGGTCTGGTAACCAATGGGGGTGGAAAAGCTGGCGGAAGCGCCGAACATGACCGCCACCACCAAAGCCCGGGGGTCGATCTCCATTTGCACACCCAGCTGAATGGCCAAGGGAGTGAGCAAGACCGCGACCGCCTGATTGCTGACCAATTCGGTCAAAATCGCGGCCAGGAGGTAAATGAGAGCCAGCAAGAGGCGCGGGTCCATCCCCCCGCAAGTCTCGGCCACCAAATCGGCCACCGAGCCGAGGAGGCCGGACTGAATCATCGCCAGCCCAATGCCCAACATCCCCATGATGAGAAACAAAATGCGCCAATCGATGGCATCGTAAGCCTCGTTCGGAGTCAAACAGCCGGTGATCAAAACAAAAAGTGCCGCCCCCAGAGCAAGCTGCACCGTGGGAATCTTGGGAATCACCTCGAATCCCCCCAAAGCGCCCAGCAAAACGAAAATGCCCAGTCCCACCAAAGCCCAGCGGGCTTTTTCCTTGCGGAACTCCTTGGTGGTCGGCGCACTCAAGTTCACAAAGTCCCGTTGCTCGAAAAGGCGGCGCATTTTTTCTGCGGAACCCTGCACGAGAAGAGTGTCTCCGAAGGCCAGCTTGGTATCTTCGAATTTCTCACGCAAATTTTGCCCCCGCCGGTGGACGGCGAGAATAATCACGCCAAATTGTTGGCGGAACTTGAGCTCCGAGAGAGACTTGCCCACCAGACTCGACTCTGGGCCCAGAATCCCCTCCATGAGAACCGCTGATTCGGTCTGGACCCCCTCTAGGCCAAATTCTTCCGCCCCGCTATTGACCTCGACGCCCTCGGTCTTCGTGACATCGAGGACCCCGTCAGGACTTCCCTTGAAAAACAGTTCGTCGCTCTGCCGGAAGCGGATCTCCTTGAGCGGGACCCTCACCCGGAGACCGTTTCGCCGCACCTCGATGAGACGAAGCTTCTTGATCTTGGCAAAAGGGGTCTCCCCAAACTCCTTGCCTACCAGAGGCGAACCCTTGCTGACGTAGGCATGGGTGATGAACTCCCGCGAACTCTCGGTATCTATCAGGGAGGCCAGGGTCGAGCGATCGGGCAGGAGCTTGCGACCGAAGATGAGAAGGTAGGCCGCAGTGATGAGACAGAAGATCAACCCCAACTTGGTCACCTCGAACATGCCAAAGGGCTCCAGGCCCCGGTCTTCGGCAATCCCGGCGGCGATGAGATTGGTGGAGGTGCCGATGATGGTGATGGTGCCCCCCACAATGGCGGCGTAGCTCAGGGGGATGAGATAGCGCGAGGCCTTCCAATCCTTGCGGCGGCAGATCCCGAGAATGACCGGCATCAGGACCACCACCACGGGGGTGTTGTTGACGAATCCGGAAAGGAAGGCCACGATCACAATGATCCAGACGAGAAGACTGGTCTCCGATTTCGCGGCCAAGCCCTCGAACCAGTCACCCAGGGTCTCGATAACACCCGTTCGTTCCAGCGCGGCACTGATCACAAACATGCACCCGATGGCCAAAGGAGCCCCGTGGGAAAAGACACTGAGCGCTCCGGCGGGACCATCAAGGTCCAGAATCCCCACAATGACGCAGAGAAACATTCCCGCCAGCGCCACGATCTCGACCGGGAGCCACTCCTTGACAAAGGAGAGAAAGACGACTGCCAGCAAGAGGGCAAGAAACCAGTATTCCCAATTCTGTGACATGGATCAAAAGATGGGCATCGTCACAGAATCCGCCTATTCAGCTCTATCTTGAAAAACTGAAAGTCTCTGTGGGTATCACGAGAAAACGGAGCGGGCTCAGCCCAGACGGTAGACGATCCGGGCTTTGGACGTATCGTAGGGAGACATCTCCATTTTGACCTTGTCGCCAATCACGAGGCGGATGAATCGCTTGCGCATTTTGCCGGAAATGTGGGCCAGAACTTCGTGGCCGCTGGGCAACTCCACCTTGAACATGGTGCCGGCGAGAACCGCGCTCACGGTTCCCTCAACTTCCACGGCCTTGGCTTCACCATCCTTGGCCCGGATGTTGTTTTTCTTGTGCATAGGGCGACGGCCCCGGCCTCCACGGCCACGGCCTCCAGCTCGATTTCTTGGCGGTCCTGCGATAATTCTCCTTTGGTTAGTTGATTGTTGCACGACGAAAAGTCGCGCGGCTTCACTATGGCCCTGATATACCCAGTTGACAATTGGAAAATTTGCGGAATGACGTTTTCGCTTTTCCTTTGGCGGGTATTCTCCCTCCCCCTGTTTCCTCGCGGCAGGCGGCAAAAAGTGCCGACTCCGTCTCACGAAGAAAGCGCAATCGGTGACTGGAGCGAGCCAGCTAGAGGTTCACTTCCCCCATCGGCTTGGAGGCTTCTCTCTCGCGACTGGCGGCATGGAGGAGGGCGGCCAATCCGGCCCAGAAGAGGGCAACCAGTTGAACGAGTGGATTCCACCACCACGACCAGAGAGCGAGCACCGGGCACGCCATCGCTGCGAGAACGAGAGAACTGAGGAGGAGAAGCAGCCGCCGCCCCAGCCCGGGAGTTCCCTCAACGGCGAGAACCACTGCCGAAGTCACCACGACGAGAGCGAGCAATGACCAGGGAGAAGCGGGGGAAACCTCCCTCAGCGCCGGAAATCCCCGGGCTTCGAATCCTCCCCGCAGCCAGTCTCCAAACGAGTCCCCCGCCCCCAGAAGGAGGCAGACGAGCCCAACCACCAGTCCCATCCCGGTGGCCAGCCAAGGGGTTGGCGAGGTCAGCAAATTGTCGTTCTTCATGCGTCGTCAGCCGAAGGCGAGCCCGCCTCCGAGTCGCGACGGTAACTCAAAACGACCATTTCACTCAAGAATTTGTCGGGATCGGCGACCGCTTCGGGAGTGAGTTCAAAATCCTTCCGCCCGGTGTTTTTCTCGATCAACTTGAGCCCGAATTGGTAATCCTTAAAGCGATCACGGCAAACCTGCAGCACACTGCGGGCTTGCTCGGCCGCTTTTTCGGCCAAAGCCACCACCGCCTGGTCATTGAGGTGCACATTCACCTCGTGCTTTTCATTGAATTCCCGTTCCCAAATTTCCACTTCGGCACGAGTCTTCTTCACATCAACCCGTTTTTCCATCGCGGCAAATTCCTTGAGCTTGGCTTCCCGGTTGTCGAGAAGGTCGCGGTTGATGACCAGCTCGCTTACCGCCGTGCCGGGGAGTTCGAATTTGAAGTCGCGCAAGAGCCGTTCCAATACTGTCATGAGAGCCCGCGCGCCCGTATCTTCCTTCTCGGCCAACTCGGCCACATAACGAATGGCATCGGGCTCGAATTTGGCAGCAATGCCATAGGCCGAGAACTCCCGCTCGTATTGGCGCAGGATACTCCCTTCGGAGTCATTGAGAATTTTGACAAAATCATCGGCAGTGAGCTTCTCGCAAATGACCCGCACGGGAAGACGGCCCACGAACTCGGCCTCAAACCCGAAGTCCACCAAATCGCGGGTTTCCACTTCGCGGAAGGTCTCCCCATCGAGAACGGCTTCCGAAATCTCGGCCCCAAAGCCCATGTGCCCGCTCTTGAGCCGGGATTGCACCACTTTCTCCAAGCCCGAGAAGGCTCCGCTGACGATGAAAAGGATATGGCGGGTATTGATGGTGTCCTTTTGAGAACCACTGCCCGTGCGCATCTGCATCATGGCCTTCATCTGGGCCCGCATGTCCATGGGATTGGTGAGAGGCACCTCAGTCTCCTCCATCAGCTTCAGCAAAGTGGTCTGGACCCCGCGTCCACTGACGTCGCGGCCACCCGTGCCGGGCTTGGAGGCCAGTTTGTCGACCTCATCGAGATAGATGATGCCATATTCCGCCAGTTCGACATCGCCATCCGCCTTTTGCACCAACTCGCGCACGAGGTCATCGACATCGCCGCCAACGTAGCCCGTTTCCGAGAACTTGGTGGCATCGGCCTTCACAAAAGGCACCCCGATGAGGTCGGCAATGTGTTTGACGAGATAGGTTTTTCCCACCCCGGTGGGTCCGACAATCATGACGTTCTGCTTCTGATACTCCATCCCGTCGGGGAGTTGTCCGCCATTTTCCTCCTCCAGCGCCCGCATCTGCTTGGCGTGGTTGTAATGGTCGCAGACCGCGATGGAGAGGGCCTTTTTGGCCTCGTCCTGCCGAATGACGAAGCGGTCGAGGTGGCGCTTCACATCACGGGGCAAGAGATCGAAGTCGAAAATGGGCTGGGACTCCTTGACCACCGTCTCCGGCTCGCCGTCCTCGGCAGGGGCTTCGGGGGCATTCATGCCTCCCATCTCAAAACTGACGTTACCAAACTTGCCGAAAAAGTCCTGAAAGACCTTCTGCAATTCTTCGGGAGTCTTGGGCGGCTTGGGTTCCTGGGGATCGTCCTTGGGCATGGGGCAGCATCCTCCCGGTGACAAAAAATTCAACCCGGGAATGCAAGCAAACCGCTACTCGAGGATGCTGGCGGCCTTCACAAATTGCTCGGCCAAAGTGCGGCTGGCGGCATCCCGCTCCTCGCGGGTGGAGCGGGGACCTTTGAAAATGACGTGCAAATCCCGTCCTCCCGGGAGTTTGACCAAGGAATCCTCGCGAAAAAGCTTGAGGGCCTCCTCGTCGCTTTTGACCTGATAAAAGCCTTTCAAATTGTGAGCCTCGATGGTAGGGAGCAGGACTTCGTCCATATCGAGAATCTTGTTGTAGCGCATCTCCAACATCTCCTTTTCGTCTTTCTCCACGGGCTTGGCGAGGGCGAGGGCCACTCCCCGTTCCTCGATGGCCGTCCATTTTTTCCATCCGTAGAATCCTACCCCCGCCCCGATGGCGAAGAAGAGGAAGAGAACAAAGGCGATAAATGCTTTCACGCCCCCTTTCTAGCCCCTCTTGCGAATCATGGCAAAGCGTTTCCTTTCCGTCCTTGAAACACGAAAACGGCTTCAAAAGAGCGCCAAAGTTCGCCAGCCTCCCGGCCACCCAAGATTCTCCATGACCTTTCCTGCCACTTCCGCCACCCGTCACTCCTTGCCCTGCGGCTTGACCGTGATTCTCGATCCCAACCCCACCGCTCCTGTGGTCTCGGCCCAAATCTGGGTGGCCGCGGGTTCGCGCCGGGAGCACGAGCACGCGGGCGGGGGCATCTCCCACCTTCTGGAGCACATGGTTTTCAAAGGCACCAAGTCCTTTGACGTGACCAGCCTGGCCCAGTCGGTTCAGGAAAAAGGCGGCCATTGGAATGCCTACACCTCCTTCGACCGCACGGTGTATTACATTGACGGACCCGCCCGCTCGACAAATTTTTTCCTGCAAGCACTCACCGAACTGGTCTTTTTCCCCAGCCTTCCCGCCGAGGACTTCCAGACCGAAAAGGACGTGATCCGGCGCGAAATCGACATGGGCCTGGATGATCCCGACAGCGTGGCCTCACAACTCCTCTTCGCCACCGCCTTCCAGCATGACCACCGGCGCTTCCCCGTGATCGGCCACCTCGATCGCTTCAACCGCATCACCCACAGCGAGATGGTGGCTTACCACGCCGCCCGCTACCGTCCTGCCAATGCCTTCCTTGTCCTCTCCGGCGACTTTGTCCCCCAAGAAGTGCTGACTCATTTGGAGGAGCTCACCCAGGACCTCGACAATCTGCCCGTGAACGAGTTCCACGAGCAAGCGGAACCGCCCGGCCTCGGCAAGCGGGTGGCCCGGCAGTCCTTTCAGACCGCCGTATCGCACCTCAACCTGGCCTGGCCCATCCCCACCTTGGGGCACGCGGATTGCCCAGCCCTTGAGCTGCTGGCACAAGCTCTGGGTGGGGGCGTATCCAGTCCCCTCTACCAGCGTTTCCGCGAAGAGAGCGGGCTCACTCATCAAATCGGCACCTGGGCGTGGACGCCCAAGGACCCTCCCGGCCTTTTCGTCATCTCTGCCGAATGTGAGCCGGAGAAGCGCGACAAGGTCGAGAGCGAAGTGCTGGCCCAATTGCCTGCGGTGGTGACTTCGCTTACGGACGAAGATTTGGCCAAAGCCTACCGGCAGGTCGCGGCCGCGCAATTCCGCAGTCTGACCACCGCTTCCGGCCGGGCCTCCGATCTGGGGTCCAATTGGCATGAAGCCCGCAATCTCGACCTCACCCGCGACTACTTGGCCGCATTGGAAAAAGTCACCCTCGCCCAGCTCAAGGAGGTGGCCGCCCGCTACCTGCGCGAGGACCGCCTCACCCTGACTTCGCTGGACCCCGAGGACAAGGCCCCGCGAGAGTTCCAAGTGCTCACCGGCACTGCGGCGGAACCCGTCAGCGAACACGTGCTGAGCAACGGGCTGCGCGTCCTGCTGAAGCGCGACAGCCGCATCCCTTCAGTCTTTTTGCAAAGCCCCTTCCTGGCCGGACTACCCAGCGAAGCGATGGCCCGAGCCGGTCTCGGGCAATTGCACGCAGCCACCTTCTTGAAAGGCACCGCCCGGCACAGCGCGCTCGCCTTCAACCGCTCGCTGGAGTCACTGGGGGCCCGTCTCCGCTTGGGGACCGGCAACAACACCTCCCTCCTTTCCGGCTTTTGCCTCAGTATGGACCTGCCGCAATTTCTGGCCCTGGCAGGAGAAAGCCTGTGCGAGCCCCTCTTTCCGGAGGAAGCCATCGCGCGCGAGAAAGCGGCCCAGCGCGCCGCCATCGAGGAGGCCCAAGAAGACCCCTCCCGCATGGCCTTCTATCATCTGCGCCGCCACCTCTTCGGCGAGCAACACTACGGCATTCCCAAGCTAGGGCTAGCGGAAACCCTCGCTATCCTGAGCCGGGAGGACGTGCAGGCCCATCACCAACGCGCCTTCACCGCCCGCAATGGCGTCTTCGCGCTCTACGGCGACCTCCCCGCCGAGGATGAAATCCTTCCCCTGCTGGAGGACCACTTGGGCAAACTCCCCGCTGGCGAAGCCCTCACCTTTCAGCCCGACACCAGCGCCATCCCGCACCAGGCCGGCGAACACCGCCATCGCCTCGACCGGGAGCAAGCCGTGCTGGCGATGGCCGTGCCCGGGCTCTCCTTCGATTCCCCCCAAGCGGTGGCGGCCGAGCTCTTGCAGGAGCACACCTCCAACATGGCGGGTCCTCTTTTCACCCGCATTCGGGAAGAACTCGGCCTGGCCTATTACGTCTCCAGCAGCCAATTCCACGGCATCGGCACCGGAATGTTCGCCACCTATCTGGGCACCTCTCCCGAGCAGCTGGGCCTCGCCCAGCGCGAATTGACGGCCGCTTTGGAGAAAATCGCGGCGGAAGGACTGAGTGTGAGCGAAATGGAACGCGCCCGCACTGCCACTCTTTCCTCCCATGCTCTCGATGAACAATCCCTTTCATCGCAAGCGCGCCAAGCTGCCCTCGACCGCGTCCTCGGGCTGGACCTGGACCATGCCCAGCAAAATCTGGCCCAGCTGGAGCGCATCACCCGCGAAGAAGTGAACGCCTTCACCCGTGAACTGCTGAGCCAAAGCACGGTCACCGCCATCGTGGAGCCTCCCAGCCAGTAGTGCCTCCCGAGCCCGATCCTTTTCCCTTTCCTCCCTTTTCAATTGAAAGGAAGGGAGCGCTGGCCCGTTATTTGTTTTGCAAGCTGCCCAACCCCAGCCTACTTTATTGCCATGCCCAACCTCGGTGGACCAGAAATCCTGATTATTTTCGTGATCGTGCTTCTTCTCTTCGGTGCGAAGAAGATTCCTGAACTTGCTCGTGGACTTGGAAAGTCCATGGGAGAATTCAAACGCGCACGGGAAGAATTCGAAGACGAGATCAAAAGAGCGGCCGACGATGTCGACCTGGACAAAGATTCGAAGAAGCACGAATCGGGTCCGGCCAACAGCGAACCTCGCAAAAGCTGACCATGCGACCTTGGAAAAATTTGTTTCAGAACGCCCCTTTCGCAATTGGGGCGTTTTTTTTGGTCTTTGTCACCCTGAGCTGCAAAGAAAGCGAGTCCACCGCCGAGTGGGTGGTGAAGCCAGCGGAAGAACAAGTCGCCCAGGACCCTCCCCCGGAATCACGGCAAAACACGCCGCAAGCCCCGCCCATTCCCCCGTCCTCCGGGCACGAGGTCCGCTTCCTGTCCTACAATTTGGAAAATTACCTGACCATGCCTCGTGGTGAGGAAGAGCGCCCCAAACCCGAGAAAGAAATCAGCCCCCTTATCGAAATCATCGTCAGCGAGCGTCCCGACGTCCTCGGAGTTTGCGAGATTGGCAAAGAATCCGATCTGCAGGACTTGCAAGAGCGCTTGGCCGCCGCAGGCCTCTCCCTGCCCTATCACGAACATGCCGGGGGCTCCGACGACACCCGACACCTCGGCCTTCTCTCGCGCTACCCCATCGTTGCCCGGAACTCCCAGGCCACCCTCGACTACCGGCTCTCCGGCCGCACCTGGCTCATCAATCGGGGCATTCTCGACGCCACCATCGCGGTCGGCGACCAGCAACTGCGCTTCCTGGGAGCCCACCTCAAGTCCAAGCGCGAGATCGAAGCCGCCGATCAAGAGCTGATTCGGCTCAATGAAGCCCGCCTCTTGCGCAGTCATGCGGAGGAAATCCTCACCAGGGCCCCGGAGACCCGCCTGCTGGTTTACGGCGACTTCAACGACACTATCAATTCCCCCGCCCTGCACACCTTGCGCGGGGAGCCCAAAGAAACAACCACCCACCTGCGGGACTACTATTTCAAGGATTCCCGGGGCGAACTCTGGACCCACTTCTGGAATTATCAGGACACCTATTCCCGATTCGACTATGTCCTTTATTCAGAGCCCCTCAAGTCTCATTTTTACGGCAAAGGTTCTTACATCGTCGACCATGAGAACTGGTGGCGGGCCTCCGATCACCGCCCCCTGATGCTCGTCATCACTCTTTAGTCGTCTCGGTGCCGACAGGTGGCTCAGTTCCCGCCGCCCCCTTGGAGTCCGGTGAGTCCGGTGAGTCCGGTGAGTCCGGTGAGTCCGGTGAGTCCGGCAATTTCGCCGGTAATGCCGGCGGGGCGGGAGAGAGGGAGGAGGGCACATTCGCAGAAGGGGCCAGGGCCGCCGAGGCCTTGGGGGTGGCATCAGCAAAGGAGGCCACCAGCCCCATTCCCACGGCCCCGAGGAAGCCCGCGTAGCCCGTAGTCACCCCGGCCGCCATTCCCACCACAAAAGGGGTGAAAAAGATCAAGCCGAAGACCATCCAGCTGGGCTTGATTTCGTAGTGGTGGACCACGAGGCGGATGCGGGAACGGGCGATGGCCAGGCCCATCACAGTGTAGCAGTAAAAAACACCGAAAGCATTGCAGTAGAAGAAAAAGCCCACTTCCCCCTCGCGGGCCGCGCTCGCGGCCACCGTGCCCAGCAAAGAAAGGAGAAAGGACCCGAGGAAAAAGACGAAAACCCCGATACGGGCCGCCATGCCCGGGAAAGAGGAAGCCCCCAGAGCCCCCGCCGAAATGATGGCCGAGCCCAGCACCACCGATATCGCCAGAGAGATATTCCGCCCCACGTCCACCCCGCCCATGAAGTAGCGGACAATGACGTAAGGCAACAATGAGGAGAAAATCAGGAGACAGATTCCCCAGATAACGAGGAACTTGCCACCCACAACCTGCCAGCGGGTAAGCGGAGTCATCTGCAAGAGCTCATGATTGCCCTCTTCCAGCTCCTGACCCATGAGAACCAGCCCGCCCAAAGGCATGGCGAGAAGACATATCAGCCCCACCACTACCCAGAAAGGCCCGGAATACATCTCACCGGGAAAAAAGAGGAGCAAATTGAGGGGACCGGCATAAGCCGTGGATCGCTCGATGTCTTCAATCCTCATTTGAAACTCCCACCCCAGGGCCGCAACGACAAAAAAATGAATTCCGGCAAAAATAGACAAGAAATAACCCCGCCGCAGACCTTGTCGCAACTCCTTGACCAGCATCGGGCCTAAACGCTCGGGCAAATCCCGCGCTTTCCACCAGTCTTTCGTCACCGCCATCACCAAAAGCCTAATGACTTCCCTCCCCAGGGAAAGCGGGAAAAAGCTTCTTGGGAAAGTCGCCGCCGGACGCAGTCTCCGAGAAACACAATTGCAAAACAAGACCCCTTCCCTGCACGACAGATTTTTTTTGCTTCGCTCTTCTTTCCCGGCGGGAAATAGCCCAC
This sequence comes from Roseibacillus ishigakijimensis, assembly GCF_016595415.1. Classification (GTDB taxonomy): domain Bacteria; phylum Verrucomicrobiota; class Verrucomicrobiia; order Verrucomicrobiales; family Akkermansiaceae; genus Roseibacillus; species Roseibacillus ishigakijimensis. Next base: position 39,746 of record NZ_JAENIO010000020.1, read on the forward strand.
ACTCCGCCCGTGGCTCTGCTGGACGTTACCAATTTGACAACCCGTTTTCATACTCGCGATGGCGTCGTCCACGCGGTGGAAGACGTTTCCTTTTCGGTCGAGAAAGGCCAAACTCTCGGCATCGTGGGCGAATCCGGCTCCGGGAAGTCAGTGACCTGCTATTCACTCCTGGGCCTCATCCCCAAGCCGCCCGGCCGCATCCATGCCGGCCAAGCCCTTTTCGACGGTATCGACCTCCTTTCCCAAAGCGAGAAACAGCTGCGTTCCGTGCGCGGGAAACGGATCTCGATGATCTTTCAGGACCCGATGACTTCGCTAAACCCCTACCTCAAGATCGTCGACCAACTCATCGAGCCCCTGGCCTTGCACGAAAACATCCGCGGGGCCGAGGCTCGCCAGCGCGCCATCGAAGCCCTCGCCGAAGTCGGCATCCCCAAACCCGAGAGCCGGGTGGACAGCTATCCCCACGAATTCTCCGGCGGGATGCGCCAGCGGGTGATGATCGCGATGGCCCTCATCACCCGTCCGGAACTCCTCATCGCCGACGAGCCCACCACCGCGCTGGACGTAACCGTGCAAAAACAGGTCCTCGACCTCATCAAACAGCGGCAACGCGATCTCGGCTCCGCGGTGGTCCTCATCACCCACGATCTGGCGGTCGTCTCCGAAACCTGCGATCACGTCAATGTGATGTATGCCGGTCGCATTGTGGAGAGCGCCCCGGCGGCCAAGCTTTTCCAAAATCCCCGCCACGCCTACACCCGGGCCCTGCTGCAGAGCATCCCCGCCAATCAAAAGAAGGGTGAAGCTCTTTACACCATTGAAGGTCTCCCTCCCAGCTTGACGCAACCCCCTTCCGGCTGCTCCTTCCGCCCCCGCAATACCCTGGGCGATGCCAGCCGCTGCCTGACAGAGCACAGCCCGGCACTGGCGGAAGTCGCCCCCGGGCACTTCGTGCAAAATTGCCCCGGCTGCCTCGCCTAGGCCCACCCAACTCCCCCAAAACCCTGACCCCAAGCACTGGAGAGTGGCTTGCAGGATCCCCTTGTCTCGCGCCCTCCCCGGCCCCGCCGACAGTCGGCATGGTCGACGAGGGCGCTCTTTTACCAGTTCAGAATCACCTCTTTCCCCTTTGACAAGGCCTTATTGGCGACCAAAGTTCCCCAGCGGCATCTGAACCAAAAACAAGAAAAACTTGGCAATTTCAAGCGCCAAACTCACTTCTTGTCTTTACAAATGACTTACCAAGGCGATAGTTTATCTGTAAACATCGATGAAAGTGGGTGAGAGCGCTCCTCGCAGGTGCCACCCTCTCGAATCTCGCAAAAAAGAAAAAATCCGTTACTAAAAACAAAAAACGACGGAAAGCGGAATGTCGAGAAAACACAAAAAGAACAGCGGGTTCCTACAATCAAAATCTCGGCAAAAGTGATTTACTACGTCAAGACATCGATTTGTTTTCAAAAATCCCAAAAAACCTATGAGACGAAAAACCCACCCCCCTACTCCGCAGAAACCCTCCGGGTTCTCTCTGGTCATCACGGTGACGTTGATGATTCTTCTTTCGCTGATTGCCGTGGGACTTCTCAGCTTGTCCTCCAGCGTGCTACGCTCCTCGGCGAATGCCAGCACCATGATGCGAGCCCAGGCCAATGCCCGCCTGGGCCTCATGATCGCGATTGGCGAGCTGCAAGAGAACCTGGGGCCCGACCGCCGTATTTCGGCCAATGCCTCCTCCGTGCTGCCTGATGCCAACGAACCTGAACTCCTCGGAGCTTGGGAAAGCTACCGTTGGGATGCGGAAGCGGGAGGCCGTCCCGATTACAGTGGGAAACGCAGCCTCTTCGGCCGTTGGCTGGTCTCGACGCTCGACTCCGAGAACGCCACCAACACGCGTCTGCCCAGCGGTTCGCTGCCCAACGCCATTCAATTGCAACGTCCTTCTCCCGGGGCAGGACAGACCCAAAGCGATGGTCTGCGCGGCTCCATCGTCCCTCTCGGCACCGATGACAACAGTGCCTTGGGCGGCTATGCCTATGCCGTCATCGACGAAAGCCAGAAAGTGCCCATTGATACGCCCCTTGATTTGCCGGAGGAAACCTACGAGGAAATCGCCTTCCGCACCTCGCCTCCGAGGGCCCGCCAGGAGTTGATTCTCGATGAACTCGACCCTGAGAACGTCGCTTCCCCGGAAACACTGGTCAGCCTGCCCACCGCCGGTTTGGCCACGGGCTCGGAAAACATTCTCAACTACCAAGGGGCGCTCACTACCGGCACCTACTCCCTGCTCACCGATGTAGTGGAGGGAGGATTCAAGAAAGACCTCACCACCGCCTTCGAGTCGAGCAACGTTGATCTTGCCGACATCTTCGATCGGGACTCCCTCTACTTCAGTCCCGATGACGGGGCCTTGCGCTGGGACTATCTCAAGGATCATTACCTGCATTACCGGGACCTTTCCCAAACCGACTCCGGAACCCCCGAGAAAAATCTCCGGAGCGAATTACGCCCCAGCCGGATTGGGACTTATCTCGACCCCGAGGAAGAGCGCCTCCTCCCGGTCATCTCCAAGTTCCAACTCATTTTCTCCATGGTGACCCACTATGCCCACATCAGTGAGCGGGTGACCTTCTTCAATCAGAATGGCGGCAACACCAACTATGGGGTGCCCCATCTCGTCTATGACCCCGTCATCACTTTGTATAACCCCTACGACGTTGCCCTTAGCTTGGAGCAACTGCGCGTGCGCATCTGGGATCCTCCCATCTTGTTTGGTTTCAAAAAGAATGGTGCCTGGCTCAGATCCCAACACGCGAGAGGGGAACTCCACGGCTTGGCTCGTTTTCAGATTGCCTACGAGAAAGACCCCAATGCCCGCAAATACTTCACCCTTTTCCTCTCCGAGCGGGACCGCCGGGGCAGCCCGGGCGACCCCATCACCCTCGAGCCTGGTGAGGTCCGCGTCTTTTCTCCTTGGGTGGAAGACGACTGGACCTGGGGATTGGAAACCGGTAGCGGAGACTACTCTCCCCGGGCCTTTTTCGATTGGGATGCCCGCAATGAATTCGGCAACATCGACGGACGCACAGGGAATCGCCTGGGGGTGGAGAGCATCCCCGGCTGGGACACTCGGGCCGGCTTCCAAGTAGACCACTTGAGCTACGGAGGAGACCGCCCTCCCGCGACCCTGTATGATTTCGAGCGCAATAATGGGATCGGCCAAGGCGGCTGGCTGGGCATTCGCATCACTGACACCGTCTCGGTAGTAGCCAAGCCCGGTCGGTCCAACGCCAACCGACGCGTGCCGGACTTCGCCATCGACATCCTCGCGGGCAGTGGCCGGGCCGGCAGCAACTTGGAAGATGTCTCCACCGACCTCGTGCGCAGCTACACCTTCGATTTCAACAATGTGGAGGAAGAGCTAGGCGGCACGCTTGTTCGTCCAGAGATCGAACGCACCTGGCGGGTGCGGGACCTCTTGCAACGCCCCAATGACAAGAGTGCGGGAGGAAAGACCCCCTTCGCCATGTTGACCATGAGCGCCAAGACCACGGTCGATGATTACGATATTGCCAAACCCTGGCTTCATAACCATCCCGTGGTGGAAGGTTTGGCCCAAGACACCGGCCGGGTCGGCAATGCACTGGACACCTATGATCTGCGGGTGGATGAAATCGCCTCCTTCAGTGATGCGGTGCAGTTTGAGGACAGCACCGGCCGGGGTTACTACGGAGCCAGCAGCCAGGCCCAGCTCGGCACCACCAATGTGCCCATGTTCCGTGTGCCCGTCACTCCTGCAGCCAGCTTGGGCGATCTCATTCCCGGAAACTTGGCACCGAGCTCGGCCCTGCCCCGCGTGACCCATCCCCTCGGTAATTCCCGGGCCCATCCCCTCATCTCCAGTGGCTCGGTGACCAATTCCCTCACGGGAGGAGACCGCCGGATCTTCGGCAGCGGCTTGATGCTGGACCACAGCTATCTTCTCAATGACGCCCTTTGGGACCGCACCTTCTTCTCAACGGTTGCTGACTTCGCCGGGGACCTGGCTCCCCGCCGCGATGCCCGCCAGATGCTGGAAGGGTTCTTCCAAGGAGAAGAATCCTTGCTGAACTCCCGCCTCGCACCCCTGAATCCCGAGAACCAGAAGCCGGAAGAACTGGCTGCCAGCTTGATGGGAATGAACGAGGAAGAACGTGTCGAACGCATCGCCGGCTCCCTGGCCATTCGCGGAGGCTTCAATGTCAATTCCGACTCCTATGAAGCCTGGAAAGCTGTTCTCAGCTCGGTCCGCGACCAGGCGGTGGTCAGCTGGAGCCTGGCGCGATCGGAATCGGAAGGCCGCAGCGCCTTCCCCCGGGCCACCCTACCTCTGGTGGATGACAACGAACGGATCAATGGCATTTCGATGGAAAACAACCGTGCTTGGGCCGGCTACCGGAGCTTGAGCGATCAACAAATCGAAGCCCTGGCCACTTCCATCGTGGAGCAGATTCGCCGCCGGGGTGAGCAAGACCTCGCCCCCAGCCTCTCGCTGGCCGAGTTTGTCAACCGCCGCATCGACGGCTCCGGAGCACTGCACAGCGTGGCCGGACTCCTCGAGACCGCCATTGAAGAGACTGGCCTCAACGAGTCTTTTTACGGAGACTACTCTCTGCGCGTCTCCGGAACGGACAGCTTGACCCCGGCCGACCTGACTGGCCTGGCCGAACCTGCGGCCCGGGAAGGTCAGACAGCGGAGGGCAGCCCCATCGCCCTCACCCAGGGAGATTTGCTCATGCCTTTGGCCAGCTTCATCACCGTGCGCGGCGACACCTTCCGCGTCCGAGCCTATGGCGAAGCGCGGGAAGGTCGCAATGGTCCCCTGGTGCGCGCCTGGTGCGAAGCCACCGTGCAGCGGACCCCCGACTACCTCGACCCTGCTGATGAGAATCATTTGAGCGAGGACGAACTGACAAGTGAGGTCAACCAGCGTTTCGGACGACGCTTCCGCATCACTTCCTTCCGCTGGCTTTCGGAGGACGAAGTTTGATTTTCCCTCCAGCCAGCCTTAGCCTGCCCTTCCCCTTATTGACGACATGAAATCCGCCCTACTCCCAATCGCCCTACTCCCAATCGCCCTGCTCTTTGCCTTCCTCCTTCCCCTCGCGGGGCAGGAGGAACCGGAGGAACAGCCCAAGACCCTCATCCGAGCCCTCGCCTTCGAGGCCCGCCGGATTCCCGCTCCCCTCTATGCCCATTCTCCCTCCAGCCAGGGAGCGGAAGGAGTGGAGCTGGAAGTCAAAAGCTATCTGAACCATGTGCAGCAAGAATTGCCTCTGAGCAAAAACGTGATTCTGACCACCTCGGCGGATCCAGCCAGTGTGGAAGACGACAAACTGGTGGTGGGCAAGACGGCCCTGCCGGACAACACCCAATCCGTCATCCTCATCCTCTTGCCCGCGAAAAGCGAGGGAGGGGGACAAAAGTTCCACCTTCTCCCCATCCCTGACTCGTTGCGCGACTTTCCCAAAGGCTCCTTCACGGTGATCAACCTGAGCCCGGCCGATCTCCGCATCACCCTCGAGAAAAGCGGTTTCGAAATCGGCTCGATGAAGGCCAAACTCATCGAAGATCCACCGGTGAATGCACGCAATGCTTCCGCCATGACCGCCTGGAGCAATGTCGGCGGCGAGTGGGAAAAATTCAGTTCCTCCTCTTGGGCCCACCCCGGAGGAAAACGGGAAATCCAGATTGCCTATATGAATCCCCGCAACCAGCGCCTCGACATCAAGGGAATCAAGGACATTGCCATTCCCGGAGACGAATAAACACAAACCTCTCATGACCCTGACCGCTCCCTGCAGCCCGGCCCTCACCAGAACCGCCAGCCTGCTGGGAGCGTTTCTGTGTGGGGTGGGCTCCCTCTCTGCTCAAGAAAGCGCTTTTCCCGTCGCGATCTCAGTGGAGGCCAACCGCCCGCTCACCGAATGGAAACCCATTTGGCGCTTTTTCGGGGCCGACGAGCCCAACTATGCCACCATGCCCGATGGCCGGGCCTTGTTGGGTGAATTGGGGGAGATGTCCCCCGATCAGGTCTTTTTCCGCACCCACAATCTGCTCACCACCGGCGACGGCACCGCTGCCCTCAAGTGGGGCTCGACCAATGCCTACACCGAGGACGAAGCGGGGAATCCCGTCTACGACTGGACCATTGTCGACGGCATCTTCGATGCCTACCGCGAGAAGAAGGTGCGCCCCTACGTGCAGATCGGGTTCATGCCCGAGGCTCTTTCCAGCCGCCCGCACCCCTATCGCCACAGTTGGACGCCACGCGCCAAGTATGACGAAATCTACACCGGATGGACCTTTCCCCCCACCGACTACCAAAAGTGGAGTGACCTCGTTTACGAATGGACGAAGCATTGCGTGGAACGCTATGGCAAAGAAGAAGTCCTGACCTGGTATTGGCAGACCTGGAACGAGCCCAACATCGGCTATTGGCGCGGCACGGATGAGGAATTCTACAAGCTCCACGATCTCTCGCTGGCTGCAGTGCGTCGAGCCCTCCCCGGGGCCAAAGTGGGCGGCCCCGACCTTGCGGGGGGAGCAGGTGGCGACTATCTGGAGCGTTTCCTCCGCCACTGCCAATCCGGCACCAATGCCGCCACTGGCGAGGTGGGCACCCCCCTCGACTTCATCTCCTTTCATGCCAAAGGCTGGCCCGAACACGTGGAGGGACATGTGCGCATGGGAATGGCCAACCAGCTCCGCGACATTGACGGCGCCTTCCGCGTGGTGAGCAAGTTCCCCGCCTATCGCGACCTCCCCCTCATCATCGGCGAGTCCGACCCCGAGGGCTGCGCGGCCTGCCAGGGAGACAACCTGGCCTATCGCAATGGCACCATGTATTCCAGCTACACGGCGGCAAGCTTTCCCCGCAAACTCGAACTCGCCGCCCGCCATGGAGTCAACCTCGAAGGGGCGCTCACTTGGGCTTTCGAGTTTGAAAACGAGCCCTACTTTGCCGGCTTCCGCGCCCTCGCTACCCGGGGCATTGACAAGCCCGTGCTAAACACCTTCCGCATGATGGCGAAACTGCGCGGTCAACGGGTGGCCGTCCGGAGCGAGGGCGAGGTCTCCCTCGATGACCTCCTCAAAAAAGGCGTGCGCGAAGAACCCGACGTCAGCGCCGTGGCGACTCGCGATGGCGACCGCCTGGCCGTGATGCTCTGGCACTATCACGACGACAACGTGCCGGGCCCCGAAGCCGAAGTGACCCTGCAACTCTCCGGCTATGCCGCGCAGGAGAAATCTCTCACCCACTACCGCATCGACGAGAGCCACAGCAACGCCTACACCCTCTGGCTGGCTTTCGACTCTCCGCAAAACCCCTCCCCTGCACAAATCGCGGAACTCAAGGAGGCCGGGCAGTTGCAAGAGTTCCACGACCCGACCACGGTCCGGACCAGCGGCGAGGATTCCCACCTCACCGTGACCCTGCCCCGCCAAGCGGTCTCGCTCTTTATCTTCGAGTAAAGCCCGACCTGACGGGCAAAGACCTGACCGATAGGGGGATATCAGGGCTCCGTGACCTGCAGGCGGAAAAAGCGACGCACATCCCCCTCTCCAAGGGTCGGCACCACTTCTTCAACCGCATCCGCCCGGTAGTCTTCCGCCCCGGACCAATCGCGCCACAACTCCCAATCGCCCGCCAGACTGGTGCTGCTCCAGAGTTGATAACGCCTGAAGGACTCGCGCCGAAAAGCCAGCTGGCCCTCTTCCCCAAGGGTCAAGGGATGAAGGCTGGCGGCCTCCGTGGGGTCGCTTTTCCAAAGATACTCCTCGTAGTTGCTCAGTCCGTCACCATCATCATCTTCTTCCCGAGCTCCGGTAAGCGCGTAACCCGCCGCCCAGTCGGCATAGAGATTCCGCTCGGGCAGTTCACTCTCGATCCAAGCCGTCAACAAAGCCACCCCTTGGTCATCGACGACACTGGAGGCTAGGGGCGGCATCCGGGTGTAACCCTCCCGCTCAGCCATGCGACTGACCACCACCGAACGGGCCACCTCACCCGGCACCACCAGGCGATCGGCGGCATGCCGGGGGGCCGCGACCAAACCCCGCACCAACCCGGTTTCCTCCAGAGTGAGTGGCGAGCGCCCGTCCCAGCCGGAAGCCCCTCCTCCCGGTTGATGACAATAGGCACAATTCACCGCGAGATAGGACCGCACCCGCTCTTCGAGAGTGGCCTGTGCCTCCTCATAACCCACATGCCGAGGCAAATCCCCAACCGATTCCAATTCGTTGCCCAAGTAACCGGCTTCAGCAAGCAGAGCCAAGACATTCCCTGCCGAGCCATGAATCTGTCCCTCCCGATTGAGTTGCCGCGTATTAAAGGAAAGCGCCAGCCCTCCCGCTGCGGTGTGACAAGTGAGGCATTGCCCGCGGCTGGGAACACTCCAAATCAGCTCCTGCAATATGCCCTCGACCTCCACCGAAAGCGGAAAACTCTCCCCTCCATCCGCGACGAGCGAAGCCTCCGACTCTTCCTCGTTCCAGCGGTAGCTGACGCCGTAGAGGCCGGTCTCATTCTTGACCAGGATTCGGGTTTCAATCCGACGCGCACTTTCGGGAACCCCTCGCACCGATTCCATCTCGAAGTGCTTCACCCAAATCTGACCGCTGGGAAAGATCCAAGGCTCTTCCCGCCGCCAAGTCATCGTCATTTCCTCCGCTGGGAGGGAAAACCAGCGCTGTTTGCGAGCGTGATCGCTCCAAAAGGTCAGTCGGGGTTCGTAGGGCAAAAGCCCTGGCTGCGGAGCAAGGGCCGCCACCTCGGCAAAGAGTCCCGTCGCACTCAAGGTCTCGGGAAAAGTTCCTTCCGGCGTTGCTGCCACCAATCTCTTGAGGCCATAGCTCTCACTATTCGCCGCCCCCGCAGGAGTATAGGTAATGAGGACATCCCCATTCGAGGGATCATGCCCAAAACTCGAGATATAGGACAGGCCTCCAATCCTCTCCACCATGACCGCGCCCTCGTCGCGAGCCAAGGCCCAGAGATGCCCACTCACTTGATCTCCAAAGAGGTATTTTCCTGATAATTGCGGGATGCGCTGTCCCCGATAGACCACCCCTCCGGTCACCGAGTTGCCCTCGAACAACGGATCCCCCGCCGCCGCGGTGTGCTCGTATTCATACAGGGGGTCGATGGCGATCTCGTTGAAGTTGGCTGGTTTCTCCGGCCAACCGGCATTGAACTCGGTGACGTCGTGGGCACCTTCGCGAAAGACCCAACCGTAGTTGCCTCCTTTCTCAATGAGGTTAATCTCCTCGTAGAGATTTTGCCCGACATCCCCGACCCAGATTTCGCCAGTCTCCCGGTCGATGGAGAATCGCCAGGGGCTGCGTAACCCCACCGCATAAAACTCGGTGCGAACCTCAGAAGAGTCGACACTTTGGTCCAAAAATTCCGTGGCTTCTACCCAGGGATTATCCGCAGGAACCGAATACCGGGCCAAGCCCTCGTCAGTAGGCACCGCCGGATGGGGGTTGGGCTCCAAGTTGCCTTCCCGCTTGTCGACATCAATGCGGATGAGCCCCGAAAAGAAATCTTTATCAATGCGCTGACTATTGAGGCGAAAATCAAAAGGATTCTCTTCATCTCCCAAAGACAAATAGAGATAACCATCCGAACCGAAATGAAGATCTCCTCCCTGATGATTGGCCCCCTCGTCGAACTGCTCCAAGAGAATCAATTCGGAGGAAACATCCGCCTGAGGAATCGCTTGCTCTCTCTCCGCTAGGGGAACGGTGAAGCGCGAAAGCCGCTGGAAAAATCCCAGCCCAGCCTTTCGCACGGTGTAGCTCGCAAAGAAGTAGCCATTGACCTCATACTCGGGGTGAAAAGCCAATCCCAGGAGCCCCAGCTCCTGATTCGCCCCTCCCTCGATCGTCTCGTTCGGATCGCGACCGGCTATGGCTTCGTTTAAATCCAATACCACCCCCGCCGTCGCGCTACTCGCAGTCACGTCAGGAATCACCTTCACCCCCCCCCCGATTTCGCTCACAAAAAGCCGCCGCTGATCGCCCGGAGGGCTGGCGAGCGACACCGGCCGATTAAAGAAAAGCCCCGGGAAAGCGTCAACTACGGCGAGTTCCGTAGCAGGTGGTTCCAAGGGCAAGGTGCTGGTCACCGGACCATTGAGACGCAACTGGTCGGTGAGCTGCAGGACCACCTCTCCTTCAACCAATTCTCCCCCAATGCCCGAGATGGCGTAAGTGAAGCTCACCGGACCCAGCTCCTCTCCCGCATGTCGATAGAGAATTTTTCCGCCAGGCAGGACTTCCGCCGTTCCCACGGAAGGAGCCCCGGCAATGGTGAGAGTCTCAGCCAGAGGCCCGCCCTGATCGTTGGCCAGGACTGGCAGGACCACCCTTTGGCCGAGATGCAGGGGACTCCCATCGGCCACGGCCTCCGGCACCGGGAAGATGAAATCCGGTCCGTTGCTGAAACTGCTCCGAACCTCGCGGTGACTGATCGCGCGATCATAGATGCGCAGTTCGTTGATGCTCATCGCCGAATTATTGTCAGCTCCCCAGTTGGAACGACCGATCCAGTTGTTGACATCATCGAGGTCCCGGAGCCGGAAAGGCACCTCGATGCTGCCCTGCAATTCACCCTCGCGATACCACTTCACCAGGCAGCCTGATTCTCCCCCCGCCCCCGCCTCCACCGTCATCACATAATGATACTCCGTGCCCACCTCGGTGAGGGACGAAAGGTCGGTATTCCTCCCCGTCTCCGCCCCTCCATTCAGCTTGGCCCCCAGCCGTTGCACCCCCAGCGTGTTTTGCACATTGAGGGAAAGAAAAAGATTGTCACTCGCCTGATACCCCTCCGGAACAAATTCATCATCGATAACTTCCCCTGTTAACGTGCCTTCTCCATGGGTGGTGGTGCAATTACCGAAGTCAAAAACCCGTTGCCAGTTGCTCCCCCCTTCCCGCGGAGTGAGCCAGATTTCCACACTGAGATCATCATATCGGGAAATGAGACCATTCGGCAGGTCCAGGTAGGCCGATATCTCCTCCGCCGTTTGATAGCCGTTGCCATTGCCCGGCAAGACCAGCTCCCGTCCGGTCAAGCTGCCCCCCTGCCCCCGCAGAGTGGCCTCTTCCCCCACCCCCGAATCCAAAAAGGTCTGCCCCGGGGGCGCACTCCCGGGAGCGGTGTTGAAGTCCCACTTCCGCACCGGCACCGGAGCTGGCACCGGAGGCTCCGGAGGACCACTGTCCGGATCCGGTCCGGAAACATAACTCGCAAACACTTCCCCGGCGGTGAGGGATTGCCGATAAATACGTAGCTCATCAAGCGCGAGGTGTGAATTGGAATCCCCGGTATACATGGAACGCCCGATCCAGTTGTTGACGTCGGCCAAGTCCACCACCCGAAAATTAAAGTCATCGCTATTCTGCAAAATACCATCCCGATAGTAGCTCACCCGACAGCCATTGGCCCCAAATTCACCCACCTGATCCTCGACCACCAAGACCATGTGATACTGCTCTCCCGCCACCGTTTCCGCCTGCGAGGCCGTGAAGACGGGGCCGTTGTCAGCAAACTCCCCTTCCAGCTGCTGGGCATTGAAGTCGTCGCCATTGTTCAGGGTCAGCGAGAGATTGTCATAGGCTCCCGTGAATCCCGGAGCCACTGGACCATCGAGGATTTCCCCCGGCAAAGCTCCGGCCCCACTGGTCTGCACGGTGCGACCGAAATCGAAAAGCCGCTGCCAGGTTCGGGACGAGAGCGGCCTGACCCAGGCCTCAAAGGTGACATTGGCGGAAGCCGAGAGAATGCCGTTGGAAAGATCGAGATAGGCGGACAAGCTGCGCTCCGGCTCATTCCCGGTCGTGGTGCCAGGCAAAACCACCTCCCGCCCATTCAGAGCCCCACCTTGCCCTCGCAAAGTCGCCGTCCACTGCCCCCCGATCTCGTCCACAAAGACCTCCCCCGAGGGGAGTTCGGAATTTGCCTGCTGGTTGAAAGTCCAAAGATGGTCCGCTTCAGGCAAGTCAACCGCCGTGAGAGAATCCGGCCCCGCCGCGAAGTTCTCTCCAATTTTCTCCGCAGAGAGCACCTCGTTCCAGATACGAAACTCATGGTAATTCGCCTCCGCGTTGAAATCATTGGTCCACTGCGAACGCCCAAGCCAATTGTTGACATCTTCAAAGTCCTCCAAACGGAAATCGACATCCACCTGATGGAGAAGCTCGCTATTGCGATACCAGCTTACCCGCCCGCCCGTGGCGCCGAATAGCCCCACCCCGTCGGCAAAAGTCATCACGTAATGATAGGTTTGCCCCAAGGCGGTGACGCGCGCGACATCTTGCACCGCCCCCGGAAGGGCGAAGTTTTCCTCCTTCACGGTGAGCATCCGCATCTCCTCCTCGTCATTCCCGACTGCAAAGGTCATCGCCAGGGTATCCTCCCCCGCCGTCGCCCCCGGGATAGAACCCTGGCCGTTGATATCGACGATCTCCCCTTCCGCGGCCTCAGGCCCACTGGTGTCCTGGCTTCGGCAGCGCCCGAAATCGAAGATCCGGTCAAAATTCTCCACCCCCAGAGGAGCAGCCCAAACCTCGACGGTGAGATTGGGGTGGGCGGAGATCAAACCATTGGGCAAATCCAGATAGGGCGACATGAACCCGAGGGAATGGTTGCCATTGGAAGTTCCCGGCAGATGCAAGGCCGCCCCGGTGAGAACCGCGCGCTGCTGAAACTCGCCCCGCAGAACGGCTTCTTCTTGCGCAATGGAATCGAGAAAGAGTGTTCCGCTGGGAACTTCGCCCGGAGCCTCGTTGAACGACCAACGATGGAGCAGTTCGCCGGGGCTCAGAGGAGCCCCGAGGAGGGTCGCGGCCAAGGCAAGGGACAGCCGGAGAAAGAATTGGGTTTTCATGGCAGGAAGGAAATCGATTCACATCGATCGGTTGATTTTTACCGAAACGAACAGCCTTCCGCGAGAGCTAAGTTTCGCGAATTCCCCTAAGGAACAGGGCAATTTCGTCTCTACCATGTAACGAAGCAGGCAACCCCTTCTTAGAAAGAGTCGCCTTTATACCAGCAACCCTACCATTTTTTCCCAGAACCCTGAGAGAGCGGAACGCTACTTCTTCTTCCCCCGGCGGAACCGGCCCCGATACTCGCGCGGAGACAGGCTCATCATCTGGGTGAATTTCTTCGAAAATGAGCTGTGGTCATAGAAACCGACATCGAGGGCAATCTCGGTAATGGGCTTGGTGGTGCTGGAGAGCAGATCACAAGCCCGCAGCACCCGCAGCTTGATGAGATATTGCTTGGGCGTGGTCTGAAAAGTCTCACTGAAGCGCCGCTCCAACTGGCGCACGGAGAGCCCGGCCATCTTGGCCAGTTCATGCACCGAAACTTTCTCGGCATAGTTCTCGCTCAAATAATCGATCACAGGCGCCAGGTTCAGATAAGGCTGAATCTCGGCCTGCGCTCCTTTGAAGCTCCGCACCATGCCGCACAGCCCGGCCACTTCACCCGAACGGTTGAAGAGCGGCACCTTGTCGGTCACGAACCACTCGGGATCGCCCATCTGATTGGGAAAGAGTTCCACGATGCCGGTGATGGCCTTGCCACTGGCGATCACCAGCCGATCATCCTGGGAATACTTTTCGGCCAATTCCGCCCGAAAAATCTCGTGGTCGCGTTTTCCCACCAATTCCGCTTCGGATTGAAAGCCGCACCGCTGCACGAAAGCCCGATTCCCACTCATCAGCCGCAATTCCGCGTCTTTCGCAAAATAGAGCATGTTGGGAAGATACTCGAACAGCTCGCGCACCGTTCCGGGACGCACATCCTCCAACCAACGAGAGACAATATCCTCGGCAGACATGGCGAAATTTTACCAACTTTCTTCCCCACTTGGCAAGACATTCTCCGCTCCGCGGTTCCGCCGCTCACCCTTTCTTCCCTCTTTAGGCCGACGATGGCCACACCTCCCCAGGACGGCGGTTTTTTTCCAAGACAGATTTGCCTCAGGACTGGATGCGCCAGTGGCGACGCCAACTCCCCAATTGGCCCTCGACCCGCAACTCCAGCGCCCCCAGCGTCATAAAGTCGGCCCCGCCATTGGCCACCGCATACTGGATGGAGCGGTCGTTGCTGGCGACCAGGACGCGCCGCTTTTTAGCTTGGGAAGCGGCCAATTGCTCAACGACGGCGTCCGCTGACTCACGCGCGCGGGCGTAGATGACCATCACTTCCCCTTCATCGCCCTGCTGGACATCGCGCTGGGCCCCGCGGCCATCGAAGACCACCACTACGGCGTCCTCGCTGGCGGACTGGTAGCGCGAGAGCCAGTCGATGAGCTGCTCGCGCGCCAGCGTGCCATTCTCGCGATGCCGTTCGGCAAAGCGGGCCAGCCCCAAGAGGGCATTGTGACCATCCACGATGAGGAGTTGACCGGACACGGGGATGGTCGGGGAATGGGTTTAGTCGAGGATGACCACTTTGCCGGCCACCCCTTTGGCAGCGGCTTCGGCGCGGGCCTGGGCTTCGTGTTGCTCGGGCGAGCAAGAGGAATCGATGGGAGCGTCGGGCTCTTCCTCGCTCCGGGTGATGAGGCCCTTTTCGACCATCCAGTTTTCCACTTCCTCACCGCTGACGTCGGCCAGCATGGTGCCATTGACCTCCACACAGGGCGAGAGTGGCTGCCCGCTCTTCATCTCCATCTCCATGCGCATGGCAGGATTCTTGATAATGTCCTTTTCCTCCCAAGTGAGATTGTATTTGCGGAGGACGGCGCGCACGCCTTCGCTCCAGCCACAATAGGTCTTCAGGTAACAAACGATTTTCGGTTGGTCGCTCATGGCCGCCAATTTAGCCTCTTTCGCAAAAAGCTCAAGTGTGCTTCCTTCTCTTCCCGGCATGATTCGCCCGCATATTTCTCTCAATTTCGCCCTGTCCGCCGACGGGAAGATTGGCACCTCGCAAGGAGGGGCCTCGGCCTTCACCTCCCAAGCGGACTTGGAGCACCTGTGGGCCCTGCGCCAGCAAGCGGATGCCGTTCTCGTGGGACGGGGCACCTTGCAGGCCGACCAAATGTCGCTGACCATCCCGGACCACCTCGGGCCCGAGCGCCAGCCGCTGCGTTGCGTCATTTCCCGCAGCGGCCACTTCGATCCCGACCACAAGTTTTTCCAAAGCGAGGGAGGAGATCGCCACCTAGTCGTGACCGGGCCCTCAGGCGATTTCTCCCCTTTTTTTTGGGAAAAGGCGGGAGCACGCGTCCACTTGCTTTCCTTGCCCGATTTCCTCTCGCGGGCCAAGGAGGAACTCGGGGTGAACCGCCTCCTCTGCGAAGGCGGAGGCTCCCTCGCCAAGACCCTTTTCGAGCTGGATGTGGTGGATGAGATTCACCTCACCATCGCCGCCCACACCCTGCTAGGAGGGCAGGATTCTCCCACCCTCACCGGAGTGCCAGGCGAGTTCCTCCCCGCCTCCCGGCGCTACCTCCTCGCAGACTGGACAGTCAACGAGCATGACGAGCTCCTGGGCACCTGGCGCCGGGCGGAGGAAGAAGTGGCGCTGGTCAACGAGCCTTGATTTGCCCGTCTCCCCGCAGCCGGTATTGATAGCTGGTGAGCTCCCGTAGAGCCATGGGTCCCCGGGCATGCAACTTGTCGGTGGAAATGCCGATCTCCGCGCCAAAGCCGAATTCCTCGCCATCGCTGAAGCGGGTCGAGAGATTGTGAAACACGCAAGCGGAGTCAATCCCCCGCAGGAACTTCTCCGCCTCGTCCCCATCCTCGGTCACGATGCAGTCACTGTGCTTGGAGCTGTAGTGATTGATGTGGGCCATCGCTTCTTCCTGGGAGGGCACCACTTTGACCGCCAGAATGTAGTCAAGATACTCCATCGACCAGTCTTCCTCGCTGGCCTTCTTAGCCGCAGCACCGAGGATTTCGCAGGTGCGCTCGTCCCCGCGCAATTCCACGTTCTTCTCCTGCAAGGCCTCTGCCACCTGGGGAAGAAACTCGCTGGCGATGAGCTCGTCGACCAGCAGCGTTTCCAAGGCATTGCACACGCTGGGCTTTTGGGTCTTGGAGTCCACCACGATGTCGACCGCTTTGGTAAAATCCGCCTGGGGCGAGACGTAGACATGGCAAATGCCGTCGTAGTGCTTGATCACCGGCATGCGGGCCAGAGAGACCACGGTTTCGATGAGGCCCTTTCCGCCGCGCGGGATGATGAGGTCGAGGTATTGGTCCATGCCCGCCATCACCTTCACGCTTTCGCGGTCGGTGAAGGGAATGAGCTGAATGGCGTTGGCGGGCAGTCCCGCCTTTTCGCCGCCTTCCTGCAGAGCCTTGGCGATGGCACGGTTGGAATGGATGGCCTCGCTACCGCCCCGGAGGATGGTGGCATTGCCGCTTTTTAAACAAAGGACAGCCGCATCGCTGGTCACATTGGGGCGGCTCTCGTAGATGATGCCAATCACGCCGATGGGCACGCGCACTTGCTCGATGGAAAAGCCCTTGGGATGCTCCCATTGGGCGAGGCGCTCCCCCACCGGATCGGCAAGGGTGGCTACTTTTTCCACTCCGGCCGCCACGGCCTCCAGGCGGTCCTCATCGAGCCGGAGGCGGTCCAGCATCGCGGACGACAAGTCACGCTTCTCACCCGCCGCGATGTCCTCGGCATTGGCGGCCAGGATTTCGGCGGCGTGCTCCCGCAGACCATCGGCCATCGCGCGGAGAATCTCGTTCTTCTTGTCAGCGTCGAGGGTCGCCAGTTCCAAGGCCGCAGCCCGGCCCTTGCGTCCCATTTCCAAAACTTGTTTTGATACTTCTTCGCTCGTCATAATTCTATCCTACTCGACCAAAAAGCGGGTGCAAATACCCTCTCCCTTCACGATCTCAGCCAGTCGCTCGGGGCGACGACCGTTGCCAATGACGATGCGCACTCCGGTGCCCACCGCCCGCTCCACCGCGTTGAGCTTGGAGCTCATGCCCCCGATGGAGAACTTGCCAGCCACTTCGCCCACTTGCTTGCGAGCTTCTTCAAAGCTGGTCACCAGCGGGATGAGCGGTCCGCCCACGCCGCCTTCGCAGAGGCCATCGGCACTGGTCAACATCACCAGCAAGTCAGCGTTCAGGAGTTCAGAAACCCGCACCGACATCATGTCGTTGTCGCCTTTGGAAATCTCTTCCACCGCAACGGAATCATTCTGGTTCACGATGGGCACCACGTTGCCTTTGGCGAGGAGACAGTCGATGGTCTTCTTCACCCGGGGGCGCACCTTGTCACTTTTGAGATTATTTCCCGTGAGGAGAATCTGGGCCACGCTCAGCTCAAATTGAGAAAACAAATTCTCGTAAGTGTGCATAAGACGGGCCTGCCCCACGGCGGCCGCTGCCCGCTTTTCGGGCAAAGTCTTGGGGTAGCTGTCCAAGCCGAGCGCCGATACACCGGAGCCTACTGCTCCGGACGAAACCAAGACAACGCGATGGCCCTGACGAATCAGTTCTGACAGGGCGGTCACCAGCTTCACCAGTGCGCCGCCATCCAGTCTTCCATCTTCCACCCGCGTCAAGACGCCGGTGCCTACCTTGATTACAATTAGGTCGCTTTTGTTTGCTTCGGTCATTTACGAGCCTGCCGATAACCTACTTGCGGCACTTCGGCAAGCCCCCCACACAGCAGGAAAGACCTGTTTCTTGCGACTGACCACGCCCGGAGCCCGGAAGATTCCGTCCTGTCTCTCGTAGGGGAGAGCCTCCAGCAGGGCGGCATTTCCACTCGCCAAAATCAAGCTGTCGTGGGTCGAAATGTCGGTAATCACGAGCAGCGCCAGGTCGCAGTTTTCTTGCAAACGAAGCTCAGAGAGAGATTCCTCCAACTCCTCCTTCCGCTTGGCAAAGGGCGTCAACCCCCGCTCCTCGATCTGGGAAATGCTGATCTTGATTCCTTCCTCGAAAAATTCCTTCCGGTCGGTGGTGAGGATCTCCTTCGGGGTGCCTCCCACCAGCAGCGAACCAACTGCAAAAAATTCGTCAGTAAATTCCTCCGGGTCCACTTTCGCGATGGGAGCGAGCCACTGGAGGATATCCCGATCAAGCTCGGTAGTGGTCGGAGAAGTCAGCATGAGGGTATCAGAAATAATACCGGCACACAGACACAAGGCCACTCCAGGAGACGGCTCGAGGTCCCGATGCACGAACTTCCGCGCCACCAGCGTGCTCGTCGAGCCCACCGGCTCATTCAGAAACCGGATCGGCTCGCGGGAAGCCAAATCCCCCGCCAGGCGGTGGTGATCAATCACCTCGTGGATCTCAGCCTCCTCCACCCCGGTGACCGCTTGCGCAAATTCGTTGTGATCCACCAAAACGAGGGGCGTGCGCTTGGGTTCCACGAGGTCGGACTTTGACAAAACCCCAACCATCTTGCGGGTTCCGGCCTTGACCACCGGAAAGAGGTCCTGACTCTCCGCCGAGAGCCGCTTGCGCAGATGGGAGACAACCTCGTTCTCTTCCAAGGCGATAAAATCCCCCGAGACCACGCTGCGGACCTGCCGCGAACACTGGATAAGCTTGGCCACGCTAGCGGTATCAAGGCTAGCCAGCAGAATGGCCACTCCCTTGGCGCGAGCGGCGGAAACCAATTCCGGGGAAATGCCAAAGCCTCCCGTCACCACCAGGGCCCGCACCCCGTAGTTGATGGCGGCCTCTTGCACTCCCGGACGATCTCCACAGATGACGAGATACTTCTGCACAATGCCATCGGCCTCCGCCCCCGTGAGGCGACGCTGCACGGTCTCCTCGCTGGAGGCCCCTACCAGCAGATGAATTTCCTCCTCCTCCCCATCCTGACAGGGAGCACCCACCGACTCGGCCTGCAAGGTGAGGCAAATCTTGTGCAAGGAGGCCTGCACCGTCCGCACCGCGATCCCCTCCATCTGCGTGGGCAAGAGGAGGCGCAGCAAGTCGAGGTAGCGCAAGAGGCCCTTGACCTCGCCCTCCCCATCGACCACCGGCACACTCTTTACCCCGCTGGCCAGCATGCGGCGGTAAACGGTCAAAAAGCTTTCCTCCGTCGAAACCGAGACCACCTCGCGACGGGCGATTTGCCCCGCCGTCACCCGCACATCAGTCACCAGGCGCGGAGTCTCCAGCCCGGCCTTCTCCAGCACCCAAGCGGTCCGGGTAGGCACATCACCACAGCGGATGGCCTCCGCGTCGGTCCCAGTCATCCGCAACAATTCCGCCTGCCCAATGGCCGAACAGATGGCATCGGTATCCGGATTGCGGTGACCCACCACCAACAGCTTGCTATTCGATCGACTCATATCTTTCTCCACTCGCGTAACGACAAAGCATCACATTTTCTCCGGAACTCCAATCCCCAAAAGAGCCAAGCCTGACTGCAGGACTCGCGCGGTCACCTCGCACAAGGTCAAGCGCGAGGCCTTGGTGGCCCCCTCCGATTTCAAGACGGGACAGCTTTGGAAAAAGGAATGATAAGCCCGCGCCAGGTCGAGCAGATAGCTGGCCAAGATATTCGGACGCAAATCTTCCAAGACCTGCGGCACCACTTCACCGTATTTGGCCAGGGTCCGGGCGAGGTGAATCTCCCGCTCGTCGGCGAGCACGAAGTCCTCTCCGGCCAGAGCCACCTCTTCCTCCAACTTCCGGAAAATACTCCGGCAGCGCACATAGCTGTATTGCAGGTAAGGGGCGGTATCCCCTTCCAGCGCCACCATCTTCTCGAGGTCATAAGTGTAGTCCGACTCGCGGCGATGGGAGAGTTCCATGAACTTGATGGCGCTCACACCGATCAACTCTGCCAGCTCCTCTTTCTCCTGCTCATCCTCCAGGAAACTCTTCTCCGCCACCGACTTGCGCGCGGCCGCAACGGCATCGTTGATGACGTCCTCCAGCTGGGGCAGATCGCCCGCCCGGGTTTTCAGCGGCGTGCCGTCCTTGCCGAGAATGGTGCCGAACTTCACATGCGCCAGCTCGGCCTGGCAGCCTCGGCGCCGGGCAACGTGGAAGAGCCGCGTGAAGTGCTCTTCCTGACGAAAGTCCACCACATACCAGATCACCTCCGCCTCCCACTCCGCGAGCCGGTAGTCGATGGTGGCGATGTCAGTAGTGGCGTAGTTGAACCCGCCATCGCGCTTGCGAATGAGGAAGGGATAGTCCTCCACCCCTTCCTTGGTGGTTTTCAAAAACGGATCCTTTTTCGGCGGCAGTTCCCCGTCGGAAAAGACACAGATCGCACCCTCACTCTCGCGAGCCATCCCGGAGGACACCATCTCCTCCACCAGCGGCGCGAGCCGATCATTGTAAAAACTCTCCCCCAGCCAATAGTCGAAGCTCACATCCAGCCGGTCGTAGATGGCATTGAGCCCCTTCTTGGAAAGCTCGATGCAGCGCTGCCAGATGGCAGTATTCTCCGCATCCCCCTGCTGCAGCTTGACCAACTCCGCACGACACTCGTCGGCAATCGCCTCCTCCGCTTTGGAAGAACTGCTGCCCAGACGGTAGAGCCGGAGCAATTCGCGCAAGGGCTCCTCCTCCAGCGCCTTTTCATCGAGCTCCTTTTTCCACGCCCACAACACCATGCCGAACTGCGTGCCCCAGTCGCCAATATGATTGTCCTTGATGACCTCGTGCCCGAGGAAAGTCGCCACCCGCGCCAGTGACTCCCCAATCACGGTCGAGCGGATGTGCCCCACATGCATGGGCTTGGCCACATTGGGAGCGGAAAAGTCGACCACGATGCGCTTGCGGTCCCCCACCATCGGCACCCCCAGGCGGTCATCGCCAAAGAGCACCCGCACCTGCTCCGCAAAGAAGGCGGGAGCGAGCTTGAAATTGATGAACCCCGGCCCCGCCAACGAGACCTCGGCCTTGCCCGCCAAAGCCGGCTCCAGATGAGTGAGCACTTCCTCCGCTAGCGCGCGGGGATTCTTCTTCGCGGCTTTGGCCAACATCATGGCGGCATTCGATTGGTAATCGCCGTGACGGATATCGGAGGCCGCCACCACGGCCACCCGCGCCAAGTCCGCGCCCTCGATTCCCGCCTTCGCAAAGGAGTCCGTCAACAAGCCCCGCAGGGTTTCCGCCAAAGTCATGCAGGCAAGTAGCCCGCCCCGCCCGCTTTTTTCAAGTCCGGTCTCTTACGACTTCAGGAAAAGATGAGCCTGCTCCCGGCTCTGCCAGAATTCGAGGAACTCCGCGAATTTTCTCCGGTTGCGCTCCCGCTGCTTCTCCTCCCCCCAATCAACAATCCAGAAGGTGCCCACCAAGCCGATTCCCCCGCTCAGCAGAAGGCTCCAGCTTCCAGGCTTCTGCCCCTTCATGGCAAAGGTCGCCACGAACGCGTAAGCCATTCCTGCCAGTCCCCCTAAGACCTCTCCACGATTGACCGAATCCAAAAGCGACCGATGCTGGCGGGCAAAATCCCGCGGGCAGCGCCGCTGCACCCTTGGCGGGAGATGGGAGACCAGGTCCTGATAGGTCCGGCGGTCCCTCCGGCCGCCCTATTCTCCCAGAGAAATCTCCCCCGGCTTCCAAGTCGGCTCGGGAAAGCTCATCTCCAGCTTCTTCAAGGTGTCCACCATGATGCGGGCCACGCACAGGTTGCGATACCACTTGCGATCCGCCGGAACGACATACCAGGGAGCCTCCTTGGTGGAAGTCTTCTCAATGACGTCCTCATAAGCGTGCATGAAGTCCTCCCACCGTGCCCGATCCTTCAAATCATCGGGATTGAACTTCCAATATTTGTCGGGATTGTCCAAGCGCGATTGCAAGCGCTCGCGCTGCTCCTCCTTGGAGATATGGAGAAAAATCTTCACGATGGTCGTCCCTTCCTCGGCCAACATGCGCTCGAAGTCGATGACGTGGCGATAGCGCCGCTTCCACACCGGGTCGGGATAGAGCTCCTTCACCCGCACTGCGATGATGTCCTCATAATGGCTGCGGTTGAAGACCGTGAGGTGACCGTTGCGCGGCACATGCTCGTGCACCCGCCACAGGAAGTCGTGCGCCAGCTCCTCCTCGGAAGGCTTCTTGAAGGAGACCACATTGAGTCCCTGCGGATCCACCCGGCTGAAGACGTGCTTGATGCAGCCGTCTTTTCCCCCCGTATCCATCGCCTGCATCACCACCAGCACCCGGTGCTTGTCCTGGGCGTAGAGCTTCTTTTGCAACTGCTGCAGCTCATCGCGCAGTTGGTCAAAGGGTCCCCACGAATCCTCCTTATTCAAGTCCTCGGCCAAGGTCTTCTCATGGGGGTCCAGCTCGGCAAGCCGCAACTTCGTTCCCGGCTTGTGGCGATAGCGTTCTTCAGCTCCTGAGGCAGGCATGATGCGGAGAGTCTGCCTTGCTGAGACCATGAGGCAAGCATTCGTTGAGTCGCCTTTCCTCTCCGGCAACAGGTTCGACGCCATTTTCTTTGACCTCCCCTCCTCCTTCCGCTCTGTTAGTCAGCGATGATTTCGCGACGCCACTTTCTCCAACAAGCCGGGGCCGCCTGCCTCTTGGGCGGCTTGAGCTCTGCCGAAGACGAGCCCCCCTCCCCGGACCAATGGCCCACCGTGCTCTTTGAAAAACCAGTGCAAAACCTCTCCTACGAGGAGATTGCCGACAAGGTCGCGGCCATGGGCCTGCACGGGCTGGAGGCCACCATCCGCCGTGGAGGCCACATCGAGCCCGGCGACGCCGCCGCCCAGGTGCCGGGCATGATGAAAGCCCTCTCCGCCGCCGGGCTGGAGACCGTCATCGCTGCCACCCACGTCCTGCAGCCCGACGAACAGGCCCGCGACTTCCTCAAGGTGCTGCGCGACAATGGCATCACCCGCTACCGCACCGATTACTACCGCTACCAGCAGGGCCAGAACCTCCTGGCCCAGGCCCGCGACTTCCACATCCAGGCCAGCAAGCTCGCCGAGCTCAATGCCGAACTCGGCATGCAGGCCTACTACCAGCTCCACTCCGGCTCCCGCCTCGCCGGGGCCCTCCACTGGGATGCCGCCCTCATCTTCGAAGGCCTCGACCCCGCACACTTCGCCATCGCCTACGATCTCCGCCACGCCCGCACCGATACCGGCCTCTCTTGGCAGCTCTCCGAGGAGCTCGTCCGCGACCACGTGCGCGCCCTCTACATCAAGGACGCTCGCTGGGAGGGAGAGCACAACGAAAAGCTCGCCAGCACCCCGCTCGGCACTGGCTTCGTCACCCGCGAGCTCTTCGACCACGTCCACCGCCACTACGACGGCCTGCCCCTGAGCCTCCACATCGAGTGGGCCAAGCACTCCATCTACCCTCGCGAGGTCGCCTCCCAGGCCTGGCCCCTCATCGAGCGCGATGCCCGCACCCTCCAGCAATGGCTGGGTAAAAAGACAGACTAGAGCTTCACCTCGAAGAAGTCCCACATCACCTTGCGGTAGACCTCCCGCTTGAATTCCGGAAGCCAGGTGAGCTTGAAGTCTGCAGGCTTGATCCACTTGTATTGACGGAATTCACGCGGCTTCCGCTGGATATCAATCTTCGCCTCCACATCGTGCAGGAGGCAGCGATAGTAGGTCTGCTCCTGCCCGTCGAACCACCCCTTGCGCTTCCGCTTCTTTACCGAAGGCGGGTAGAGATAACGGTAGCCTCCCCGCATCTCCAGGATGTCATAGCTCTGGGGCAAAAGACCAATCTCCTCCTCCACCTCGCGCTTGAGCGCCTCCTCCAGGGTCTCCCCCTCATCCACTCCCCCTTGCGGGAACTGCCAGGCACCTTTGACCTTGATACGCTCGCAGATCAGCAAGCGACCGTCTTCTCGCACAAGCAACAAAGCGACATTGGGACGAAATTCCATAACTCGGGGGGAGAGCGGCAGGCCGCAACCTCATGTCACACCCCCGCTTCGGCGCGGGAGTCTTCCACGCCCGCCCCCCCTTTGCCTAGTCTTAAGACCAAGGATGATTCAAAAATTCCGCTCCCCCCGGCCATCCCTTTCCAGACAAGCACTTGCCCTCACTCGTCCCACCCCGCTCCCCGTCCCACGCCCCTCCTCCACCCTCTCCCCGGAACAGCGGCAGAAAACCCCTCCCCCCGGGAAAAAACGGTCGCTTTTCCCCCCGCATGACGTTCAATTCCGCTTGTCGTGAATCTTCCCAACGCCATCACCATCGCCCGCCTCGTCCTGACGGCCGTCTTCGTCATCGCGGTCTCCTTCTACACCACCCTCGGCAATGCCATCGCCCTCGCCGCTTTCCTCCTCGCCGCCTTCTCCGACTTCCTCGATGGCTACCTCGCCCGGAAGCTCAACCTCGTCACCTCCCTCGGCAAACTCCTCGACCCCCTTGCCGACAAGATCCTCGTCGCCGCCGCCTTCGTCCACCTCACCGCCGACGGCCTCTGCCCCGTCTGGGTCACCTGCGTGATCATCGCCCGCGAATTCCTCGTCACCGGCCTGCGCCAGATCGCCATCGAGCAAGGCACCGTCATCCCCGCCGACAATCTCGGCAAATGGAAGACCACCTTCCAGCTCACCTTCTGCATCAGCGCCCTCATCTGGCTCCTCGTCGAGGACTCCCCCGGCAACCCCTTCCACGCCCTCACCTCGCCCGACGGCTGGCTCCTCCCCCTCTCCCTCTACGGCGCCCTCGCCCTCACCGCCCTCTCCGGCTTCAACTACACTTGGAAAAGCCGCGCCCTCTTCCGCAGCTAAGCACGCGAAAGAAGTCCCCGCCCCCGCCGCGTAGGTCAGGTTTCAGCCATGAAGCCTCTCCTCATCCTCCTCGCCTGTCTCCTCCCTCTCGCCGCCCGGCAGCGGCCCAATATCCTCTTCCTCCTCTCCGACGACCAGGCCTGGGGCGACTACGGCTTCATGGGCCATCTCCACATCGAGACCCCCCACCTCGATGCCCTCGCTGCCCGCAGCCTCACCTTCACCCGTGGCTACAGCCCCGTCCCCCTCTGCCGCCCCTCCCTCGCCAGCATCCTCACCGGCCGCCATCCTCACGAGCACCGCATCACCGGCAACGACCTCCTCCCCCCCCGCCCCGATCTCAAGGCCCTCGCCGGCCGGCGCGACCCCGACTTCGGCCAGCGCTACCGCGAGCTCATCGCCCACTACCGCCAACAGCCCAACTGGATTCAATCCCTCCGCGAGAGTGGCTACCGCACCCTGCAGACTGGCAAATGGTGGGAAGGCGACCCCGTAGCCGACGGCGGCTTCACCGCTGGCATGACCCACGGCGACCCCGCCCGGGGAGGACGCCACGGCGACGCCGGACTCGCCATCGGCCGCCAGGGCCTGCAACCCATCAAGGACTTCACCACCTCCTCGCCCGACACCCCCTGGTTCGTCTGGTATGGCGTCTTCCTCCCCCACACCCCGCACAATCCCCCCGCCGACCTCCTCGCCAAATACCTGCAAAAGACCGACAACGAAAACATCGCCGCCTATTGGGCCTGCTGCGAATGGCTCGACCAAACCATCGGCGAGCTCCTCGCCCACCTTGAGGAGAGCGGTCAACTGGACAACACCCTTATCCTCTACACCTGCGACAATGGCTGGATCCAAGACCCCGCCGACCGCAACCTCTACGCCCCGCGCTCCAAGCAAACCATCTACGAAGGCGGCATCCGCACCCCCATCCTCCTCTCCTGGCCAGGCCACCTCCAGCCCCTCCGCGACGACGAGCACCTCGCCAGCAACCTCGACCTCTGGCCCACCGCCGCCGCCCTCTGCGATCTCCCCCTCCCCGCTGGCCTCCCCGGCATCAACCTCACCGACCGCGCCGCCGTCACCAGCCGCCAGAGCCTCTTCGGGGCCGACTACAGTCACGACATCCGCGACTTCGCTCACCCTGCCCGCAACCTCGAGGCCCGCTACCACCTCCGTGGCCCCTGGAAGCTCCTCCTCCCCCATCCCCCCGCCGATCCCGCAGGGGAACCCCAGCTCTACCACCTCCTCAACGACCCCCACGAGCGCCACAACCTCGCCAGCGAACACCCCGACCTCGTGGAGAGCCTCCGGCAAGGCCTCAACGACTGGTGGACCCCTGCACCCGCCCAGGCAAGCGAGTGACCCTCCCCCTCCCGGCGCGGAAACAAAGAGCGCAGGCGTCCCACCTGCCTCCCAATCCCCTGCAACCGCCCCTCAACGTCCTGCAATAGCCCCTCAACGTCCTGCAACGGCCGCTCAATGCTCTGCAACGGCCACTCAATGCTCTGCAACGGCGTCTCAATGCTCTGCAACGGCCGCTCAATGCTCTGCAACGGCCGCTCAATGCTCTGCAATAGCGTCTCAATGCTCTGCAATAGCGTCTCAATGCTCTGCAATGGCGTCTCAACGCTCTGCAATGGCTAGAAAAAGAACGGATTAGGTCATTCTTCGAGTTTATTTAAGAACAATGAAGAAAAAAAGAAGGCCACCCCGTCGGGCGGCCTTCATAAAAACGCTTTTCTTGAACGGTGTGCAGAGCAGTGAGCCGACTTGCGTTTCAAACTTTGTCTTGATTCCAAAAAGACAAAGGGAAGTTATCAACCCGGATCATACACGCAAGACCTTTTTGAAAAGAATTCTCCCCTATCTTTCTCCATCTGCTAGCTTAACACCATGCCTCCCCTCACCTTCACTTTTGACATCGGACACTCATCCCTAGGTTGGTGTGTCCTTGCCTCCAATACCCAGCAGAATCCCGACATCTTGGGAACCGGAGTAGTCACCTTCCCCGCCGACGATTGCCTGGCCTCCCAACGAAGAGGGCTTCGGCGCACCCGTCGCCATATCCGCTCAACCAGACAGCGCATCTTTCGACTTAAGAGATTCCTAGTCAAACAAGGATTTCCCGTTCACGCCCTCGACCTCCCGCAAACTTCCGAACAATGGAAAGGGAAATGGCCGCCCTTTCTTCTGGCCGCCGCTACTTTGGAAGGAACTCATGTTCTCAACCAATCTGAACTCTGGCAGGTCTTGCGCTGGTATGCCCACAACCGGGGCTATGACGGAAACTCTCGTTGGGCGCGCCAAGAAGATAACGACGAAGATACTGAGAAAGAAGCTGAAGCCCGCAAGTGGATGGATGAAAAGGGCACCTCCACAATGGCCCACACCATCTGCGCCCTCCTCGAAATTGACCCCCAAAACCCCGCTCGTAAAACATCCTCCCAATTCCCTTACAAAACCCTCAACACCGCCTATCCCCGCCGGATTGTCGAAAGAGAAGTGGCCCAAATTCTTGAGAAGACCGACCTCCTCTCGCCAGAGGCTAAAAAATTTATCCTCACCTCTGACAAGCTTGGACCTGGAGAACTCGCCCAACTCAAAGATTGGGACATCAAATTGCCCAAGCGCTACCACGGCGGCCTTCTCTTTGGTCAGCTCGTGCCCCGCTTCGACAACCGTATCATTTCACGCTGCCCCATCACTTGGGCGGAGATTTATGACCGGGAGCTCGCAAAGGGCACCGAGAAAAAGGAAGCCAAACGAATTGCCGAGCGAGACTCCAAAGTGCCCGCCAAAAAGAGCCGTGAGTTCTTGGAATACCGGTTCGCCCGTATCCTGGCCAATATCAGATTGGACGGAAAGCCGCTACCGAAAGACTTGCGCAACACTCTCTTCGACAGCGCAAGAAAGCGAGGCCGACTGACAGCCACCGAAATCGGGAACGTGATCGAGAGCTACCAACCCGGCGGAGAGACCAACTTGGACAGCTACTTCAAGCTCCATCCTGATGCCGAAGACGCCCTGACCTTGGACCCTGCCGCTAATGAGATGCGCAAAGCCTGTGAAAGCTCCCAAGCCACTCTCTACCCCTTTTGGCCCGCCATCCCCGAGGACACCCGGCAACTCCTTCAGACCGAGTGGGAAAAAGGACGAAAAGTCAGTCTCAAGCAGATTCTCGCCCTTTCCAAAGACGATCCAACTCTTACCGAGACCATTAAAAAACAATTCGCAAAGGAAACCCAAACAGCCAAAGGGAAGAAGTCTTTCCCCGACCTACAGACCTACCTGGCCAAGAAGAAAGCCGGACCCGACGGCCTCACAGGCCGGGCCGCCTATTCGCGCAAGGTGCTCACGAAAGTGGTGGAAGAAGTCAAAGAGGGCTTCGACCCCACCCGCAGTGCCAAAGACGATGAGGATACCCATGGCAACAAGAAGGCGACTGATGGAGTGCTCTACCCGACCCTTGAACCCAACTCTCGGGTCAATGAACTCCTCGCCGAACGCCCCCTCGATCATCTGACCAATAATCACCTCGTTCGCCACCGCCTGCTCATCCTTGAGCGCTTGGTGAAGGAGTTAATCAAGGAGTTCGCAGAAGGAAAGCCGGAGCACGTCACCCAAGTCGTGGTGGAAGTCGCCCGGGAGCTCAAAGAAATGTCCGGGATGACGGCGAAGCAAAAAGCAGCAGAACTTACTCAACGACTTAAAGATTTTACCTCTGCGGTAAACTACCTCGAAGAAAACGCACCTCACCTCCCTATTACTGGAGGCCTTATTCGTAAATGTCGCATCGCTATGGATATGGGCTGGAAGTGTCCTTTCACGGAAGAGCCTTACTGCGTCAACGACCTTACCAATCTCGAGAAGGAGCATATCATACCCTACTCACAGCAGCGAACGAATGCCTTGCACGCCTTAGTTTTAACTTGGCCCCAAGTAAACGAGATGAAAAAAAAGCGAACGGGCGCGCAGTTCGTTGCGCAAGAACAAGGCAAAGAGGTTCCGGGCATGGAGCGACTTTCTATAACGACATGGAAAAAATATGAAGCCGCCTCGAAAGCACATGGCGATGCTAGAAAACCATCAAAACAAAATTTCTGGCCAAGTAAAAGATTCCCTCACCACGATGACGCTGTCCGTTGCCATCTTAGGAGAAAACAACTTTTAGTAGAGAATTTCGAAGAACGCGAGCAAGGGTTTACCGAGGGAGCGCTCACCCAGTCCTCCCACCTTATCAAGCTCGCCCTTCGAGGTCTCAAGAAACAACTCCCCGCCGCCAAATCCTTCGTCATTCCCGGTATTGCCACTAGCGAGATTCGAAAGGCGTGGAATCTCCTCGGCACCCTTGGCGACCCCAGCGTCTGTGGCCGGGAGGCCCTCCGCTGGATGCAAGCCTATGACCATCGCACAAGGGAATTTGAATTCGACACCGCACGAGACCACCTCACCTTCGAAAAAGCAGAACTCATTGAAAAAAAGTCGAAGGGCAAGACAACGACCTCACTCCCATCCGACGCCTTCTCCTGCCCCAATGACGAATGCGAAGCCCCCCTGACCTGGCCCGCTCCCGAAGTCTCCAAGGCCACCTGTCCAGACTGCCATGCTATCCTCCGAAGGGAAGTCAAACCCAAGGAAGACATCCGCAGCCTCACCCATCTTCACCACGCCATTGATGCCGCCACCCTTGCCTACATCGCCCATTACTTTCCCCTCACCCAGAATGGTGAAAACATCACCGGAAAGCTCTGGCGAGCGGTTGCCAACCGCAACAAGAGCGAAAGCGACCTGAAGCTCTTGGAAAGAACAAAACTCTACAACTTCTGCAACAAGCTCGACAACAACGGCAACGAGCGCACCCGCGCCTACCTCCAAGATCTTCCCGCTGAAGTGAAAAACCAGCTCGTCGCCCGTCTGGCCGAATCTCGCGTCGCCCAGCACATCCCTTCGAACCGCTCAGGTTCAAGGACAAAACAAACGACGTGGGGGGTAGTTGCCTTCGATGCAAAAAATAGTCGTTATCGACTTAAGAATAAGTCTTTCATCAACGACTCTGGGAAGAAAAACCTCAATCAGGACAACAGCCGCAACCGTTCAGAGAATTTTCCAAACCCGAATGGCAAGGGGGAACTCAAACAATGGCTTCGTTCTTCAAAGCTTATCGGGCCAAAACCCAAGAGTCAGTCTGGAAAGCTGAAAGCAATTTCAGGGGCTCTGATTATTGACTCAAATTACGGCCTAGCGCTCGAACCAGAACCTATGATTGTTGCATTCCACGCAGTCCAAAAATCCCTTGAAGAGCTGCAAAAGAAAAACGGAGGACAGATGCCTCGAATATTAAGAAACGGCATGCTCATTCGTCTTATAGGCCACAAAAACCGAGATGGGATCTGGGCCGTCGCTAGTATACAAGAAACCGACCATAAAATCGATTTGATAAAACCTTGGCTCGTCTCCATGAAGGAAACGGTCAAACTCGAAAACGGCAAATCTAAAAAGCGCAATCGAAAAGGCATTCATGTTTGGAGAGAAAGGCCATACGGCCAACTCCACAAACCAGATGAAGGGAAGTATTTAGAAATTTTACCTCAGTCTTATTGCGGGGTCCCTCACTAATACCACGCATTCTTGTCGTATGCCAAGACCTTCGGATTCATGTCCTACCACATCGTCAGCATTGATGCCCCCTCTTGCTCGCTAAGCTGCAAGGACGGGCAGCTCACCTGCAAGACTGATGAAGGGACCAAATCCCTCCCCATCGAGGACGTGGCGGCCATTGTCATCACCTCCTTCTCCGCCTCCATCCATTCCAAACTCCTGCTAGAAGCGGCCAAGAACGGCGTCGGGCTCGTCATTTGCGAGAACTTCAAACCCGCCTCCCTCGTCCTGCCCGCCAACCGAGCGACTGACACCCTCTTGACCCGCGCCCAAGTGGTCCTGAAAGCCCAAACTCGCGAACGCCTCTGGAGGAAAACCATCGATGCCAAATGCCAGAACCAGCTTTCGCTCGCCCGCGAACTGGCGAGCGAGGACAGAAGGCTGGAAAAAATGGCCCTCCTCGCCCGGGGCCGGGCCAAGACGAAAGAAGCGGAGACTGCCCGCCTCTTTTGGCGCATCTACGCCGACAATGTCGCCGAGACCGACGACTTCCGGCGAGGACGCAATGAAGGTGGCCCCAATCCCCTCCTCAACTTTGGCTACGCCATCCTCCTCTCGACCGTGCTGCAAAACCTCTTTGCGATCGGCATCGACCCCACCTTTGGCATCAGCCACGTCACCCGCGAGCACTCCACCCCGCTCGCTTACGACCTCATGGAGCCCTTCCGCCCCTGTGTCGACGCCCGCGTGGCCCAGTGGGTGCGGGAGAATCCCCGCGAAGACTTTACCTGGGAAGTGGACCGCGCCTTTAAGAAATGGGTCACGGGCTTCCCCTTGGAGAAGGTCGATTACTTCGACCTCACTCTGGATGTGCGGGGCGTTATCGAGGGTGTCATGCGTTCCTTTCGCAAAGCCCTCGTGAGCGGTCAGACCGGAGACTACAAACCATGGACCCGAACCACTACAAAATGGGCTGGCTAATGGTCGCCTTTGACCTCCCGGTCATTCGCGTCAGGTTAAGGCTGTGAGGCCTGATTCTATGGGGGATTTGCGGGTTCGTCGGTCTCTTTTGAGGTGCCGCGGATCAGGACTAAA